>NC_022438.1:0-671604 GCF_000470775.1 Leifsonia xyli subsp. cynodontis DSM 46306
CGAATTTGATCCTCAACCTGTGGACAAGTTACCGTGAGGACCGAAGTTATCCCCAGCCCAACCCAAAAAGGGCGCAGATCGCTCCGGTATCTGCACACGCAGCAGTGGATAACTCTGTGAATAATCATCAGCGGCATCCGTGCCTCAACCGACGCGAGTTCTCCGAGGCCCGGCTCTCGCTCCCGTCGGGGGTGACGGTATCCACACGACACGAAGACGGGGAACGATGGCAGGCGGCGAAGAGTCCATTTCTGCGGCATGGCAGAGCGTGCTCGACAAGCTCGAGACCGATGACCGCATCACCCCGCAGCTGCACGGATTCCTGAGCCTGGTCGAACCCAAAGGCATCATGGCCGGCACCTTCTACCTGGAGGTGCCGAACGAGTTCACGCGGGGGATGATCGAGCAGCGCAGCCGGGTCCCCCTCCTCAATGCGATCGGCACGCTCGACAACACTCTCTCCGTCACGACGTTCGCGATCGTCGTCAACCCGGAGATCCAGCAGGAATTGCTCTCCACGATCGGCGAACCTGAGCCAGCGCTGGCCCCCTACCTGGATGCAGCGGCCCTCGCCGTCGCACCACCGGCCGAGACCCCACTCCGGAACGGCGACACCCGTCTCAACTCCAAATACAGCTTCGACAACTTCGTCATCGGGCAGTCGAACCGCTTCGCCCACGCCGCCGCCGTGGCCGTAGCGGAGGCGCCGGCGAAAGCGTACAACCCACTGTTCATCTACGGGGACTCGGGCCTCGGCAAAACCCACCTCCTCCACGCGATCGGTCACTACGCGATGAGCCTGTACCCGGGCATCCGCGTGCGATACGTGTCGAGCGAGGAGTTCACGAACGACTTCATCAACTCCATCGCCAACAACCGGGGATCGTCTTTTCAGGCTCGATACCGCAACATCGACATCTTGCTGATCGATGACATCCAGTTCCTGCAACGGGCGGTGGAAACACAGGAAGCGTTCTTCCACACGTTCAACACACTGCACGATCACAACAAGCAGGTCGTGATCACGAGCGATCTGCCTCCGAAGCATCTGACGGGTTTCGAGGACAGAATGCGGTCTCGCTTCGAGTGGGGGCTGATCACCGATGTCCAGGTTCCGGACCTCGAGACGCGCATCGCGATCCTGAGGAAAAAAGCCCAGAGCGAGAAGATCCAGGTTCCGGACGACATCCTGGAGTTCATGGCCTCGAAGGTCTCGAGCAACATCCGGGAACTGGAGGGGACGCTCATCCGCGTCACCGCGTTCGCGAGCCTGAACCGGACGCCGGTCGATATGCCTCTCGTGCAGACGGTCCTGAAAGACCTGATCACGCTCGACGACGACAATGTGATCGCACCGACCGACATCATCACCAACACCGCGGAGTACTTCAAGCTCACCGTGGACGATCTGTACGGTTCCAGCCGTTCGCAGGCGGTCGCGACGGCGCGGCAGATCGCGATGTATCTGTGCCGCGAGCTGACCAATCTGTCGCTTCCCAAGATCGGTCAGCTCTTCGGAGGACGGGACCACACAACAGTGATGTACGCGAACAAGAAGATCAGCGAACTCATGAAAGAGCGACGCTCGATCTACAACCAAGTGACCGAGCTCACCAGCAGGATCAAGCAGAACCATCGCTGAGAGAAGCAGTCACTGCTCCGCAGCCGACAGACCGGTACGCCGAGTCGAGTTATCCACAGATCCATCCACAGAGTGGGGACAGCCCGTTATTAACATCTGGGGATAACTTGTGGAAAAGTTCCGGAAAGTCGTCCGATTAATGGGGACGGATTCGGGGGAGCTGTGAGGAGAACGCCTCGTGTGCTCGGACACCGCGGCATTGTGAACAGGCGGATTCCCCAGGCTATCAACACCTCACATCCTTGTTGTTCCCTGTGCTGGCCTGGAATCTCCAGAGTTATCCACAGTTTCCACAGCGGTTAAGAACATTAATCGTTAACTCTTCTCTTAAGCCCCAGGCGATAATCTCAAGGCCCGAGAGAATCACAACCTCCCGGTCTGAGCCCAGGGGCTAGGATTTGTGTCGTTCGTATCCACTTCGCCAGCAGGGAGAGTTCGTGAAGTTCCAAGCCAACCGGGATGTGTTCAGCGAGGCCGTCTCCTTCGCTGTGAAACTTCTCCCGCAGCGCACGACTTTGCCCATCCTCAGCGGAGTGCTCATCGAGACCACGGAAAACGGACTCCAGCTCTCATCGTTCGACTATGAGGTCTCAGCCCAGACCGAGATCGCGGCCGAAGTGGAGGAACCGGGTCGAGTCCTCGTCTCCGGCCGGCTGCTCGCGGAAATCGCGGCCAAACTTCCGAACGCGCCCGTCCAGTTCTCGACGGAAGCGTCGAAGATCACCGTGAAGGCCGGTTCGGCGAATTTCACGCTGCTTTCCATGCCTGTGGAGGAATACCCGAGCATTCCCGATGTCAGCGGCGAAGCCGGACTCGTGCCAGCAGAGGAATTCGCCGAGGCGGTCGCCCAGGTCGGCGTGGCCGCATCCCGGGACGACGTGACACCGGTGATCACCGGTGTTCAGCTCGAAGTGGGCGACAACACCCTCGGGCTCGTGGCGACCGACCGCTACCGTGTGGCTGTCCGGGAGATCGACTGGGACAACGGCACGACGTCAGGCGAGGCCAAGACCGCGCTGGTTCCGGCACGGACGCTCACCGAGATCGGCAAGACGTTCGGGCACTCGGGCACCGTCTCGATTGCGATCACCAATCGCGACGATCGCGAACTCATCGCGTTCACGGCTGAGAGGAAGACGGTCACCTCGCTCCTCATCAAGGGCAATTTCCCTCCGGTCCGCCGGCTCTTCCCCGACCAGGTCGACAACCACGCGGTGATGAACACCGCCGAGCTGATGGAAGCCACCCGACGCGTCTCACTGGTCCTCGAACGGGAAGCCGCGCTCCGCTACACCTTCACCGCCGATGGACTCACGCTGGAGGCGATCGGTTCCGAACAAGCCCAGGCATCGGAGAGCATCGATGCTCTTCTCACAGGACAGGAGACGATGGTTTCGCTGAAGCCGCAGTTCTTGCTCGACGGTCTCGGCGCCGTGCATTCGGAGTTCGTGCGCATCTCCTTCACGAAGACCGAGAATCCCAACAAGCCGGGTCCGGTTCTCATCACGAGCCAGACCTCGAAAGACCAAGCGGGGGCAGACTCCTACAAGTACCTGCTCCAGCCCAACCTGCTCCTGCGATAGGACCCGGTTCCGCATCCACGAGAGAAGAAAGACAATCATGCATATCGGTCTCATCGGTCTCGGACGCATGGGCAACAACATGCGCGCCCGTCTGGAGAAGAAGGGCATCGAGGTCACCGGGTACGACACCAACCCCGCGGTTTCCGATGTCGCTACGCTGGCCGATCTGGTCGCCGCGCTGCCCGCGCCCCGCACGGTGTGGGTGATGGTTCCGGCCGGCCAGATCACCGATTCCGTCATCTCTGACCTCGAGCCCCTGCTGGAGAAAGGCGATCTCGTTATCGACGGCGGCAACTCGAAGTTCACCGAAGACTTCGCACACGCCGCGCTGCTCGCGCCGAAGGGCGTGGATTTCATGGATGCCGGGGTCTCGGGCGGGATCTGGGGGCTGGAGAACGGCTACGGTCTGATGGTCGGCGGTTCCAAAGAACAGATCGAGCGTGTCATGCCGGTTTTCGACGCTCTGCGTCCGGAGGGTCCGCGCGATGAGGGCTTCGTCCACGTCGGGGAGGTCGGTGCGGGGCACTACGCCAAGATGGTCCACAACGGGATCGAGTACGCACTCATGCAGGCGTACGCCGAGGGGTACGAGCTGCTCGATACCCGCAAGGACATCATCAAGGACGTCACCGGCACGTTCAAGGCATGGCAGCGTGGCACGGTCGTGCGCTCCTGGCTCCTCGACCTGCTGGTCCGCGCTCTCGAAGAGGACCCGGAGTTCGAGCACATCGAGGGTTTCGTGCAGGATTCGGGCGAAGGTCGCTGGACCATCGAAGAGGCTCTGAACAACGCTGTCCCCGTTCCCACGATCAGCGCGTCGATCTTCGCTCGGTTCGTCTCGCGTCAGGATGACTCGCCCGCGATGAAGGCCGTCGCCGCGCTGCGCAACCAGTTCGGCGGGCACGCTGTGAAGGCCGTGGACTAACCCTCCTTGAGAGTTACGTACCTCTCCCTGACCGACTTCCGCAACTATCGCACCGCGGAGGTTCCTTTCGCGGCCGGTGCGAATCTGTTCGTCGGCCGCAATGGCCAGGGAAAGACCAACCTGGTCGAGTCGCTCGGCTACCTGAGCGCTCTCGGATCGCATCGGGTGTCGAGCGAACAGGCCATGATCCGCCAAGGGGCTAAGTCCGCCATTGTCCGGGTGCGCATCCAGCACGACGGGCGGGAGCTTCTGGTCGAGGTGCAGCTAAACCGCGGGGCGGCCAATCGTGCTCAGGCCAATCGTGCCGCGATCAAGCCGCGGGAGCTACCGCGGTACTTTTCGAGCGTGTTGTTCGCTCCGGAGGATCTGGCGCTCGTTCGTGGGGAACCCGGTGTCCGCCGGCGCTTTCTGGACCAGCTCCTCATCCAGCGGAATCCGCGTTTGTCAGCGGTGATCGCCGAATACGAGCGGGTGCTGAAACAGCGGAACACTCTGCTGAAGTCGGCGCGCGCGTCCCGTGTCCGTGAGGATCAGCTGGGCACTCTCGACATCTGGGACGATCGGCTCCTGACACTCGGCGCGGAACTCATCACTGCGCGACTCGATCTCGTGGCTCGACTCAGTGATCCCCTTGTCGCGGCGTATCGGTCCGTCGCCGGAGACGACCATCATCCCCGGCTGCTGCCCCAGCTGACCATCCGCGGCGCACGCGTCGAAGACGAGGAGGATGACGACTCCGTCGCCGACATAACCTCCGTAGCTGGCGATACGACCGAGGTGTTCCGTCAGGCTCTCGCCGGTGTGCGCCGCAAAGAGCTCGAGCGCGGTCTCACACTGGTCGGGCCGCACCGCGACGATGTACTCTTCGAGCTGAACGGACTCCCGGCCAAAGGCTATGCGAGCCATGGTGAGTCCTGGTCGTTCGCTCTCGCGCTCAAACTCGCGTCGGCCGAGCTTCTCCGCCGGGAGTCGGTGACAGGCGATCCCGTGCTGATCTTGGACGATGTTTTCGCCGAACTCGATCGGGCCCGTCGCCGGATGCTCGCAACCGCCGTCGCCGGTTACGAGCAGGTGCTCATCACGGCGGCCGTGTACGAGGATGTGCCGGCCGAGCTCGCCGCGCACACCGTCCGCATCGAGGCGGGCGCCATCGTGGAGCCGTCATGAGCGAGGCTTCCAGCGTCTACCTCCGGATGAAAGCGCTCTTCACCGGAACCGTCTCACGATCGCGCCGCAGGCGGGAGGCCGAAGCGGACTCCGCAGCGACTAAGCCGTTCGGAGCCGGCCGGGACCCGCGCGGCCTCGGGGAGGTCGTGGACTCGCTCGCTTCGCAAATGGGCTGGACGAGCGCGCTCGCCAAGTCCGACCTCATGGCGGGCTGGGTGGAGCTCGCCGGTGAGGAGAACGCGAAGCACTCGTATCCGGAGGGGATCACCGATGGCGCCCTCGTCATCCGCTGCGAGACGACGGCCTGGGCCACACAGCTCGGCATGCTGCGAACCGAACTCCTGAGGAAGGCCGCAGAGCGCTTCCCCGATGCGGACATCCAGACGATCCATCTTCGCGGTCCCCACGCCCCCTCGTGGAATCACGGCTCCAGGTCGATTCCAGGGCGCGGTCCGCGCGATACTTACGGCTGAGTGCATAAAAGAAGTCGTCCGAGCGAAGAAAACGCGTCAGACGGGCGATTTCGGGCAATTACTTCCGACATGCTTGGTAGAATGGACAGTCACTGTTGAGTGCGGTCAGGAGCCTAATTTCATATGACGATGGAACCGAACAGGGCCGAGGCGGAACACGACTACGGCGCGAATGAGATCCAGGTCCTCGAAGGTCTCGAAGCCGTCCGCAAGCGACCCGGTATGTACATCGGTTCCACCGGCCCCCGCGGTCTTCACCATCTGGTCTACGAGATCGTCGACAATTCCGTCGATGAGGCTCTCGCCGGTCACGCTGACAACATCGAGGTGACGATCCTGCCGGACGGCGCGGTCCGTGTCTTCGACAATGGACGCGGAATCCCGGTGGACGAGCATCCGGTGCAGAAGAAGTCGACCGTAGAGGTCGTGCTCACTATCCTGCACGCCGGAGGCAAGTTCGGCGGTGGCGGCTATGCCGTCTCCGGCGGGCTCCACGGCGTCGGAAGCTCCGTGGTGAACGCGCTGTCGACACGGCTGGACGTCGAGGTCCGTCGGCAGGGACATGTCTGGCGGCAGAGCTACCGCAATGGTGTTCCGCAGGCGCCGCTCGAACAGGGGGAGGAGACGGAAGCGACCGGAACGACCATCGTCTTCTGGCCGAGCCCGGAGACATTCGAGACCGTCGAGTTCGACTACGACACACTCCGCACCCGCTTTCAGCAGATGGCGTTCCTCAACAAGGGCCTCCGTATCGCGATCACCGATCAGCGCACGGCACTGGGGAGCCTCGAGGGACAGGTGGACGAGGAATCCGAACCCCGGGGCGAGGTGTTCCTCTACGAGAAGGGCCTGACCGACTACGTTCATTACCTCAACGCCGCGAAGAAGGCGGAGGTCGTGCATGACGAGATCATCTCGTTCGAGCTGGAGGACACCGATCGCAAGATCGCTCTCGAAGTCGCCATGCAGTGGACGACGAGCTACAACGAGTCTGTTTTCACCTATGCGAACACGATCAACACCCACGAGGGCGGCACGCACGAAGAAGGCTTCCGCGCCGCGCTCACCACGCTCGTGAACCGGTATGCCCGCGAGAAGAACATCCTCAAAGACAAAGATGACAACCTCTCCGGCGACGATGTTCGCGAGGGCCTGACCGCCGTCATCTCGGTGAAGCTCTCCGAACCGCAGTTCGAGGGGCAGACCAAGACCAAGCTCGGTAACACCGAGGCGAAGGCTTTCGTGCAGAAAGTGGTCGGCGATCAGCTCGCCGACTGGTTCGACCGCAACCCGAACCAGGCCAAAGAGATCATCCGCAAGGCGCTTCAGGCTGCGACCGCGCGCATCGTCGCGCGCAAAGCCCGCGAGACCGCCCGACGCAAAGGTCTGCTGGAAAGCGGCGGGATGCCGGGCAAGCTCAAAGATTGCCAGTCCAAGGACCCGACACTGTCGGAGATCTTCATCGTCGAGGGCGATTCGGCCGGCGGTTCGGCTGTGCAGGGCAGGAACCCGGAGACACAGGCCATCCTCCCCCTCCGCGGCAAGATCCTGAACGTGGAGAAAGCCCGCCTCGACCGCGCGCTCGCGAACAATGAAGTACAGGCGATGATCACGGCCTTCGGCGCCGGTATCGGCGAAGACTTCGACCCGGAGAAGGCGCGCTATCACAAGATCGTGCTGATGGCTGACGCCGATGTGGACGGTCAGCACATCACGACCCTGCTGCTCACCCTACTGTTCCGCTACATGCGCCCGCTCATCGAACTCGGGTATGTGTATCTCGCCCAGCCGCCGCTCTACCGGCTCAAGTGGTCGAACGCCGACGACGAGTACGTTTACTCCGATCGCGAACGCGACGCCTTCCTCGCCGAGGGCCTCGCCGCAGGCAAGCGCATCCCGAAAGACAACGGCGTGCAACGATACAAGGGTCTGGGCGAGATGGACTACAAGGAGCTGTGGGAGACCACCATGAACCCGGAGACCCGCACGCTGCTCCAGGTCACGCTCGACGACGCAGCCGCGGTCGACGAAATCTTCACCACGCTGATGGGCGAGGATGTCGAGTCCCGCCGTTCGTTCATCCAGAAGAACGCGAAGGATGTGCGGTTCCTTGACATCTGACCAATCAGCATCTGATGAGACGGGACTCGCGGGAGAG
The DNA here is from genome assembly GCF_000470775.1 of Leifsonia xyli subsp. cynodontis DSM 46306. Classification (NCBI taxonomy): domain Bacteria; kingdom Bacillati; phylum Actinomycetota; class Actinomycetes; order Micrococcales; family Microbacteriaceae; genus Leifsonia; species Leifsonia xyli. The sequence continues at coordinate 7,949 of NC_022438.1, forward strand.
AACATCGTGACCGACGAAGAGAACGCCGGCGCCGCTTTCGGCATCCACGGCAAGATCGACCAGGTCGACCTGCAATCGGAGATGCAGCGCTCGTACCTCGACTACGCCATGAGCGTGATCATCGGCCGCGCGCTGCCGGAGGTCCGAGACGGGCTGAAGCCGGTTCATCGACGCGTGATCTACGCCATGTTCGACGGTGGATACCGGCCCGACAAGGCGTTCTCGAAGTGCGCGCGCGTCGTGGGCGATGTGATGGGGCAGTTCCACCCGCACGGCGACTCCGCGATCTATGACGCCCTCGTGCGGCTGGTGCAGCCGTGGAGCCTCCGCTATCCGCTCGCGCTCGGTCAGGGCAACTTCGGCTCACCGGGCAATGACGGCGCGGCCGCCCCTCGGTACACCGAGACCAAGATGGCCCCGCTCGCCCTGGAGATGGTCAGGGACATCGACGAGGACACCGTCGACTTCCAGGACAACTACGACGGTCGCACGCAAGAGCCTTCGGTGCTCCCCAGCCGCTTCCCGAACCTGCTGGTCAACGGCTCGGTCGGCATCGCGGTCGGCATGGCCACCAACATCCCGCCGCACAACCTCCGCGAGGTCGCCGAGGGCGCGCTCTGGCATCTCGCCCACCCGGAGGCTTCCCGCGAGGAGCTCCTGGAGGAGCTGATCAAGCGGATCAAGGGACCGGATTTCCCGACCGGCGCTCAGATCCTCGGCGTCAAGGGCATTCAGGACACCTACCGCACCGGCCGCGGCTCCATCACGATGCGGGCCGTCGTGAGCATCGAGGAGATCCAGGGCCGGGTGTGCCTGGTCGTCACGGAACTCCCTTACCAGGTCAACCCGGACAACCTCGCGATCAAGATCGCCGAGCTCGTGAAGGACGGCCGTGTCGGCGGAATCGCGGACATCCGCGACGAGACCTCCGGCCGCACCGGTCAGCGCCTGGTCATCGTGCTCAAGCGAGACGCTGTAGCCAAGGTCGTGCTGAACAACCTCTACAAGCACACCCAGCTGCAGGAGAATTTCGGCGCGAACATGCTGGCGATCGTGGACAATGTTCCGCGTACGCTTGCGATCGACGGCTTTATCACCGCATGGGTGGACCACCAGATCGAGGTCATCGTCCGCCGCACCCGCTTCCGGCTGCGCAAGGCGGAAGAGCGGGCGCATATCCTGCGGGGTTATCTCAAGGCGCTCGATGCGCTGGATGAGGTGATCGCCCTCATCCGCCGGTCGGCGACCGTGGACGAAGCACGCGAAGGGCTGAAGTCGCTCCTGGAGGTGGATGACATCCAGGCCGACGCGATCCTGGCGATGCAGTTGCGCCGCCTAGCCGCGCTCGAACGCCAGAAGATCATCGACGAGCACGGCGAGATCGAGCGTCAGATCATCGAGTTTAAGGCGATTTTGGCGGATTCTAACCGTCAGCGCTCCATCGTCAGCGAGGAGCTGACCGAGATCGTCGACCGCTTCGGCGACGACCGCCGCACCGAGATCATGCTCGGCTTCGACGGCGACATGAGCATCGAAGATCTGATCCCCGAAGAGGAGATGGTCCTCACCGTCACCCGCGGCGGATACATCAAACGCACGCGAAGCGACAACTACCGCTCCCAGCATCGTGGCGGGAAGGGCGTCAAAGGCGCGCAGCTGCGCGGTGAGGATGTGGTCGACCACTTCTTCGTCACCACAACGCACCACTGGCTCCTCTTCTTCACGAACAAGGGCCGTGTCTACCGTGCGAAAGCCTACGAAGTCCAGGAGGCCGGCCGCGACGCGAAGGGCCAGCACGTCGCCAACCTGCTCGCGTTGCAGCCGGACGAGGAGATCGCGGAGATTCTGGACATCCGCGATTACGAGGCCGCCCAGTATCTCGTGCTCGCCACCCGGGATGGACTGATCAAGAAGACGGCGCTCCGCGAGTACGACACCAACCGCTCCGGTGGCATCATCGCGATCAAGCTGCGTGACGAGGACGAACTCGTCTCCGCGCTGCTGGTGCAGGAGGATTCCGACCTTCTGCTCGTCTCCCGCAAGGGCATGTCGATCCGGTTCACCGCGACCGATGAGGCGATGCGACCGATGGGGCGCTCGACCTCCGGTGTGATCGGGATGCACTTCCGCGGCGGCGACAGTCTGCTGGATGCGTCGGTCGTCTCCGACGAGGGGTACGTCTTCGTGGTCACTGAAGGCGGCTATGCGAAGCGCACCGCCGCCGACCAGTACCGCCTCCAGAACCGTGGCGGACTCGGTATCAAGGTCGCCAAGCTGAGCGACGATCGGGGAGATCTGGTGGGCTCCCTCATCGTGGAGGAAGACGACGAGGTCCTTGTGGTTCTTGCTAGTGGCAAAGTGGTACGCTCTGCCGTGGCCGAGGTACCCGCCAAGGGCCGCGACACGATGGGTGTCGTCTTTGCGCGCTTCGCTGAGACCGACAAGATCATCGCTTTGGCGAAAAACACCGAACGCAACCTCGATTCCCAGGTAACTGATGCAGACTCGTCTGCCGACACGGAAACGGTCACCGGGGAGGACGCTGGTGACGGCGGGAAGGAAGAAACCGTAGATGAGCAGTAGCGTCGCCGAGAAGCTCGCGAAGAAGTCGTCGCGACGACCCGCATCCGCCAAGCAGGTGCGGCTCAAGCTCGTTTACATCGATTTCTGGTCGACCGTGAAGCTCTCCTTCCTCGCCGGGATCTGTCTGGCGATCATCGCGATCGTCGGGACGTTCCTCATTTGGACCGTGCTCGACCGTACGGGGATCTTCGACCAGATCAACAGCCTGGTGAAGGACGTCTCCGGCGCGGGTGGCGGAGACCTGCGCTCCGTTCTCGGTCTGGGGCAGATGATGGGCTTTGCGTTCGTCGTGGCCATCCTGGACGTCGTCGTGGTCACAGCCCTCGGTGCCGTGTTCGCCCTCCTCTACAACCTGTCGGTGAAGATCACCGGCGGGCTCCTCGTGGGCTTCACCAACAACTGATCGGCGCGATTTCGTGCCGACGGGCATTTCGGGTATTCTCTTGTCTGTTGCTCATTCGGGGATATAGCTCAGGCGGTTAGAGCGCTTCGCTGATAACGAAGAGGTCCGAGGTTCAAGTCCTCGTATCCCCACCATTCACCATTCCCGGGGCCTTAGCTCAGTTGGTAGAGCGCCTGCTTTGCAAGCAGGATGTCAGGAGTTCGAATCTCCTAGGCTCCACACTTGTTCTCTTTCGGGCGCCCATAAATATGTCGCGCTCCTTCTTCCTGCCTCGAACCGTGTCAGAGACACTGGGCAATGGCCCCGGTAGACCCGGGATCGAGAGACCTCCCTCGATAGACTCAAGCCATGTCCACCGTCTCACCCTTTTCATCTGAGACAGCAGTTCCCCTCCGGTCGGTCGATTTGTTCTCCGGTGCCGGGGGCTTGACCTATGGGCTGACCAGCAGAGGCTTCGATGTATGCCTGGGCTCTGATGTGTGGAAGCCTGCGGCCGAGACGTATCGGGCGAATTTTCCGGGCCACACCTTCGCAGAGGCGGATGTGCGCGACCTCTCGGCTGCAGACCTGATCGCTGCCAGCGGCGGTACGCAACCCGATCTCGTCGCAGGCGGGCCACCCTGCCAGGGTTTCTCTTCGGCAGGGGCACGCTCTATGAACGACGAGCGCAACACATTAGTGGGATGGTACTCACGGTTGGCCGCTGAGGTTCGGCCGCCCGCTATTGTCTTTGAGAATGTCGAAGGATTCCTCACAGCCTCGGAAGGAAAATACGTCGTCGATCTGCTCGACCCACTCATTGAGGCAGGCTATGTCATACGCCTTGAGAAGCTCAATGTGGCTAACTTCGGCGTTCCTCAGCTGCGTAAGCGCGTGCTCGTTATCGCTGCGCTCGGGCGCGTTCCACAGCAAATGCTACCGACGAACAGCGCGTTAGGCGCTCCCGGTGCCTGGAGGGTGGGCCATGGTCTCCCTCCCACTGTGACTGCTGCGGAAGCGCTTGCGAAAGTCTCCACGAGTCGGAGTGATCCCTTGGCTGTCGTCCGAGAGCCCGGTGAGCTTGAGCTGGCTCGAATTCGAGCCCTTGAGCAGGGTAAGACGATGCGCGATCTTCCCGAACATTTGCAGCATCGGAGTTGGGCAGCGCGGGCAAACCGTCGTGTTCGCGATGGGATGCCAACGGAGCGTCGTGGTGGCGCCCCCATCGGTCTGCGTCGATTGCGAGCGGATGAGCCCTCCAAGGGGATCACAGGTGCTGCAATGCGAGAGTTCGTCTATCCCTCAAGGGATCGGACACTCACGCTCCGTGAGGCGGCGGCGCTTCAGACTTTCCCCGACGCGTTCAGGTTCATCGGTACAAAAGCGGATGTGGCCACGATGATCGGCAATGCGATCCCTCCGAAGTTTGCTGCGGAACTGGCCTCAGCAGTGCAGGCTACAGTGGCACAGCCTTTGGATTCCTTAGATCCCGGAATCATCGACTTTCGAAGCACGAACGCTGAAGCGATGAGCCCAGCGCTCGCCCCTGTCGTCAAAATGGTTGACCAGCGTTACAGGGTCGCAAAGTCCGCGCTCGCACTCTTCTAGGTGTGTTTCTCAGGGACGTTGGTCAATCTGCTGATGGGTGGCTGGCTGCCGATGGCGGTGTGGGGCCTGTGGTGATTGTAGGAGTGCAGCCAGGCCGGGAGTGCGTTGCGGCGGGCTGATTCGGAGTTGTAGTGCCGGGCGTATGCCCAGCCGTCGGCGAGGGTGCGGTGGAAGCGTTCGATCTTGCCGTTCGTCTGCGGATGGTAGGGCCGGGTGCGTTTCGGTTGGATGCTGAGCTCGGCGCAAGCGTCGCGCCAGGCGTATGAGCGGTATGCGGAGCCGTTGTCGGAGAGCACCTGTTCGACGGTGACGCCACGGCTGGCGAACCAGCCGACCGCTCGACGCAGAACAGCGATTGCAGTGGCGGCGGTTTCGTCGTCGTGGATCTCGGCGTAAGCGACACGGGAGTGATCGTCGATGACGGTATGAACGAACGCTGTGCCGGTGATCATGTCGCCGGTGATCCCGTGTTTCCCGGTCCGCTTCGCGGTGATGGCCTTGTTCCGCTCTCCCTGGAGACGTCCGACGTAGCGCCAGCCGCCACCGTCGGGGATGTTGCCGAGTTTCTTGATGTCGACGTGGATCATCGATCCGGGATGCTCGTGCTCGTAGCGGCGGGCGGGTTCGCCGGTGCGGACGTCGACGTGGCTGGGCCGATTGATCCGGCACCGGGAGAGGACCGTGTGAACGGTCGAGGCGGGCATGCCGAGCTGGGCGCCGATACCGACTGGTCCCAGCCGCTTCTTCCACCGCAGATGCACGACCTTGCGGACCAGTCTTCGCGGGGTCTTGTTCGGGCTGTGATGCGGCCGTGACGAACGGTCCAGCATTCCCGCCTCGCCCATCTCCACGTAACGACGAGCCCATCGGTCCGCGGTGCGTCAGGACACTCGGAAGTAGGTCGCCGCCGCAGCAACGGACCAGCCGTCGTCGACGACTTGGCGGGCCAGGCGGAGGCATTCGCGAGGAGTCAAAGCAGCATTAGCGTGGGTCACGAGGACCTCCTAAGTCATCGAGTGCAGGGAAACTAGACAGCCCCACTCTCGACCGGGAGGTCCTCACCCATCTATCGCGTCACACCTCAACCAACTGCCCTGAGCAGCACACCTAGGACAGAACCATGGCTTTGACAACGGCACAATCAGCCGCATACACCATGCTGCGTCAGACGTCATCGTCGGGGCAAGCGGTCTCCCTGTCGGAGGACGCAGTTCGAGGATTGATCTTTATCGCTGCGTCCGAATTGGGGCTTGGGGATGTGGTTGACATCCCTCGTGCGGGGGTGCCGAACTTATACGATCCAGAGTTCACTGCGGACTTCGCATTGGACGGTGAAGATCCGCGTGTGCTCTTCGAGCGCGTCATTCGCGCAAACCCTGAGGCGGAGACGTTTATCGCTTGCGCTGCCGCTATCCACAAGGCACGCTTGAAATATCAGCGCGTTCTGTCCAGTCAGCCCCTCGATTCGATGGATCAAGTCGCCCCGAGAGGCCTCCTCCAGTACGGTCAGATGACACCGCACTCGCTGGCGACAATGCTCGTGTGGCGAAAATGGCTTTATGATTTGGACAATAGAGCTGCGCAAGAAACGGGATACCTCTTCGAGCCCGTCATTGCCGGGGCAATTGGCGGTGTCCCCTATTCGGCAGCGAAGAGTCCGGTGCGACGGGAATCCGGCAAGGGAGGCCGCCAGGTCGACAGCCTCAAGGAGCGACGCGCATACGAGATCAAGTTGCGAATGACGATCGCGGCAAGCGGCCAGGGCCGCTGGGGCGAAGAACTGCTGTTTCCCACCGAAGCGAGAATGTCGGGATATGTTCCTGTCCTTGTCGTTCTCGATCCCACTCCGAATCCAAAGCTCGACGAGTTGGTCCGTGCTTTCACGTCCAATGGTGGCGAAGCCTATCTTGGCGATGAAGCGTGGAACCACCTCAAGACCGAGGCAGGGCCAGAGATGGCTGTCTTCTTGGAGAGGTACATACGCGAGCCACTCGATGACATCTATCGCGCGCTCGATGGTGGCCCGCTGCCTGCTCTGTCGCTCACAGACAGAGGAAATGACATCGATATTGCGGTGGGCCGGTCCGTGATCACGATTCGCAGAGACAAAGCCGAGATTTCGTCTGAAAGCCTCGACGCCATCCCGGATGAAGGCGGCGATTTCCTTCCGGGGGTCGACTGAGAGGCCGCCAAATGACGTGCTGGGCATCGTGTTGCGGTTCCTGGTGGACTCTTACTTGAGCAGCCGGGAGAGCACGCGATCCGCCAGTGGTTTTGCCGCTGGTCTGACAGGTCGGGCAGTACTGCAGCGTGGAGTCTGCGAAAATCACCTCGCGGATGGTGTCTCCGCAGACGGGACAGGGTTGGCCCGTTCGCCCGTGAACACGGAGGCCGGACTTCTTCTCGGTCTTGAGTTCCGAGGCGGCGAGGCCGTCAGCACGGGCGAGCGCCTCCCGGAGCGTCGATTGGACGGCGGCATAGAGCCGATCGAGTTCGTCATCGGTCAGAGCGGCGGGCTTGAAGGGGGACATCTTCGCGACATGCAGGATCTCGTCGGAGTAGGCGTTGCCGATTCCGGCGATGAGGCTCTGGTTGCGGAGGACGCCTTTGATCTGGGCACGACCCTGTTCGGCGAGGATGGCGGCGAAAACGTCCCGTGTGAATGCGGGGTCGAGCGGATCGGGTCCGAGCCGGGCGATGCCGGGGACCTCGGCGGGATTGCGGACCACGGAGATAGACAGGCTCTTCTTGGTGCCGGCCTCTGTGATGTCGAGTCCGCTCCCGTCCTCCAACACCAGGCGGGCCGCCAGCGGTCCCTTCGACGGTCGGCCGGTGGGTGCTGGCGGCGGACCCTGACGCCAGCGGACCCAGCCCGCGCGGGCGAGGTGGATGACGAGGTGTAGTTCCCCCGCCGCGATGTCGAGGAACTTACCGTGACGTGAGACGCCGGTGATCGTGGCATCGTGAAGAGCATCAGGTGAGGGATCGAATGTTTTCAGAGCGGCGAACGCGACGACACTGAGCCGATCTATCACATGCCCGCTCAGCCGCTTCTCAAGGTCGGCGGCGAGGGCTGTGACTTCCGGCAGTTCGGGCACGTGCCCATCCTGCCTCCATTCACGGAGATCCGGCAGTAGTGTGACCAGAGTGGATATCAGGATCGCTGCCTATAGCGTCATCGTGGACGGGGACCGTATTCTGCTCGCCCACTGGAACGAGCGCGGCCGATCGGGGTGGACGCTCCCCGGTGGCGGCATCGAACCGGGTGAGGACCCGGTGGACGCTGTGGTGCGCGAGATCGCAGAGGAGACCGGCTTCGAGGCCGAAACGGAGGAACTCCTCGGCCTCGACTCCAAGGTCATCCCGGCCGAGGAGCGGTTCGCACTGCGCTCAGGACCCCTCCACGCGCTCCGGATCGTCTACCGGGCCAGGGTGATCGGCGGCATCCTCACCAACGAAGTCGGCGGTTCCACCGATGAAGCGGCGTGGTTTCCGCTCGACGGCATACCGAGCCACCGCGTCGACCTGGTCGACGCAGCTCTCAGCATGGCCGGGCTGACCCGCGGATGACTGCGTAGCGCCCGGTCGCCGGCGCACCGTGAGCGGTTTCCTTCCGAAAGGGCTGGCGAGGCCGGCGCAGACGCCGCACTCTACTCGGAGACCGGCGGTGTGGTGGGCTCCTCATCGGAGACCCAGAGTTCGTCGTCGGCACGGAATGTCTGCCAGACCGCGTAGAGGAGCCCGGCCGCGGCGATCACACCGAGGCCGACCGCGATGATGGTGCCGCCGTCGGGGCCGGACCTCTGTTTCGCGACCGAAGTGCGGCGGGTGAGCTCCCTGCCGGCCCTTTTGATGTCGCCGGCGAAAGCGGCCGAGCGAGCCGCTCGGGCGTGGTCCACGACCGAGAGCGCGGTGCCGACCGCGGTGCCGACCGCGGGGATGACATCGCCCACGATGCGGTCACGGGCGATGCCGATGTAGCGGTTGGCGCTCGCGCGGGTAGACTCCGCCGCGGGACGCACATAGCTGTCGTAGCCGTCACGGACGCGCGGCGCGATCTCCTCGCGGGTGTAGTGGGCGGCCTGCTTCTTGGCCTCGCTGGCGAGAGCGTTCGCGCTCGACAGCACCTCTTGCTGACGACCCCACAGCTCCTCGGCGCTTCTGCGCAGTCGCTTGAGCTCCTTCTTGCGCTTCCGTGTCAGGCTCATCCTGGACCTCCATTGCGTCGGTGGCGAACTGACTCCATCTTGCCACCGAAAGCCCTGGGGATGGTCCGAGAGCCCGGACCGGGCCCCGGGCTTCCACAGGCCCTGTGCAAGAATTGATGCCATGTCTAAGCACACCGCTGTCGCCACGCTCCACACTAACTACGGAGATATCAAGGTCAACCTCTTCGGCAACCACGTTCCGAAGACGGTCGGGAACTTCGCGGGGCTGGCGACCGGTGAGATCGAGTGGACGCATCCGGCCACGGGCGAGAAGACGAACACTCCGCTTTACGACGGCGTGATCTTCCACCGAATCATCCCCGGCTTCATGATCCAGGGCGGCGACCCGCTCGGACAGGGCATCGGTGGGCCGGGCTACCAGTTCGACGACGAGATCAACCCGGAACTCGACTTCACCCAGCCCTACATGCTCGCCATGGCCAACGCAGGAAGCCCGGGGGGACGCGGCACCAATGGCTCGCAGTTCTTCATCACCGTCGGTCCGACGACGTGGCTGCAGGGCAAACACTCCATCTTCGGCGAGGTCGCGGACGACGCTTCGCGCAAGGTCGTGGACAAGCTCGCCGAGGTCCCGACCGATGCCGGTGACCGCCCGCTCGATGACGTCGTCATCGAGTCGGTCGAGATCGAGCAGGTCTGAGAGCGGACAGGCGGAGCTGAACGATGTCTCAGCCCGTCGGCGTGCCGGTGAGCACCTGCTACCGGCATCCCGATCGTGTGAGCTATGTGCTCTGCCAGCGGTGCGGACGGACGATCTGCGGGGAGTGTCAGACGCCGGCCGCCGTCGGCGTCGTGTGCCCCGAGTGCATGGCCCAGCAGCGCGCCACAGCACCGCGTACGAAACCAGCCTGGCTCACCCGGGCGACCGCGCCGGGCGCCCCGGTCGTCACCTACGCGATCATCGCCGTCTGCGTGGTGGTGTTCCTCTTGCAGAATGCGCCGATCGTCGGCGGGCAGATCATGAACGCACTGGTCTATGCGGGTGCGTACTCCTACCCGTCCGGTTCGCTGTCGCCGCTGATCGCGTTCGAGCCGTGGCGGATGCTCACGTCGCTCTTCGCGCACGCGAACCTCATCCACTTGGCGCTGAACATGTACACGCTGTGGGTCTTCGGGATGGTCCTCGAGCCGATGCTCGGCCGGCTGCGCTACGCCGCGCTCTTCCTCATCGCCGGTTTCGCGGGTTCGCTGGCTGTCCTGCTGATCACTCCTCCCGGTCAGGAGGTGCTCGGCGCCTCTGGCGCGATCTTCGGGATGTTCGGGGCGTTCTTCATCATTCAGCGGCGGCTGGGGGGCAACGCGACGCAGATTCTTGTGCTGGTCGCCATCAACTTGGCGGTCGGCTTCATCCCCGGTCTCAACATCTCTTGGCAGGCACACGTCGGCGGATTCATCGGCGGCCTGCTGCTCGGACTGATCTACGTCGAGACGCGGAAGCCGAGCGGCCGGCGCTGGCAGCTGCCGATCACCGTTCTGCTCTGCGCGCTGCTCATCGTGGTCAGCCTGCTGCATTTCTTCTAAGCGAGCGGGTTCCCACAAACGTGGATAAGTTATCCACAGCCTTATTAACAGTGGGGATAATTACACGGTTGTAACTCTCCACAGGCTTAGAGGTGGTTTCAGTAGTCGTTTTTGGTGAGTTTGCGGGCGCTGGTGATCGCGATTGCTAGAGCGACGAGCGCCGTGATCGTTGAGGCGGTGCGGTCGTAGCGAGTGGCGAGTTTCCGGAAGGCGAGGATCCAGGCCATGGTGCGTTCGACTACCCAACAGTGTTTACCCAGTCACTGTTTGGAGTCGACTCCGATTCGTGCGATGCGTGCCTTGATCCCACGACAACGCAGGTAACAGCGGACGCGGCGGTTGTCGTAAGCCTTATCGGCGTGGAAGATAACCGGGCGGCGTCTGGGCCGACCGCGGCCGACGCCCTTGATCGCGGTGATGTTGTCTAACACAGGTTCCACGAGCATGGAGTCGTGTCGGTTGGCGCCGGAGATCTCCACATGCAGCGGGAGTCCGTTGCGGTCGGTCAGGACATGGTACTTGGTGCCCCGTTTCCCACGATCCGTGGGGTTAGGTCCAGTGAGATCGCCCCCCTTTTCGCCCGGACACTTACGGAGTCCAGGCAGGTTCTTGACCAGTCGATCATGCCAGCCTGGCCGAGTTCGTCGAGCATGATCTTCCGCAGTGCATCCCACGCGCCCGCTTCGGACCATTCACGCAGACGCCGCCAACAAGTGACCCCGGACCCATACCCCAACTCGGGCGGGAGCTTCTCCACGGGATCCCCGTCAGCAGCACGAACACGATCCCAGCGAACACCTTCCGGTCAGGAACCCGAGGCTGCCCAGCCCGCCCATTGACCACAGGCGGCCGAGGCGGAATCAACGGCTCCAGCCGCTCCCACAACATATCCGTAATGAACCGATCCTCAGCAAGCGTCGACACTCGACCAGCATCCCCGCTAACCAGCCACAACAACCACCGCCACGCCGACTACTGAAACCACCTCTTATTAACAGTGGGGAGAACGAGTTCCCCTGGCTCTTAACAGTGTGGATGAGCGCTGTGAATAATTGGCTGGAACCGGTGAGAGCCCGGTCGATCTCGCGGATCGACCGGGCTCTCACCGGCAGCGGAGGCGGCTAGCGCCACCGAGTGGTCATGAGGAAGCCGATGAAGGCGATGCCGAAACCGACGAGGATGTTCCACGGCCCCAGCGCGGGAACCGGGTACTGGTTCTGACTCACGTAGAAGACGATGATCCAGACCAGGCCGAGCAGCATGAAGCCGAACATGACAGGCTTGAACCAGACCGGGTTGGGCGCTTCTTCGCCGGAGGCCAGCGAACTGCGCTCGGGGCGGGCGGAGCGCTCGAGCTTTGTCTTCGACTTGCTGCGTGCCATAGCACACAAGTGTAGCGGGACCGGTCTGAGGGTTTGCTAGTCCGATCGACTGCTGTTCCCGGGGAATACCCGGCTTGCAGACCCCCGGGCATCGTAGAATTTGCTATATGACCACTCCGACCGAGCCCGAACCCGAGCTGCGACGGCCGCGCGGCGGCCGAGCGAGCAGAAGGTCCATGCCGGAGAAGACCCGCCCCGCGCCTCGAATCACCTTCCTCGGGGTCATGGGCGAGATGCTGATCACGGCCGGTGTCCTCGTCGGGCTCTTTCTCGGCTGGCAGCTCTGGTTCAACAATCTGGTCATGGCGGGCAAGCAGACATCGGCAGCGGCCGACCAGAGCCAGCAATGGATCAACGATGCGCTCACGGCCCCAGCGCCCACCTCGACGCCCTCGGAGGACGGAACCATCACCCCGCCTGTGATGACGAAACCGGCGGACTACGAGACCTTCGCGGTGCTCTACATCCCGAGGCTCGGTGTCGAGTGGAAGCGGAGCATTCGCCAGACCGTCGACGTGCAGCGAGTGCTCAACAGCTACACGGCCGGTGTCGGGCACTACGCGGACACGCAGATGCCGGGCGAGATCGGCAACTTCGCCGTCGCAGGGCACGACTCGGGATGGGGCAACGCCTTCATCGACCTGTCGAAGCTGCAGATCGGCGACCGGATCTATGTGCAGACGAAAGACGGCTGGTACACGTATGTGTTCCGCAATTTCGAGTATGTCCAGCCGTCGGCCATCCAGGTGATCGCTGCGGTTCCACGGCATCCCGAGGTGGAGCCGGTGGAGCGGCTGATGACCATCACGACCTGCAACCCGCCCTTCCACGCGGGGGAACGCTTGATCGCATACAACGTGTTCGAGAGTTTCGCTCCCGCTCAAGACATTCCGACTGAGATCGTGGCAGCGGTGAACGGAGGCTGAAAAAATGTATGGAGCTCTCTGGCGCATCCTGCCCGGGCCGATCTGGCTGCGTGTTCTGGTTCTGCTCGTCCTGATGGCGGCGGTGCTTTTCTGCCTTGTGATGTGGGTCTTCCCCTGGGTGGATTCGCTTCTGGGCCCTCAGGAAGGTACCGTGGGGCCGTGACTCGTGTTCTCGTCATCGACAACTACGACAGCTTCGTATACACACTGAATGGCTACCTGCTTGAGCTCGGTGCCGAGACAGATGTTGTCCGCAACGACGACATCCCTGTAGAAAGCCTCACGGCCCGGCTGGCCGAGTACGACGCTGTGCTCGTCTCACCCGGCCCGGGCAAACCCTCGGACGCCGGTGTGTCCATTCCGGCTGTGACAGCAGCCTTCGAGAGCGGGCAGCCGCTGCTCGGCGTCTGCCTCGGACACCAGGCCATCGCGGAGGCCTTCGGTGGCGTCGTCACCAACGCAGAAGAGCTGATGCACGGCAAGACCTCGTTGGTCGAGCACGACAGCAGCACTCTCTTCGACGGGGTCCCCCAGCCTTTCACAGCGACGCGCTATCACTCTCTGGCGGTCGTGGACGGCACCCTTCCCGAGGAGCTCGTTGTCACCGCGCGCACGCTGGGCGGTGTCATCATGGCACTGCAGCACCGGACCGCGGCGATCTACGGGGTGCAGTTCCACCCGGAGTCGGTGCTCACCGAGGGCGGCTACCGAATGCTGGGCAATTGGCTAGAGGTGGCCGGGCTCACCGGCGGGGCGGGACAGCGCGTTCGCTCAACCCGCGCGTCAAGCACAGCTTGACACACCCGTTCCGCTGAGCCCTCCGCTCAGCTTCCGGTGCAGTAGGTCAGTTCGACCGTGGTGCCCTGAGGAACGTCGCCAGGAGTCACGGACTGGGTGCGCACCATCGGCGCGCCCTTGTCCTGCGGGCAACTGGGGTCGGCCTTCGGTTGCGCCGTGAGCCCCAGCTGCTGCAAGACGCCGGTGGCTGCCGATATCGACTGACCGGTGAGATCGGTCAGAGTGACTTTGCCGCTGGAGACCGTGAGCGCGATGGAGTCACCCTCGTGCGCGGAGCCGCCCGCGGCCGGAGTGGACGACAGGACGATGTTCGCGCCGATCGTTGCCGAGCTCTCGGTCGTCGTCGGACCGAGAGCGAGCCCGGCGGCTTCGAGGGCGGCTTTCGCCGCATCCACCGTCATGTTGTGAACATCGGGTACGGTCACCGTCTTCTTGCCGGAGGAAACGAAGAGATTGATGGTGTCGCCGGTGGCCACGACGATGCCGGGGGCAGGATCTGTGCGCATGATCTGGCCCTCGGGATAGGTGGAACTCGTCTCGGTCGTCTGTGTCCACTTCAGCCGGAGGCCCTCGAGCTGCTTGGTGGCGGCGTCGAGCGTCTGGCCGGTGAGGCTCGGCACCTCGCGGGAGGTCTCGGGCATGGTCACACTCGGTGCGAGGCGGAGCACCCACGCGAGCACGGCGACGATGACCACCGCCATGACCGCGACGCCCGCCCAGATCCAGATGACCGGGGGACGGCGCTGCGTCCTGGTCATCGTCTGGTCCTCCGCCAGCTGGCGAAATGCCGCCTCCGGGCCGGAGACCGCGCTCGGCGGGGCGCCGAACAGTGTCTTGGAGAATTTGTCGGTCTCTTTTTGGTGCGGGACACGGCCGGCGACGGCCTCTTCGAGATGGGTGCGGAACTCCGCAACGGTCTGGAAACGATCGAAGCGGTCTTTGGCGAGGGAGTGCGCCACCACGGCATCCATCGCCGGTGACACCTTGGGATTGATCGTGCTTGGGTCGACGGCGGTCTCGCTCACATGCTGGTAAGCGACCGCCACCGGGGTATCGCCGCGGAACGGCGGTCGACCGGTCAGCATCTCGAACAGCACGACACCGGTCGAGTAGAGGTCGGTGCGTGCGTCCACGGACTCGCCCTTGGCCTGCTCGGGCGAGAAGTAGCTCGCGGTTCCGAGCACGGCGGTCGTCTGGGCGACTGTCGCCGAGGAGTCGCTGATCGCGCGGGCGATGCCGAAGTCCATGACTTTGACCTGCCCGGACTTGGCGATCATCACGTTGCCAGGCTTGATGTCGCGGTGTACGACGCCGGCGCGGTGCGAGTACTCGAGGGCCGTGAGGATGCCCTCGGTGATCCGGACAGTCTCTTCGGTCTCGAGTGTGCCGGCTTTGATGAGGTCCTTCAGGAGCACGCCGTCGACGTACTCCATGACGATGAAGGGCAGCTGCGCTTCGTGGCCGTCGGCCTCGCGGACGGTCTCCTCGCCGGCGTCGAAGACCCGGACGATCGTCGGGTGCGCCATACGCGCCGCTGCCTGGGCCTCCTGCCGGAACCGCGTGCGGAACGACGGGTCGGTTGCCAGCGACGGTTTGAGGAGCTTGATGGCGACCGTGCGGCCGAGGCGGGTGTCCGTTCCCCGGTGGACGTCCGACATCCCACCACGCCCGATGAGTTCGCCCACCTGATATCGGCCTGCGAGCAGGCGGCTATCTGGGCTCAAAGCGAACTCCTTCCGGCGGGTGGCTCTGGCTAGTTTAGCGGGCTGATTCTGGGCAACTCCCTCGTGTGGGGGTCAGGGGGACGACGGCGGATTGACCGGTCCGGTGGCGGGGAGCACCTTGTAGTCCGCCGCTGCCGACTGCGCCGATTCGACCGACTCGCCCTGGTTGCAGAAGATGGTGTAGGTCAGCGAGTAGTCACCGGCGCTGCTGGGCGACCAGGTGAACTTGGTGTCGTTCACCGGCGTCTGCTTCTGGCCGTTGATGTAGAGCGCGCGACCTATGAGGTTCTGCCCGGCCGGGCATATCGCGGAGCCGAACGAGACCACGATCTGCGAGTTTGCCGTGCCCTGGCCCGACGGCGGATGGACGGTGACGCTGTCGCCCGGAGTCGGGATCGGGGTGACCGGCCCATAGACCTTCACCGTGACCGTAGTGCCCTTCGGAACCGGGCCCGTCGGGTTCACGGAGTAGACCGTGCTCACTTTCGAGCTGTCGGTTGCGGCGCTGCCGGTCTGGACGTCGGTCACCATGCCGAGAGTGTCGAGCCTTTGGCGTGCCTGGTCGGCGGTCAGGCCGACGAAATCCCCCTCGGCGATCTGAGCCGTCGTACTGGTCGGGGTGGTCGTCGCCACCGGCGTCGGTGTTGTGGACGGGGCCGATTGGGTCGTGCTGGTCGAGGCCGCCGGGGTTTTGCCGTTCGGCTGAACGAGCAGTGCGATGATCGTGCCGATCAGGACGAGCACGAGCAGAGCGATGAGCGCGATGAGCGGCCACGTCCAGGGACTGCGCTTCTTTTCTTCCGCCTCCTCGTCTGTCGTTTGCTCTCCGGCGCTCTGACCGGCGGCGGAAGGCAGGATGGCCGTCGCCTGGGTCGCCGCGCCGCCTGGCGAGGTCATGAGCACGGTCGCGGTGTCGGTCGCGGCGGCCGCGCCGAGGATCGCGGGGACCGAGGCGGCGGCGGCACGCACATCCCCCCTCCGCAGCGCCTGGGCGGCGCGGGCGAGGTGCGCGGCGGAAGAGGGGCGATCGGCGGGGTTCTTCGCGATGCAAGTGAAGACGAGGTTGCGGACCGGCTCGGCCACGATGGCGGGGAGCTCCGGCGGAGCCTCGTTGATCTGGGCCATCGCGATCGCGACCTGCGACTCGCCGGTGAACGGTCGCCGGCCGGCGAGGCACTCGTACGCGACGATGCCGAGCGAGTAGATGTCGGTCGTCGGTGAGGCCGGATGGCCCGACGCCTGCTCGGGCGAGAGGTACTGGACCGTCCCCATCACCTGACCGGTCGCGGTGAGCGGCACCTGGTCGGCGATGCGCGCGATGCCGAAGTCGGTGATCTTCACCCGGCCGTCCGGCGTGATCAGCAGGTTGCCCGGCTTGATGTCGCGGTGAACGAGACCGGCGGTGTGCGCCGCATGCAGCGCGGCGGCGGTCTGCGCGACGATGTCGAGCGTGCGGTCGGTGCTGAGGATGTGCTCGCATTCCAGGATCGTCGAGAGCGCTTCCCCGGGCACGAGCTCCATCACGAGGTAGGCGCTGCCCTCTTCTTCGCCGTAGTCGTAGACGTTCGCGATGCCTTCGTGGTTGACAAGCGCAGCGTGACGGGCCTCGGCGCGGAAACGCTCGAGGAAGCCCGGGTCGCCGAGGTACTCGTCTTTGAGGATCTTGATCGCCACCGTGCGGCCGATGACGAGATCGGTGGCCTGCCAGACCTCGCCCATCCCACCGATCGCGATCCGCGACTGCAGCTCGTATCGTCCTACGAAGGTGAGCCCTGCTGTGGGTCTCATTTATTCAGCACCGCCTCTAGTACTTTCTTCGCGATCGGCGCGGCAATCTGGTTGCCTGTGCCGCTCTGACCACGTCCACCGCCATTTTCCACGACAACTGCCACAGCGAATCGAGGGTCATCGGCCGGCGCGAATCCGGTGAACCACAGCGTGTACGGGTCGTTCACCCCGTTCTGCGCCGTTCCCGTCTTCCCGCCGACTTGAACCCCGTCTATTCTTGCATTGCTTGCCACACCACGATCAACGCCGTCCACCATCATTTGCTTGATCGTGTCAGCGGTCGACTGACTCATCGGCTGAGAGAACTCCTTCGCCTGAAAGCTCTCGATCGTCTGTAGGTCGGCCGAGCGGATCGAGTCCACCAGGTTCGGGGTCATGAGCTTTCCGCCGTTCGCGACCGCGGCGGAGACCATCGCCATCTGCAGCGGGGTCGCCTGGTCGTCCATCTGCCCGAACGAGCCCAGAGCGCGCTGCGCCGGGTCCGTGTACAGCGGGTAGGTGCTCTTCTCCACCGGGATGGGGATGCTCAGCGACTGGTTGAAGCCGAACTTGTCGGCCTGGTCCTTGATGACCTGTGGTTTCAGCTGCATTCCGAGCTCCGCGAACGGGATGTTGCAGGAGAGGATCTGAGCGGTCGCGATCGACACGGTATCGCCCGGGCCGCAAGTGGAGAGCGAGTCGTTCTTGACGATCGTCGGCGAGCCGGGCAGCTGGAGCGACGCGAGGTTGGGCAGCTGGCTGTTCTCGGTGTAGTCGCCGCTGCCGAAGGCCGCAGCGCTCATGACGGGTTTGAACGTCGAGCCCGGCGGGTTGAGATCGCCGCCGATGGTCCGGTTGATGAGCGGATCGCCCGAGGCTTCGATCAGGCGCTGGTAGGTGGCGTTGACGGCTTCGGTGTCATGGCCGGCGAGCGTGTTCGGGTCGTAGTTCGGCTTCGAGACCATCGCGAGGATGCGGCCGGTCTTCGGCTCCAGGAGCACCACGGCGCCCTGCTGGTCGCCGAGCGCATCCCACGCGGCCTGCTGCGCCACCGGGTCGATCGTCGTCTCCACACTGGCGCCCTGAGGGTTCTTGCCGGTGAGGACGGCGTTGATGCGGTCGAAGAACTGCGAGTTCGAGGTGCCGCTCAGCTTGTCGTCCAGAGCGCCCTCGAGCCCGGTCGCTTCGCCGTTGAGCGGGTAGAACCCGGTGACGGCGGAGTAGAGCGGGCCGTTCGAGTAGACGCGCTGCCATTTGTACATATCGGTCGAAGGGACGGACTGGGCGATCGGCTGGCCGGCGACGAGGATGGCGCCGCGCTGGGCCGCGTAGCTGTCGTTCCGCGCGCGGGTGTTGCGTGCGTCCGCGGCCAGCGCATCCGTCTGGAACACCTGGATGATGGAGGTCGACACCAGCAGGGCGAGGAACATCGCCAGCACGACCGTGCTGACGCGTTTGATCTCGCGGTTCATCTCAGCTCACCACCAGTCGGGGTTGGTTGCGGACGGTGTCGGAGAGCCGCAGAAGCAGAGCGACGATGATCCAGTTCGCGACGAGCGAGGAGCCGCCCGCCGCCAGGAGCGGTGTGGTCAGACCGGTCAGCGGGATCACGCGGGTCACGCCGCCGATCACGATGAAGCACTGCAGCGCGACCGTGAAAGAGAGCCCGACGGCGAGGAGCTTGCCGAAATCGTCCTGTCCGGCGAACCCGATGCGCAAACCGCGGGCGACGAAGACGAGGTAGAGCGCGAAGATGGCGAAGAGACCGGCCAGGCCGAGCTCCTCGCCGAGGCTCGCGATGATGTAGTCGCTGCGGGCGACCGGCGTGACCCACGGCTGGCCCTGGCCGAGTCCAGTGCCGATGAGGCCGCCGTGCGCCAGTCCGAACAGTCCCTGAACCAGCTGGTACGAACCGCCGTCCTCCTGGTACACGCGCTGCGAGAAGGGGATCAGCCAGTTCTCGAAGCGGTCGTGGACGTAGACGAGAACCTGGCTCGCGACGAAGGCGCCGCCGACGATGAGCAGCAGGCCGAGGAGGACCCAGCTGATCCGCGAGGTCGCAACGTACAGCATCACGAGGAAGAGGCCGAAGATCAGCAGACCGGTGCCCAGGTCGCGCTGGAAGACGATGACGGCCACCGACATCAGCCAGACGATCATGATGGGGCCGAGGTCTCGGGCGCGCGGGAAGCGGATTCCGAGCGCCTTCTTGCCGACCGCCGAGAGCGAGTCGCGTGCCTGCACGAGGTAGCCCGCGAAGAACACGGCGAGGCAGAGCTTCGCGATCTCTCCGGGCTGGAAGCTGAACGGCCCGATCCCGATCCAGACGCGCGCGCCGTAGATCTCCTTGCCGATGCCGGGAAGCATGGGCAGAAGGAGCAGCACCAGCGCGGCGAATCCGAAGATGTAGGTGTAGCGCTGTAGCACGCGGTGGTTCCGGATGACGACGATGACTGCGATGGCGCAGACGATGGCGATCCCGGCCCAGGCGATCTGCTTGATACCGTCCGCGTTCCAGCCGGTCACCTTGAAGTGGATGTCGATGCGGTAGATCTCCGCGATACCGATTCCTGTGAGCACTGACGCGATCGGGAGGAGGAACGGGTCCGCTTGCGGCGCGACGAAGCGCAGGGCGATGTGCATCCCGATCACGATCGCGGACAGGCCGGCGCCGAAGTAGACCAGCGTGAGGTCGATGTGGCCCAGTGAGCCGAGCTGGACCAGCACGATCGCCGCGGCATTGATTCCACAGGCGATGATCAGGAGGAAAAGTTCCAGGTTGCGCTGCTTCGCTGGCAGGCGCAACCGTTTGACCGGACCGGTGTCCGGTCTGGCCCGGCGGCGCTCGCCCACGCTACTGCCGGACATCGCTCAGCCTGTCCACGATGGTCTGCGCCGCGGCGAGGTCGGTGGCGTTGATGGTTTGCTGCACGAGCTGCTTGTCGTAGACGGGGAGGTCGCTGACGGGAACATCCGATTCCTTGTAGACATGCGAGAGCACGATCGGGCCGAGGTTCTGCTGCACGCCCTGGAAGATGGCGACATTGCCCGAGGACGACTCACCGACGAAATAGCGGGACTGGGTCCACTGGTAGCTGACGAGCACGGCGACAGCGATGGCGACGAGGAGCGCGGCCAGCCCGATCCTCCAGGTCAGCCGCCGCCGGCGGAAGCGGCGGGCGTCTTCCTCGATGAGTTCGTCGAGGTAGCCCTCCGATTCCGACTCGAAGTGGGTGGGGCCGGTGGCCGGGCGGATGGGGTGGATGCGCAGGGTGGGCAGCCGTGAAGCGCGGGTGACCGGTCTGGGCTCGCCGAACTGCAACGGCGCGGCGGCGGAACCCACGGTGATCGGGTCCTTCACGACATCCCCGCGGGAGACATCGCCGATGTCGAGGACGACGGCGGTGACATTGTCGGGGGCGCCGGCGTCCAGGCTCTGCTTCAGGAGCTTGTCGGCCACCTGCTTCGGGCCGTCTTTGGCGGCGAGTGCCGCTTGGAGGTCGTCGTGCTTGACGACGCCGCTGAGCCCATCGGAGCAGATCAGCCATCGATCGCCGGGTTGCGTCTCCAGAGTCCAGGTGTCGATCTCGGGAGAGGCGTCCACATCGCCGAGCACGCGCATCAGAACGGAACGGCGAGGATGGACCATCGCCTCCTCTTCGGTGATGCGGCCGCTGTCTACGAGACGCTGCACGAACGTGTGGTCGGTGGAGACCTGCTTGAGCTCTCCCGCGCGGAAGAGATAGATGCGGGAATCGCCGATGTGCGCGAGCGCGATCTGGTCGCCGACACGGATCATCGCGCTCACCGTCGTGCCCATCCCGGTCAGCTCGGGGTGTTCGAACACGGTCTCGGCGAGGAGCGAGTTCGCGGCGATCAGCGCGGATTGCAGCGCGAACTCCGCCTCCGACGCGCTCGCGTAGTCCCTGTCGGCCTCGCGGATGCGGCCGACCGCGATCGCGCTGGCGACATCGCCGCCGGCGTGGCCGCCCATCCCGTCGGCGACGACGAAGAGGTCCCGCCCCGCATAGCCGGAATCCTGGTTGTTCGAGCGGATCTTCCCGACGTGGGAGACAGCCGCTGCCCTGTTCGCAGCCACGGCCTACCGTCGCAGCTCGAATGTGGTCGTCCCGATCTTGATCGGGGTGTCGAGCGGGACCTGGGTCGGGACGGTCACGCGGCGGCCGTCGAGGAATGTGCCGTTGGTGGAGTCGAGGTCCTGGATCATCCACTCGTCGTTCCACAACAGCAGGCGGGAGTGGTGGGTCGAGGTGTAGTCGTCTCGGATCACGAGACCGGACTCGTTCGAGCGGCCGATGGTGATCGGATCGCGGCCGAGGGCGAGCTCGGTGCCCGCGCGCGGGCCCGAGGAGATCACGAGCCGGTGGGCGGTCTGAACGCTCGCTTTCGTGCCGCCCGCCGTGTTGGCGCCGGCGGGAAGAGTGGAGACGGGCGCGTGCTGCAGGACCGGCCCGGTGGGTTCGGCCACGCCGGCGGGCGCCGCAGCGGGGAACGCCGCCTGCGCCTCGGGGAGCTTCCGAACGCGCTGGCCGAACAGGTCGGTGCGCAGTGCGTAGACGATGCCGAAGACGCACAGCCAGAGCAGCAGCAGAAAGCCGAACCGGAGCACGAGGAGGGTGAGCTCGGACGGGTTCACGATGGCCCCCAGAAGTTGTCGCGGGCAGCGCCGCCGCTGCTTGCGGGCGCGGCCTGCGGCAGCACGCGGAACACGATCCGGGTCCGGCCGATGGCGATGACCGAGTCGGGGTCGAGGATGGCCTTCCCGACCGGCTCCCCGTTCAGTTTCGAGCCGTTCGTGGAACCGAGATCCTCCACCTGGGCGCGGTTGCCATCCCAGGTGATCATGACGTGTTTGCGGGAGATGCTAGTGTCGTCGACCGTGATGTCGGCTTCGCTGCCGCGGCCGACCACCGTGCGGGCGTGTGTCAGCGGGTAGTGTCGGCCGTTCACATCCAGCACGGGTGTCCAGGCGATTTCGCTCTTGACATTCTCAGAGTCGACTTCCAGCATCCCGACTGCGATGTCCGGATCCTCCCGCAGCTCGATCGAGAGCCCCCCGGCAAACTGGTAGCGCTGGGCGGCGGCGTGCTTCTGCGCGAACGAGACCAGCTCGTCGGTCAGCGCAATGCCCATCGAGCGCATCCGCTTGTGATCGGCGGGCGACATTCTGAGCACGAACCGGTTGGGTGCGAGCACCCGATCGCGGGAGACCACAGCGGCCCGGGTGTCCAGCTCCTTGCGGAGCGCGCTGGTGAGCTCCACCGGCTGCAGCCCAGAGCGGAATGTCTTCGCGAACGCGCCATTGACGGCGCGCTCAAGCCCCCGCTCGAAGTTGTCCAGTATGCCCACAGTCTCCCGCTCCCGGCTTGCCAGCTACATGCATGTTAGTCGGAACGAATGGAAAGGCACCTCATCCCGGCTGGCTATTGACGGAAGATGCTTCGCAGAGGGGGATCGCGATTCGTAGTCGGAGACCTCACCGTGTTACAGTCTCCTGGTTCGCGCGAGTGGCGGAATTGGCAGACGCGCTGGCTTCAGGTGCCAGTGCCCGCGAGGGCGTGGGGGTTCAAGTCCCCCCTCGCGCACGGAAAGCGGAAGACCCCCGAGATGATCGGGGGTCTTCTTCGTTTCGGCCCCGAGTAAGGGGCGATCGCGGTGGGGAAACGATCGGTGCGAGAATCGGCAGCTAGAAGAGCGCGGCCAGCGCACGCAGCTCGTCGGCGAAGACCAGCGGAACGACCAGGTCCAGCAGGCCGCCGATCCCCGCCGTGAGCAGTGCGGCGCCGGCCGCGATGACGATGAGTGCCGCGAACAGCCGCAGATAAGCGTTCCCGAGGGTCTTCTCCCGCAGGACCGCGAGTACCTCTCGCGCCCGAGCCTTCCGCCGCCCCCGTGAGCGGAAGCATGTGATCCAGCGTGGTCATCGTTTCACCCCTTTACTGTCTGGCCGACATGCCCAGTCCATCGGACGGCGCTTCGCCGGACATCGGGCTACAGGCGGGGATCGCGTCATCCGTGGGGATGAGCCGGGCTCGGGCGCGCTGCGCTAGATTCGTTAGTACACTAACGAATAGGGGCGACCATGAGCGGACGGTTCGCGGCCTGGTACGCGCGGTGGAATGAGAAGCTCATCCGCATCGCCGGGCCGGCTCAGCTCGGGGCGGGCCGGCCCGAGGGGCCGGACGTGCGATCGGTGGCATCCCCATACCCGATGTGCGGCAACCCGATGTCGGAGCACACGGTTTTGCGCCCGGGCGGCCAGCGCGACGCGACCCGGCTGGTGTGTCCCGCAGCCTGAGGGCGGGGAGGCGAGCGATCAGTCGGCGCGCACCGCGGCCGCGACGAGGGCGTTCAGACCCTCTCGGAGCGATTCCAGCTCGCTCATCGGAAGCCTCAGGCGTTCCACGATGCGCGGCGGGATCGTCTTCGCTTCGGCTCGCAATGCGCGTCCCTCGGGCGTGAGTGTCACGTCGAGTGTCCGCTCATCGCTCACTCTGCGCTTGCGCACAATGTAGCCGGTGGATTCCAGGCGCTTCAGAAGGGGGGAGAGTGTCGCGGGTTCCAGCTGGAGAGTGGCGCTGAGGTCCTTGACCGAGCGCGGATCGCGCTCCCACAGAGCGAGCATGACGAGGTACTGCGGGTGTGTCAGAGAGAGTGGCGCCAGCATCGGACGGTAGAGCGCGATGACGCTGCGTGTGGCCACGGCGAGACCGAAACAGACTTGGTTCTCCAGGGCGAGCAGGTCATCGGACACGACAGCCATCCTACGCCGCCGCGTACGTGCGGGTTTGTTTGCTGCCCAAGCGATATGAATGATAGTTTCACATTATGCATTTGACATGGAAGTCATTTTCATCCCTTGCCGTCGCAACCGGGCTCATCCTCATTGCGTCGGCCATTCCCGCCTCGGCCGATCCTGCGACGACCGGCTTCACCAAATGGGTCAAGACCGCAGACGGCTACGGCTACGACCCTGCACAGCCCGTGTACTACACCAAGGACTCCAAGGAACAGATTCAGATTCCGACGGAGTACACATCGAAGGAACGCGATTTCCGTTCGTCGTGGGTGGCCACGGTCAACCAGCTGAACGTGCCCCTGCCGAAGAGCGAGTCCGATTTCAAAACGAACTACCAGGGCATCCTGGATCGTTTTGAGAACGACGGCCTCAACGCGATGATCTTCCAGGTGAGCCCCGCTCTGGACGCCTGGTACCGCTCGGAGCTGAGGCCGTGGTCGCAGTTCCTCAGCGGCAAGCAGGGCGTCGACCCGGGCTATGATCCGCTCGAATGGATGGTCGAGCAGACCCACGCGTGCGGCATGGAGTATCACGCCTGGCTCAACCCTTACCACGTGACCACCGTTTCGGTGAAATCGGCTGCGGCCCAGCTTGGCCTGACCGAGGCGCAAGCAGCGTCTCTCTCCGCGAGCGAGGCCATCGCCGCGTTCGCCGACGCGGGGCTGCTGGCGCGCGACAACTTCGCCGTGAAGAACCCCGAACTGGTGCAGCTGTTCGCCGGAACGCTCTTCCTCGACCCCGGCGAGCCGGAAGCGCAGCAGCATGTCATCGCGACGGTGCGCGAGCTGGCTGAGAACTACGACATCGATGCCATCCACATCGACGACTACTTCTATACCCTATCGCGACGCGACCTACTACGGCGACCTCGGCGAGGACCGCGCCACCTTCGAGAAGTACGGCATCCCCGCCGGCTACCCCGACACGCCCGAGAGCATCGCGCAGTGGCGGCGCGACAACATCACGAGCCTCGTCTCCGGCATCCACCGCACGCTCGGCGAGCACAATGAGGCGACCGGCAAAGCCGTCCAGTTCGGTGTGAGCCCGTTCGGGATCTGGGAGCACAAAGCGCACGACCCGCGCGGCTCGGACACACCCACGAGCTCGTCGTCCACGTACTCGAAGCAGGTCTACGCGGACACTCTCGGCTGGGTGAAGGCCGGCATCCTCGACTACATCGTTCCGCAGATCTACTGGAGCTTCGACCAGCCCGCGGCGCCGTACGGTGAGATCGCGCGCTGGTGGAACAACGCCGTCGAGGGCACGAATGTGCGGCTCTACATCGGTCAAGCGAACTACAAGTACACGCTGTTCGGGCCCAAGGAGGTCGCTTGGACCAACCCGGACGAGGTCCCGAACCAGCTTCTCTTCAACCAGACTCTGAAGAACGTCAGCGGTTCCGTGATGTTCAGCTACCGCGACATCGTGCCGGGGTCGACCGCGGGCCTCACCGGGACCGCTCTCACATCCATGGAGGCCAAGAACCGTTCGATCGAGCGGATCTTCGGTGAGATGTACGCTCAGCGCGCCCTGACGCCGGCCGATCCGACCAAGGCGGACGCCGGACTCAAGGCGCCGACCGGTGTCGCGTTGAACGGCAGTGTGGTGAGCTGGAGCGACGGGTCGACGGGTGTGACGCGCGCGTTCGCCGTGTACCGGGACGGTCTGCTTCAGCGTGTCTCGTCTACACGAACGGCGACGCGGACTACTCGTTCGAGCTGGGCGGCGCACGCTCCGCTGGCACGGTCTCCGTCGCCGCGCTCGACCATGCGATGAATGAGACAGCTCGTGTCTCGCCGGCCGCCGAGGTCGTCACGCCCCCGGCCCCCGAGACGATCGAGCCCCCGGCCACGACGGGGACTCGCAGAACTCCGCCGTCACGAGCGCGGCGGGACGCACCGGAAACCTTGCCGAAACGGGCTCCGATGTCGTGCCGAGCATGCTGATCGCGGCGGTTCTGCTGACCGCCGGGGGAGTGGCTCTGCTGCGCCGCCGCTACTCGGCGCGCGAGAACTCGGAGGCGCGAACGATCTGATCGGGCGTCAACGTGACGCCGGTATAGCGCTCGAACTGCCGCGCCGCCTGCAACGCGATCACTTCCGCTCCTGTGATCAGCGACTTGCCGTCGGTGCGGCTCGCTGTGATCAGAGGTGTCTCCGCGGGGAAGGCGACGACGTCGAACACGGTATCGGCGCGCCGGATGTGCGTCTCGCTGAAAGCGACGGCGTCTTCGTCGGCACCGCGCATCCCGAGCGGTGTGACGTTCACGATGACATCGAACTCGGCGGCTGGTTCCCCCGCCACCCAGCGGTAGCCGTACCTGCTGGCCAGAGCCAGCCCGGCCTGCTCGTTCCGGGCGAAGACGGTCAGATCGTCGAAGCCGCTCCCGCGGAAGGCCGCGACGACTGCTTTGGCCATGCCGCCGGAGCCGCGGACGAGCACGCGCTTGGCAGTGTCCACGCGGTGCTCGGCCAGCAGTTGCGCGACCGCTTCGTAGTCGGTGTTGGAGGCCGAGAGCAGGCCGTCCTCGTTGAGGACGGTGTTGACCGACTCGATTTCGAGCGCGGACGGCGCCTTCGAGGTCGTCGGTCGTGAACGCCTTGTAGACGATGTTGAGGCCCAACTCGTCGTACAGGAAATTGTGGAACCGTGTGCCGATGTTGCTGGGACGTCCGGAGAGAGATGCAGACCTGCATGTCCTTAGTTCAGGATGGGCATGCCGATATTCTCGCAGGCGCTCGCCCGCTCGGCTCGGCCCGGCGAAAACGCGCAGTGAAAGCACTGTCTTTCGACGATTCAGGGACAGCGCGGAGTGCGACCGGTTGCGTTCACAGCTTGACGACAGCTGGGGGCATGGCTCACTCTTGATCTTATGACTGCCACTCAGGGGTTTCTCCCGCGTGGCGCACGCAATCCCGGGTCGCAGGGCGCGCTGAGGCACTTGAACCAGGAGCGGCTCGTCGAGTTCCTCCTGTCCAATGGCCCCTTCACCCAGGCAGAGCTGGCGCGCGGGACGGGCCTGTCCACCGCTACTGTCTCGAACATCGTCCGCGACTTGGTTGCGAAAGGCGTCGTCGGCACCTCGCCGGTCACCTCCTCTGGCCGCCGGGCGCTGCTCGTGCAGCTGACCGACACCGGCGATATCGCGGTCGGCATCGACTTCGGCCGCCGGCACGTCCGCATCGCCCTCTGCACCCTCGGCTACAAGGTCCTCGCGGAAGAGGCGCTGGCGCTCCCGCTTGGCTACGACGTCGGCTGGGCCCTCGCCGAAGCGGCCCGGCTCCTCGACCGGATGCTCGCCGACGGGTGTCACGATCGTCAGTCCGTCCTCGCGGTCGGCGTCGGCATCCCTGGTCCGATCGACCGCCGAACCGGGACCGTGCTGCAGGGCGCGATCCTCCCCGAGTGGGTCGGCGTGAACCGCCGGGACCTCGAAGACGTCCTTCGCTTCCCCGTCGTCGTGGACAACGACGCGAACTTGGGTGCGCTCGCCGAAGTCACCTGGGGTGCGAACCGCGGCGTCCGCAATCTCGTTTTCGTGAAGATCGGCTCGGGCATCGGTGCCGGCCTCATCCTGAACGGGACGCCATACTACGGTTTTCTCGGAATCACGGGGGAGCTCGGCCACACCCCCGTCGTCGAGCAGGGTCTCATCTGCCGGTGCGGCAACCGCGGCTGCCTGGAGACGATCGCCTCCACGACGGTGATGATCGAGTCGCTGAGCCGTGGCCTCGGCGCGCCGGTCAGCACCGCTGACATTCTGCGTCGTGGCCTCGAGCGGGACCCGGCGGTGCTCCGGGTCGTCGGGGACGCCGGTATCGCGATCGGCAAGGCGATCGGCAATGTGTCCAACATGATCAATCCCGAACTCATCCTCATCGGCGGGCCCTTGGTCGGACTCGGAGAAGCCCTCCTCGAACCCATCCGCCGCGGCAGCAAGCACAACGCCTTCCCCGTCATCGCCAGCACTACGCAGCTCCGGATCTCCTCTCTCGGCGACCGCGCGGAGTCCCTCGGGGCCGCCGCCCTCGTCATCCAGGGCGCCCTCGTCGACACTCCGTGACGGCCGCGGAGGCGGGTGGGGCCGAATGCCTTCCCTGCGGGCGCGGGCGGAGGGGTGGCTGAGGCTCGGCGAGGGCGCGGGTTGTTATCGATCCGTTGTCTCTACTGTTTGACGATAAGGCCGGATGTTTAGTTTACTACTAAAGCGCATCTATGCATGTAAAAGCGCAGAACAAGAACGAATTACATCGAGGAGCGACGATGCCGTCGAACGCAGTGATCCTGCAGATGCGCGCCATCACCAAGGAATTTCCGGGGGTGAAAGCTCTGGATGATGTCTCCCTGACCGTCCACGCCGAAGAGATCCACGCGATCTGCGGCGAGAACGGTGCGGGCAAGTCCACGCTGATGAAGGTCCTCTCCGGCGTCTACCCGTTCGGAACCTACAGCGGCGACATCGTCTACCAGAACGAGATTATGCGCTTCAAGGACATCAAATCCTCGGAGCAGCAGGGCATCGTGATCATCCACCAGGAGCTCGCGCTGATCCCCGAACTCTCGATCACCGAGAACATCTTCCTCGGCAACGAGCCGGTCCGCTTCGGCGTCATCGACTGGCGTGAGGCCAAATCGCGCGCCGTCGAACTGCTCGCCCGCGTCGGCCTGAGCGACGACCCCGACACGCAAATCAAGAACATCGGCGTCGGCAAGCAGCAACTCGTGGAGATCGCCAAGGCGCTCAACAAGCACGTCAAACTGCTCATCCTGGACGAGCCGACCGCCGCCCTGAACGAAGCGGAGTCGGCTCACCTGCTCGACCTGATCGTCGGCCTGAAGCACAAGGGCGTCAGCTCCATCATCATCAGCCACAAGCTCAACGAGATCGAGAAAGTCGCCGACCAGATCACGATCATCCGCGACGGCCGCGCGATCGAGACCCTCGACGTGAAAGCGGACGGCGTGGACGAGGACCGCATCATCCGCGGCATGGTCGGCCGCTCGCTCGAGAGCCGCTTCCCGGACCGCACCCCCGACATGGGCGAGGTTCTCTTCGAGGTCCGCAACTGGGTCGTTCAGCATCCCCAGGTCCCCGAGCGTCTGGTCGTGAAGAACTCCAGCTTCACTGTCCGCCGCGGCGAGATCGTCGGCTTCGCGGGACTCATGGGCGCCGGTCGCACTGAACTCGCGATGAGCGTCTTCGGCCGCTCCTACGGCACCTTCGTCTCCGGTGAGCTCTACAAGGACGGCAAACAGATTCAGGTTCGCACCGTCTCCGAAGCCATCGACAACGGTCTCGCCTACGTGAGCGAGGACCGCAAAGTGCTCGGCCTCAACCTCCTGGACGACATCAAACAGTCGATCGTCTCCGCGAAGCTCAAGAAGATCGCCACGCGCGGTGTCGTGGACGACCAGCGGGAGTACGCGGTCGCGGAGGAGTACCGCAAGAGTCTCCGCATCAAAACACCGGATGTCGATCGCGGCGTCGCGACCCTCTCCGGCGGCAACCAGCAGAAGGTCGTCCTGGCCAAGTGGATGTTCACCGACCCGGACATCCTGATCCTGGACGAGCCCACGCGCGGCATCGACGTCGGCGCCAAATACGAGATCTACGCGATCATCCAGCAACTGGCCGCTCAGGGCAAAGGCGTCATCGTCATCTCTTCCGAACTTCCCGAGCTGCTCGGAATCTCCGACCGCATCTACACGATCTTCGAGGGGCAGATCACCGACGAGCTCCCGATTCTCGAGGCGACGCCCGAGGCCCTCCTGAAAAGCATGACATCCGCCAAGAAGAAGGCAACCCGATAACCATGAGCACACAGATCCCCGTGAAGAAGAAGGCGGGCGGTATCCGCGACCTGGGCAAGATGTTCGGCGGTGGACAGTCGACCGGACGGCAGTTCGGCATCCTGGGCGCGCTCGTCGTCATCGTCATCCTCTTCCAGATCCTGACCGACGGGAAGACGCTCGACCCGGTCAACCTCATCAACCTGGTCAACCAGAACGCATACGTTCTGATCCTGGCGATCGGCATGGTCATGGTGATCATCGCCGGGCACATCGACCTGTCGGTGGGCTCGGTCGCGGCGGTCGTCGGCATCGTCGTGGCCAAGGCGATGACCGAGTGGCAGGTACCGTGGCCTCTCGCCATCCTGCTCGGCCTCGTCATCGGCGTGATCATCGGCGCGTGGCAGGGCTGGTGGGTGGCTTACGTCGGCGTGCCCGCGTTCATCGTGACGCTGGCCGGCATGCTGATCTTCCGCGGCCTGAACCAGCTGATCGGCAGCGCGAACACCATCCCGGTGCCGGACGGTTTCACCTTCATCGGCGGCGGCTTCCTCCCCGAGTGGGGACCGGATACCGGCTACAACAACTCCACGCTGCTGCTCGGCTTGATCATCGCCGTCGTCATCGTGCTGCTTGAGATCCGCACCCGCCGCACGCAGACCAAGATGGGCTCCGACAAGGCCCCGCTCTGGGTGAGCACGTTCAAGGTCATCGTGCTGGACGCCCTGGTCGTCTACTTCACCTTCCTCTTCGCGGGAGGTCGCGTCGGCACCTCGTTCCCGGTCTCCGGCATCATCCTGGGCGTCCTGATCATCGTCTACTCGTTCGTCACGCGCAGCACGATCTTCGGCCGGCACATCTACGCGGTCGGCGGCAACTCGCACGCTGCGGAACTGTCGGGTGTGAAGATCAAGCGCGTCAACTTCTTCGTGATGATGAACATGTCGGTGCTTGCCGCGCTCGCCGGAATGATCGCCGTCGCCCGCTCGGTCTCCTCCGGCCCGCAGGACGGTCTCGGCTGGGAGCTCGACGCCATCGCCGCTGTGTTCATCGGCGGCGCTGCGGTCTCCGGCGGCATCGGAACCGTCGCCGGTTCCATCGTCGGCGGTCTGGTCATCGCGGTCTTGAACAACGGCCTCCAGCTGCTCGGCGTCACGAGCGACTGGGTGCAGGTCATCAAGGGCCTCGTGCTGCTGATCGCGGTCGGTGTCGACGTCTACTCGAACCGCCGTGGCGGTCCGTCGCTCATCGGACGGCTTTTCGGCGGCGGCCATCGGCGCGAGTCTGCGACGGACGCTGCCGGCATCGACCAGCCTGCCGTCCTCCCGACCTCCAGCGCCGCCGAAGAATCGTCGCGGTCGCTCACGAACTGATCCACCTCCCCCTGCACCACATCCACAGAGAGAAAGAGAAGAGAATGCACAAGATCGCACTCGCGACAGTGGCCGCTGCCGCTGCCGCTGCGCTCGTCCTGTCGGGCTGCTCCAGCCGCGATGGTTCGTCCGGCTCGTCCACGGCGTCCGGCTTCGACAAGGGCGCGACCATCGGCGTCGCCCTCCCGACCAAGACGTCGGAGAACTGGGTGCTCGCCGGCGACCTGTTCACCAACGGCCTCAAGGACGCGGGCTTCAAGGGCGATGTGCAGTACGCCGGCGCGTCCGGCGCTGTCGCCGATCAGCAGTCGCAGATCCAGTCGATGATCACCAACGGCGCCAAGGTCATCATCATCGGCTCCGTCGACGGCGGCCAGCTCGCTGCGCAGGCCAAGGCGGCCCACGACGCGGGCGCCATGGTCATCGCGTACGACCGCCTCATCCTCAACACGAAAGACGTCGACTACTACGTCGCCTACGACAACGAGAAGGTCGGCGAGCTGCAGGGTCAGGCCCTGCTCGACGGCATGAAGAAGCGCTTCCCGGACAAGACCAAGTACAACATCGAGCTGTTCTCCGGCTCGCCGGACGACGCCAACTCGAAGGTCTTCTTCGACGGCGCCATGAAGATCCTCCAGCCGAAGATCGACGATGGCACGCTGACTGTGGTCTCCAAGCAGACCGACATCAAGCAGACCGCCACCCAGGGCTGGCTGCCGGCCAACGCGCAGACCCGCATGGACAACCTGCTCGCGGCCAACTACGCGTCCACCGAGCTCGACGGCGTCCTGTCGCCGAACGACACTCTGGCCCGCGCCATCATCACGTCGGTGAAGGGCGCTGGCAAGCCGGTCCCGGTCGTCACCGGTCAGGACTCGGAGGCCGAGTCGGTCAAGTCCATCATGGAGGGCGAACAGTACTCGACCATCAACAAGGACACCCGCAACCTGGTCAAGCAGGCCATCGCGATGGTCTCCGAGCTGCAGCAGGGCAAGAAGCCCGAGACGAACGACGACAAGTCATACAACAACGGCGTCAAGGTCGTCCCGGCTTACTTGCTGAAGCCGGTCATCGTCACCAAGGAGAACGCGGCCGAGGCGTACGCCAACGACCCGACTCTGGAGCCGCTGACCAAATAAGGCGGCATCCACCGGTAGAGGCCGGGCTCCGTTCAACGGGCCCGGCTTCTCTCGTTCTCCTGGAAAGAGACGTTGTCCTCCTAGAAAGAGCGCGCCCGTACGTCGAGAGGGCCGGAGCGGTGTCCCCACCCGCTCCGGCCTTCTCCTTTGTGATCCCCCGGATCGGTCCCCCCGGCCGAGTCTTACTTCAGTGTAGGGAACCATCCGGCCGGCCGGCATCCGGGCTGCCACGGATTAAGTCACCGTGACAGCCCTTACCGGCTGTCCGGTCAGAGGCGGTGCAGCATGCCGCTCAGCCGGGTCACGTAGTCCTCGATCAGGAGGCCGGCGGCGCGGCCATCGCGGGCGGTGGTGGCCACGCGCAGCTTCGAGGTGAATTCCCTCAGCGAGTTCGGGTCCAGGCTGCCCCGGAGCTTGCGCGCCACGCGGCGCACCTGTGGGATGACGACCGTGAGCGCGCGTAGCCGCACCTCGTTCCCCTCGATGCGCGCGAACGCGACGACCAGGTGCTCGAACACGGCGGCGAAGGTGAGCAGGTCCTCGGTCTCCGCGGCCTCCACCAGGTTCGCCTCCATCTCGGCGATGAGCGCGTCGGCGTCGGCGTCCCAGTCCGGGATGCCGCGCAGCGCGGCGCCGGCCCACAGATCGCCCGCGACCTCGACCGCTGCGAGGACCCCCTCGATGTCGAACCGTGCGACGTTCGTGTAACGGTTGCGTTCCATCTCCACGAGGCCCTGTTCCGCGAGCCGGTCGAGCGCGTGACGGATGGGGGTCCGGGAGATGCCGAGCCACTCGACGAGGTCGGGGTTGCGCAGACGCTCGCCCGGTTCGAGCGTGCCGTCCATGATGGCTGCCTCGATGCGGACGTACGCTTCCTCCGAAAGAGAGATCCGGGCGACATGGTCGGTGGGCATCGGCATTTCGTTTCCTCCTCGGAATGATCCGGGTTGTGACGGAGAAGACCCTCCTGTAAACTAAACATATATTAGATCAAGAACTTTCTAGGATCAGATTGGTTCAGATCTCGATCTGGTGACGATTCTCGGCTGTGCGAAAGAAATGCCCATGACACTCGACGACTACCCGACACTCGCCGCAGCGATGCCTGCTCTGACGACCGACCGCCGCTTGCTGCGCAACGATGTCTTCGAGATGCTGCTGGAGCGCATCATGAACGGCTCGTTCGCGCCGGGGGAGCGGCTCAAAGACGCCGAGCTCACCGCGTGGCTGCGGGTCTCCCGCACGCCGGTTCGCGAGGCGCTCAGCCGTCTCGCCGTCGTCGGTCTCATCAAGACCGCGCCCAACCGTTTCACGGTTGTGGCACCGATGGTCGATGCCGAGATCGTCGGCGCGATCGCCGTTCTCCGCCGGATCTACCCGGACGCGGTGGCAGAGGCTCTGGAGACCGCCGGCGACGATGCCGAACTGGAACTGAGCCTGCTCGCGGGCCGGCTGGAATGGGATCTCAACGTCCCCCCGTCGAGACTTTCCAGCGGATGATGAGCGTCGTGCTTCTCTCGCTCCGCAACCAGGTGCTCGCCGAAACCGTCGAGACCGTTCATCTCCGCCTGATCCGCTACCTGTCGCTCGACCCGGCTGCGCAGGGGCTGCTCACGCGTGAGCGCGTGCTCGACTTCTCCCGGGCGCTGTGTTCCCGGGACAAAGCGGCCATCCGCGCGATTGAGTCCCTGCTGGTCGACGCCGAGCACCTGCTCACTCCGCCGGTCGCCGCTCGCGTCGCCGTCGCTGGCTGTGGACCGCGGCCGGAAAGACGACCAGGATCAAGGCGAGGAGCGCCAACACCGCCGAACCGGCCACGATCGCCCCGACGCGACCGAGGGTGATGTCGAACACGAGGAACACGACGCCCGAGGTGAGCACCGCCACGAGTCCGAGCGTGATGCGGAGCAGCTGGTTCGCGATCGCGACCGTTCGCGCCTTCTCGTGGTGGCCGAACAGCTGGCGGTGCAGGGCGACCGGTGCCAGGCCGAGGGTGGTGCATCCCGCTGCCAGCATGACGAGCACCAGGTAAAGACCGACCTGGAAAGAGTTGAGCCGGGCGAACCGGGACTGGAAGGCGATCGCGAGAAGGAAGCCCGAGATCAGCTGTGTGCCGGTCTGCGTGACGCGGAGTTCCTGCAGGATCTCGTTCCAGTTGCGGTCGGCGCGCTGCGCGGCTGACTCCGGTCGGCCGTCGGCGGGTTCGATCTCCCCGGCAGGGGTGCGTCGGACAGGGGCTGCGTCATCGTCCTATGCTGCGCTCCCGCAGCCTCGCGGCGCAACGGAGCAGGGAGAGTCCGGGGAAACGCGACAGTCCCCGGCCGGTGACGGGATCAGCCCGCCGAGCAGGCCCCTGAGCTGATCGCGACCGAGCCGACGGAGCTGAGGACGGGCCTCAGCTCGTCGAGCGTGAGGGCGTACCCGGTCTCCGGGTCCACGGTCGAGCGGGCGAAAACGACGCCGACCACGTCACCGGCGGAATCGAGCAGGGGCCCGCCGGAGTTCCCGGGACGGACCGAGCCGCGGAGCGAGTAGATCTCGCGCTCTACGATTCCGCTCTGGTAGATGTCCGTTCCGCGCGCGATGAGCTGGTCGCGCACGCGCTGCGGCGAGATGGCGAACGGTCCGGCGCCCGGGTAGCCCGCGGCGTAAGCCGCCTCGCCCGCGCCGAGGTCCTGGCCGATGTCGAGCGGCGGTGCGCTGAGGCCGGTGACGCCCAGCACCGCGAGGTCGCGCTCGGGATCGAAAGCCAGCAGCGTCGCGCGGTCGATGTCGTCGCCGTCGCGGATCACCACCGAGGCCGCGCCCGCGACCACATGCGCGTTGGTGACGACGCGGCCGGGTTGCACGACCCAGCCGCTGCCCTCCGAGTCGATGCCGCACGCGGGTTTCGAGGCGAGGACGGTCACGACAGAGCTCCGCGACTTGGCGACGGCTGCCGGGACGGAATCGCCGGGGGCCTGAACGTTCTTGATCGGCTCGGCGTCCTCGAAGACCTTCGGCAGCCCGGCGCTGGCGAGCGCGTCGTCCACCGCGCCGAGCACGCTCGAGGACGGCAGCGGGGCGATGCCGTTCAGGGTCGCGACCACCCGTGACGAGCCGGCGGCCTGCACGACGGTCGCGAGACTCGTCGCCATCGCGAAACCGGCCACCAGCCAGACGGCGACGGCCCAGGTGAGCACGCCCAGCGCACCTCCGATCAGCGAGTCCAGCCACCGGACCGGACCGTGGCGGAGCAGTTTGGCGATAAGCGCTGCCGCAGCGGTCGCGATCGCGTACACGACGGTGGCGGACACCAGGATGACGACGGCCGCCACGATGGACCGCTGCGAGACGCCGGTGAGGCCCGATGCGGCCATCCACCCGACGACCGTCGGCGCGAGCGTCAGGCCGAGCGCGAGACCGCACGCGAGACCGATCAGCGACCCGGCCGCTTTGATGGCGCCGTTGCTCAGACCGGCGATCATCGCCAGGACGGCGAGCACCAGAAGCACGACGTCCACCACGATCTCCACGGGCTCACCCTGCCCCACCAGGCTGGGGGAGCGCTGGGGTGGCGCTGGGTCGCGGCGCAGAGGCCGAAGCCCTGCCGGGGGTGGGTCAGCGCCGCTCGGCGGTGCCGCCCGCGGGAGGCTGGTAGGCGAAGGCGTAGGAGTCCGACACGGTGTGACCATCGGAGGAGACAGCCTGATAGGTGACGGTGTACCGTCCGCCGTTGCCGAGGGAGACGGGTGCGCTGATGGTCGAACCGGAGACCGTCACGCATCCCGTCTCGAAGTGCCGTGAGTCGCTGTCCGGCCCGGTGACCGTGATCAGGGTGCCGGTGCCGTCGCCGCTGAGGTCGAGCACCGGTGCGTTGAAGGTCAGCGTCACGGAGCCGATCGGTGCGGTGACCGTCGAATCGGCAGCCGGGTCGTTGGAGATCAGGTAGTCGTGCGCCGCGGCGCCCGTGACGGGCAGCACGATGAGCGCGAGGGCCGCGGCGGCGAGGAGTCGGCGGTTCATGCCAGAACCCTAGTTGATCCACTCGCAGAGAGCCCGAAGGCCATCCCCTGTGTAGGTATTCTACGAGGGATGCCCGGGCCCGCCCGAACTCCCGGACGAAGGAGGTGCTGTGCCCACAGCAGCCAATCTTCCTGCGGTCGCCGCGTTCAATGAGACCGTCGTGCTCGACGCTGTGCGCCGCTCGGCCGACGGGCTGAGCCGGGTCGAAGTCGCTGCGGCGACGGGCCTCTCCGCGCAGACCGTCACGAATGTGACGCGCCGGTTGCTCGCGCAGGGGGTCATTCGCGAGGCCGGGAAGCACAGCGAGGGCAGCCCCGGGAAGCCGCGCACCATCCTGCGTCTGGACCCGGCCGGGGCCTACGCGGTCGGTGTGCATCTCGATCCCACTGTGATCACCTGCGTCCTGCTCGATCTGGAAGGCGTGGTGGTGAGCCACCTGCGCCGCCCGTCGCCCCCGGACGGGGACGCTGTCGCGACGCTGGCGGCCACGGCGGAGGCGATCGCCGCTCTCTTGGCGACCCCGGGTGTGGACTCCGGACGCGTGATCGGTGTCGGTGTGGCCACTCCCGGCCCGATCGACACCGAGACGGGCGTCGTCGTTCGCCCGCCGCTCATCCCCGGCTGGAACGACTTCCACCTCCGCGACGAGCTGACGGCCGCCACGGGACTGCCCGCGCTGCTCGCGAAAGACGTCACGAGCGCCGCTGTCGCTGAGCGCTGGCGCGGCCCTGCTGGGGCCAGCGGTGACTACGCATTCGTGTACTACGACACCGGGGTCGGGGTCGGGGTCGGGTTCGTGCTCGGCGGCTCCGTCTACACCGGGTTCACCGATAACGCGGGCGATGTCGGGCACGCGCTGGTCGACCCCGGCGGCGCGCTCTGCACGTGCGGTCGGCGCGGCTGCTACGGCGAGTCCGTCCGGCCGTACCGGCTGGTGATGCAGGGACTGTGGGCCGGCATCCTGCCCGTTCCGCCCGGACTGGAGATCGTAGCCTGGGAGGATGCGCCCCTGGATGTCGAGACCGTCGACGCGCTGTTCACACGCCTGGCCGCCGCGGCGGAGGCGGGCGACGGGCAGGCCGCGGAGATCGTGGACCGCAGCATCCGCAGCACCGCTTTCTACCTGTCCAATCTGACCGCACTGCTCGACCTCGACCGCGTCGTCTTCGGTGGACCCTCCTGGGCTCGGGTGGAGAGCCGCTACCTCGACCAGCTGCCGCAGCGGCTCGCCGAGTTGCACATCGACACCCTGACCCATCCCACGGCCATCCTCACCAGCGCCGTGGGCGAAGATGTCGCGGCCGTCGGCGCAGCCTGCCTGGTGCTGGATGCGAACTTCGCCCCGTGAGTCGAAAGCCGGGAGAATGTTGCATTCTAAATCCCCCTCATCCGAGGGTGAGGTGAGAATTTCATTGTGGGCATTGCTCTTTAAATCAAATTGATTTACAAATTACGAAGTGTCTGCGGCGTCCCGCCGGGAGACCGTATGCAAAGGAGCATCGATGAAGCGAAACAGCTTTTTGGCGGCCGCCGTCGCCACCGTAGCACTCGTCGCGCTGGCCGGGTGTTCGCCTTCCTCCGGGGGAGGCGACGGGAAGACCATCAAGGTCGCGTTCCAAGACTTTGGATCGGACATCATCGCGAATTTCATGGGCAAGGCCAAAACGGAGTTCGAGAAGGCTAATCCCGGCACCAAGGTCACCCTTGTGCCGATCAAAGCCGCCGAGAACGACTATTACACCAAACTCTCGCTGATGAACCGCGCCGCTGCGACAGCGCCGGATGTCATGTCGGAGGACACCTTCCTCATCCGTGCCGATGCGCAAGCCGGCTACCTGGCCCCGCTCGACTCCTACGTCGGCAAATGGTCCGACTGGTCGAACTTCTACGACAACGCGAAGGCCGCCGGCAAGGGCGACGACGGCAAGGTGTACGGCATCCCCACCGGGACCGACACCCGCGGGCTCTGGTACAACAAGCAGATCTTCGAGAAGGCGGGCATCGCGACGCCGTGGGAGCCCAAGAGCTGGGACGACGTTCTCAGCGCGGCGAAGAAGATCAAGGCGGCAGACCCGGGCGTCATCCCGCTCAATATCTTCTCCGGCAAGGCCGCCGGCGAGGCGAGCTCGATGCAGGGCTTCGAGATGCTGCTGTACGGCGCGAGCGAGAAGGGGCTCTACGACGACAAATCGGGCAAGTGGATCACCGGCTCCAGGGCGTTCACGGAGGCGTTGGACGTGATCAAGGAGGTCTACCAGGGCGGTCTCGGCCCAGGCCCCGAGATCACAAGCGACACGAACTACCAGAACACGATCAACAACCAGCTCGTGCCGCAGGGCAAGCTGGCGATCAACCTCGACGGCTCGTGGGCCTCGAACGCCTGGCTGCCGACAGGCGCGACGCCGTGGGCGGACTGGTCGAAGGTGATGGGCACGGCGCCCATGCCGACGATGGACGTGCAGGACCCGGGCAAGATCAGCCTCTCCGGCGGCTGGACATTCTCGATGGGCGCCAAGAGCGCGGCGAAGGACACGGCCTGGAAGTTCATCACCTTCGTCACCGACAAAGAACGGTCGCTCGAGTACAACATCAACACGGCCGGCATCCCGGTGCGGAAGGATGTCGCCGCCGACCAGAAGACAAGGACTCCAACCCGACGTCCGAGTTCTTCTCCTCGCTGGTGGCCGTGACGAAGTTCCGGCCCGCGACGCCGGACTATCCGAAGATCTCGAACGGCATCCAGGTGGCGATGGAGTCCGTGATGACCGGGCAGTCCTCATCGGCCGAGGCCGCGAAAGTCTACGACGACACCGTCGTCGGGATCGTCGGCGAGGGCAAGACGGAGAAAGCGGCTCAGTAACCGTGACCCCCACTCTTGATGCGACCGCGCGCGGCCGGACCCACCCGGTCCGGCCGCCGCGCGGGCGGTCGAAGGAACGTTCGCGCGCCCACGCCCGCCGCGCCCACGCCCGGACTGTCCCCCTGGTGCCCGCCATCGGCCTGTTGGCGGTCTTCCTGCTCGGGCCCATCCTCTTCTCTTTCTACGGCTCGTTCACGAATATGTCGCTCACCGGCTCCGCGGCCGCGTCGAGCGAGTGGGTGGGGCTGCAGAACTACATCGACCTGTGCAGAACTACATCGACCTGTTCAAGAGCCCCGACTTCCCGGTCTCGGTCTGGCTGACCCTCGTCTTCCTCCTCGGCTCGGCTGTCATCGGCCAGAACGTGGTGGGGATGGCGCTGGCGCTGCTCATGCGCTCCGGCAGCCGCTGGGTGAGCGTTCTCGTCTCGACCTTCGTCGTGGGAGCGTGGGTGCTGCCGGAGATCGTGGCGGCGTTCGCGTCCTACGCGTTCTTCAGCCAGCACGGCACGCTCAACGCCATCCTCGCCGTGTTCGGGATCACCGGGCCGTCGTGGCTGTTCGCCTTCCCGATGCTCTCGATCATCCTGGCGAACACCTGGCGCGGGACCGCGTTCTCGATGCTGGTCTACTCAGCGGCGCTGCAGGAGGTGCCGCCGGAGATCACCGAGGCCGCCGAGGTCGACGGAGCGAGCGGCGTCAAGCGGTTCTTCCTCGTCACGCTGCCGATGATCCGGCGGAGCATCTCGACCAACCTGATGCTCATCACCCTGCAGACGCTCTCGGTCTTCACGCTCATCTATGTGATGACCGGCGGCGGTCCGGGCAACAAGAGCATGACCCTGCCGGTGCTCGCCTACCAGAAGGCGTTCAAGTTCTCCGAGCTCCGCTATGGCACGGCGATCGCGACCATCCTGCTGCTCGTCGGCGCTGCCTTCGCGATCGTGTACGTGCGTGCGCTCAAGACGGAGGCGGACTCGTGAAACTCTCCTCGCCCAACGGCATCGCCCTGAAGTGGACGGCCAATGTCCTGCTCCTGCTCCTCGGCATCGTGTTCGTGCTGCCGCTCGTCTGGGTCGTGCTCGCTTCGTTCGACGGCGCTGCGACGCTCTCGGTCGGCTGGCCGAAAGAGTGGACGCTGGAGAACTTCCACAAGGTGCTCACGCCCGAGCTGGCTTTCTTGCCGCTGTGGAACAGCCTCCTGCTCTCCGCGGGGTGCGCGATCGCCACGGTGGTCGTCGCCATCCTCGCGGCCTATCCGCTGTCGCGCTACCCCACCCGGTTCAACCGCCCGTTCCTCTATGTCATCCTGTTCGGGACCAGCCTGCCGATCACGGCGATGATGGTGCCGGTCTACAGCCTCTTCGTGTCGCTCAGCCTGATCGACTCGCTGGGCGGGACCATCCTGTTCATGGCGGCCTCGTCCCTTCCGATAGCGATCTGGATGACGAAGAACTTCGTCGACTCGGTGCCGATCTCCCTGGAGGAGGCGGCCTGGGTGGATGGCGCGTCCAGCATGAAGACGCTGTGGACAGTCGTCGTCCCCCTGGTGCGCCCCGGCATCGCCGTCGTGTTCATCTACGTTTTCGTGGCGGCGTGAGGCAACTTCTTCGTGCCCTTCGTGCTGTTGCTGAGCCCGGAGAACCAGCCGGCCGCGGTGAGCATCTTCACCTTCTTCGGCCAGTACGGCGCGGTGGCCTACGGCCAGCTCGCCGCTTATTCGCTCATCTACTCCGTTCCCGTCATCGCCCTCTATGTCATCGTCTCCCGCGCGCTCGGCGGCTCGTCCGTGCTCGCGGGGGCGGTGAAGGGCTGACCGCTCCCCCGAAAAGGAGTCTTCTCTTGTACCAGCACAACCAGCTCGCAGAGATGCGGGTCGATCGTTTCGTGCGCGAGCGTCTGACGCCCGCTCTCGAGCGCGCGGCCGTTCCGGTGACCGTCGAGGCGTGGGAGGCGCCGGATGAGCCGGTGCCGTTCGCAGAGGCCGCGGCGGCCGAGTTCACGCCGTTCGCCATCGGCCGTCCGTGGGGCCGTCCGTGGGGCACGGTGTGGTTCCGGGTCACCGGGACGGTTCCGGCCGAGTGGGAGGCCGCGGCAGAGGATGTCGAACTGGTCGTGGACCTCGGGTTCACGGCGGGGCAGGCCGGTTTCCAGGCGGAGGGCCTGGTCTGGGCGACCGACGGGGCGATCCTCAAGGCGCTCGAGCCCTACAACTCTTATGTTCGGCTCCGCGTCGCTCCCGGCGAGTCCTTCGAGCTGTTCATCGAAGCGGCGGCCAACCCGGATGTCGGCTCCGACTGGTCCTTTCGGCCCACCCTGGTCGGCCGCAAGTCCACCGCGCCGCAGGAGCCGATCTACACGCTCCGGCGAGTGGATGTCGTGCATCGCGACCGCGAGGTGTGGGAGCTGGTGCAGGACTTCTCCACGGCGCGGGAGCTCGCCGCGGTTCTCCCCGAGACCTCCCCGCGCCGGGCAGCTCTGTTCGCTGCGCTGGAGGATGCGGTGGAGGCCGTCGATCCGTTCGCGGTCGCGAGCACCGCATCCCGTGGCCGCGCGGCGCTCGCCGGGGTGCTGGCCTCGCCCGCGGCGGCGACCGCCCACAGGGTGTTCGCCGTTGGGCACGCCCACATCGACTCGGCGTGGCTGTGGCCGGTGCGCGAGACGATCCGCAAGTGCGCGCGGACGTTCTCGAATGTGCTCGATCTGATGGACCAGGACCCGGACTTCGTGTTCGCCTGCTCGTCCGCTCAGCAGTTCGAGTGGATGCAGCGGTTCTACCCTGAGCTCTTCGAGCGCATCCGCCGCCGCGTCGCCGAGGGCCGGTTCGTCCCCGTGGGCGGCATGTGGGTGGAGTCGGACACGAACCTCCCCGGCTCGGAGGCGATGGCCCGTCAGTTCGTGGAGGGCAAGCGTTTCTTCCAGGAGCAGCTCGGCGTCGAGTCGCTGGAGGTCTGGCTGCCCGACTCGTTCGGCTACTCGGGCGCGCTGCCGCAGATCGCGCGCGCTGCCGGGATGGAGAGCTTCCTCACGCAGAAGATCTCGTGGAACGAGGTGAACAGGTTCCCGTACCACACCTTCCAGTGGGAGGGCATCGACGGGACGCGGATCTTCACGCACTTTCCGCCGGTGGACACCTACAACTCCATTCTCTCGGGCGCGGAGCTGGCGCACGCCGAGCGGAACTTCGCGGACAAGGGCCGCGCGAACACGTCGCTGGTCCCCTTCGGCTTCGGCGACGGCGACGGTGGGCCGACTCGCGAGATGGTCGGCTGCGAAACGCGCCGCCGACCTCGAGGGCTCCCCGCGCGTCCGCGTGGCCTCGCCGGCCGACTTCTTCGCGGCTGCGCGCGCCGAGTTCGATCCGGCGCCGGTGTGGGCGGGCGAGCTGTACCTCGAATTCCACCGCGGGACGTACACTTCGCAGGCGCGCACCAAACAGGGCAACCGGCGAAGCGAGGCGCTGCTGCACGAAGCCGAGCTGTGGGCGGCGACGGCCGCGGTTCGGACCGGGGCCGAGTACCCGGCGGAGGAACTGCGGGAGGCGTGGCGGACGGTGCTTTTGCAGCAGTTCCACGACATCCTGCCCGGTTCCTCGATCGGCTGGGTTCACGATCAGGCTGTCGAGAACTACGCGCTGGTCGCACGCTTGCTGGAGGGGATCATCGACAGCTCGTTCTCGGCGCTGGGCGGCGGCGCACCGGCCGTCGTGGTCAACGCAGCGCCCTTCGCGGTGGACGGAGTGCCCGCCGGCGGGGCCGGCGTGCCGGTCCGCGGCCAGGACGCCCGCCTCGAACGGGACGGCGGCGGCTTCCGGCTGATCAACGACCGCATCGCGGTGACGGTGGACGCCGACGGCCTCATCCCCTCGATCGTGGAGGCGGCGACCGGCCGCGAGGTCCTGCCACCCGGGTCGCGCGCCAATCTGCTCCAGCTCTTCCGGGACACCCCCGTCCAGTGGGACGCCTGGGATGTCGATATCGAGTACCGTCTCTCCAGCGAGGACCTCACGGCGCTGGAGTCGATGGAGATCGCCGCCCAGACTCCGGAGGCCGTTTCCCTCCGGCTGACCCGTCGTTTCGGCTCCTCGACGGTCGTGCAGACGCTCACCCTCGCGGCGGGATCGCCCGCGCTCGACATCGAGACGCGCATCGACTGGCGCGAGCGGCAGCGGATGCTGAAGCTCGCCTTCCCCGTGGACGTCCACACGACCTCCGCCCGCTCCGAGATCCAGTTCGGCCACCTCGAACGCCCCACCCACACCAATACGAGCTGGGATGTCGCCCGGTTCGAGACGAGCGCGCACCGCTGGGTGCATGTCGGCGAGAGCGGTTTCGGGGTCGGCGTCGCGAACGACGCCACCTACGGCCACGACATCACCCGCCATGAGCGCGAGGGCGGCGGCACGTACTCTCTGGTGCGGCAGACACTGCTGCGTGCTCCGGTCTTCCCCGACCCGGAGGCCGACCAGGGCGAGCACACCCTGCGCAGCGCGATCGTCGTCGGAGGGGTGCAGGCCGCCATCGAGCAGGGCTACCGGCTGAACCTCCCGCCGCGCCGGGCGACCGCCGAGGTGGAGCCGCTGGTGGCCTCGACTTCGCCCGCCGCGGTGATCGAGACGGTCAAACTGGCCGAGGACGGTTCGGGGGATGTCATCGTGCGTCTCTACGAGTCCTGCGGAGCCCGCGCGACGACGACGGTCGCGGCGGGATTCCCGCACCGGGGGATTCAGCGCACCGATCTGCTCGAACGCGAGCTGGGCGCCGCGGAGGCGACGTTCACCCTCCGTCCTTTCGAACTCGTCACCCTGCGTTTCAGCCGCGGGTGACCTGCCCCCGCCCCGGGTCGCGCCACGTCCGGGGCGGGCCGCCTGCGCACGATCCCGTTGCGCTCGCCGACCCGAAAAGGGTCGACGGCGGAGGCAGCGCGTTTCCCCCATCCGGGCTAGTGTGGCGAGCGTGGCGGCGGAAATATGGCGTAGGAGAGTGCTGGTGGTGGAGGACCATGCCCTGATGCGCTCGCTCGTCGCCGACGCCTTCCGTCAGCGCGGCTTCGAGGCGTCCTCGTTCGGCTCCGCCGCCGAAGCGCTCGCCTCCGCCGACGAGTTCGACCCGGACCTTCTCGTGACCGACATCGATCTCAGGGCGCGGCCCAACGGCGTCGAGTTGGCGACCATTCTCCGAGCGCGAGCGCCGCACATCGCTGTCCTGTTCCTCTCCAACCTGTCGCGCGAGGTCGCCGCCGCGGCGGAGAGGGGCACGGTCGAGGGAGC
Organism: Leifsonia xyli subsp. cynodontis DSM 46306; assembly: GCF_000470775.1. Taxonomy (NCBI): domain Bacteria; kingdom Bacillati; phylum Actinomycetota; class Actinomycetes; order Micrococcales; family Microbacteriaceae; genus Leifsonia; species Leifsonia xyli. The sequence goes on from NC_022438.1 coordinate 52,124, forward strand.
CTCGTTCGTCAACAAGGCCGCGATCGACTCCGTCGACGAGCTGGTGGATGCGGCCGACGCGGTTCTCGCGGACCGTCCGGTCTCGCGCGTCGAGCCGCGCACCGGCGCGCAGGCCGCCCTCCTCCGGCTCAGCCCCGCTCAGCTGGAGACCACACGGCTGCTCGCAGCGGGTCTGAGCAACGCGGAGATCGCCCGCCGCCGCGGTGTCTCGGTGCGCGCCGTGGAGAAGAGCGTGGAGCGCGTCTTCCAGACGCTCGGACTGTCCGCCGGCGAGCGCACCGCCCCCCGCGTCGCCGCCGCCACTCTGTACACGCTGACCTTCGGGGACGCCGGCAGCGGCCTATGAGAATACTCGGCGCTGTGCGTGCCCGCCGGCTCGTCGCCCGGGCGACAGGCCCCGCTGCGATCACCTGGTGGACCTGGCTGGTCACCGTGCCCTTCGCGCTGACCGTCATGTCCGGGTTCCAGTACGTCACCGGCGACGCTTGGGCCGTCACGGCTGTGGCGTCGCTGGTCCATGCGGTCGTGGGGGCGCTGCTGCTCGCGGGGCACGCCGTGCTGCGGGTGACCCGTGGCCGGGTGCGCGTCCTGGCCGTCTTCCTGATCTTCGCGGCGATCGGAGTGTTGCGGCCGCTCCTCTTCCTCGTGTCTGGGACGGTGCTCGACATCGACGTGCAGCCCGGGAATCTGCAGGGCCGCATCCTGATCAGCAGCGTCATGACCGTCACGCTTTTCACGCTGATCGCCGTGGTCGTCGATCTGGTGCGCGACCACCTGGGCGTCTACCGGCGTCTGCGCGCTGCTCAGCGGGCATCGGCGATGGATGCGGAGCGCGCTTCCGAGCGTTTCCGCGAGTTGCGTCACTCGGCGGTGGACGCGGTGCTCGACCGTTTGCAGGAGGCGGCTGACGCGGCGGAGCAAGGCGGCATCAGCCCTCCCGATGCGGCGCGGCTGCTGCGCGGCCTCGCCGAGCAGGTCGTCCGGCCGGCGAGCCACCGGCTCTACGACAGTGCGGAGCCGCCGCCGGCGGTGGGAGAAGGAGAAGTCCGGGTGCGCCGCCGCGATTGGGGCGCTTCCGTGCTCGGGCACCTGCACGCCGCTCCGCCGTTCCTGCTCGCGCTCGTTTACACGGCGTTGGTCACGCCGTTCGGACTGCAACTGTTCGGGCCGGTGTCCGCTCTTCTGCTCGCGACGGGGCTGGTGGCGGTGTGGGCGGGCAACGTCCTGCTCGCCCGCCTGGTCGAGGCGACCGCGCCGGCGCTGCGGATCGTCGTGCTGCTGTTCGGCTACCTGGCGATCGGGACGCTGCTCGTGGCCACGACGATGCTGGTCGTGCGGGGCGTCGGCGCTCACCCGCGGCTCGTCTGGTTCGAGGCGGGGACGTACGGGATCTTCGGCCTCGGGGTCTCGCTCGTCGCTTCGCTCTCGTCCCGCATCCGGCAGGATCAGGGCGAGCTGGAGGCAGCCGTGCAGGCCAAAGTCGCGACGGCCGCCGAGCTGCGCGCCGCCTACGATCACGAGCGGTCCACGCTGGCGCGGCTGCTGCACTCCGGCGTGCAGGCGGAGCTGATCGCTGCGGCGCTCGCGCTCGGGACCAGTGACGGAGAGGACGCCTCCGGCGAGCTGCGCGCCGTGGTCGAACGCATTCGCGCCGAACTGCTCGTGCCGCGTCCGGAGCCGGACCCCGCCGAGCGGATCTCCGCGCTGGTGGAGAGCTGGGGGTCGGCCATCTCCCTGCGGGTGGATATCGGCGCGGAGGTCTGGGATCGGCTGCGCGAGTCGGTGCGGGCGGAGACTGTGGTCGATGCGATTTCGGAGGGCTTGGCGAACGCTGTGCGGCACGGGGACGGAACCCCCGTCACCCTGGAGGTCCGACCGCAGGGGCGGGCCGGTGTCGCTGTGGTCGTCACCTCCGGGGGCGCGCTCACGGCGGCGGGGCCGGGGATCGGACTCCGTCAGCTCGAGGAGCACGGCGAGGTCGCGCTCCTCGAAGAGGCGGGGCGCGTTGAGCTGGCGGTCACCATCCCCTAGCCTTGCGCCGTCGCTGCTTGTCGTATCAGCCGTACCCGGCCCGGACTGCATGCGTGAGCATCGGTATTTTCTTCTTATCGGAATCCAGCGATCCGACACCACGGGGATGGGCGCTTCTGCGTGACCCGAACATGTGCGAAGCGCCCTTCACCGGCTTCTCCGATCCGGACGCATTCGTCTGCGTGGAGGCAATGCCCAGGCGGAATGCGGTAGAAAGGGATGCGACGCACTCTGCTTCGCACGGTGCGTCGCTTCGAATCGTCCCCAGGAAGCCGATTGCCCCAGTCGCCGGAATCTCTGCGGCCTCGCCGCGATCTTCGCGGACCCGTGAGGGTGGATGTCGGCCAGCGGAATCCCCTGATCGCCGCCCCGGCGACCCCCGCCGTCGCCCCCGCGGCTCCCGAGCCGTTCAGCCGTCGCAGCGCACGGGCCGCCGAGCGCGCCAAGGAAAGCGGCCTCCCCGTTCGGGAGCGCCTCGTCGCGACGCTGTCGTCCGCCGCCGCGACAGCAGCCGCTGCGCGACCCTCCCGCAAAGCTGCCCGTGCGGTCGGCCGCAGCGTCTCCGTGCGTCGCAACCGGCTCATCCCCTTTCGCGAACCCGCCGCTGGAGCTCCAACACTGTCGTCGTCCTCGCTCTGGCCGCGTTCTTCGGAACCGCCGCGCTGCCCGCCTACGCCACGACCGGCGAAGGCTCGGCCATCGGCGCGGCGCGCACCGCGCAGACGCTCGCCGGCGGCGACACGGCTGCGCAGCTCGTCTCCCGCGACACCCTCGGCATCTCGGAGGCCCCGCAGGCGCTGACCTCCACCACGAACAGCACTGTCTCGCCGAGCGTCCAGGCGCTCGCCGTTCAGCTCATGGGCGCTGTGGCCTCCGGTCGTCTGGTCGGCTCGACGCCGAACCACCTCCCGGAGATCGCGAACCTCGCCGAGGGCAAGACCGTGCCCGGCTGCGGTGTCGACTACCGTGTGCTCCAGACGATCTCCATCGCGCTCGACCACTTCGCTCAGGTGGGCGTCAGCGACATCAACCGTCGCTGCACCGGTCAGATCGAGGGTGCGGGAACCGAGTCCGCCCACTACACGGATGGCGGCGGCCACGCCCTCGACTTCTACCTCCTCAACGGCTCGCCGCTGACCGGCGGCGATGCGAAGTCCATCCAGCTCATCAAAATCCTGGACCCGCTGGTCCCCGCCGGAACCGGCCTCGGCCAGATCGAGTGCCGTCCGTCGCTCCGCCTCGATTCCTTCCAGCCGTTCAGTGACTCCTGCAATCACCTGCACATCGACTTCCTCAAGGCTCAGGGCGCGACCCTCCGCTACGGGTAGCGGTTCCCCTCAGCCGTCCGCGTCGGAGGGGGCCGGCCCGGTTGCGCCGCCGCCGCGGTTGCGCCGCCGGATCTCGCGGGCGGCGAGGATCTCACCGGCCTCGGCGTCCCGTGCCTTCGCGATCACCGCGTCGGACTTCAGCGGCAGGAGAAGCCGACGCTCCGCTTCCTCGCCCGCGATCAGTTGGCGCGCGCGCTCGATCTCCGAGTCGAGTTCGGCGCCGAGGAGGAGGGCGACGTTGGCGATCCAGATCCACAGCAGGAACACGATGACGCCGGCGAGCGCGCCGTAGGTTTTGTCGTAGCTGCCGATGTTCGCGACGTAGAAAGCGAACAGGACCGAGGCGACGCCGAGCAGGACGATCGCTGTGAACGACCCCGCGGTCACCCAGCGGAACCCGGGCCGCTTCACGTTCGGCGTCGCCGAGTAGAGCAGGGCGACCAACGCGACCAGGGCGACGGCCACGACCGGCCAGCGCAGGATCTCCCATGCGGTCTGCGCCGCATCGCCCAGCCCGATCGCCCCGCCGATCGTGCCGGCGATCGGACCGGACACCACGAGCACGACGGCCACGACCGCCACCAGTGCCACCGCCGCGACCGTCACACCGAGCTGGACTGGCCGCAGCACGAACGCCGAGCGGCCCTCCTCGACGCCGTAGACCCGGTTGAGCGCGCGGCCGAGGCCGCCGACGTACCCGGACGCCGACCAGAGGGCGCCCACGATGCCGAGGGCCAGACCCCAGCCGGTCGCCGGCGAGGTGGAGAGCGCTTCGATCGGACCGCGAGCGATATCCAGCATCCCGGGCGCCAGCTGGTCGGCCATCCCGAACAGCGCGTCGATCCCGGTCTTGCTCTGTCCGACCAGACCCAGGACGCTGACCAGTGCGATGAGCGCCGGGAAGAGCGCCAGAACGCCGAAGTAGGTGAGGCCCGCGGCGAGATCGGCGCAGGTGTCCCGGCCGAACGAGCGCAGGGTGCGCTTCAGGATGTAGCCCCAGGGCAGCCGCCCGTGTGGAACCGCGGGCCGCGACTGAGGCCGATCAGCGCTCACGCGCGATGCTCCGGTACAGCAGCGTCGCCGCTCCGCCGAGCAGCCCGGCGAACAGCACCGCAGCAACCACCGGGTGCGAGCGGATCTGCACGCGCGGGTTGAATGTCGCGAAGAGGTCATCGAGGAGACCCGCGAGTTCCTCGCGGGTCTCCTCGAGCTCCAGCTTGAGTGTGTTGATTCCCTTGGCCGGGCTCATGGACGCTCCCCTCTCAGCGCCTGCGCGTCGGCCTTCAGCTCGGAGCCGATGTCGTCTGGCACCGGCGGCAATCCGCGCTTCAGAGCAGCGCGGCCGACCAGCGCGGCGAGGGCGGCGAGCACGATCAGGATGCCCGCCACGATCAGCGCTGCCAGCCAGCCGGGAACGATGAGCGCGAAAGCGAGCACTGCTGCGGCGATGAGCACCCCGGTTGCGAAGAACACGAAGACCAGCGCGCCGACGAGAAGCCCCGCGCCGATTCCAGCGGCTTTCGCCTTCGCGGCCATCTCCGCCTTGAACAGCGCGAGTTCGGCCGAGGCGAGGCGCTTCAGCTGGTCCAGAGCGGCCTTCGTCAGCTCGGGAAGCGGGCGCAGCCCGCGTGTCGTGTACCGCCGTTCGCGGGGGAGCGGGGCTTTCCCGTCGATCGCCGTCGGTCGGTCGGTCATCTCCGGCTTCCTTCCCGTGCCCGTCTCCCCACCGCCCGACCGTACCCCAGCACCGCAACCACGGGAAGGGATCGGCCGGCCGCGTATGGTACACACTAGGGAGATGAGCGGCAAAGGCAGCGCCGGTCCCGGCGTCATCGTTGTGGCGGTCGTCCCCGGCCAGCCCGTGACGGTCCTGGAGCAGGCCGCCCGGCTCGCCGGCGACCTCGGCGTTCCGCTGGTCTGCGCGAACGTCGATCCCACCCGCTACCTCGTGCCAAACGCCGTGGACGGCACCGTTGTCGCGCTGCCGTTCGACCCGGACCTTCCCGAGGCCGGCGAAGAAGCGTTCGACGCGGAGCTGGAACAGCGCATCCGGGAGACCGTGGAGGGCCGCGGCGTTCCGTGTACCCTGCGGCAGCTCGCGGGCGACCCCGCCTGGGCGCTGGCTCGTCTCGCGGCCGAGGTGGACGCCCGCTACATCGTGGTCGGGACCCGCGAGGCCGGCCTCCGCGGCAGCGTGCGCGAGTTCTTCACCGGTTCCGTCGCCGCGCACCTTGCGCACCGGCAGCATCGGCCTGTGGTCGTGGTGCCGCTGGCCCCGATCTCCGGCGGTGAGAAGCTGCCGTGGGAGGACCAACCGGTATAGTGGCTCCACGGCGATGGATCTCGCCGGGGCGCTGCCCGAACCGCGATGGTCGCTGATAGTTCCTGCGCTTCTCTCCGAAGGGTGGAATCTGTTTGTCCACGAGGTCCCCGCTCCCCGTTTACTTGCACGGGCGTTCCGTGCTGCTCGTCTTCGTCGGCGGCGCTCTCGGCACGGCCGTCCGCGCCTTGCTGTCGGCCGCGGCGCCGACGGTCGCGGGCATCCCAGTGATCACGTTCGCGATCAATATCGTCGGCGCCTTCGTCCTCGGCTGGCTGCTCGAGTCGCTGGCCCTGCGCGGCCCGGATGAGGGGCGACGCCGGGATGCGCGCCTCTTCGCCGGCACCGGAATCCTCGGCGGGTTCACGACCTACAGTGCGTTCGCGGTGGACATCGATGGGCTGGTCGTCGCGTCGAACGTGGGCGGTGGCATCCTGTACGCGGCCGCGACCATCGCGATCGGAGCCGCCGCATCCCTCGCGGGAATCCCACTGGGGGCGGCGATCGGACGCCGCCGGGGGGCGCGAGCGTGACGCCGCTGGTCGTCCTGGCGGTCGCGGTCGCCGGTGGGCTCGGCGCCGTCGCGCGACTTGTCCTCGACGGTGTGCTGCGCAGCCGGGTGCGAGTGAGCTTTCCCCTGGGCACCACGGCGATCAACGTCACCGGCTCGTTCCTGCTCGGACTGGTGACGGCGCTCGCGCTCGCGCACGGGCTGCCGCCGGAGTGGCGGGCGATCCTGGGCACCGGTTTCATCGGCGGGTACACCACGTTCTCGACCGCGAGCTACGAGACCGTGCGGCTCGCGCAGCAACGGCGGTACCGGGCGGCGTTGTTCACCGGCGTCGGGATGATGCTTCTCTCGCTGGGCGCAGCGGGGCTGGGGCTGTGGCTGGGCGGGCTGTAGAGCCTATGCCTCCTGCTCCATCCACCACTCGGTGAACTCCTCGGCGCGCCCGTCCGGGGCGAGCGCGATCACCCACAGGTTGCTGTAGGTCGGACCGTCGCGGTAGTCGGTCACGCCCTCCACGAAGTAGGTCGATCCGTCTTTCCCGGCCAGCCGCCAGTCGAACTCGGCGGCTCCGGGATCGTCTCGAGCGTCCAGCCAGCCCTCGACGATCTCGAGGTGGCCGACCCAGGGCTCAGCGAACGGCTCCGTGCGGTAGCTCGCGTCCTCGCTGAAGAGGTACCGGATGTCCTCGGGGTCGTTCGACTCCCAGGCGCGCCGATAGCGGTCGATCCAGGTCGTGATCGCGTCGGCCATGCCACCGTTATACGCCCTGGAACTCCCCGCGCACCAGAGCGGACCCTCGATCGTCCGAGCGCGCTTCGCCCGTCGCGCGGAGCGCAGGGGGTTCAGCGAGCGGCGGCGGCGAACCATCGTTCGGGTTCGGCGCCGCGTTCCGGTCAGCAGTGGAGGGTGACGGTCGTCTGACCGTCACCCCCTCGGGTCCTCGCTCGGGGGCGAGGAGAGGGCGTCCCGCCGGGGGTGACGGGGAGGGTGCCGCAGCGGGACGCCCGATGCCCGTCAGAACCCGATGGGCCTTCCGGGAGAGAGGGGCTCGTCGGTGCCGGTGAACTTTTCGCCGTCGTTGTAGGCGGCTTCTCGGCGTTCGACCTCGGCGAGGAGGGCTTTGTTGAGCATCTCGGACCAGCTGCTGTCTTTCTCTTCGAAGGAGGTGGAGCGGTAGGCGGCGCGCGCCCTGTTTCTGAGCCCTTCGCTCAGATAGAAGGTGATCGTCGTTCTCTTCGCCGTCGTCGTCGTGCCCGCGACGGTGGTCGGCGCGACGCGGAATTCCGACGAAGACGCGGGAGCAGCAGCAGACGTCGGTGACTCGACTACGGTGATCGCCTCTGTGTTCGGACTCATGGGGACCTCGCAAAATATTGCATGTGTTAATTTCTCATTCCAGATAATATACGGGTTGTTCCAGAAAAAGTCACCCTTTCGAGTGTCAGGTGTTATTACTGTGACAATCGCTCCACGATCGCGCCGAACAGCGCGGGCCTTGCGGCGGCGGTCGGGACGATGCGCGGCCGAAGTCGCGACCGGGCCGCGATGACGAGTCCGGTGGTCAGTGTCCTGAAGTCTCTCGTACTGGTTCGCCAGGTACGTTCGTACTGACCGGAACCCCCTGAATGTATGGCGGAGACGGCTGCGCGTGCCTGCGCGAAGCCGACGCGCATCCCCTCTCCGGTGAGGGCGTCGATGTATCCCGAGGCGTCCCCGACGAGAAGCACGCGACCGGAGGCGCGTGTACGCGAGCGTTCCAGCAGGGGCCCGCGCCGCGGGGATCGCTGGCAGGCGGCGCCCCATCCAAGTAAGCAGCAAGAGCCGGAACGGTCCTGATGACGGCTTCCTGGTCGATGGGGCGGGGCCCGAGAACCGCGACACCGACGATGCGATCGTCCACAGGGGTCACATACACCTCCGCGGTGGGGGACCAGTGTACTTCCACGAGATCGGTCCACGGTTCGACGGTGTAGTGGCGGCGGACGCCGAAGCGGCGGCGGGACTTCGGCTGGGGGCGACCGCCGAGTTCGAGCAGGCGGCGCAGCGGCGAGTGCAGGCCGTCGGCGGCGATGACCCAGGGCGCTGAGAGCGTGGACTGCCCGCGGCCGAGGGTGAGCGTCGTTCCCGAAGAGGCGCTCGCAACGCCGGTGACACGATCGTGGAGTGTGTGAGCGCCGAGTTCGGCGGCGCGCGCGGCCAAGGCCGAGTGCAGCACGGTCCGCCGCACGCCGCGCCCGGGACGCTCCTCGAACCGGTGCTCGACCCGCGAAGCCGCGTCGAGGTAGGCGATGCCGGCGAGCGTCCGCCCCGGCGGGTCGACCCCGAGACGCTGGAGCGCGGCGAGGGAGCCGGGCATGAGGCCCTCTCCGCACGCTTTGTCGATCGGAGCGCTGCGCGGTTCGACCACCAGCACATCCATCCCGAGCAGGCGGGCTTCGATCGCGCAGGCGAGCCTCACCGGTCCGCTGCCGACGACGATCAGGTCGGCATCGCTCACGGTCGCGCCGGGACGACGGCCGCGAGAGCGCGGTTCTCGCAGGGGAGGCGGTAGCCCGCAAGCAGGACGGCGTTCAGCGCAGTGAAGGCGAGTGCGGTGATCCACGCGGAATGCACGAGCGGAAGCGCGAATCCCTCGACCACGACCGCGATGTAGTTGGGATGCTTCAGCCAGCGGTAGGGCCCGCGTGCGACGAGTGGGAGGTCGTGGACGACGATGACGCGGGTGTTCCAGCGCGGTCCGAGTGCCGCGATGCACCACCACCGGAGGGACTGACTGGCGAGGACGAGCGCGAGCATCGGCCAGCCCAGCCACGGCAGGAAGGGCCGGGCAAGGAACCACGCCTCGGCGAAGCAGGCGAGCAGCAGGCCGGTGTGCAGGGCCACCATCGGCGGGAAGTGGTGGCGGCCGAACTCGACACCGCCGCGAGCGAAAGACCAGCGCGCGTTGCGGGCGGAGACGACGAGTTCCGCGAGACGCTCGACGCCGGTGGCGAGGATGAGGAGGCCATACGCGATCATGGCGCCGGGCACGGTCATGCGGCCGCCTCGCTCGCGGGGAGCCTGGGTCCGCCCGCCCCGGCGGCATCCCCCGCCGCCCAGCGCAGCAGCACCAGCTCACTGGTGACCCCCGGTCCGAGGGCGAACAGCAGCCCGACCGTGCCCGGCGGGTGGGCGTCCAGCTGTTCCGCGAGGACGTGCAGCACCGCTGCCGACGACAGGTTGCCGACCCGTGCGAGCGAGCGCCAACTCGCTTCGAGCGCGCCGTCGGGCAGGTCGAGAGCCCGCGAGAACGCCTCCAGGATCTTCGGTCCGCCGGGATGCGCGGCCCACGGGTGACATCTGTCTCGGTGAGCCCGTGCGCGGCGAGCAGGCTGCGGGCGTCGTCGGCGAAGTTCCGGTCGATCACCTCCGGCACACCGGCGCTGAGGACGACGCGGAAGCCGGTGCCGCCGATGTCCCAGCCGATCACATCCGCGGTGTCCGGGTAGAGGCGGCTGCGGGTGTCGACGATCTCCGGCCCGGGGAGGCCCAGCCGGGCGGCGCGGCGGTCCCCGGCCACGACGACGGCCGCGGCCCCGTCGCCGAAGAGGCCGCCCGCGACGATGTTGGCCATCGAGTCGTCCCGGGCCTGCACCGTGAGCGAACAGAGCTCGACCGAGAGCAGCACAGCGATCTCCTCGGGATGCCCGGCCAGATAGTCGTTCACGCGGGCCAGCCCGGCCGCGCCCGCGACACAGCCCAGTCCGAAGCTCGGCAGGCGTTTGATGTCGGGGCGCATCCCGAGCCGCTGGACCAGCTGGGCGTCGATGGAGGGCGCGGCGATGTGCCGGTCACGGAGGTGAAGAGCAGGTAGTCGACATCCGCGGCGGTCAGGCCGGCGGTCTCGAGAGCCTGGGTCACGGCGCGCTCGGCGAGGGAGGCGCCCTCGGCGATGAAGAAGTCGTTCGCCTCTTGGAAGGAGGTGAGCGAGCGGTAGCGTTCGAGCGGCATGACGAGACTGCGGGTCTCCACGCCGCTGGCCGCGTGGATGCGGCGCATGACCGCCTGCCGGGCCGGGTCGTCGGTGATCATCGCGAGCAGCGCTGCGGTGATCTCGCCCTGGCCGTACGACCGAGCGGGGAGAACGGGCGCCACAGCGACGATTCGGCTCACAAGCGCAACGTACCACCCGGGGTGCTGCGCAGCCCGCGATCGCAGCGAACTTGCGCCGTTCGAGAACCGGCCGGGCCGCCGCCGAACAAACGCCAATGACCTGCCTCCTGAGGAAGCAGGGCGTCTAGGCACGCCAAACGTCAGTCGCACCGGTCACTCCCGACATGGCAAGGCCCTGGGTCTGTGTGTCTGCAAGGACATTTCCCCACGGAACAGTGTGGATACCGCCACCGCGGCCTAGGTGTGTTGCCCAGGGACGTTGGTCAATCTGCTGATGGGTGGCTGGCTGCCGATGGCGGTGTGGGGCCTGTGGTGATTGTAGGAGTGCAGCCAGGCCGGGAGTGCGTTGCGGCGGGCTGATTCGGAGTTGTAGTGCCGGGCGTATGCCCAGCCGTCGGCGAGGGTGCGGTGGAAGCGTTCGATCTTGCCGTTCGTCTGCGGATGGTAGGGCCGGGTGCGTTTCGGTTGGATGCTGAGCTCGGCGCAAGCGTCGCGCCAGGCGTATGAGCGGTATGCGGAGCCGTTGTCGGAGAGCACCTGTTCGACGGTGACGCCACGGCTGGCGAACCAGCCGACCGCTCGACGCAGAACAGCGATTGCAGTGGCGGCGGTTTCGTCGTCGTGGATCTCGGCGTAAGCGACACGGGAGTGATCGTCGATGACGGTATGAACGAACGCTGTGCCGGTGATCATGTCGCCGGTGATCCCGTGTTTCCCGGTCCGCTTCGCGGTGATGGCCTTGTTCCGCTCTCCCTGGAGACGTCCGACGTAGCGCCAGCCGCCACCGTCGGGGATGTTGCCGAGTTTCTTGATGTCGACGTGGATCATCGATCCGGGATGCTCGTGCTCGTAGCGGCGGGCGGGTTCGCCGGTGCGGACGTCGACGTGGCTGGGCCGATTGATCCGGCACCGGGAGAGGACCGTGTGAACGGTCGAGGCGGGCATGCCGAGCTGGGCGCCGATACCGACTGGTCCCAGCCGCTTCTTCCACCGCAGATGCACGACCTTGCGGACCAGTCTTCGCGGGGTCTTGTTCGGGCTGTGATGCGGCCGTGACGAACGGTCCAGCATTCCCGCCTCGCCCATCTCCACGTAACGACGAGCCCATCGGTCCGCGGTGCGTCAGGACACTCGGAAGTAGGTCGCCGCCGCAGCAACGGACCAGCCGTCGTCGACGACTTGGCGGGCCAGGCGGAGGCATTCGCGAGGAGTCAAAGCAGCATTAGCGTGGGTCACGAGGACCTCCTAAGTCATCGAGTGCAGGGAAACTAGACAGCCCCACTCTCGACCGGGAGGTCCTCACCCATCTATCGCGTCACACCTCAACCAACGTCCCTGAGCAGCACACCTAGCGAACACCCAGTAGCGGCGTTCGTGGTTCCGCCCCGGATCACAGCCCCGAGGCACACCAGGGGCGGTTTTCGCGGCGGCTTCTCAGAGCATGAGGGTCGTCCGTTCCAGGGTCAGTTCACCTTCCGGATCGTGCCGCCATGCCAAAGACCCGAGGAAGATGAGATCCACTCCGCCCTCATTCAAAGAGTCTGGAGAGCAAGCGTAAAGCTCCGAGAGCGAAGGGCTGGGGTCTCGTGGGCTTTCAGCCCACTTCAGCGCCTCCCAGAACGAAGCGCCGGTTATCTCATAGGCCCACAAGGCTGTTGTCTGCCCCTGGAGCGCTTCTTCTCCAACCCAATCGAAGACCCGGAAACTCGGCGCTTCGATCAGGCCGGTCGAATCCCGCTCGTCAATGAGAGTTACCTTCATCACTAGATCCTAGATCGCTCGCCAGATCGGTTTCGTGTCGCTGCCGACCGTCGCACCGGGAAGGCTGGTGATCTGCCAGGTGAATGTGGCCCGCCAGACCTTGCCGACCCGCAGAGGGAGAATCACTGGACGGATGGAAAGCCACCTCACCGGTAGCGGACTCGCGCCGTTCGAGAACGGCCGGGCCGCCGCCGCGAGGAGGACGGCGGGCCGGGCCGTCGCGAATTCAGTCGGTGAGGGCGATCGCGTCGATCTCCACCAGCATCTCCTCGCGCGGCAGCCCGGTGAACACCGTCGTGCGCGAGGGCAGCACACCGGTGGTGACCCGCGAGCCGACGAAGTCGCCGTACGCCTCGTTCATGGCCGCGAAGTCGTCGCGCGTCGTCAGGTAGACGCGCAGCATCATGACATCGTCGAAGGTGGCCCCGCCGGCCGCGAGGATGGCCTCCACATTCTTCAGCGTCCGGACCGTCTGAGCCCGCACATCGCCGGGGTGGAGGTACTCGTTCGTGACCGGGTCGACCGGCCCCTGTCCGGAGACCTGGACGAAGGGGCCGCGTTTCACACCCTGCGAGAAGGTGTGCGCGGGCGCGGGGGCGTCGGCGATGAAGAGGGCGATGCGGTCGGTCATGGTCTTTCCTTTCAGCGGGGGAGGTCGGAGGGCGGGAGAACGGGCTGCGGGAGGTCGTCGGGGCGCGCGCCGAGCTCCGTGGAGATCCGGGCCGTCGTCTCCAGCAGCGCCGGGAGCAGGCCGAGGACGTCCGCGTAGGGCAGCACGACGTTCGGCACGGAGAGGGAGACCGCCGCGGCGATGCGGCCGTCCGGTCCGAACACAGGCGCGCCGACGCAGTTCATGAACGTCTCGTGCTCCTCGTGGTCCTCCGCCCAGCCGCGCCCGGCTGTGCGGGCGACTTCTGTGAGCAGCTCGTCGGGGCCTGCGATGGTGCGATCCGTGTACCGTTCGTACGGCACACCGGCGGCGATGCGCTGGCGTTCGGCCGGGTCCAGGGCGCTGAGCAGCACTTTGCCGACGGCGGTCGCGTGCAGCGCCGCAGGGAGACCGACCCGCGAGTACATGCGCAGCGGCTGACGCGACTCCATCTTGTCGATGTAGGTCACGACGCCGTCGGCGTAGGTGGCGAGGTGGACGGTCTGACCGGTCTCGGCGGCCAGGGCGCGGAGGAACGGAGCCGCCGTGGCCCGCACATCCTGCGACTCCTGCGCCGCCGACGCGAGCGCGAACACGGTGGGGCCGATGTGATACCGGTGTTTGCTGTCGCGCCCCACATAGCCCCGCTGCTCCATCGTCTGCAGCAGGCGCAGCACGGTGGACTTGTGGACGCCGATCTCGGAGGCCATCGCATCCAGGGTGGAGACTCCGCTCGAGACCAGGTCGAGCAGGTCGAGCGCCCGCCCGACGGATTGGCTCACGCCCCGCTCCACGGGATCTCACCCGGGTGGACGCTCCAGCCGGCCCATTCGGTCTCCGGCGCGGCGGCGATCCGGTCGCGCTGGGCGCTGTCCGGGACGGTGAGCGGCCGGTCGCCGTGCCCGATCAGGGTGAGCGCGGCGAGGGCGTGGCCGAGCCGCAGCGCGGAGGCGTCGTCGCGCCCCTCGGCGAGACCGCACAGGAAGCCGGAGGCGAAGGCGTCGCCCGCGCCGACCGGCTCGACGACCTCCACCGTGAGGCAGGGGACGTGCGTCTCGCCGCCGCCTCGCCGGTACACCGAGGCACGGCGCGCATCGTCCTTCACCACCAGGACGCCGAGGCGGGGGTGCGCGGCGAAGAAGCGCCCGGGGTCGGCGTGGCCCGCGTAAGCCTCGGCTTCGTCGCGGCCGAGCAGCAGGATGTCCGCCTGGCCGATCAGGGCCTCCAGCGGTGCGGTGTCGCGGCCGGCCCAGAGCAGGGGGCGGTGGTTGAGGTCGACGCTCACGAGGGTCTTCGGTCCGACGGCCGAGCGCAGCTCGCTCATCGCCTCGGCCGCGGAGGCCGACAGTGCGGGGGTGATTCCCGAGGTGTGGACGATCGAGGCCCGGCCGAGGAGACCGGCGGCCGGAGCGGAGCGCAGCAGACCGGGCGAGAGGGCGGCCGCCGCGGAGTCCCGGCGGTAGTAGCGCATCCGGGTGCGGACGCCGTCGGGCCCGTCGCTCGTCTCCTTGAGGTACAGGCCGGTCGGGCGCAGCTCGTCGCGTTCCACGGCGGAGGCGTCGACTCCCGCCTCCTCGGCGGTGCTGAGGATGCGATCGCCCAGACCGTCCGCTCCGAGCCGCGAGATCCACGCGGTCGGCAGGCCGAGGCGGGCGAGGCTGGTGGCCACGTTGTACTCGGCGCCGCCCACATCCGAGCCGTACGTGTGCGCTTCGGCCAGCGGGCGGCGGTCCTCCGGGTACAGCACGACCATCGCTTCGCCGATGGTCGCCAGCAGTCCGGCTCTCAGAAGTCCGGTTCCCGGCAGTCCGGCGGTCGCCTCCATCCAGGCTCCCCTTTCGCGATCGTCCCGACTCATGCTATACAGGAGGGCACACTATATGCAATGTGCATTGCACCATACGCAACACACCGAAGGAACAGTGTGGAGGAGTACAAAGCCGCCCCGCTCGGCTACACCGCCGCCGATGTCGCCGCCCTCGGCGAGCGTCGGCCGCCGCTGGCCGGATTCCCGACTCCGCTGGTCACCCTCAGCGAAGCGGCCCTCGCCCACAATCTCGAGACGATAGCGGCCTGGTGCCGCGAGGCCGCTGTCGGCATCGCACCGCACGGCAAGACCACGATGAACCGCGAGCTCTGGCAGCGGCAGCTGGACGCCGGGGCCTGAGGCATCACGCTCGCGACGCCGTGGCAGGCGTCCGTGGCGCTCGGCTGGGGCATCCCCCGGGTGATGCTCGCCAACGCCCTCGTGCAGCCCGCCGCGCTCCGCGCCTTCGCCGCCCACACCGACCGGCTCACCGTCTGGGCCGACTCCGTGCGCGCGGTCGAGATCATGACGGAGACGCTCGCCGCCCGTCCGCCCGCTCCCGGTGCTGGTCGAGCTCGGCGCGGAGGGGGGGACGCACCGGCGCCCGGGGGCAGGACGCCGCGCTCGCGGTCGCCCGTGCGATCGCCACCTCCCCGGTCCTGAGCCTGGCCGGAGTCGCCGGCTACGAAGGCGCGCTCGCACACGATGCCACCGCCTCCTCCCTCGCCACCGTGCGCGGCTACCTGGAGGGGATGCTGACCCTGCACGACACCCTCGAAGCGGAGGGCCTGTACCCGGCGGGCGGGCCGGTCATCCTGACCGCGGGCGGCAGCGCCTACTTCGACGAGGTGGCCGCGGTGCTCGCTCCGCGCCGCGACCTCGCCGGCTCCCGCGGCCGGGTCGTGGAGGTGCTGCTGCGCTCGGGCGCGTACATCACGCACGACGACGGGTTCTACCGCGACATCACGCCGCTCTCGCGGGTCGGCGGCGGCGAGTTCCGCTCGGCCATGCACGGCTGGGCGACGGTCGTCTCCCGTCCCGAGCCCGGGCTCGCGCTGGTCGACGCGGGCAAGCGCGACCTCCCCTTCGACGAGGACCTCCCGGTGCCCCAGGCCGTCCGGCGCTCCGGCGAGACCGCAGCGGCGCCGCTCGACGGCGCCGTCGTGACCGCGATGAACGATCAGCACACCTTCGTGCGCCTGCCCGAAGGGGCGCAGGTACGCGTGGGCGACGTCCTCCGGTTCGGCCTCTCGCACCCCTGCACGACCTTCGACAAATGGCGCGCGCTCGCCGTGGCGGACGATGCGCTCGCGGCCGACCCCCGTGTGCTCGGCCTCCTCGACACCACCTTCGGATAGGAGACCCATGCTCATCGAGACGTTGACCGCCGACCGCGCCCTGGCCGTGGTGCGGGCGCCGCGCATCGACGACCCCGTCGCCCTGTGCCGGGCGCTCGGTGCGGGCGGGATCCGGGTGGTCGAGTTCACCTTCACGACGCCGGGCGTCGAAGAGGTCATCGCCGCGGCCACCGCCGGGGAGCACGACGCCCTCGTCGGAGCGGGGACGGTGACCGACGCGCGCAGCGCCGAGGCTGCGATCGCGGCCGGGGCGCAGTTCCTCGTCACGCCCGGACTGAGCGAGAGCGCCGCCCCGCGGTCGCGCGCGAGGCGGGCGTCCCTCTCCTGATCGGCGCGCTGAGCCCCAGCGAGATCATGCGCGCCGTCGAGCTCGGCGCCGCCGCGGTCAAGGTGTTCCCCGCCTCGCTCATCGGACCGGGCTACCTCAAAGACTTGCGCGGCCCGTTCCCCAGCATCCCCTTCGTCCCGTCCGGCGGGCTGGACGCCGGCAACGCGGGCGCCTGGATCGCCGCGGGAGCGCTGGCCGCCACCGCCGGTTCGAGCGTCGTGAGCGCGTCCGCCATCGCCGCCGCGGAGTGGGAGGCGATCACCGAGCGGGCCCGCGAGTTCGCGGCAGCGGTGTCGTGACCGGCGTGCTTCCCGCCCCGGGCGCGGGCGACCTCCTCCTCCGGGGCGCGCTCGTCCTCGACGGCACGGGCCGGCCCGGCGCGACGGGGGATGTCCTGGTGTCCGGTGGCCGCATCGCCCGGGTCGGCGGCCGCATCGCCGCGCCCGGAGCCGAGGTGGTGGAGGCGGACGGACTCGCGGTCGCCCCCGGTTTCATCGATATGCACGCCCACTCGGATCTCGCCGTGCTCACCGACCCGCAGCACCTCGCGAAGGTGACGCAGGGGGTCACCACGGAGGTCCTCGGTCAGGACGGGCTCGCCTACGCCCCGGTGACCGACGAATCGCTGCCGATCGTGCGCGAGCAGATCGCCGGCTGGAACGGCGTCCCCGAAGGCCTCGACTTCTCCTGGCGCAGCGTCGCGGACTACCTCGCCGAGATTGACCGCCGCGGGACAGCGGCGAACGCGGCTTACCTCCTCCCGCAGGGCACCATCCGCATGAACGTCGTCGGCACCGGCGACCGTCCCGCGACCCCCGCCGAGCTGACCGCCATGCGCGAGCAGGTCGACCGCGGCATGCGCGAGGGCGCTTTCGGCCTCTCCTCCGGGCTGACCTACGTGCCGGGGATGTTCGCGAGCACCGCCGAACTGGTCGCGCTCTGCGAGGTGGTCGCCGCCCACGGCGGGTACTACTCGCCGCACCAGCGCTCCTACGGCGCGGGCGCGCTGGACGCCTACGCCGAGATGGTGGAGGTCGCGCGCCGCTCCGGCTGCGCCCTGCACCTGACCCACGCGACCATGAACTTCGGCGTCAACCGGGGCCGCGCGGGCGAGCTGATCGAGCTGATCGACCGCGGCCTCGCCGACGGCGTCGACATCACGCTCGACACCTATCCCTACCTCCCCGGCTCCACCACGCTGGCGGCGCTCCTGCCCAGCTGGTCCGCGACCGGCGGGCCGGAGGCGACACTCGCCCGCCTGCGCGACCCCGAGCTGCGCGCGCATCGCGCACGAGCTCGACGTGGTGGGCACGGACGGCTGCCACGGCGTTCCGGTGGAGTGGGAGACGATCGAGATCGCCGGCGTGCGGGATGCGGCCCTCTCCGACCGGGTCGGGTACACCGTCGCTCAGCTCGCCGCCGAGGCGGGCCGTGCGCCGACCGATGTGTACGTCGAGCTGCTCCTCGCCGACCGGCTCGGCACCAGCATCCTGCAGCATGTGGGGCACGAGGCCAACGTCCGCACGATGATGCGGCACCCGCGGCACACCGGCGGCATCCTCATCGGAGCGAAGCCGCACCCGAGGGCCTGGGGCACCTTTCCGCGCTACCTCGGCCACTACGTTCGCGAGGAGGGCGTGCTGACCCTCGAAGACGCGATCGTGCATCTGGCGGCCTGCCCCGCGGCCCGCCTCGGCCTGACCGACCGCGGGCGCATCCAGCCCGGGCTCATCGCCGATCTGGTGCTCTTCGACCCGGCCACCGTCGCCGACCGTGCGACGTTCGCCGAACCCCGGCAGCAGGCCGTGGGAATCCCCTGGGTCCTCGTGGCGGGCGTGCCCGTCGTGGCGGACTCGCACCGCACCGAACACCTCCCGGGAGCAGCGCTGCGCAAGCGGCCTCACCCCTGAGAAAGGCATCACCATGCACCTCCTCGCGTCAGCACCGACGTGGGTCGAGTGGTTTCGGACGAGCACCCCGGGACTCATCATCCTGTGCCTCGCCGCGATCGCCGTCCTCCTGTTCCTCATCGTCAAGGTCAAACTGGAGCCGTTCATCGCGCTCCTGGTCGCGGGTCTCGGCCTCGCGCTCGTCGCCGGCCTGAGCGTCTTCGAGATCGTCGGCGTCGCTGTCCCCGACCCGTTCGACAAGGACCAGATCAAGCCGGGGGCCTCCATTCTGGAGACCGGTTTCGGCGGCATCCTCGGCCACATCACGATCATCATCGGCCTCGGGACCGTCCTCGGGGCCATCCTGGAACGCTCCGGTGGCGCGGATGTGCTGGTCGACCGGCTGCTCCGGCGGATGGGTCCGGGCGCCGCGCCGATCGTCATGGGTCTCACCGGCCTCATCCTCGGCATCCCCGTCTTCTTCGACGTGGGCATCTTCGTGCTCGCGCCGCTCGTGTACATCACCGCCCGCCGCGGCGGCCGCTCGCTCGCGCTGTACGCCATGCCGATGCTGGCCGGCCTCTCGATGACGCACGCTTTCCTGCCGCCGCACCCCGGCCCGACGGCGCTGGCGGGAACGTTCGGCGTGGATCTCGGCTGGATCATCCTCATGGGCTTCGCCTGCGGCCTCCCGGCGTTCGCCGCCGCGGGCATCGCCTGGCCGCTCTTCGTCGGCAAGCGCGTCCACGTCGAGCTGCCCGACGACTACCTGCTCGATCCCGAGCCGGAGGACGGTCGCAAGCCGGTCTCGCTGTGGTCGGTGGCACTGGTCATCCTCATGCCGCTCGTGCTCATCCTCACGGCGACCTTCGGCTCCCTGTTCCTGCCGAAGGGGTTCTGGCTGGAGTTCGTCACCTTCGTGGGCAACCCGGCGGTGGCGCTGACCATCGCGGTGTTCCTCGCGTCGTACCTGCTCGCCCTCCGGCGCGGTCTCAGCTTCGCCGACCTCAGCAAGATCAGCGGTGAGTCGCTGAAGCCGATCGGCATGATCCTGCTCGTCGTGGGAGCCGGAGCGTTCTTCGGCGCGGTGATCACCAAGACCGGGATCGGTGCGGCGCTCTCCGATGTGTTCGGCTCGGTGGGCCTGCCGGTGTTCGTGACCGCCTACATCATCAGCTGCGTGCTGCGCATCGCTCAGGGCTCGGCCACGGCGGCCATCGTCATCACGGCCGGCATCATGCAGCCGGTCGTCATGGCCGGTGACTTCTCGCAGCCGCAGCTCGCGTTGATCGGAATCGCCATCGCGGCCGGCTCGATCATCCTCTCGCATGTCAACGACGGCGGGTTCTGGATCGTGCAGCGCTACTTCAACATGACCGTGCCGCAGACGCTGCTGACCTGGACGGTGCTCGAGACCATCCTGTCAATCGTCGGCTTCGGGATGGTCGCGCTGTTGTGGGTGTTCGTGGCCTGAGCCCCGTCCCCCACCCCGTTCCCCCTCCGCCACCTCCGCGTCGAAAAGGGAGGACGCCCGTGCCCTTCTGGCCCTGGAACTCCTCCCTTTCCTGCACTGTGGGAAAGGGAGGATTCTGCTTTGCAGAACAGGGTTATCGGCAGGGAAGGGAGGAGATTCTGCCGGGATGGGCGGGATTGTCCTCCCTTTTCGACACCTGGGTGCGGGTGGGGGATGGGGATGGGATGGCGGGGGCGGCAGGGGGTCAGCCCTGGGCGGCGCGGACGACCGCGACCAGCGGCTCGTACAGCGCGTCCCCGGGCTCGACGCCCATGACCTCGGCCACGATGTCGGCCGGCTCCGCCTCGCGCAGCAGCTGACGCAGCTCGACGCTCTGGCTGTCCTCGGGCAGGTCGAAGCGGAGCGCCGCCCCGACCGCGGCGAAGAGGGCGGAGGGGACGACGCCGACGTATCGGGCGTAGTCGGAGGCCGGGCCGATGAAGCGGTCATCGCGTCCGAGCTTCCGCAGCGGCTCGCGGCCGACACGGGTCACCTCGTCCACGAGGTGCGGGTTTCGGAAGCGGTTCAGGATCTTCGCGCGGTACTCGGCGAGCTCCTCCGGGTCGAGGCCGTGTTTCGCGGTCAGCGCGGCAGAGGTCTCCGTCAGCGCCGACTCCACCGCGGCGAGCACCGTCGGCATCGCGATGGCCTCGCTGATCGTGGTCGCGCCCTCCAGGAACCCGGTGTACGCCGTGGTCGCGTGCCCGGTGTTCACGGTGAACAGCTTGCGCTCGATGTACGGCCCCAGCGAGTCCACGAAGCGCGCACCCGGGATGGGCGGTTCGCTTCCGGCGAACGGGCTACGGTCCACGACCCACTCGAAGAACGTCTCCACGGTGACATCCACCCCGGTGGCGGGGTCCTGGGCGGGCACGATCCGGTCGACGGCGGTGTTCGCGAACACGGCGCGGGCAGCCAGCTCGGCGCGGGCGTCGTCGTCCGGCAGGCCCTCCATCAGCTCGGCGGCCAGGAGGTCGGTCGCGCCGATCGCGTTCTCGCAGGCCATGACGGCCAGGCGCGGGGCGTCGGTTGCCCGGGCCGCGAGGCCGCGGGCGATGACCGGGGCGACGAAACGCAGGATGCGCGGCCCGACCGCGGTGGTGACCACGTCGGCGGTCGCGATCTCGGCGACCAGCTCATCCTCCGCCGTCGCGCTGTTCAGGGCGCGGAACCCGGTGACGGTCTTCGTGACCGACTCGTCGCCGACGAGACGCACATCGTACGAGTCCGCCGCGGCCAGCGCCTCGATCAGTTCGGCGTTGACGTCTGCGAAGACGACCTCGTACCCGGCTTCGTGGAGCAGCAGCCCCACGAAGCCGCGGCCGATGTTCCCTGCGCCGAAATGGACGGCCTTCATCTTCTCTCGTCCCCTACTCGTTCACGTCGCCGAGGAGAGCGAACAGCGCGTCCGCGTCCGGGGCTTCGATCAGGCTGCGCACATCGTCCTCTTCCGAGAAGAGGATGGCGATCTTCGAGAGGATCTCGAGGTGCTCGTCGTTCTGCCCGGCGATGCCCACCACGAACCGCACCTCCTCGCCGCCCCAGTCCAGCGGCGAGGAGTAGCGGACGAAGGAGAGCGCCGAGCGCTTGATCTCGTCCTTGGACTCGTTGGTGCTGTGCGGGATGGCGAGACCGTTCCCCATGAAGGTGGAGACGGTCTCCTCGCGCTGCCGCATCGAGTCGATGTAGCCCGGCTCGACGGCGCCCGCGGCCACGAGCAGCGCGCCCGCCTCCCGGATCGCCTCTTCCCGCGTGGTCGCAGCGCCCGCGGCCACGACGTTCGCCCGGTCGAGAATCGTGTCGGTCATTTGCTGGCGTCCTCCGTGGTCTTCTGCTGTTTGACGAGGTCGACGACCTCGTCGTACCGGGGGCTGTTCATGAAGTTGTCGACCGAGATGTGCAGCGAGTCCGGCGACTGTCCTTTGGCGCGGTCGGTGAGCTGCTGCTGGGTGATGACGAGATCGGCGTTGCCGTCGAGGGCCCTGATCGCCTGGTTGGTCACCGTCACCCCCGTGACTCCCGCCTTCTCGATCTTCTTGCGAAGCACGGACGCGCCCATCGCGCTCGATCCCATCCCGGCGTCGCACGCGAACACGATGGTCCGCACCAGACGGTCGGTTGCCTCGCCCTGCGCGTCGCCGGTGTCATGCTCGCCCTCCTGGACCAGACCCCCCAGGACCGAGGACGATGTGCCCTTGTTGGCCTCGGTCTGGGCGACGGCGGCCGAGAGATCGCCCGCGTTGCCGGAAGCGAGGTCGCGTCTGCGGCTGGCGCGCAGCACGATCGCGCTGAAGGCGAACGAGACGGCGGCCGCGGCGACGATGGAGACAGCGATGCCGAGCATGCTCTCGACCGGGGCCTGGGCGAAGATCGCGAACACCGACCCTGGTGCGGCCGGTGCGCGCAGCCCGGTCTGGAAAGCGACGTTCACCGCCACACCGGTCATTCCGCCGAGGACCGCGCCGACGATGAGGACCGGCTTCATGAGCACATAGGGGAAGTAGATCTCGTGTATGCCGCCGAAGAACTGGATGATGAACGCTCCCGGGGCGCTGGCGCGCGCCGCGCCGAGTCCGAAGATCGCCCAGGCCAGCAGAATGCCCGCGCCGGGGCCGGGGTTGGTCTCGATCAGGAACAGGATCGACTTGCCGGTCTGCTGCGCTTCGAGCGTTCCGATCGGTGTGAACACACCGTGGTTGATCGCGTTGTTGAGGAAGAGCACCTTGCCCGGCTCGACCAGCACGCTCACCAGCGGCAGCAGATGCGCCGAGACCAGCCAGTTGACCCCGCCCTCGAGCGCCTTGCTCAGACCCTCCACCAGCGGTGCGATCCCGAAGAAAGCGCCGATCGCGAGCAGGAAGCCGAGGATGCCGGCGGAGAAGTTGTTGACGAGCATCTCGAAGCCCGCCTTGATCTTCCCTTCCCAGATCCGGTCCACGAGCTTCATCAGGTACGCGCTGAGCGGTCCCATGACCATCGCGCCGATGAACATGGGGATGTCGGAGCCCACGATGACGCCCATCGTCGCGATCGTGCCGACCACGCCGCCGGGCACGCCGTACACGAGCCGGCCGCCGGTGTTGGCCAGTAGCAATGGCAGCAGGTACGTGATCATCGGGCCGACCATGCTCGCGATGCTCTCGGTGGGGAACGGCCCCTTCGGGATGAACAGCGCGGTGATGATGCCCCAGGCGATGAAGGCCGGGATGTTCGGCATCACCATGCTGGAGAGGAACGTGCCGAAGCGCTGGACCGCGACGCGCGCGGTTCCTGGCTGCTTCGGGGTGGACGTCGCCGACGTCTCTGCCGCCGTTGTCATTCTGGTGCCTCGTTTCTGTCGGGATGTGCAGGGGAGGTGGAGGCGGTCGCGGCGACGCGCACCGCCTCCCGCGCTTCGGCCGCGCTGGCGGTGGCCAGAGCGATCTCGGCGAGTTCGCGGGCTCGTTCGAGGGTGTGGCGTCCCAGGGAGAGCCGCACATCGGCGATGGCCGCGGGCGACATCGAGAGGGTGGTCGCCCCGAGTCCGACCAGGACGACCGCGAGCAGCGGGTCGGCCGCGGCCTCGCCGCAGATCCCGACCGGTTTGCCGGTCGCCGCCCCGGCCTTGCCGGTTTCGCCGATGAGGCGGAGCACGGCCGGATGCCACGGGTCCTGGAACTCGGCGACCGAGCCGAGCAGGCGATCGGCTGCGAGAGTGTACTGCGTGAGGTCATTCGTCCCGATGGAGACGAACGCGGCCTCCTGCAGCACCCGCCCGGCGAGGAGCGCGACGGAAGGGACCTCGACCATCACACCGACGGTCTTCAGCCCGAACTCGTTCGCGAGCTCGACGAAATAGCGGGTCTCCTCGACGGTGGACACCATCGGCGCCATCACCCAGAGGTCGGCTTCGGTCTGCGCGTCGGCTTCCGCGAGGGCGGTGAGCTGTTCGCGCAGGATGTCCTCGTTCGCGCGCAGCGCGCGCAGGCCGCGCAGGCCCAGCGCCGGGTTGTCCTCGTGCGCGTCGTTGAGGAACTCGAGCGGTTTGTCGGCGCCCGCATCCAGAACTCGCACCACGACCTTCTGGCCGGGGAACGCCCGCAGCACCGCTGCGTACTGTTCGCGCTGCTGTTCGACGGTTGGAGCCAGGCGCTGGTCGAGGAAGAGGAACTCGGTGCGGAACAGGCCGACCCCCTCCGCTCCCGCGGCGAGGGCCCTCTCGGCGCCCTCCGCAGAGCCGAGGTTGGCCAGCAGCGGGACGCTGGTGCCGTCGGCTAGGGCGCTCGGCCCCAGACCGCCCGACAGCGCGGCGGCGCGCTCATCGATGCGACGCTGTGCCTCGGCGCTCTGCGCGGCGTCCGGCGAGGCCGTCACGACTCCGGCTCCGGCGTCCACGATCACCTCGGTTCCATCGCTCAGGGCGTCCGCGCCCGCGACGCCGACGATGGCGACGATGGCCTTCTCGCGCGCCAGGATCGCGGTGTGCGAGGTCGGTCCGCCCTCGCGGGTCACCAGGCCGAGCACCTTGTCCAGGTCGAGGAGGGCGGTGTCGGCGGGGGCGAGGTCGTGCGCCACCAGGACGTAGGGCTCGTCCGACTCGGGGACGCCGGGCGCGACGCGGCCCTCCAGGGCGGCGATGACGCGCTGGGCAACATCGTCCAGGTCGGTCGCGCGTTCGCCCATATAGCCGCCGAGCCCGGTGAGCATCTCGCGGAAGACCGCGAAGCCCTCGAACACCGCGCGTTCGGCGGTCTTGCCGCTGTCGATGCGGGAGGAGACATCGTCGGCCAGGGTCGAGTCCTCGGCCATCATCGACTGTGCCTCGAGCACATCGGCGGCGACACCGGTCACCTTGCCGGCTCGGGTGCGCAGGTCGGCAGCCACGGCGGCGACCGCGTCCTTCACCCGGGCCTTCTCCTCCGCGGGCGTGCGAGCGCTCGGCGCGTCGGCCGGCTCGGGCAGCGGGTCGGCCATCCGGAGCACGCGGCCCCGGGCGATCCCCTGGCCGATGCCGGCCCCGGTCAGCTCGGTCGTGGTGGGCATCAGGCGTCGTGGTCCGTCGCGAGGATCTCGGCCAGATCGTCCAGCACGGCCTCGCCCGCGGGCGCGTCGGTGGTCAGCACGATCTTGTCGCCGTGGTCGATGCCCAGCGAGATGACGCCCAGGATGCTGCCGGCGTCGACCGTCTTGCCGCCTTCCTTCGTCAACTGCACTTTCGCCCCGGTGGCGTTGACCGCCTCGACGAAGAGCTTCGCCGGACGGGCGTGCAGCCCATGGCTCGATCCGATGGTGATGATCCGCTCAGCCATTGCTGTGGTTCCTTTCGGGTGGGGTGACCAGGGGGTCGTTCGCTCTCGTGTCGCGTTTCGCGCCGAGAGCCAGGTCGAGTGTCCGCGCGCCATCGAGGGCGGCGGGGGAGACGGGTGGGAGCACGACGATGGCGGTTCCTGTGTGGGCGGTCCTGTTGCGCAGCGCCGGGACGGACGATTCCAGGTGCGCCCCGACCAGTACGATATCCATCTCGTCGAGGGAGGCAAGCTGCCCCGCGTTGCCCACGGTGACCTCGACATCCAGCCCGCGAGCGGCCGCGGCGGTGCGCAGCTTCATGGCGACGAATGCGCTGGAGGCGCCCGCACCACAGACGACGGCGATCTTCATCGACCTCATGCCTTTCTGGGGAGCGGCGGAGCGTGTGGAACCGGTGGATCGTCGTCCATCGTCACCCGGTGGACGCTGACACTCAAACAGAGAACTTTCCGGGGTGGCGGAAGAGTCGGTCCCACGGGTTAAAGACAGCGGTTTTACTCAAAAAATTTCATCGGTTCATCTCACCAGGACTGTGAGCCTGACCATGAACTGTGTGCTCCACCGCTTATCGCACGGTCGCGGCCGTGCTCGCATTCTCTCTCACTCTCGTCGCCCCACGAACACGATCGTGCTGAAGCCGCCCAGCGATTGGTCCGCGCCAGACAGTGACGAGGGACGGGCCTCGCAGTGAGGGACGCCCCGGCCGGCCGCGCTGTGGCGAGCGCCGCACAGGATGTCCCCGGCCCGTCCGCCGCTCCTGGCGCACGGCTCGCCGCCCTCGACTGTCTGCGTCTCCTGGCGGCGCTCAGCGTCGTCGCGTACCATTGGCTGTTCTGGGGACCCCGGTACGGTGAGGTGGCGAGCACCGTGCCCGCGCCCGTCGCGGCGCTCGCCGCCTACGGCAATCTCGGGGTGCAGCTGTTCTTCCTCATCAGCGGGTTCGTGATCTTCCTGTCCGCGAGCGGTCGCGACGCCGCTTCCTTCGCCGCGGGGCGAGCCACCCGGCTCTATCCGGCGTTCTGGGCGGGCGTCCTGCTGACGACGGCGACGCTGCTCGTCACGGCGCAGGCCAGCCTTCCCGACATCCTCGGGCGATTCCTCGCGAACCTCACGATGGTGCCCGCCGCTTTCGGGCAGACCCAGCTCGATGGCGTCTACTGGACCCTCACCCTGGAGCTGCAGTTCTACGCCCTCGTCTTCCTCTTCTTGCTGGTCGGCCGTCGCGAGTGGCTGGAGCCATTCTTCGCGGTCTGGGCGATCACCATGCTCCCCACGACGCTCTTCCTGCCTCGGATCGCGGGGCTGCCGCTTCTCGGCGGACTGTTCGAGCTGTTCGCCGGCGGTGCCCTCATCGCCATGATCGCGCGCACAGGCTGGACGCCGCTGCGCGCGGTCGCCCTCGGCGCGAGCGTCGTCGGGTCGGCGGCGGCGACCGTCCGCCGGGCGCAGGAGTCCGACCCCGGGACGGTCGACCCCGTCGTCCTCGTCCTCGTGGTCGCGGCGCTGTACGCGCTCGTGTTCGTCCTCACCACGAGCCGAGTCGCCGCCTGGCACATCCCGGGCAGCAGGCTCGCGGGCGGGCTCACCTACCCGATCTATCTGTGCCACGCTGTGTTCGGATTCGCTCTGCTGAACGCCTTCGGTTCGAGCGACGCTCCCTGGGCCGGCTACGGGATCGCTCTCGCCGCTGTTCTTGCGGTGGCGGCCGGGGTCCACCTCGGTGTCGAGCGTGCGGCGGCGCCGATCTGGCGGCGCTTGTTCGCGGTCACACTGGCCGCACCGATCCGGGCGCTGCAAGCCCGGCTGCCGGTGGAGAGGTAGTTCCGCCTCCCCGGAAAGTTTCGCCGCCTCCCTCACGTTCGGGGATTCAGGTGGTTGACTCGGTGGGAAAGGTGGTCTCCCGTGGCTCTCTCGGCGAATAGGACGAGGATGCTCGGCATCCTCTCGCGGCGTGCTGCCTGGGTGACCGCCGCCGAACTGGCCCGGGACCTCAGCGTCACCACCCGCAGCGTCCGCAGCTACGCTGCCGCGCTCGGCGAGCTGATCGAGTCCGGGCCGGCCGGTTACCGCGTGCGTCCGGACGTCTACGCCGCCTACCTCGCTGACACGTCCTCCCCGGATGTCGCGGCCGGCTCTCCGCAGGAGCGTCTTGTGTTCCTGGTCCGCCGGCTGCTGGACGCGCCGGAGGGGGTCGATGTCTATGAGACGGCGGAGAGTCTGTTCGTCTCCGACTCGACCATCGAGTCCGACCTCACGCGCATCCGGGGGCTGCTCGCCGGCACCGAGCTGGCACTGGAACGTCAGGGCGCCGTCGTCCGCCTGACCGGATCGGAGATCGAGAGGCGCAAGCTCATCAGCCGCCTGTTCCGGGACGAGATGACGCAGAGCGTCGTGGATGTCGCCCGGATACAGGAGGTCTTCTCCTCCCGCGGGCTCGCCGAGTTCAAGGACGATCTGGTCGAGATGCTGGACGGGCGGGGCTTCTTCGTCAACGAGTACGGCATCAACGATGTGCTCCTGCACATGGCCGTCGCCCTCGACCGCGTCGCCAAAGACCGGGTCCTCCCCGCCACCGCCGACCCCGAGGTGAGCGATGCGATCCGTGTACTCGCCGTGGACCTGGGGGAGCTCGTGCTGCACCACTTCGGCGCGCAGCTCGATCCGGTCGAGCTGCGCTCCCTCGCCATCCTGCTCCGCACCCGGGTCATCGCTCCGGGCGCGCGCGACACCGTCGCGGAGTTCGTGAGCGACGAGGATCTCGTCGCCGTCCGCCGCATCGTGGCGAGCGCCTCTGCCGAGTACCTGGTGGACCTGCGCGACGAGAGCTTCATCGGGCGCCTGACGCTGCACCTTCAGAACCTCGTCGCCCGCGCTCACGAGAAGAGCTACTCGCGCAATCCGCTCACCCGCTCCATCAAGAGCGCGTATCCGATGATCTACGAACTGGCCGTCTATATCGCGAGCCGGGTGCAGGCGGCGGAGGGCATCGCGGTCAACGATGACGAGATCGCGTACATCGCCATGCACGTCGGCGCGTATCTGGAGCAGCAGTCGCGACGGCGGGATGCCGTGACCTGCGCTGTCGTCTGCCCCAACTACTACGACATGCACATCCTGCTCCGCGAGCGTCTGGAGAGGGCGCTCGGCGACGAACTAGACATCACAAACGTTATTACATCTGCGGACGCGGACTGGAACGCGATCGAGGAGGACCTCGTCCTCACCACGATCGACCCCCGTGGCCGCCGGGAGAACGCGGTGATCGTGCAGCCGTTCCTCACTGAGGCGGACATCGGGCGTATCCGGCACTCGGTCGCCCGCATCCGCCGCGCACGCATCAAAAGCGAACTGCTCGAGTACTTCGACGAGAGCCTCTTCCTCCGCGACTTCCACGCTCGCGACCCGCTCACGATGATCCGCGCCCTCGGCGACCGGATGATCGCCGCCGGTGCCATCGACAGCGCCTACGTCGAACAGTCGGTGGAGCGGGAGCAGATGTCCTCGACGGCCTTCACCGACACGCTCGCCGTCCCGCACGCCATGACGATGACCGCCAAGCGCACGGCCATCGCGATCGTCGTCAACGACACAGCGATGGACTGGGGGGACGCCCGGGTCAACGTCATCGCCTTCATCGCCTTCTCGGAGGGTGGACGTGCGGCCTTCCAGACGGTCTTCGACCAGTTCGTCGAGGTGTTCTCCGACCGGGAGGCGGTGCGGGGGCTGATCCGCCGTGCGGACACTTTCACCGCGTTCATCGACGAACTCGTGCGGATCATCGACGCCTAGGGTGGTGCTCCGGCCTCCCCGTGCATCACCCTGACGTCGCCGGGGACGGAGGAGTTCTCGCCGACATCCTCGCGAATCTCCTCCCTTTCCCGGCATCCAGCCTCTCACCCTCGCGAATCTCCTCCGTTTCCATCGTCTTTCGTTGCCGGTCGAAAACGGAGGAGATCGCGGCCGTTAGCGCGGTGAAAGCAGGAAACGGAGGAGAAAGGCCGGCATTGACGGCCAATTCTCCTCCATTTCCGACGGGACAGGTCGGTGCGGGCGGGGCGGAGGACGGGTGGAACGCTCGGCGGTCAGTTCGCTGTCACGAGATAGGTCAACGACACCCCGGGGGTGCCGATCGCGACGGTGTGCTTTCCGTTGCTGTAGACAGCCCGGGTGTCCGTCGCGCCTGCCTGGACGGTGTAGCCGGCCTTGGCGAGCGCGGCGCCGGCGTCGGCGAAACCGGTCTTCCCTGGGCAGCACACCTAGAGCAGCCGGCGAGCGGGGCGATCGTGAGGGCGGGGACGAGCAAGGTGCGATTATGGCGGGTGTGCATATGACTTCCTAGTGTCTGTGGTGCGGTTTTGCAACACTCCAGCCTAAGCGGACGTTGGAAATGGAGGAGAAAAGAGACGACATGCCCCTTAGCGGCAGGAAAAGGAGGAGAACATAGTCTTGTTCTGCAGATTCTCCTCCGTTTTCAGTGCTCCTCTCGGGAGAACCTCTGCTCAGCCCAGAAGCAGCGCGGAGAGCTGATCGGTCGAGTGTACGACCGCGATCGCCCCGGCTGCCTCGGCCGGGGAGCCGTAGCCCCACTCGACCAGGATCGTGGGCAGGCCGTGCGCGGCAGCGCCCTCGACGTCGTAGAGGCGGTCGCCGACCATGACGGCGTGGCCGACGCCGACGTCGGCCGCGGTGAGGCGGCGCAAGGCCTCGGCGACGACATCCGCCTTGGCGCTGCGGCTCTCGTCGTCGGTCGCTCCGGCGATGACCTCGAAATACTGAGCGAGTCCGAAGTGCTCCAGGATGCGCACCGCCTGTGTCTCGGGTTTGCTGGTCGCGACCGCGAGCGGGACGCCCGCGGCGCTCAGGCGCTGGAGGAGGCCGCGGACGCCGGGGAAGACCGCGCTGTCGAGGGCGCCGTGCTCGGCGTAGTGTACGCGGTAGGCGCTGAGCGCTTCGCGGGCCCCGGCTTCGGTCAGGCCGGCCATGCTCTGCAGGGAGTCGAGGAGCGGAGGCCCGACATACTCGACGAGCTGGGCCGGCGTCGGGACGGGGAGGCCGCGATGGCCTCGAACGTGTGCGCCAGCGAGGAGGTGATGCCCGCGGCGGAGTCCGTGAGGGTGCCGTCGAGGTCGAAGAGGACGCAGGTCCACGTGCGTGTGACGGTGGGTGCGCTGGCCGGTTGGGTCGTGCTGTTCGGGTCAGCCATGGCGATCCTAAGGATATGTGAGGTGTATGAATGATTTCTCAGCGCTCGCTGAGAGCAGCCTCGATATGTGAGCGGGCGACCACCAGTGCGTGCGGGGTGCCGGGATCGAACTGCACGGCGACGAAATCGGCTGAAGCGATGTGTCCGAGCGCCTCCGGGCCGGGGACGATGATGGCCTGCACGCGCGTCCCGCCGCCCGCCGCGCTGCCGCCGACGGCCGCGCGCAGCGCTCTCATCGAGGTGAAGAGTGGGAGCACGGCCTCGCCGGTCGTGGAGCCGATGATGCGCAGCCGCACTTCTCCCGGGTCGGAGCCGGTGACATCCACCACCAGACCGCCCTTCTTCGCGGCGGTGAGCAGCTCAGCCAGGTTCTCCAGCGTGGGCTCGGCGGCGATGACGGCCAGCGCCTTGCGCACCGGCACGTTCTCGTAGCTCTGGGGGAACCGGCCCCGGGCGCCCATCAGAACAGCCTGCTGTCGCTGTCGTCGAGCCCGCGCATCGCGTCATAGTCCAGCACGAGACAGCGGATGCCGCGGTCCTCGGCGAGCGTGCGGGCCTGCGGCTTGATCTCCTGGGCGGCGAAGACCCCGGCCACCGGGGCGAGCAACGGGTCCCGGTTCATGAGTTCCAGGTAGCGGGTCAGCTGTTCGACGCCGTCGATGTCGCCCCGTCGCTTCAGCTCCACAGCGACTGACGCGCCCGCGGCGTCCCGGGCCAGGATGTCGACCGGCCCGATCGCGGTCATGTACTCGCGGCGCACCAGCACATGCCCGTCGCCGAGGAGGTGGATCTGCTCGGCGAGCAGCTTCTGCAAGTGCGCCTCGACGCCGTCCTTCTGCAGGCCCGGGTCGATCCCGAGGTCGTGCGCGGAGTCGTGCAGCACCTCGTGGATCGAGACGACGAGCATGTCCGCGGTCTTCGCCTGGCTGACGCGCCAGAGCTGCGTGACACCGGCCTCGCGCTGCGCGTCGTCCGGTTCGTCGATCGCGAGCGTGCAGGGCGGGCTCATCCAGTTCAGCGGTTTGTAAGAGCCGCCGTCGGAGTGGACGAGCAGGCTGCCGTCGGCCTTGAGCATCAGCAGCCGCTTGGCGAGCGGCAGGTGGGCGCTCAGACGGCCCGCGTAGTCGACGGAGCAGTTGGCAATCACGAGGCGCACCGGACAAGTTTAGGGTGCGCCAGGATGGGGGCATGGTCCATCAGCTCCTCATCGGCACGTACACCGGGTCTCTTCCGCACGTCGACGAGCACGCGGAGGGGCTTCTCACTGCGACTTTCGACGGGACCGCGGTCTCGCCGGCCGGTGTCGCCGCCCTCCTCGAGAACCCGTCGTGGATCGCGGTCGGACCGGGGACGGGCACCGTCTATGCGGTCGAGGAGACCGGCCCGGACGGTTCGGTCACCGCTTTCTCCCGCGAGGGCGGCGGCGCTCTCCTCCCCATCGGGCGCGAGTGCGCGGGCGGCTCCTCGCCCGCGCACCTCGCCGTGCATCCCTCCGGACGCTTCCTCTTGGTCGGCGCTTACGGCAGCGGAACCGTCTCGGTGTGGTCGCTGGACGCCGAGGGGGTGCCGCTGGAGCGCACCGCGTTCGTCCAGCACGAGGGCTCCGGCCCCGACCCGGAGCGGCAGGAGGGTCCGCATATCCACCAGCTGAGCGTCGACCCGGTCAGCGGTGACCTCGTCGTGGTCGACCTCGGGCTGGGCGAGGTGCGCTGGTACGCCTTCTCCGAGGAAGGCCGTCTTACGCTCCGTCCCGACGCTACGGTCGCGACGGGCCGGGCCGGACCGCGCCACCTGGCCTTCCACCCGGACGGCGGGCACGCTTTCCTGGTCAATGAGCTTGACAGCACGGTCGCCGTGCTGCGACGCGGGGCGGATGGACGCTTCCGCGCTGCGAGCGCGGCGTCCACCCGCGCGCCCGGGGCGGACGGGCCGAACTTCCCGGCCGCCGTTCGCGTCACCGGCGACGGCCGGACGGTCTTGGTCAGCAATCGGGGCGATGACACGATCGCCGTGTTCGCCTTCGATCCGGAGACGCGCGCGCTCACCTGGCTGAGCGAGAACGCGGTGCCGACGCCGGTGTGCGTGGTCGTGCTCTGAGGCCGTCCGGCTGGGTCGCTGCCAGCGCTTCGTCGGGCGCGCTCAGAGGCCATCGACGCTCGTGCGGCCTCGCATCGCAGCTCGATCGTGCTCCTTCGCGTCGAAGTAGCGATCCGGTCCGACGGCAAACGGTTCTGCGTCGATCCAGAGCGCGTCACCGTCGACACGGAGCAGTCCGACATACAGGACACGGTCGGCCTCGGAGGCCCAGATCGTGATCAGTCTCGTGTTCCCACCGTCTTTCTGGACCGCCGCCAGCCCGGCGACGATCGCGGTGCTGGCGACCCTGCCCCGCTGCATCGCCGCGAGCAGATCGCCGATGGGCGAAGCCGGGACCGAAACTGTGGATCACCGGGTTCGTGAGCACCCCACCGCCCGCGATCCTCCAGCGACGAGAACCGATGAAGATCATCGCGACGCACACAACGAAGATCGCCGGGGGCATCGCGAAGGCGCCGGCGATCGCGAGAGCGGCTTTCACGCGTCCGCCCAGGGTGTCCACGACGGCCGCCGGGTTGAGAAAGATGGCGAGGGCCAGCGCTGCCATCAGCACGGCGATGATCATCCACGTCGTCGTCTTACGCGGGGAGCGTTCCGGTGTGAACAGGTCGGGACGTGTCGCGAACCAAGCGGAGAGACTCCTCGACCGAGTCCTCAACGGTATGAAACTCATATTTCAATTCTATCCGGGGATCAAAACATCGTGCGAACGGCCATGTTCTATACTGTATAATACCTATTAAATTCTGTGCATCAGTTCACAATGGAGAGAATTCCAATATGCCGAAGAAGCCTCTTTTCCTCGCCGCTCTCGTTCCGGCGGCCCTCCTCGCTGGCTGTTCCGCCAGCCATCCGGGAGTCGAGCCCTCCGCGTTCGCGTCTGTCGCATGCACGACCTGGCTGGACAAGGGCTCGGCGGAAACGCTTTCGGACTCGTCGACGATCAACGGTTTGAGCGGCACGGCGCATCCCACAACATATCCGTGATGAACCGATCCTCAGCAAGCGTCGACACTCGACCAGCATCCCCGCTAACCAGCCACAACAACCACCGCCACGCCGACTACTGAAACCACCTCTAATTCCGCAGCGAATCGGCGGAGACTAGCGGGGACGAGGAACTGGCTCGGCAGGGAGCCGAGAAGCTCTTCCTCGGGATCGACGACACCGCAGGCGAGGTCGAGGACCCGTTCATCCCCATCCGCGACCAGCAGGTCGTCAAAGCCATGCTGTCAGACGATGTCTGCTCCACCTTCCTCGACAAACGGAACTGGTAGCGCGACCTCTGCCACCGCTGCCCGTCGCTCTCGCACGGACGCTGCGGCGAGGAACGAGGCGATGAGCAGGGCAACGATGAGGAGCAGCGCCCCCAGGATGCCGAACTCTTTGCCCAGGAAGCCGATCAGCGGCGGGCCGACGAGGAAGGCGCAGTAGCCGATCGTCGCCACCGCGGAGACACGCGCAGCGGTGTCGCTGACTCCGTCCGCTGCCGCCGACATCCCGAGCGGGAAGCCGAGCGAGACGCCGAGGCCCCAGAGGACCGTGCCGGCGACGACGATCCACATCGGTCCGCCGAGGATGAACAGGAGCAGGCCGGCCACGCCCATCGCGGTGGTGACGCGGATGGTGGCGACGCGGCCGATGCGGTCCACGATCGGTCCCCCGGCCACGCGGCCGGCGGTCATGGCGGCGACGAACACCGCGAAGACGACCGCGCCGGCCGAGTTGGTCTGGCCGTGGCCGTCCACGATCGCGAGGGCGACCCAGTCGTTCGCCGATCCCTCGCCGAACGCCATCCCGAGCATGACGACACCGATCAGGACCAGGCGCCCATCGGCCCAGACCGACAGCGCTGCGCGCAGGCGAAGGCGAGGCGCTCCTTCGGGCCTGTCTCCTCGCCGAGGGCGTCCTCGCGCGGGATGAAGCGGATCGCGATCGCAGCGACCGCCACCAGGACGACGGCGATGAACGAGAGGTGCCAGGCGACGGCGATGTCCAGGGCTGCGGCTGCCGCTCCGAGGCCCGCGCCGATCACGGTGCCCAGGCTGAAGAAGGCGTGCATGAGCGGCAGGAGCGTTTTGCCGGTCTCGCGTTCGACGGCGGTGCCCTCGACGTTCATCATGACGTCGACCATCCCGTTGCCGAAGCCCAGCAGGATGAGCCCCGCCGCCACAGCCGGGACGGAGTGGGAGACGGTCGCGCCGGCGCCGACGAGCGCGGTTCCGACGGCCGCGATGACCAGGCTGACGGCCATCCCCTTGTGCGGCCCGAAGCGGACGAGGACGGGCGAGGAGAGGGTGAGGCCGACGATCGCGCCCACGGACATCCCCAGAATGAGGAGGCCGACGGCGGAGGGGTCCCGTCCGAGTCCGAGCTCATCGCGGACGCCCGGGATGCGGGCCACCCAGGAGGCGAGCGAGAGGCCGCTGAGGACGAAGATCGCGAAGACGGTGTTGCGCCAGGCGCGCAGCTCATGGCGGCTGCGGGAGGCGGTCGGGGGTGGCTGTGACATCGGCTGTCCTGATGAGGGGCGGCTGCGGTGGGTTCCGGAACGGGGCTTCGTTCGTCGAATCGTTTCGACTCGAAACGATTCGACTAAGCTAGCACAGGTGAACGACCACAGCACGGCCTCCGACGGCCCGAAACCGACGCTGGCCTCGGTCGCGCGCCTGGCCGGTGTGTCCACGTCGACAGCCTCGCTCGCCTTCTCCGGAACCGGCCCGGTCTCCGGCGCCACGCGCAAGCGCGTTCTCGCCGCGGCCGAGCGCCTGGGCTATCCCGGTCCGGACCCGCGCGCCCGTTCCCTGCGCCGCGGCCGATCCGGAATCGTCGGCGTCGTGATGGAGGAGCGGGTGCGCGACGCCTTCCGCGACCCCATCAAGATCGCCCTGCTCGACGGCATCACCGAGGAGATCGCCGCGATCGACGCCGGCCTCCTCATCCTGACCGACGCCGGGGAGGCTGCCCAGCGCATCGAGGACGCGCCGATGGACGCCGTCGTGCTGATCGGGTGCAGTCCGCTTCTCGACGAGTCGGTCGCCACCCTCCGCCGGCGCGGCATCCCGCTCGTCGCGATCGAAGGAGACCCGGCCGCCGATATCCTCACGATCGGCCAGGACAACCGGGAGGCGACCCGTGTCGCCGCGCAGCACCTGTACAATCTCGGCCATCGCGAGGTCGCCGTCGTCGCCCTCTCGCTCAGCCGCGACCGCTCGCGGGGTCCGCTGACCCGGCGACGGTGGTCTCCGCCACGTCGGCCACGGCGGCCGAACGGCTGGCCGGAGTCCGCGATGTCTTCGCCGCAGCCGGCGGGTGGATGACGCGAGGTTCGTTCGTGGAGGAGGGCCGGATCGCCGGACAGGCGCTGCTGGGCGACTCCGCCGCCCGGCCGCCCGCGATCATCGCGCAGAGCGACCTGCTCGCGGCCGGTGTCATCCGGGCTGCGGAGGAACAGGGGCTCGGCGTTCCGGCGGACCTCAGTGTC
Organism: Leifsonia xyli subsp. cynodontis DSM 46306; assembly: GCF_000470775.1. NCBI lineage: Bacteria > Bacillati > Actinomycetota > Actinomycetes > Micrococcales > Microbacteriaceae > Leifsonia > Leifsonia xyli. The sequence continues at coordinate 87,841 of NC_022438.1, forward strand.
GTCGGGTTCGACGGTGCGCGCGTCGACGGGCTCTGGCCGTACGATCTGACCACGCTCGTGCAACCCGCCGTCGACAAGGGCCGCGTGGCCGGGCGCGCGATCGTGGACATGCTGAAGGGCGAGACCGCGCATCCCGCGTCGTTCGCGAGCGTGTTCCACCGGGGAAACACCACCGCCGCCCCGTCAGCGGCCATCGTAGGGTGAGCCCTATGGATCTCGAAGCGCTGTACCGCGACCTGCACGCTCACCCGGAACTCTCCTTCGCCGAGCATCGCACCGCCGGCATCGTCGCCGAGCGCCTGAGCGCCCTCGGCCTCGACACGCACACGGGCATCGGCCGCACCGGCGTCGCCGGTGTGCTCCGCAACGGGGACGGGCCGACCGTGCTGCTGCGCGCGGACATGGACGCCCTGCCCGTCGAAGAGCTGACCGGGCTGCCTTGGGCCTCCACGGTCACGGCCGAGGACGGCGCCGGGAACACCGTGCCGGTCATGCACGCCTGCGGCCACGATATCCACATCACCTGCCTGCTGGGGGCGGTGGAGCAGCTGGCCGCGACTCGCGACGGCTGGGCGGGCACCGTCGTCGCGGTGTTCCAGCCGGCGGAGGAGCACGGCGGCGGCGCCGAGGTCATGGTCCAGGACGGTCTCTACGAGAAGGTCCCCCGGCCGGACATCGTGCTTGGGCAGCACGTCGCGCCGTTCCCCGCCGGTGTCGTCGGCGCGCATCCCGGCGCCGCGATGGCCGCAGTGGACACGATGGAGATCACCCTTCACGGCCGCGGCGGCCACGGCTCCCGCCCGGAGACCACCATCGACCCCGTCGTCATGGCGGCGTCGGCCGTGATGCGGTTGCAGACGATCGTCTCGCGCGAGGTGGCCCCTCAGGACACGGCTGTCGTCACAGTCGGGACGCTGCACGCCGGCACCAAGAACAACATCATCGCCTCCGACGCCACGCTCGGGATCAGCGTCCGCAGCTTCGACGAGGGGGTCAGGACGCGTGTCCTCGGCGCGGTGGAGCGCACGCTGCGCGCGGAGTCCGCCGCGAGCGGCGCACCTCGGGAACCAGACCTGGAATGGGGCGAGCGCTACCCCGTCACGGTGAACGACCCGGAAGCGACCGCGCGCGTGAACGCCGCGTTCGTTGGCGAGTTCGGGGTCGAGGCGGTGTGCGCGCCGGGAGCCATCTCGGGCAGCGAGGACGTCGGGAACCTGGCCACAGCCGCGGGTGTCCCGCTTGTCTACTGGCTGCTCGGCGGCGGGGACCCTGAGAAAGTCCTCGCGGCGATGGCCGCGGGCACTGTCGACACCGACATCCCCTCGAACCATTCGCCCTCCTTCGCTCCGCTCGCCCAGCCGACCATCTCCGTCGGCGTCCGCGCCCTGGTCGTCGCCGCCCGCGAGTTCCTCGCCTAGCTGCCCTCTTCCGGTCGGTGTCTCTCCGTTGCAAACGGAGGAGAACCGGTCGCCAGCGACCGTTTTTCTCCTCCGTTTCCTGCCTTTCACCCTGCCACCGGCCGTGATTTCCTCTGTTTTCGACGGATGTCGGTGAGAGCTTCTCCGCTTCACCCCGTTCACCCCGTGGCCGGTCGTCGCTCCGCGAGTTCCTCGCCTCGCTGTGCCTAGACAGCCGCGCCGGGGCGCAGCCACGCGGAGGTGCGGGCGCGCAGGCCCAGGGTGAGGGCGCGGGCGCCGAGGTAGCCGAAGGCGAAGGCGGCGGTGAGCGCGGCGAGGCCTCCGGCGTCGTGGTCGCCCCGTGCGATCGCGACCACGGCGAGCGGCGCGAACGCCACGACGTTGAGCAAGCCCGTGAGCGCGAGGTAGCGTGTGTCTCCGGCTCCGATCAGCACACCATCGAGCACGAAAACGTACCCGCCGAGCGGCGCGCTGAGTCCGATGATCGCGAGCGCCGCCGGGAGGAGCGCGGCGACGGAGGCATCGCTTGTGAACAGTCCGGCCGCGACGGGGCTCAGCCCGATGGTGACGACGCCGAGAACAGCCCCCGACCCGACGCCCCACTGGATGCAGCGCCGGAGCACCGCGCGCACCTCCGGGAGCTCGCCCGCGCCGAGTCCTTTGCCGACGAGCGCTTGGGCGGCGATGGCGAGCGCGTCGAGGGTGAAAGCGAGCGTCGCGAAGACGGTCATAGCGACCTGGAAGGCGGCGAGATCGTCCGGCCCGAGCCGTGTCGCCGCGGCGATGGTGAGCAGCATCGCGGCACGGAGGCTCGCCGTCCTCAGCAACAGCCAGCCCCCGGCGACGGCCGTCCGCCCGAGGCCGGCGTGGCGGGGGAGCAGGCTCGCGCCGGCGCGGCGGGCGTGGCGGGCGACGACCACGGCGTACACCGCGACCATCGCCCACTGTGCGACGACGGTTCCGAGCGCGGAGCCTGCGATGCCCAGGCCCAGGCCCCCGATGAAGACAGCGTTCAGCGCGATATTGGCCGCGAAGCCGCCGCCGGCGACGGCCAGCGGTGTCCGGGTGTCTTGCAGTCCGCGCAGCAACCCGGTCGCCGCCAGCACAAGCAGCATGGCGGGCAGCCCGGCCATCGAGACGGAGAGGTAGACGTCGGCCTGTTCGCTCACCGCCGCGGAGGCCCCGAACAGGGAGACGAGGATCGGCGAGGCCAGCCATCCCGCCACCGCCAGCACGGCCCCGAGCCCGAGCGCGAGCCAGCAGCCGTCCACACCGGCAGCGACCGCCGCGCGCTCGTCGCCCGCGCCGAGCCGGCGAGCCACGGCGGGCGTCGTCGAGTAGGCGAGGAAGACCATCAGGCCGACGATCGTTTGCAGCACGGCGGCGGCGATCCCGAGTCCGGCGAGCGGCGCAACGCCGAGGTGGCCGACCATCGCCGAGTCCGCCAGCAGGAACAGCGGCTCGGCGACGAGCGCACCGAGGGCGGGCACGGCCAGTCGCAGGATGTCCCGGTCGAGCGGGCGGCGGGGGAGGGGATTCACAGCGCCTCCACGCTACTCGACGGGGGCCTCGCCGAATGTCGGCGGTTGTTCTTACAGTGGTCTCATGAGTCCGTTGATGCCGGAGCCGCTCGCCACCTGGACCTGGCGGCTGGATCGCGTGCGCACCGGGCGCACCGTCCTCACCCGCGGGCAGGCGGCGGCGGCGAAACGCGACCTCGAACACGACCGGTCGGCGCACCCTGGGGACTACGCGGCTTACGAGGACGAGCTCGCCGCCGCGCTCGAAGCGCTGGAGATCCTCTCCCGTCAGGCGAACCGCAGCGACGATCTGCTCGCCGTGCTCGCCACCGAGCGCCGTCAGCGCGGCGGCGCGGAGGGCGGCGACCACGCCCGCCGCACGCCCGGCCCGGCGGAACCGGCCCGTGCGCGCGGTCCGCTCACCGCCGAGCACGAGGGCATCCCGGCCGGGCTCCCGGAACTGCTCGACCAGTGGGTCCACCGCCTCATCCGCTACCGCAACGGGGCGAAGATCATCGCCCCTATCGAAGCTGCCCGCGCAGAGATCCGTCTCCGCAACGAAGCCCATTTGCATCCCGGCGCCTATCGCAATGCCGTCGCGTGGCCGTACTATGGCCGCGTGATGCGCGAACTCGGTGAGATCGCGACGGCCCAGCGGCCGGGCGTCCACGTCGGTGGCCGCGGAATGCGCCGCGGTCTCGGGGATGTGTGATGAGCCGGGGCTCCCGTCCCCTCGTGCGTCGTCTCCCGCTCGGCGCACTGGCTGCTTTGGCCGTCGCGACCGTCATCGGAGTGGCCGGATACGTCGTCTCGTCGGGCGGAGCGGGCGGCCTCCCCGGCGGGAGCGCCGCGGCCGTGGCCACCGCCACCCCGCCGAGCGCGCTGCCCGGCGGCGCCGCGCGCGATGTCGGCGTGCCGCCCCCCACCGAGGCGACCGCCCTTCTCGCCGGGCTCGCGGTCAAAGGCCGCGCTTCGGCGACCGGCTACGAACGGACCGGTCACTTCGGCCGGGCCTGGCAGGATGTGAACGGCAACGGCTGCGACACCCGCGACGACATCCTCGCCCGCGACCTCACCGCCCTCACTCGCAGCGGGGCCTGCACGGTCGTCTCTGGAACCCTGGACGATCCGTACACCGGCGACCGCATCGCATTCGCCCGCGGAAAGGACACCTCTGCGCTCGTCCAGATCGACCACGTCGTCGCCCTGCTGGACGCGTGGCAGACCGGCGCACAGTCCCTCAGCCAGGAGCAGCGTCTCCTCTTCGCCAACGACCCGCTCAACCTCGTCGCGGTCGAGGGGGCCGCCAACCGGGCGAAGGGCGCGGGCGACGCCGCCACCTGGCTCCCGCCGAACAGGCGGATACCGCTGCTCATACGCGGCTCGCCAGGTGGCCGTCAAAGCGAAATACGGGCTCTGGGTGACGTCGTCCGAGAAGGCTGCCCTCCAGCGGCTCTTCGACGCTTGCTGACCCCATTACGATCGACCCATGCGATCACGCGGAACCATTCTCCTATGACCCCGGCCGAAGCCGCTGCCCTCCTCGGCCTTCCGCCGACGTCCAGCCAGGAAGAGATCCTCCGCGCGTACGGCCTCCGCGCTGCCCGAGGGCGAGGGCGCGGCGAAGGATGCGCTGACACGCGCCCGGGACGCGCTGCTCGCGGGGACGCGATGGCCGCCGCCGAGCGCCCTCCCGGGTCAGCCCGGTCATCAGGCGTCCGTTCCCGGCGCATACCCGCCGCCGAGCGCCCACCCGCTGCGATCGCCCCAGCCCTAGCCCCAGCCTCAGCCCGGCCACCTGTCGTCTGCTCCGTTCGCCTCCCCAGCGCCCGGCCATGCAGCCTTCCCGCATCCACCTGTCCCGGCTCGCCGTCCTCTCTCCGCCGCCGCCATCGTCGCCTGGGCGCTCGGCGGCGCCGCTCTCGCCATCACGACCGCCGGGATTCTCGTCGTCGCCCTCGTCGCCGGCCACCTGCTCGGGACCGCCGCGGCCCAGCCCTCCCTCCCGGGCGCCTCATCGACTCCCGACGATGGCAGCGGGGCGACCGGCGACACCTCTGTCGTCGACGGCGTCACAGTGGAGCCGATGGAGGGCTGGACCTTCCTGCTCACCTCTGACTGGCACTGTCCGTCCGCCCACGTGATCTCCGGCTTCGCGGACACCGGCGACGGCGACACGGTCGAGGAGTACTCCCAGGTCGTTTCGCTGGAGAGCGGCGTCCCGTATTCGTACATGATACCCGACAGCGCCTCCGCTCGGAAGTACGCGAAGCATCGACGCCATCATCTGCGAGACGACCTGACCTCACTGCGGTCCCGGGTCCGCGCGGACCGGTGGGAAGACCCGGCCTGGCCGGTGGCACAGCTCGATCGCCTCCGACGGCAGTAGACGTTCCCGGTCGCGATCTCCGATGTCGAGGCGACCCCGTCGCGGGCGTGTTCGGCCTCCGGCGTCGCGTGACCCGGGAGCCGGTGTCGTCGTTTGTTCCCCGGACCCTGAACGAGCCGCGGCGCGCCGTTCCGGTCGAGCGAGCGGAGTCTGACATCCTCGGAAGCGAACATTCAGGGGACAGCACCATGCGCTTCATCACGCCCAAGGAGAAGGCGATCGTCGTCGCCATCCTCGTCGGCGTCGACATCCTGCTCACTCTGCTCCTGGACGCGCTGAACACGCAGGGCGGCTCCATCGTCCTCAGCATTCTGCAGCTTGCCGTCTGGTATCTCGCGACACGGGTCTTCCGTGGTCCCGGTGAGCCGGTCCGGGCCGCTCGGCCCTGGTGGCGGATGACGAACCGGCCGCTGCTCTCCGGCGTGCTCGGTGTCGGCTACGGGCTGCTCGCGGTCGTGAACATCGGCTTCTCCTTCGCCGGGTACGAAAGCGTCTCCGGGGTCGTGTCCATCCTGGTGCAGCTCGTCTTGGCCGGACTGTTCCTCACCTCGTTCCGGCGTCTCCGGGCGCTCGCCGTGCCTGCCTGACCCGTAGGCTGGGGCCATGACCCAGGCTTCCGGCATCGACACCGACGAACTCGACCCCACGATCCGTCCTCAGGACGATCTGTTCCGGCACGTCAACGGCAAATGGCTCGACCGCACGGAGATCCCCGCCGACAAAGCGCGCTGGGGGTCGTTCATGGTGCTCGCGGAGGAGGCGGAGGGCGCGGTGCGCGACATCGTCGAGGCTGCGCAGACCGCGCCGGAGGGCACCGAGGAGCGCAGATTCGGCGACCTGTTCGCGAGCTTCATGGACGAGGAGCGGGTGGACGCCCTCGGCGTCCAGCCGATCGAGGCGCAGCTGGCGCTCGCGAGCGGGGTGGACAGCGTCCCGGCCCTGCTGGAGACGCTCGGCCGGTTGGAGCGGCACGGGGTCGGCGGGTTCTACCAGCTGTTCGTGGACAACGACCCGGGCGATCCGGAGCGCTACCTCGTGTTCGCCGAGCAGGCCGGGATCTCGCTGCCGGACGAATCGTACTTCCGGGAGGAGCGGTTCGCGTCGGTCCGCGAGGCGTTCGGCGCGCACCTTCAGCGGATGTTCGAGCTGGCCGGGCTCTCGGACGCGCCGGAGCGCGCGCAGCGGGTGTTCGATCTGGAGACGGAGATCGCCGCGCAGCACTGGGACAATGTGAGGTCGCGCGACTCCGAGGAGACCTACAACCTGTTCACCTGGGCCGACGCGACTGCGCTGTTCGGCTCCGCGGGCCTCGACGACTGGGCGAGGGGTCTGAGCGCTCCGGAGGGCGCGCTGGCGGAGATCGTGCTGCGGCAGCCCTCGTTCACGTCGGGTCTCGCCTCCCTGCTCACCGAGGACCGGCTCGTGTCGTGGAAGGACTGGCTCGCCTGGCAGATCATCCACGGCGCCGCCCCCTACCTGCCGGGCGACTTCGTGGACGCGAACTTCGAGTTCTACGGCCGCACCCTCACCGGCACGCCGGAGATGCGCGCCCGGTGGAAGCGCGGCGTCTCGCTGGTCGAGGGCGCGATGGGCGAGGCGGTCGGCCGCATCTACGTCGAGAAGCACTTCCCGCCCACGGCGAAGCAGGCGATGGACGATCTGGTCGCCACCCTTATCGAGGCGTACCGCCAGAGCATCCAGAAGCTGGAGTGGATGGGCGCGGCGACGCGGAACCGCGCGCTCGACAAGCTGGCGACGTTCACGCCGAAGATCGGCTACCCGGTCACGTGGCTCGACTACTCGGCGCTGACCGTCGACCCGACCGATCTGCTCGGCAACGTCCGCGCCGCAGCGCTGTTCGAGTTCCACCGCGAACTCGCGAAGATCGGCAGGCCGCTGGACCGCGACGAGTGGTTCATGACGCCGCAGACGATCAACGCGTACTACAACTCCGGCTTCAACGAGATCGTGTTCCCCGCGGCTATCCTGCAATACCCGTTCTTCGACGCCGCCCGGGATGCCGCGGCCAACTACGGCGCGATCGGCGCGGTCATCGGGCACGAGATCGGCCACGGCTTCGACGATCAGGGCTCCAAATTCGACGGCGACGGCCGCCTCGAGGACTGGTGGACGGCGGCCGACCGCGCCGTGTTCGAGGAGCGCGCGGCCAGCCTCATCGAGCAGTACGACGCCCTGTCGCCCGCGCAGACGCCTGGGCACCACGTGAACGGGGCGCTGACCATCGGAGAGAACATCGGCGACCTCGGTGGGCTCGGCATCGCCTGGAAGGCGTATCTGCTCTCGCTGGCGGGAGAGGAGCCGCCGGTGATCGACGGCCTTTCGGGCGCCGAGCGCTTCTTCCTCAGCTGGGCGCAGGCCTGGCAGCAGAAAGGACGGGATGAGGAGGTCCTCCGCCTGCTGGCGATCGACCCGCATTCGCCGAACGAGTTCCGCTGTAATCAGATCGTGCGCAATATCGACGCCTTCTACGATGTCTTCGAGGTGAGCGAAGGCGATCGTCTGTGGCTGGCTCCGGAGAAGCGCGTCACTATCTGGTGATACCCACCGTAATTTCTTCCGGAGGCCGCTTAAGCACCCTCCGGGCGGAGTACGATCATCGGTGTCCGTGGCCGGGGAGGGACCGCCGATCGACCGAAGTGTCCCGATGTGGAGAAGGACCCAGCACCGCCGTGACGATCCAGACCCCGCAGACCGAACGCCGCCGCGGCGCGAGCGCGCGTCGTGCCCGGCACCGGGGAACGGCGCCGTCCCGGGAGATGTTCAGCTGCGCCTTCGACGCGCTCGGGACACTGGCGGTGCAGGGCGTGCAGGTGTCTGGCCGTGTGACGGACCTGAGCACCGGCGAGGTGCTGTTCTCGGTGGACGACCACGTCGTCATGCCCACCGCCTCCATCGGCAAAGTCCTCCTCCTCGTCGAAGTGGCGGCGCGGTTGCAGTCGGAGGGGCTGAGTTCCCTGGCCCTGCTGGACCGGGCTCCCCAGGATGCCGTGGGCGACTCCGGAATCTGGCAGCACCTCCAGGTGCCCGCCCTCCCCGTCGCCGACCTCGCCGCCCTCGTCGGCGCGACGAGCGACAACCTCGCCACCAATGTGCTCCTGCGCCACGTCGGACTGGAGGCGGTCAGTGCCCGCACCGAGGCGCTCGGGCTCACCCGCACCGCGCTGCTCGATCTCGTCCGCGACCATCGGGGCCCGGACGACGCACCGCAGCTCTCGGTCGGCAGCGCGAACGAACTCACCTGGCTCTTCGCCGCGCTCGCGCGCGGCGAGGTCGTCAACCCCCAGACCAGCCGCCAGGTCATCTCCTGGCTCTCGCTGAACAGCGACTTCTCCCTCGTCTCCGGCGCCTTCGGCCTCGACCCGCACTCGCACCGGCACGCCGAGCACGGCATTCTGCTGGTCAACAAGACCGGCAGCGACGCCGGTGTGCGCAGCGAGGTCGGCGTGCTGCGCGGCCCGCGGGCCGGACTGACCTTCGCCGTCTCGACGTATTTCGACGACACGAGCCTCTCCTCGCGGCTCGCCGTCATCGACGGGATGCGGACGGTCGGCCTCGACCTCCTCGAGTACGTCTTCTGAGCGGGTGCGATTGCTGGGCCAGGGGAGCCGGTCTCGGCTCCGCGGCCCTCCTCCTTCGCCCCGACAGCCAGGTGGTGGACCTGTTCGGGTCCACCGCCTGGCGTGACCACGTCATCAGGCCCGCAGCGCTCTACAGCTCCAGTGCCAGCAACTCATCGATGGTCTGTCGCCGTCTGATCTGCGTGACCGTTCCGTCATCGACGAGCACCTCTGGCGCAAGCGGTCGCGAGTTGTAGTTCGACGACATGCTGGCCCCGTACGCACCCGTGTCGTGGAAGACGATGAAGTCGCCGACATCGACGCGCGGAAGTGGGATCGATGTGACCTCATCATCGCTGTCTTGTGTGAAGACATCACCTGACTCGCACAACGGCCCCGCGAGGACAGACGCCGTCGGGTTCGCTGTGATCTCTTCTCCGCGCGATGAGATGGCACTGACAGCGTGGCGACTTCCGTACATTGCCGGGCGCATGAGGTCGTTGAAACCGGCGTCGACAAGGACGAAGCGATGTGAGCCGGCATTCTTTTGAGCGCGCACTTCGGTGATGAGTGAGCCGGAGTTCGCGACAAGGAATCGGCCGGGTTCGATTTCGAGGCGTACGGAGTGGCCGAGATGGCGTTCGATCTCACGTCGGGCGGCATCCCACAGCCTGAAGTACTTGTCGATGTCGATCTCGGGTTCGTCGGCGCCATAGGGAACCGAGAGACCGCCTCCGGCAGAGATCGCCTGGATGTCCCGGCCGAGCGATGCGACCTGCTCGACCATAGCGTCGCAGACACGCGCGAGGTGGCTGTAGTCCACGCCAGAGCCGATGTGCATATGGAGACCGACGAGATCGAGATCGTAATGGTCGACGAGATCAAGAGAAGCCGGCAGGCTCTCGTACCAGATGCCGTGCTTGCTGTGCTCGCCGCCTGTGTTCGTCTTGCGGCTGTGGCCGTGTCCGAACCCCGGATTCACGCGGATCCAGACCGGGTGCTTCGGAGATGCAGCCCCTACCATCTCGAGCATCTGAGGGGAGCCGGCATTGACCGGGACACCCAGCTCGATCACCCGCGACAGTGTCGGCCGATCAAGAAGGTCGGCCGTAAAGACAACCTCGTCACGCCCCTCGCCGACCTCGTATCCCGCCACGAGTGCCCGCTCGAGCTCGCCGGCGGAGACCGCGTCGACGCGAACACCCTGGTCTCGCATCATTCGCAGAATATGCACGTTCGAGCACGCCTTCTGAGCGAAGCGGATGACGTCAAATTGTCGAAGTTGCTCGACTCGTGCATGTATCTGCTGTGCATCATACACCCACACCGGTGTTCCGAACGTGTTCGCAATATCGGCGAGGTCCGTTCCGGCCATCGTCGATGCTCGACCAGTGACTAGAGTCGTCAACGGGGGTTCTCTCTCCTTGTGGCCCGGATTCGGCATTTCTGCGGCGTCTGATCCTCATTGTTGGATGCGCTGCCCGTTCGGGGTTTTGGCGTCAGCGAACTTAGTCGCTGCTGCCCGTGCTTCCGATATTGCCGGTCGTCGCCGCGGCGGAGCAAGCGAGGCCGTCACCGGCGGATGTCCGACTCAATGTTATGCAATGATCTTAACCAAGTGCTGACGAGCTGGGTTCTCACGAGGAATCACTCACAGCGCGATTGGGATCGGTCTGAGTTGGATCCCGCGCAACATCCGTGACCCGGGTGCATAGACACGACAAGGGAATGACGGGTGCGTGGTGATCGACGGCGTACTGGATGCTTGGCAGGCCATCGATGGCGACATTCGCGAACGCGTGGTCACTCACGGCGTGCGTGGGCGTTCATCGCTCTACGACGATGTGCCGGGCTCGACGGGCTCGTGGCATCCTGTTCGTCCGCTGATCCTTGACGAGGCCGCGTACGCCGGGTTGGCGGCGACGAGCGAACGTCTGATGGCGCTCATCCTCGAAGCGTGTCGTCGGCGTGCGCGTTCGGTCGGGGAGCTGCATCGAATCCTGGGCACCGATCTGTACCCGCGGCGCCACTGTTGCGCCCCGAAGCCCCACTCACCGAGGATCTTCTTGTCTCTGCACGGTCGGACATCCTGATCGAGCGCGGTGTTCCTCGTTTCGTCGAGATCAACATAGACGGCTCGATCGGCGGCACGTTGCAGGCCGATACACTCGCTGAGCGCTACCGCGAGATCGTCGCACGGGCCGGTCTCGGTGACCGCATCACCGCTCCGACGCCGGCGGTAGATGCGCGGTTCGGGGAGCTTCGCCGCTCGCTGCGCCTGAACGATGGAGCGGTCGTCGCCATCCCGGTCTTCGCCGTCGGAGCCATGCCGGGTCTCGACACGGACGACATGTTCCTCGATTTCCTCCAGCCGATGTGCGAAGCGGGGCGGCGACACGTCCTCGACGTTCGCGCGTGCCGCTTCGACGATCTCACCGTCGACTCGTCGGGTCGCCTGCAGTTGGACGACGACACGGTCGCGGCGGTCCTGCGACTGTTCCTCTGCCACGATCAGCCGAACAGTTCCGGCCTGGACGCCCTGATCGCGGCCCACGAGGCCAAGAGCGTCCAGCTCCACACCCCTGAGGACACCTGGCTGCTCACCGACAAGACGGTCCTCGCATGGCTGTGGTCCGATGTCGACGATCTCGACATCGACGATGCCGCGTTGATCCGTCATCATGTTCCGCGTACGCTCTCGCTCGCCGACGCCATTGACAGCCGTGGCGTCGATGCGCTGGTCGACGAACGCGCGAACTGGGTGCTCAAGCCCGGCGGCGGTTACGGCGGCGACGGCGTCACCCTCGGAGCGGAGAGTGAACCGGGACCGTGGCGCACAGCTCTCCTCGGCGCATCGGCGAGGGGCGGTTTCGTCCTTCAGGAGACGGTCGACGCAGACGAGTGCGCCATGGATTTCGTTCATCGGGAGACCGGCGAGCGGCGCACCGCGACCGTTCCTTTCTTGGGTTCTAACGGTCGTTGCAACACCTGGACTTTCTGGGAGTTGTAACGACCGTGGCCCGTTTAAGGAGCTATTCGAGGGATCGACGCTGTTTCACGCAGGCTGATAAGGACGCGTTCTTCGCGTTGTTCGAGGCGTGTGGGAGCATCACGATCGCGGCGCGTGAGTTGGGGTTCAACCCGGCGACCTGCGGGACGTGGGTATGGAAGGCCGGCCTGCGCAGCCAGGGGAAAACCGGGACTGGTCCGCATCCAGGAAAGGAACGCTACTTCCAGTTGCGACGCGATGGCATCTCGCGTCGCGAAGCAGCGGCTGCCGTCGGGGTGAACATCCGCACGGCACGGGATTGGGATAACGGTGTCCGGAAGACCGCTCATCGCCGCTATTACCCAGATGGTCGGGTCGTCGATTACAAAACAGGTATGACGACGTTTCTTGACGGCACCGAGACAATCTCGCCGGCGGCGATCTTTCAGCTGGAGAGGAAGCTCGATCCGCGGTTCCTTTCGCTGGAGGAACGTGAGCAGATCCGGGATCTCCTCCGCGATGGGTTGTCACTGCGGAGCATCGCCGCCCAGCTGCGGCGGTCGCCATCCACGATCAGTCGGGAAATCTCCCGGAACCGGTCCTCGACCGGGATCTATCACCCCTTCGCAGCACATCGCTACTCGGCGAAGCGTCGCCCACGGCCAAAGCCGCGAAGACTGGTGACAGAGCTGCGGTTGCGTGCTTTCGTTGAGTCGAAGCTGGCGTTGCGGTGGGCTCCCGAGCAGATCACTCGAGCCCTGATCCGTCAGTTCCCGGACGACGTTGGGATGCGAGTGGCGACCGAGACGATCTACCAGACGCTCTATCTCCAAGGACGCGGCCAGCTGCGCCGTGATCTCGCGACAGCGCTGCGTACCGGGCGCGCACGTCGCCGACCGAACCGGGGAACCAACGCACGTCGTTCGCGGTTCGTCGACCCGATGCTCATGATCTCCGAGCGCCCCGCTGAGGTCGCTGATCGTGCTGTTCCAGGGCATTGGGAAGGCGATCTCATCATCGGCGCTGACCACGCCAGCGCGATCGGCACCCTCGTCGAGCGAACCACCAGGTTCGTGATGCTCGTCCACCTCCCGACCGACCACGCTGCCGAGACCGTCCGCGATGGCCTCATTCGGACGATGAGCGGCCTGCCGGCCGAACTGAAGAAGTCGCTGACCTGGGACCAGGGTGCGGAGATGGCCGCCCACAAGACGTTCACGATCGCCACCGACATGGACGTCTACTTCTGCGACCCAGCCTCGCCCTGGCAGCGCGGTTCTAACGAGAACACGAACGGGTTGCTGAGGCAGTACTTCCCGAAGGGCACCGACCTCTCACAGCACTCGCCCGCGGACCTTGCCCGAGTCGCACACGAACTCAACACCCGCCCACGCAAAACGCTCGGCTGGGAAACCCCAGCCCAGCGCCTCGCTAAACTACCTACCAGCTAATCGTCGTGTTGCAACGACCACTAGAATCCGCCTGCTGTAGAACGCGGGCGTCCAGCTGTTCGCGTCGCAGAACGCGACGAAGTCGATGATCGCTCGCTCGGCGTGCTCGGGGCGGCAGACCGGATCGGAGAGCGTGATCGCGACCCCGTCGATCACTCGGTAGGCGATCGCCGCATCCCCCTCTTCCGAGAACCAGTACACGTTTCCCGGCCAGGTCCCCCGGAAACCGAGCGTCCCGCCCCCGCCCCAGCGGAGCAGCTCGCGGAAGCGCAGCTCGTCTCCGGCGGTGCGCCCGGTCGAGGTGGCGCGGTAGAGCCGCAGGACGCCGAGGACGAAGACGGACCAGAACACCGGGCCCACCCAGTGGGAGAGCGACAGCACGATCGGAGCGGTCGGCACGACGACCGGCCCGAGCGCGGACTCCAAACCGGCGGGCACGAAGCGGCGCAGCATGGAGGCGAAGACATCGCCGAGCCCGGCCTCCGGCACATACGAGCTCAGTGTTGCGAGCCCGGCCACGAGGTACGCCACGGCCAGCAGCGCGAACGAAATGACGCTCAGGAGGGTGAACCGCACCACGGCGTCCCGCGGAGCCCGGATCTGGAACTGCCGCCGGGTGGCGATCAGCAGCACGAGGGAGGCGAGCGGCGGCAGAAGGACCGCGAACAGCCAGAGCAGCACTGCGGCCACCGGGGCGAGCGCCGCGTATCCGTCGATGTCGGCGGAGAGTCTCCCGCCCGGGATCGCCGCGAACGGCAGCACGATCAGGGCGATGTCGACCACGATGCCGAGCAGGAGCGCGAAGTGCCGGCCGCGGCGCAGACCGATCGCGGTCACGAGCAGCAGCGCCAGCGGGAGCAGGCTGAGCAGTGCCGGGCCGAAGCCCTGCGCCGCGATGAAGGAGAACGATCCGAAGCCGCCCGGCGGCAGCAGCGCGGCGAGCGGCCCGAGGGCGGTGAGGCCGATGAGAGCGGCGACGAGGGTGCGCGTCTCGCCGTGGGAGCTGCGCCGTATCCGCTGGATGCGTCCGCCCCGCAGGATCGCGCCGAGCGCCAGACCGAGCAGGGCGGCGATCAGCCGGTAGACATTGTTCTGGTCGCTGTTGTAGAGCGCCAGCATCAGAATGAACGCGAAGGTCAGCAGTCGGATGCGCCGCCGCCAGAGCGTGTTCGCGAAGGCGCTGGCCGCGATGAGTGCGCCGACGATCCCGACGGTCGGGTCGAGTGTGACGCCGGACTCCGTCGTGTGTGTCAGCAACTCGCCGGTGTTGGCCGCGGACCACTGCCCGAGGACGCCGAGTGCGATCCCCAGGACGCCGGTGACCAGGAAGGCGAGCGTCGCCCGGGCCGTCCCGAGCAGCCGCTCGGCGGTCGCCAGCAGGATCAGCGCCGTCGTGATCGACACCACCGTCTGAACGGCGTTCTCCGGGACGAACAAGGCCGTCGCCGGCGTCCACCAGCGCCCGGCGTGGATCGTCGTGCCCACCCCGGCCGCCTACAGCGGCGCTCCCCCCTGCGTCGTGGCTGTGCTCCACAGCGTCCCTGTCGCGACGCTTGTGCTCAGGAGGACGCCCGCGAGCGCGATGCTCGCCGGGGCCGTGCGGGCGTATCGGCGCAGCGTGACCGTCGCTGCCGGCGTCCGCCGCGGGGTGGGCGGGGCCGGGGGCGTCGAGGTCGGTGTGCTGGGGACCGTGCTCATCCTGTCTCCGTTGCGGTGGCCCCACCCTCGTGGGCCGGCGCGCTGCCGGAGGGTCAGACCTCGCGGAGGCGCTCCGCGAGGTAGCGGTCGAGACCCGCGAGCGGGATGCGCTCCTGCTTCATCGAGTCGCGGTCGCGCACGGTCACGGCGTCGTCGTCGAGCGAGTCGAAGTCGACCGTCACGGCGAGCGGCGTGCCGATCTCGTCCTGGCGGCGGTAGCGGCGGCCGATCGCGCCGGAGTCGTCGAAGTCGACATTGCGGCGCTGTCGCAGCCTGTCTGCGAGACCGCGGGCGAGCGGCGAAAGCGCCTCGTTGCGGGAGAGCGGGAGGACCGCGACCTTGACGGGGGCCAGTCGCGGGTCGAGGCGGAGAACCGTGCGCTTGTCCGTGCCGCCCTTCGCGTTCGGCACCTGCTCCTCGTCGTAGGCGTCCACCAGGAACGCCATCAGCGCGCGGGTCAGGCCGAACGACGGCTCGATCACGAACGGCACGTAGCGCTCGTTCTTGTTCTGGTCGAAGTAGCTGAGGTCTTTGCCGGAGTTCTCGATGTGCGTCTTCAGGTCGTAGTCGGTGCGGTTGGCCACGCCCATCAGCTCGCCCCACTCGGAGCCGGCGAACTCGAACTTGTACTCGATGTCGATGGTCCGTTTGGAGTAGTGTGCCAGCTTGTCGGTCGGGTGTTCGAACCGGCGGATGTTCTCGGGGTTGATCCCCAGTCCGGTGAACCAGTCCCAGCTGAGGTCGATCCAGGTGTCGAACCACTCCTCGTCCGTGCCCGGTTCGACGAAGAACTCGATCTCCATCTGCTCGAACTCGCGGGTGCGGAAGATGAAATTGCCGGGCGTGATCTCGTTGCGGAACGCCTTGCCGATCTGGCCGATGCCGAACGGCGGCTTCTTGCGCGAGGTCTGTAGCACGGAGGCGAAATCGGTGAAGATGCCCTGCGCCGTCTCCGGGCGCATGTAGTGCAGGCCGGATTCATCGTCCACCACGCCGAGGTAGGTCTTCATCAGGCCGGAGAACTGCCGGATCGGCGTCCACTGACCGACTTTGTCCGGGTGGTCGGGGTCGGCGATGTCGTCCAGGCCGTTCGCGGGCGGGTGGCCGTGCTGCGCCTCGTAGGCTTCGAACAGGTGGTCGGCCCGGTAGCGCTTGTGCGTGATCAGCGACTCGGTCAGCGGGTCGCTGAAGACCTTGACGTGCCCGGAGGCCTCCCACACCGCCGTGGGCAGGATGATCGCCGAGTCGAGGCCGACCATGTCGCCGCGGCCCCGGACGAACGAGTTCCACCACTCGCGCTTGATGTTCTCCTTCAGCTCGACGCCGAGGGGGCCGTAGTCCCATGCGGAGCGCGTGCCGCCGTAGATGTCGCCGGAGGGGAACACGAACCCGCGGTGCTGCGCCAGCGTGATGACGGAATCCAGTCTCGACGGTGCGGCGGCCATAGGTGCTCCTGTTTCGGTGCGGGGTGGGATCGGGGGAGGGGGGCAGAGTCCCCGACTATCCTACTGAAGGCGGCGAGGGGCTCAGGAGGCGGCGACCCGGTCCACTGTGATGAGCCGCGGGCGGACGGGCGCTTCTTCGATCCGGAGGCCGAAGATGGCTTCGGCCGCGTCCGCGAACCTTTGTGCGTCTCCCGCCCGGGCGAGCTCGCGGGCGCGCACGGACGGGGTGTGCAGGAGGACCCCCGCCAGGTGCCGGAGCGCCGTCTCGGTCTGCTCGCTCGAGTCGCCGCGCATGCGGGCGCGGGCGATCTCCGCGTCGAGGATGTCGAAGACATGCTTGCGCAGTGCGATCAGGGCGGGTTTGACCGCCTGCTCTGTGGTCTGGGCGGCGAACTCGGCGGCGGCGGCGCCGACGATCTCGCGGGCGTCGTCGGCGGCGTTCAGCTCCTCGAGCGGCGCGTGGATGCTGATGGTCTCCAGATCCAGCAGTTCGACGCCCGGCAGCCCGGCGACGGCGGAGTCGACGTTGCGGGGCAGCCCGAGGTCGATGACGAGCCGGCGTTCGATGCCGTCCTGTTGCCGCGCCTGCTCGAAATGCCCGGGAGTCAGCGCGTAATCGCGCACGGTGGTGCAGGTGACGATGAGGTGGGCGCGGGCGAGCGCTGCGTTGAGACCGCCGGCCGGGACGGCGCTCACCCCGTGGGAGAGCGCGAACTTCTCGGCGCGGCCGGAGGGGGAGTGGACCTGCACGTCGGCGACGCCGCGCTCGCGCAGGGCAGCCAGGCTCGCGCCCGCGTATTTCCCGGTTCCGATGAGCAGCACGCGTATCCGGGACCAGTCTCTCACCCGGCTCTCCGCCAGATCCAGCGCGAGGCGGACGATCGAGCGGCCGGCGGTCGTGATGCCGGTGCGGTTCTTCACGCCGCGCGAGGTCCGGGACGCGACCTGGAACAGCCGCTCCAGGTCGTGGCTCACCGTGCCAGCCCGGCGCGCCGTGGTGAGCGCGCGGCGCACCTGGCCCGCGATCTCCCCCTCGCCGACGACCACGGAGTCGAGTCCGCTCGACACGGAGAACAGGTGCTCTGCCGCCGCATCGTCGCAGTACACTCTGCTGGAGGAGCGCAGCAGGTCCGCGTCGATCCCGGCGGCGTCGCCCACGGTGGCGATCACGGCCTCAGCGGACACCGCGCGTGCCGCCGGGAGCGGCTCGTCGATGTCGAGGTAGGCCTCGAAGCGGTTGCAGGTGGCGAGCACCACCGAGCCGGTCACGAGTTCGCTGTGCTCCGCGAGCGCGGCTGCGACGGCCGGAGCATTGCGCTCGAGCCGGTCCAGGAGATCGAAGGCCGCTGTGCGGTGGCTTGACGAGAAGCAGAGAAGCACGGTGTGCAGCCTACGCTCGCCGCGTGCGTTCTTCGAATCGGCCGGGTCCGGTCCTTTCGGCCGGCTGTGCGGATTCCCGGGCATCGGCCGGCGGGGACCTGGCAGAATCGTGATCGTGACCACCCTCGATCCGACCCACCCGCTCGCCGCAGGCCGCACCCACGCCAGCCGCCTCGTCCGCTCCTACCAGGGCGAACGGCAGGAGGTGACGCCGGTGTGGTTCATGCGCCAGGCCGGGCGTTCGCTGTCCGAATACCGCGACCTTCGCGTGGGCACCCGGATGCTGGACGCCTGCCTCGATCCGGCGATGGCGAGCGAGATCACCCTGCAGCCGGTGCGCCGTCACGGTGTGGATGCGGGGATCTTCTTCAGCGATATCGTCGTGCCGCTGAAGCTCGCGGGTGTCGGGGTCGAGATCCAGCCGGGCAGGGGCCCCGTCTTCGAGCGGGCTGTTCGGACGCCCGCCGATGTCGGACGTCTGACCGCCGTGGACCCGGCGGCGCTCGCCGCGGACGCGTTCGCCGCGATCCAGGAGGCCGTGCGGCTGACGACCGCCGAACTGGATGAAACCCCCTTGATCGGTTTCGCCGGTGCGCCGTTCACTCTGGCCGCGTATCTGGTGGAGGGCGGCCCGTCGAAAGACCACCTCCGGGCCCGGACCCTGATGCACGCCGACCCGGGCGCCTGGGCCCGTCTGATGGACTGGACCGCCGACCTCTCCGGCGCCTTCCTTCGCGCACAGGTGCTGGCCGGGGCGAGCGCTGCGCAGCTCTTCGACTCCTGGGCGGGGTCGCTCTCGCTCCGCGACTACGCCGAGCATGCCGCCCCGGCGTCCGCCCGGGCGCTCTCCCACGTCCGCGATCTCACGTACACGGTCCCGTCGGCGGACCCGGACGCCGAGGCCGTCCTGCGCTCTGTGCCGATCGTCCACTTCGGCGTGGGCACCGGAGAGCTCCTCCCCGCGATGCACGAGGCCGGCGCGGACGCGATCGGCGTCGACTACCGCACGCCGCTGGACGAGGCGAGCCGCCGGCTGGAGCATGTCGTGCCGCTCCAGGGCAATGCCGATCCGGCGATGCTCGCCGCCCCCTGGGAGGTGCTCTCGGGCCATGCGCTCGATGTGCTCGACCGTGGCCGCGACGCGCCGGCGCACGTCTTCAACCTCGGCCACGGCGTCCCTCCGGAGACCGACCCTGCCGTGCTCACCCGCCTGGTCGAGCTGGTGCATGGGTGGCGCGTGTGACCGGTCTCGGCGGGGAGATCCGGCAGGCCCTCGAGGCCGAGCCGACCCGGATCGCCGTGGTCGGCGGCGGTGTGGCCGGTCTCGTCGCGGCGCGCGAGTGTGCGCGACCCGGTTTCGAGGTGGTCGTGCTGGAGGCGGCGGACCGCATCGGCGGTTCCGTCGCACCGCTCGAACTCGACGGGATGACGCTCGACGCCGGCGCGGAGAGTTTCGCGACCCGCGGCGGCCACGTCGCCGAGCTCCTCGATGCGCTGGGCCTGGCCGGGGAGATCGTCTCGCCGAACCCGGTGGGCGCGTGGGTGCGCACCGGCACCAAGAGCGTTCCGCTGCCGAAGGCCGGGCTGCTCGGCATCCCGAGCTCTCCGCTCGCGACCGATGTGGTGGCCGCCATCGGCTGGGGCGGCGCCCTTCGCGCCTCCCTCGACCGGCTGCTGCCGGTGCTCACAATCGGGCAGGAGCGCCGGCTGGGAACGCTCGTGCGGAAGCGGATGGGCGCGAAAGTGTTGGACGAATTGGTCGTCCCCGTCGTCACCGGTGTCTACTCGGCCGCGCCGGACGACCTGGACATCGACGTCGCGGCCCCCGGTCTCAACGCCGCCCTGACCCGCCTCGGCTCGCTCTCCGGAGCCGTCGGCGAACTGCGGTCGCAGGCGAAGGCGGGCAGCGCTGTGCAGGGACTCCGCGGCGGGATGTGGCGGCTCCCTGCCGCGCTCGCCGCCGACATCCGCGCGCGCGGGGGCAGCGTTCGCACCACCGCCGCCGTCACCGCGATCGCGCCGTGGGCCGCGCCCGAGACGCCAGCCCCCGCCGGGGCCGCGCATCCCGAATCGGACGGCGGACGCCGCCCCGCCCGCTGGACCCTCCGCCTGGCCGATGGGACGGCCATCGACGCGGATGTCGTGGTGATGGCCGCGCCCGCGCCCGCTGCGCTCGCGCTGCTCCCCACGGCATCCCCGTCGCTCGCCGGTCTGGCCGGCCTCGACTGGCCTCCGGCGTCGAGCGTCGAACTGGTCACCCTCGTGCTCACCGCTCCCGCTCTCGCCGAGGCGCCCAGGGGGACGGGCGTGCTTGTCGGCGACGCCCCCGGCTCCGGCGTCGCCGCCAAAGCCCTGACGCATGCGAGCACCAAGTGGGCGTGGGTCGCGGAGGCCGCAGGGGGCGGCCGTCACGTCGTCCGCCTGTCGTACGGCCGGGCGGGCCAGCCAGGGACCCGCGAGCTGAGCGACCAGCGCCTCCGGGAGATCGCGCTCTCGGACGTCTCCGCCCTCCTCAATATTCCCCTTGCGGCATCCGATGTGGACGCATTCACCCGGATTCGCTGGACGAACGCTCTTCCTTATGCGACAGTGGGGCAGCGGGAGCGTATCCAGCGCGTCCGCGACGGGGTCGGGAGCGTCGAGGGTCTCGAGGTGACCGGCTCCTGGCTGGCCGGGACCGGGCTCGCGTCCGTCGTCCCAGACGCCCGCCGGGCTGCCGAGCGGGCACGGGGTCTACGCTGGAAAGCGCTGACCGAGGACAGGGAGGGATGAAGGATGGGCGGAAAGATCCTGTTCGTCGCGGGAGCGGCCGTCGGCTATGTGCTCGGCGCGCGGGCCGGACGGAAACGGTATGACCAGATGAAGGCCGCCGCGACCAGAGTGTGGGAGTCGCCTTCGGTGCAGAAGCGGGTCCACGCGGTCGAGGACTTCGTGGCGGAGAAGGCGTGCGAGGCGCCGGAGGCCGTGTTCGTCGCGATCAAGAAGGTCGTCGTCCGCGCGAACGAGCGACGGCGCGAGGCGCGTTCGCCGATCGCCGAGCCGGAGGCGGCGAGGGGCGCAAGCGCGTCCTGACCCGGCGAGACCCTGACCCGAAAAGGGAGATGCGATGATCGACAGCCGGAACGCCCGGAAGAAGCCCCTCGGTGAGCTGATCGCCGCGCTGCCGGGGCTCGTCGTCGGCATGCTGA
This sequence comes from Leifsonia xyli subsp. cynodontis DSM 46306, assembly GCF_000470775.1. Lineage (NCBI taxonomy): Bacteria > Bacillati > Actinomycetota > Actinomycetes > Micrococcales > Microbacteriaceae > Leifsonia > Leifsonia xyli. The sequence continues at coordinate 108,897 of NC_022438.1, forward strand.
AGGCAGAGGTGGACCACCTCAAGGCCGAGTTCGCAGCGAAGGCGAGATATGCCGGTGTCGGCATAGGGCTGTTCCTCGTGGCGCCGGTGTTTCTTTTCTTCGCGCTCGGAGTTCTCGTCGCGGCGGGGGTGCTCGGCCTCGCTGTCGTCTTGCCGGCGTGGGCGGCTGCGCTCATCGTGTTCGGCGCTCTGGCCCTGATCGCAGCGATCCTGGTGCTGATCGGTGTCGCGTCGTTCAAGAGGGTGAATGGCCTCGCCCCGAAGGAGACCATCGCGAGCGTCCGATCCGATGCCGACGCGCTGAGAGGGATGGGCAAGTATGACAACTGACCGCAGCGACGTCGAGCGCGCCCGCGCCGAGCTGGCCGCCGCTCTCGACGCCATCGAATACAAGCTGAACGTCCCGAAGCGCGCCGCCGAGTGCGTGCGGATGCTCCGGCGCGAGAACCCGCTGGCCCTCGCCGGCATCGTCGCGGGCGCGGCGATCGCCGTGGCCGCCGCCGTCTGGGGCCTTGTCGCCCTCGTGCGGCGCTGACCGCGCGGGCGTTGGGCCCGCGCTCGTTTTTGCCTTCCCGTGTTTGCGAGAGAGACTGTGGTTATGAGTATCCCGACTGCCGGTCCCGATTCGACCGTCCCCGGAGAGAACCCCGAAAACCCGAGAGGGTTCGCGCTCTGGGCCGTGTTGCGCCGCGACCCGGCGCGTCCCGACGACCTCGACGGCGCCGACGTCCCGAAAACGGTTCAGGAGCTCGAGGGCGTCGTCGCCGACCTCGACAGGCAGGGTGTCACGACCCGCGGCTTCTACGACGTCTCCGGCCTGCGAGCCGACGCCGATGTCATGATCTGGCTGCACGGTCTCGACGCCGAGACGTTGCAGTGGGGGCTGCGCCAGCTGCGCCGCACCCGCCTGATGGTGGCGTTGCTGCCCACCTGGAACGCGATGGGCGTGCATCGGGACGCCGAGTTCAACCGCTCGCACGTCCCCGGTTTCCTCCGTGGCGAGGAGCCGAGGGGCTGGCTGTGCGTCTACCCGTTCGTGCGCAGCTACGAGTGGTACCTGTTGCCCGAGGAGGATCGCTCCCGGATGTTGGCCGAGCACGGCCGCAAGGGCGCCGCCTTCCGCGGGGTGCTCGCGAACACCGTCGCGAGCTTCGCGCTCGGCGACTACGAGTGGATTCTGCCGCTGGAAGCCGACGAGCTCACCGAACTCGTCGACGTGATGCGCGAACTGCGCTACACGGACGCCCGTCGCCATGTGCGCGAGGAGATCCCCTTCTACACCGGCCGTCGCATCCAGCCGGCCGAGCTCGTGGAGGTGCTCCGATGACGGACGAGGCCCTACCACCAGTGCTGGGCGCGACGCCGGTCGCGGCCGGCGGCCCCGAGCACGTCACCGAGCCGGTCGCGTATGACGCCATCCTGCTCGCCGGCTTCGGCGGCCCCGAGGGCCAGGACGATGTCATCCCGTTCCTCCGCAATGTCACGCGGGGCCGGGGAATCCCCGACGAGCGCCTCGAAGAGGTCGCCCAGCACTACCGCCACTTCGGCGGAGTGAGCCCGATCAACGACCAGAACCGCGCGCTCAAAGCGGCGCTGGAGGCGGAGCTCGCCTCGCGCGGCATCGACCTGCCGGTGCTCTGGGGCAACCGCAACTGGGACCCATACTTCGCGGACGCCCTCGCGGAGGCGGACCAGCGCGGGTTCACCAAGCTCATCGCGGTCGCGACCAGCGCCTACTCCTCCTATTCCAGCTGCCGTCAGTACCGCGAGGATTTCGCCCGCGTGCTGCAGGAGACCGGGCTTGAGGGCCGCATCCAGATCGACAAAGTGCGCCAGTTCTTCGACCACCCCGGTTTTGTCGAGCCGTTCATCGAGGGCGTGAAGAACGCCGTCGATGAGCTGCGTGAGAGGGTGCCGGGGATCGACCCGGCGACCGGCGTGCGCATCCTGTTCTCGACGCACTCCATCCCGTCGACGGACGCTGGCAAGTCCGGTCCGTCCGGGCGGCCCGATTCCGGCGAGCCCTGGGGAGAGGGCGGGGCGTACGTGGCTCAGCACCTCGCGGTCGCGGAGATCGTCTCGCACGAGGCGACCGGCGACACGATCGGCTGGGATCTCGTCTACCAGTCCCGCTCGGGCCCCCCCTCCATGCCGTGGCTCGAACCCGACATCAACGACCGCATCGCCGAGCTGCCCGAGCTGGGCGTCAAGGCCGTCATCATCGTGCCGCTCGGTTTCGTGAGCGATCACATGGAGGTCCTCTGGGACCTCGACACCGAGGCGATGGAGTCGAGCGAGGAGCACGGCCTGCTCGCCGTCCGTGTCCCGACGCCCGGCACCCACGCCAAGTACGTCAAGGGTCTCGTAGATCTGGTGCTTGAGCGCCGCGACGGCCTTCCGGTCGCTCAGCGTCCCTCCCTCACCACGCTCGGCCCCTGGTACGACGTGTGCCGCCCGGGATGCTGCGAGAACGTCCGTCTTGGCTTCAAGCCGGCCGTCGCCGGGCTCGCTCCGTGATCGTCTCCGACGGCCCAGCGCAGCGGCGGCAGGGAGTGCTCCGCCTCGGCACCCGCGGTAGCACACTCGCCGTCGCCCAGACGAAGGCCGTCGCCACCGCCGTCGCGCGCGCGACGGGCTTCGATATCCAGCTGGTCACGGTCACCACCCACGGCGACACCTCGCGCGAATCGCTCTCGGAGCTGGGCGGGACCGGTGTCTTCGCGACCGCGCTGCGGGATGCGCTGCGGAACGACGAGTGCGACCTCGTCGTCCACTCTCTGAAGGATCTGCCGACCACCCCGGCCCCCGGACTCGTGCTCGGCGCGGTGCCGAAGCGCGCCGACGCCCGCGACACCCTGTGCGCTCGCGATGGTCTCCGCTTCGAGGAGCTGCCAGAGGGCGCCCGCATCGGCACGGGTTCGCCCCGCCGGGCGGCTCAGCTCAAGGCGCAGCGCCCCGACCTCGATATCGTGGACATCCGTGGCAATGTCGACACACGGCTGGGCCGAGTGTCCGGGGCGGACCTGGACGCTGTGGCGCTCGCCGCCGCGGGGCTCACCCGCCTCGGCCGTCTCGACGCCGTCACCGACTTCTTCCCCCTGTCGGTCATGCCGACCGCTCCCGGTCAGGGAGCGCTCGCTCTGGAGGTGCGCGAGGGGGACGAACGGGGGCGGGGACCGATCGCCCGCGCGCTCGCCGCCGTCGACCACGCGACCACGCGCGCCGCGACCACCGCCGAGCGCGCCGTGCTGGCCGGCCTCGAAGCCGGCTGCGCCGCCCCGGTCGGCGCGACTGCCATGATCGACGACGGGCTCCTCTTCCTCACAGCGACCGTCTACCGGCCCGACGGCACCGCGCAGCTCACCGCGTCCCACGCCGCGACGCCGGAGTCGTTCGGCGCGGCCCACTTGGACGAGGCCGCCCGCGATGTCGGACAGCGCGTCGTCGCTGAGCTCCTCATCGCGGGCGCGGCCGATCTGGCTCCGCTGAAGGGCATCCGATGACGACGGGATCGGTGCCGAAACCGCTCGCAGGCTGGCGGGTGCTGGTCCCGCGCGGGGGGCCGTGGGGCGACTCCGTCGCGGCGGATCTGCGCGGGATGGGCGCTTCGCCGGTCGTCGCTGCCATGATCAACTTCGCGCCGACAACCGACGCCCCCGCTCTGGAGCAGGCCCTGCAACGTCTGGCCGCCGGCGAGTTCGATTGGGTGACGATCACGAGCGCGACCACGGTGGATGTGCTGAGCGCGTCCCGCGCGGTCGTCCCGCCCCGCACCCGGATCGCCGCCGTCGGAGAGACCACAGCCGCTGCGCTCACCGCTGCGGGCTACAAGATGGATCTCGTGCCCGCGGAGGACAATTCCGCCCTCGGACTGCTCGCCGAGTGGGAAGCCGCCACCCAGGGCCAGGTCCCCCTCCGCATCCTCACGCTCCGTTCCGATATCGCCAAGCCCCTCCTCACCGAGGGGATGCGCCGTATCGGGCACGACGTCGATTCGGTCGTGGCCTACCGCACGATCGGCGTGACCGTGCCGGAGAACGTGGTCGCGTATGTGCGGCAGGGGCTCGTGCAGGCGATCCTCGTCACAAGCGGTTCGGTGGCCGAGCAGGTGCAGGTGCAGCTCGGCCCCATTCCGGAGTCCACGCTGGTCGCGGCCATCGGACCGCGGACGGCGCGCGACGCCCGCGACTACGGTCTGCGGGTGGATGTCGTGGCCGAGGAGCGCACCGCCGCCTCGCTGATCGAAGCGGTCGTGGCGGTGGCCGCCTCCCGTGCGGGCTGAACGCTTCCGCGGCGTAGGGTTGAGCGAGTGAGCGAACTGCACCCCGTCATCAGACCCCGCCGTCTGCGGCAGTCGCCGGCGATGCGGCGTCTCGTGGCCGAGACCCGGCTGCACCCCGCCGAGCTGATCCTCCCCCTCTTCGTGCGCGAGGGCCTGGCTGAGCCGCGGCCGGTCGCGTCCATGCCGGGCGTGGTCCAGCACACGCTGGATTCGCTGAGGCGTGCCGCCTCCGGGGCGGCTGAGGCGGGCGTCGGCGGCATCATGCTGTTCGGTGTGCCGGAGACGCGCGACGCTGCCGGCTCCGCCGCGACCGACCCCGACGGCATCCTGAATGTCGCGACCCGCGCTGTCGCCGCCGAGGTGGGTGACGCGCTCGTCGTGCAGACCGATCTGTGCCTGGACGAGTTCATCGACCACGGCCACTGCGGTGTGCTCGACGAAGCCGGAGCCGTCGACAACGACGCGACTCTGCTGCGCTACCGCGACATGGCGCTCGCGCAGGCCGAGGCCGGCTCCCAAGTGCTCGGCCTCAGCGGCATGATGGACGGTCAGGTCGCCGCCGTGCGCCAGGCGCTGGACGCGGCCGGCCACACGGGGACGGCGCTCCTCGCCTACGCGGCCAAGTACGCCTCCGGCTTCTACGGCCCGTTCCGCGACGCTGTCGACTCCCCGCTCCTCGGCGACCGCCGTGCCTATCAGCAGAACCCGGCCAACCGCCGAGAGGGTCTGCGCGAGGCCCGCCTCGACCTGGACGAGGGCGCAGACATCCTCATGGTGAAGCCGGCGCTGAGCTACCTCGATGTGCTCAGCGACGTCGCCGCCATCAGCGAGGTCTCGGTCTGGGCCTACCAGGTCTCCGGCGAGTACGCGATGGTGGAGGCCGCCGCCGCGAACGGCTGGATCGACCGCGACCGGATCATCGAGGAGACGCTGATCGGCGCCCGCCGGGCGGGGGCCAACGCGATCGTGACCTATTGGGCGGCCGAAGTGGCCGGGTGGCAGCGATGAGCGAGGCGGGCGCACTGGGGCCGGCCGACAGCGTTGCGGTCGGTGAGGCGAACCTCGCGCAGTTCGAGCGCGCGCAGCGGGTCATTCCCGGCGGTGTGAACTCGCCGGTGCGCGCGTTCCGTTCCGTCGGCGGCACGCCGCGGTTCATGATCTTCGCGAACGGGCCGTACATCATGGACGTCGAAGGACGCGAGTACGTCGACCTCGTCGCGTCGTGGGGTCCGGCCATTCTGGGGCACGCGCATCCCGCCGTGGTCTCCGCTGTCCAAGATGCCGCCGCGCGCGGTCTCTCGTTCGGCGCGTCGACCCCGGCCGAGACCGAACTGGCGGAGGCCGTGATCGCGCGGGTCCCGTTCGTGGAGAAGCTCCGGCTCGTCTCCACCGGCACGGAGGCGACGATGACCGCCATCCGGCTCGCCCGCGGCTTCACCGGCCGGCCGCTGCTGATCAAGTTCGCGGGGCACTACCACGGGCACTCCGACGGCCTTCTGACCGAGGCGGGCTCCGGTCTCGCGACGCTGGGGCTGCCGGGCTCCGCCGGTGTGACCGAGGTCACCGCCGCGCAGACGCTCGTGCTCCCCTACAACGATCTGGAGGCCGTCCGCGCCGCGTTCGAGGCGAACGGACCGGACATCGCCGCGGTCATCGCCGAGGCCGCCGCCGCGAACATGGGCGTCGTCCCGCCGGACGAGGGCTTCAACGCGGCCCTCGCCGATCTCGCCCACGAGTTCGGCGCCCTTCTCATCCTCGACGAGGTGCTCACCGGCTTCCGTGTGAGCGAGGCCGGGTTCTGGGGCCTCGACCGCGGCTACACCCCCGACCTCGTCACCTTCGGCAAAGTCATCGGTGGCGGGATGCCGCTCGCCGCGGTCGGCGGCCGTGCCGAGCTCATGGACGTCCTCGCCCCGGCCGGTCCCGTTTACCAGGCCGGCACGCTCTCCGGCAACCCGGTCGCCGTCGCCGCCGGTCTCGCAACGCTGGCCCACGCCGACGAGGCGGTCTACGACCGGTTGGATCTCGTGGCCGAGATTCTCTCCGCGGGCGTTTCCGACGCCCTCACCGCCGAGGGCGTCGCCCACCGCGTGCAGCGGGCGGGCAACCTCTTCAGCTTCGTCTTCCGCGACGTCGCCGCCGCGCCGCGCACCTACGCCGAGGTGCAGCGGCAGGAGGCGTTCCGCTATCGGGCCTTCTTCCACGCGATGCTCGACGCCGGGGTGTCCCTGCCGCCGAGTGTGTTCGAGGCGTGGTTCGTGACCGCCGCGCACGATGACGTGGCGGTGGGCCGCGTCCTGGACGCGTTGCCCGCTGCTGCGCGGGCCGCTGCCGCTGCCTGATCGTCCTCCGAACCCCGTTTCCGTTGCCCGTCGAGAAGGGAGGAGAGCGGGGCGAGAGCAGGACGTGGAGGAAGAGCGAGCGCTGGTGGCTGGCTCTCCTCCGTTTGCGACGGGACGACCCGGCGCGGAGGCCGACGGGACACGGGAGGGGCGTTCGATGCGGGCGGTCCGAGCCTCAGTCCTCCGTCGGCGACGGCTCCCGGGTCAGCGACTCCACGAAGGTGTATGTCGCGCCCTCCGGCCAGCCGTCGGCGTCCAGCAGCGCGTACACGTCGAACTCGAGCCCTCCGCCGCCGCCGGCCGGTCGGCGCAGGATACGGGGCGGTGAGTCCGACGCCGAGTACACGGTGACCGTCCGCGGTTCCGCGCCGGAACGCAGAAGGCGGGCGTGGAAGGCGATCGTCCGGGTCACCCGACCACTTTCTCACAGCCGCCGCACCGTCCTGTCCGGGTGTCGATCCTGTCCGGTTTCCAAGGAACGGTTATCGCTTTGTTGAGGTTCGCTCTCCCCGTCCGGGGGCGGGCTTGGCAGGATAGAGGCTATGGCCAACCTGCATGTTCACCCTGACCGATGGGAGATCCATCTCACGCGGGCCGAGAAAGCGTTGGCCTTGCGCCGGGAGAATCTTGTGATCCCCCGCGAGAGCATCCGCTCGGTCGCCATCACGGAGGACCCGTGGATCTGGATTCGCGGCATCCGCGCTCCCGGCACCGCCGTCCCGCTCACGCTCTCCGTCGGCACCTGGAAGTTCCACGGCGGCAAAGATTTCCTGCTCATCAAGGGCAAACAGCGCGCCGCTGTCGTGGTCGACCTGGACGGCGAGGAGTTCTCCCGCGTGATCGTCTCCTCGCCGCACGCCGCGAAGCTCGTCGAGGCTCTGCGGGTGGATGTCTCCGATATCCCGGGCGACGGCGGGTAGCCGGTTCGGGTTCTCGTCAGGCAGACGTCACCGATCCTACCATATAAAGTTTCACGTTTGAAACGTTATGCAAAGAATTTATACCGTGGTCACATTCCCTGTGAATGTGAAGGATGAAGCCTGTGAAACTTATAAAAATCGTCGCCACGGCGGCTGCGGCCGCTGTCCTCGGGTCGCTCGGCGCTGCCCCCGCGAGCGCGGTGACGGTCGTTCCCGACGTCTTGGCGCGTGTCGCCGACCCTGCGCTGCGCACATGCATCCAGGAAGAGCTGAACGATTCGGCCATCCCGTCCCAGCAGTTTCTGGTCGAGTGGATTTACTCACTGGACTGCGATTCACGGGGTGTGAAGACGGTCGCAGGGCTGGAGGTGTTTCCACGGCTCACCTACCTCAACCTTCAAAACAACTTCAAAACAACCGGATCACGGATATCTCCCCTCTGGCGAAAGTGCCGACGCTGACGGGGGTCGTTCTGGACAACAATCTGATCGCCGACATCAGTGCAGTCAAGAACATGCGTTCTCTGGAGAACCTCCAGATGTCGAACGACGAGCCCCGCCCTGAGCGCAATAGCGTGACGGATCTGCGCCCCCTGAAGAATCACCCGAAGTTGAAGACGCTTTTCATTGAGAACCAGCAGATCGGCTACGCGAACGGTAAGAGCACCGCGCTCCTGCACGCCATCGATCGCGACGGGAAGCGAATTCCCTTCCAGACGGGCGTCGGTGGGTATCAGCCCGCAGTGGGCCGGGCGGACTTCACGAACATCAACGAGATCCGCACCGCTGGCAGGGACATCTACAGCGGGGTGATCACCAAGCGTACGAGCCGGGAAGGCGATCTGTTCGGTGCGTTCACTGATGTGCGGGTGGGGGCGAAGTTCTCTGATTCGATTCAGTGGATGGCTGACTCGAAGCTGAGCACGGGCACTGCGACCGAGTCGGGGCCGGTCTACGGTCCCAAGGAGTCCCTGACCCGCGCGGCGATGGCTGCGTTCCTTTTCCGCCGTGCTGGTGCGCCGTCCAGCTATAAGGCTCCGGCTAAGAGTCCTTTCACCGATGTCCCGACGAAGCACAAGTTCTACCGTGAGATCACGTGGCTGCGTGGGTCGGGCATCACGACGGGCTATGCCGACGGTACGTTCCGTCCGGAGAGTCCTATTTCGCGGGAGGCGACAGCGGCGTTCCTGTATCGGCTGGGTGGGTTCTAACAGTGGTCGCAACACTCATGGATGGTGTGTTTGTTCTAGCAGCGTAGTGAAGAGGGTGTTCGGGGTCTTCCAGCCGAGGATTTTGCGGGGTCGGTTGTTGAGTTCGGCGGCGACGAGGGCGAGCTCTTTCGGGGTGTGTGTTCTGAGGTCGGTGCGTTTGGGGAAGTAGTCCCGCAAGAGCCGATTCGTGTTCTCGTTGCTGCCGCGCTGCCAGGGCGAGTGCGGGTCGCAGGAGTAGATTCTCGTTCCTGTTGCGCGGCTGATCTCTTCATGTCTCGCCATTTCCCAGCCCTGGTCCCAGGTGATTGAGCGGCGTAGTTCGGGCGGGAGCGCCGCGAGAGCAGGGACGAGCTGATCGCGGAGGCTCTCGGATCTGTTGACAGCGTCAACAGGCAACAGGAGAGTGAACCGGGTCGTTCGCTCGACGAGTGTGGCAATCGCCGAACGGTTGCCGAGCCCCATGATGAGGTCGCCTTCCCAGGCTCCGGGGACGCTGCGGTCCGTGGGCGCGAACGGACGGTCATGGATCGTGAGCGCAGCGTTGAATCGGATCCTGCGCCGGGCGATCACGCGGGGTGCTTTGCGTCTGTCGCGTTTGGTGCGCAGCATTCGGCAGAGTTCGCGCGGGAGTGCGCCGCCGCGGTAGTCGTAGAGGTCGCGGTAAATCGTCTCATGCACCACGCGCATGCTCGGATCGTCAGGATGCTGCTGACGCAGGTGCTGACAGATCTGAACGGGACTCCAATACTTCTTCAACAGCCCACGGATCTCCTGCTGCAATCGGGGGTTGGAGGCGATCTTCCCCGGCCGGTCACGGGCACGGCGACTCCTCGCGAGCCGGTGCGCATGGAACGGTCGATACTTCCCCAGTGATCCCGCGATTGCGGCGCACTTCCCGGCTGATTGTCGACGGTGCTCGTCCCAGGTCGGCTGCGATACTGCGGATGCTCGCGCCCGTCCTGAGTTGGTCGGCGATCCTCACCCGCTCGTCCTCCGATAAGAACCGGGCCGAGACCGTCGTCACCACCGGAACCTCATCGATCGGCGGATAGTAACGCACTTTGCCCGTGACCAGGTCGCGATGTTTCCACCCGTTCCGCCAGTTGTTGCCCAGCTTGCGGCGAATCCCGAGCATCCGGCAGATCTCGGAGGTGTTCATTCCCTGCCGCCACAACTCGATATATCATGCACGCTCGGCCGACATCGGTGCCGGCCCGGTCATCTTCTGCGACGTCCTTACAAGTGTCATAACAACTCCCGAAACTAGCCGGTGTTGCGACCACTGTTAGAACCCACCAGAGGCCACCGGCTCGGCGATGCGCGGGCGATGCGAGGATGGGCGCATGGCCAGAGCGAAGATCCCCGACGAACAGGGCGGCCCGGCGGTGCGCGCGGCGCTGTCCGGGGGCGCCGACCGGAACACCACGGCGACGGCGGTCCGCTACCTCCTTCAGCTGCTCGCCGAGCGGGCGCCGGGCGGCACCGTGGAAGTGCGCGTGCCGCCGTTCGGAGCCGTGCAGTGCATCCCAGGGCCGCGCCACACGCGCGGCACCCCGCCGAACGTGATCGAGACGGACGCGGCGACCTGGCTGGCGCTCGCCTCGGGCGGTCTCGGCTGGGAGGCCGTTCTCGCCTCCGGCGTGGTCCACGCCTCCGGCCAGCGCGCCTCCCTCGACGGGTTATTGCCGCTGCGCTTCTGACCCGGGCGATCGCACAGCCGCGGTGCGGGAGAATGGAGGTATGAGTGTGAACCTGGAGGAGTCCGCCGTGTCTGGCGCCCAGCCTGCGCCGGACGCGCATGCCGCCACCACCCCGGAGGAGTCGTCGGAGTCGTCCCCCGGGGAGCGCGCCACGGTCACCGAGGACGCGGTCCGTGTGCAGCGCTCGCCGCGGTATTTCCGCTTCATGCTGACCGGCGCCGTCGTTTTCGCCATCGTCGCCCTCGTCCTGACGTTCTCCTTCCCGGAGAATCCGGTCTACGACCGCGGCGCTGTCTTCGGCTTCCTGCTGGCCATCGGCGTCGCGCTCGGCGTCGCGCTCGGCGCGGTCGCCGCACTGACCGCCGACCGTGCGGCCGCCCGCAGGGCCCGCACCGTGCGGGCGGATAGAATCGACGTGCGCGTCGGCGACGACAGCTGAAACGACGGAAAGGGGTCCGCTGTGGCCGGAGGAGACGGTCGTCTCAGCCATGATCTGCTGCCCGGCGAGAAGGGCCCGCAGGACGCCTGCGGTGTCTTCGGCGTATGGGCTCCCGGCGAGGAGGTCGCGAAGCTCAGCTACTTCGGCCTCTATGCGTTGCAGCACCGCGGCCAGGAGTCAGCGGGAATCGCCACCAGCGATGGCGAGAAGATCCTTATCTACAAGGACATGGGCCTCGTCTCCCAGGTCTTCAACGAGAACGCGCTCAACTCGCTGACCGGCCACATCGCCGTCGGTCACACGCGCTATTCGACCACCGGCGCCTCCAGCTGGCAGAACGCGCAGCCGACCCTCGGCTCCACCTCCGGCGGCACGGTCGCGCTCGGGCACAACGGCAATCTGACGAACACCGCCGAGTTGATGGAGCTGGTGCAGGAGCGCTACCCGGCGCACGACGGCGAGCTCTCCCGCGGCAACACGACCGACACCGCCGTCGTCACCGCCCTGCTCACCGGCGATCTCGACCACACTCTCGAAGCGACGGCGCTGGAGGTCCTGCCGCGTCTGCGCGGGGCGTTCTGTCTCGTCTTCATGGACGAGCACACGCTCTACGCCGCCCGCGACCCGCAGGGCGTCCGCCCGCTGGTGCTCGGCCGCCTGGAGCGCGGCTGGGTCGTCGCGTCGGAGACCGCGGCGCTCGACATCGTCGGTGCGAGCTTCGTGCGCGAGGTCGAGCCGGGCGAGTTCATCGCCATCGACGAGAACGGCCTGCGCAGCAGCCGCTTCGCCGCCGAGAAGCGCGCGGGATGCGTCTTCGAATACGTCTACCTCGCCCGCCCCGACACCACCATCGCCGGCCGCGGCGTCTACGAGGCGCGGGTTGAGATGGGCCGCCAGCTCGCGCGCGAGCACGAGGTGGAGGCCGATCTGGTCATCCCGACGCCCGAGTCCGGCACGCTCGCCGCGATCGGCTATGCGCAGGCCGCCGGCATCCCGTTCGGCCAGGGTCTCGTGAAGAACTCGTACGTCGGCCGCACGTTCATCCAGCCGTCGCAGACCATCCGCCAGCGCGGGATCAAGCTGAAGCTGAACCCCCTCAAGGACGTCATCAAGGGCAAGCGGCTCGTTGTCGTGGACGACTCGATCGTCCGCGGCAACACGCAGCGTGCGCTGGTCTCGATGCTGCGCGAGGCCGGAGCGGCGGAGGTGCATGTGCGCATCTCAAGCCCGCCCATCACCTGGCCGTGCTTCTACGGAATCGACTTCGCCTCCCGCGCGGAGCTCATCGCCACCGGCCTCGGCGTCGAGGAAGTGCGCCAGTCCATCGGCGCCGACTCCCTCGGCTATCTCTCCGAGGACGGGATGATCGCCGCCACCGAGCAGCCCCGCGAGCGCCTCTGCACCGCGTGCTTCACCGGCGTCTACCCGATCGCGCTCCCCGCCGCCCGGCACCTCGGCAAGAACCTGCTGGAGCGCCCGGCGGCGGAGGGCGCTGCCGGCACCGGCGACGGCTGCGAGCCGGGCCCGGACTCGGAGTACGAGCGCCTGCTGGCGTTCGGGGACCCGGGACGGCAGGAGTAAGGGGCTCAGGCTCCGATCGGTCGCGCAGCCAGGCGAGCGCCGCCGCGGGTTCCCCGGCTTGGAAGGGCCGCAGGGTGGGAGTCCCCCGCAGTGCGGCGAGCAGCGACGACGCAGGAAGCCGGCGGCGAGTCCCGCGAGGACGCCGTCCACGATGCGTGCGCGGCCGGAGCGCTCGACCAGGATGGTGCCGGCCCGGTCCCGATAGCATGGACCGGTGATCGAACCCTTCGCTTCCTCGTCCTCCTATGCCGCAGCCGGTGTCGACACCGCCGCCGGTGACCGTGCCGTCGAGCTGATGAAGGCCGCTGTCTCCCGCACTCACGGGGCCGAAGTGTTCGGCGGTTTCGGCGGTTTCGCCGGGCTGTTCGACGTGTCCGCGCTGAAGGGGTTCCGGCGTCCGCTGCTGGCGACCTCCACCGACGGCGTCGGCACGAAGGTCGCCATCGCCCAGGCCATCGGCAAGCACGACACCATCGGCCAGGACCTGGTCGGGATGGTCGTGGACGACATCGTCGTGGTCGGCGCCCGGCCGCTGTTCATGACCGACTACATCGCGTGCGGCCGGGTGGTCCCGGAGCGCATCGCCGCGATCGTCGAGGGCATCGCACGCGCTTGCGCCGCGACCGGCACGGCCCTCATCGGCGGTGAGACCGCTGAGCATCCCGGCCTGCTCGGACCCGACGACTACGATGTGGCGGGCGCGGCGGCCGGGGCGGTCGAGGCCGACGCGCTGCTCGGTGCGGAGCGGGTTCGCGACGGAGACACCGTGCTCGCGATGGCGTCCTCCGGTCTGCACTCGAACGGCTTCTCCCTCGTCCGTCACATCCTCGCAGGACGCGGCATCGCTTTCACCGACGACCTGCCCGAGTTCGGCGGCCTCGTGGGCGAGGCCCTCCTCGAACCGACGCGCCTCTACACGGCGCCCCTGCTCCGCGTCCTCCAGGACCCGGCGCTCGGCGCGGGCGTCCACTCGCTCAGCCACGTCACCGGCGGTGGCATCGCGGCCAACCTGGCGCGCGTCCTCCCAGTTGGATCGTGGGTCGAGGTCGACCGGTCCAGCTGGTCGCCGTCGTCCGTCTTCCGGGTGCTGACCGCGCTCTCGGGCAGCACCCTCGAGTCCACCGAGGGAACCTGGAACCTGGGCATCGGGATGTTCGCGGTGGTGTCGCCGGAGAGCGCCGGTGCGATCGCCGCGGCGCTGACCGCGGCCGGCATCCCGACCTGGGCGGCGGGGACGGTCTCGACCGCCGCGCGTGACCTCGCCGGTTTCGAGCAGGGCGCGAAGGGTGTGCAGGGCGGGACCGTGCGGCTCGTGGGGGCATACTCCGGCTGAGTCTCTTCACCCGTCCTCCGGAAGACGCCCGGGGAGGCTCCGTGGCCACCGCGGACGGTCTTGCCTCGACGGGGAAGGACAGCTGCCGCACCGCGCAGGGTCTCTCGGCCCCGTGGGGTCAGGCGCGGTTGGGGGTCTCCGTGGGAGAGGTGTCCTCCGCGCCGTAGTCGCCGTACTCGTCGCCCGGCTCGTAGTCGGCCCACTTGGCGTACTGGTCGGCGTCGTCGTGGGAGTGCCCGGTCAGCTCACGTTCCAGTTCGTCGTAGTTCACGTCCGGACTGAACGATTTCAGCTGGCGAGCGATCTTCGTGTGCTTCGCCTTTTGACGGCCGCGCCCCATGCGTGACCCCCTTTTGGTCCCGGCCCGGGGATGGCGCCCGGGGATCGAATCAGAAACAGTGAAAACTAGCGTCGAGTTTAGCATGCGACCCCTCGTAGACCCGGAGTTCGCCCACAGCGAGAGATGATGAAATAGTTGCGTGACCGCAACGATGACCGATGCTTCCGTAGTGATCGTCGGCGCGGGTCAGGCGGGCCTCGCCGTCGCCTACTACCTGCGTCGGTTCGATCTGACGCCGGGGCGGGAGTTCGTCCTCTTCGACCGCGGTCCGGGCGCGGGAGGGGCCTGGCAGCACCGCTGGGACGCGCTCCGGCTCGGCAGCGCCCATCACGTCAACGATCTCCTGGGGATGTCCGAGGTCGGTCTCAGCTTCGAGACCGCCGACCGTTCTCTGCCCGCCAAGGACATCGTCTCCGGCTACTACTGCCGCTACGAGGAGCACTTCGGTCTGGAGGTGCAGCGTCCCGTCTCGGTGGACAGCGTCTTCGACCGCGGCGCCGATCTCGTCGTGCGGCACAGCGCGGGCGAGACCACCACGAGGATCGTGGTCAATGCGACCGGGACCTGGGGGCGCCGTTCATCCCGTGGTATCCCGGGATGAACGACTTCGCGGGACGTCACCTGCACACCTCGACCTATCTGAGCTCCGAAGAGCTCGCCGGCCAGTCGGTCGTCGTCGTCGGCGGAGGGACGAGCGCGATCGGCTTCCTCCTGGAGCTTGAGGGAGTCGCTGCGTCCCTCACCTGGGCGACCCGTCGCCCGGTCGACTTCCGCGATGAGTCGGAGCTGACGATCGAGGGCGGCGTCGCCGCGGTGGCGCACCAGGATGCCGCGGCCCGTGCCGGTGAAGCCCTGCCGAGCATCGTCAGCGGCACCGGCGTCGCCCGCACGCGGCGCATCGCCGCGGGCATCGATCGCGGCCTGCTGGTGGAGCGGCCCATGTTCTCCCGGATCGAGGCCGGCGGCGTGCGCTGGGAGGATGGGACGTTCGCCGAAGCGCAGACGATCATCTGGGCCACCGGCTTCCGGCCGGAGCTTCGCCACCTGGCCCCGCTCAAGCTCCGGGACAGGGCCGGCGGTCTCACCGTCGCGTCGGGGGTGTCTTGGCAGGACCCGCGGATATTCCTCGCCGGGTACGGGCCGCAGGCGAGCACCATCGGCGCGAACCGTGCCGGGCGCGTGATAGCCCGGCAGATCATGGCGCAGCTCTAGCCATCGCTTCCTCAGTTCTTCCCGCCGACACGCCGCAGCGGGCCGGAAGAACTGAGGAAGCGAGGGGTGGCTATGAATTCCCCGAGTGCGCTTGCGCGAGTCAAACTCGCGATATAGCGTGAACTCGTCAATATCGCGATATAGCGCGATTCATCGAGGGTCTGACCAGGCCACGATGCGAGGGAGAAGCAGAACAATGGCACAGGAGAAGTGGCTGATCCAGCCCGGCGAGAGCCGCACGATCGACATCGAGGTCGTGCGTTCGCTCAAGATCGGACTGCTCGGCGGGCAGATCGACCTCATCGGGCACGACGAGCCGACGGCGCGGGTCGAGGTCCACTCGGTCACCGGGCGCGAGCTCAAGGTGACGATCGACGGCGACAAGCTGGAGATCGACCACCCCCAGCTGCGCTGGGACAACTTCATCGAGGTCTTCAAATCGATGCGTTCGAGCGCGCGCGTCGATGTCAGTGTGCTGGTGCCGCGGGATGTGGCGCTCACCTTCGGCGTCGTCTCGGCGAGCGCGCTCGTCTCGGGGCTCGTCACGGACGCACGGCTGAGCACGGTCTCCGGCGATCTCGTCATCGATGAGCTCTCGGGCGACATCGAACTCAACTCGGTGAGCGGCGAGCTCTCCGCCCGCGGACACACCGGGCGCATCGCCGCCCACACGGTCTCGGGCGGTGTCACGGCGGCCGGGGCCATCACCCGCTTCACCGCCGACGGTGTCTCCGCCGATCTGCTCCTGGACATCTCCGGAACCCCGGACGAGATCCAGATCAACACGGTGACGGGGGACACGACCATCCGGCTCCCGGAGGCGCTCGGCGCGCGTTACCGTGCCAACACCGTCTCGGGGCGCGTGCAGCTCGACAACACGCTCCTCGTCGGCTCCGTCGGAAAGGGGTACACGGCGACCACGGGCAGCCTGGAGGGTTCGTGGGTCGACATCTCCGTCAACTCCGTCTCGGGGAACATCTCCGTGCTGCGCAGCGCGACGCGGGGCGCAGAGGAGCTCGCATGAGCCCGGTCTTCGCGCACGGCAGCCTTCGGCTGTACCTCCTCAGTCTGCTCGCGGAGTCGCCGAAGCACGGCTATGAGCTCATCCAGGCGCTCACTGCCCGGTTCGGGGGCACCTACAGCCCGAGCGCGGGGACGATCTACCCGCGGCTCGCGAAACTGGAGGAGGAGGGACTCGTAACGAAGACCGTCGACGGTCGAAAGGCCGTCTATGCGATCACGGACGCCGGCCGGGCCGAGCTCGCCGCGCGCGAGCACGAGCTGGATGCGATCGAGGAGGAGGTGACCGACTCGGTTCGCCGGCTCGCCGACGAGGTCCGTGCCGGGGTGGACGAAGCGATGCGCGCGCTGCGCGCCGAACTCGCCTCCGCGGCCCGTGAGGCCAGGAGGGACGCCACCCGCGTCGACTCCCGGCAGGAGGCGCGGGACACGGCCCGGGATGCCCGGGCCGCTGCGAACGCCGCCGTCCGGGACGCCGAGGCTGCGATCGCCGACTTCCGTCAGCACCTCCGCACCGACCTGCGGACCCAGGCCGCTCGCGGCGCCCTCTCCGGTGAGATCGTGCCGCTCATCGTGTCGGAGCTGGACCGTGTTCGCCGCACCATCGCCGAGGCGCTGAGCCGGCGCTGAGCTGTCTGCGAGGCGCTGTCTGCGAGGCGCGGGGAGAGTCTCGGCATGCTCCCCTCGCTCTCCCGGAGGCTCCTCAGGACCCGTTGATCGCCCACCCTCCGCAGGAGTCCGCGGGGGGTGGGGTGGCGGCGGCGCGAACTCGATCCACGATAGAGCCGCGGCCGGACACCCCCTCGACGGGCCGACTTGACAGCGGTTCGGCAGAGAGTAGTCTCAACCCTCGTGACCAATGAGGGGAGATCCCCGAAGCGGTGGTTGATCGGCGACCCGCTTCCCAGCGAAAAGCTCGAAGGACAGCTGCTCCCGAAGCACCTCGCCTTACCCATCTTCGCCTCCGACGCTCTCTCGAGCGTCGCGTACGCTCCGCAGGAACTTCTGATGATCCTGCTGCTCGGCGGTTTGGCGTTCCTCTCTTTCGCACCGTGGGTGGCCGCGGCGGTGGTCGTGCTGCTCGTGACGGTGGTTCTCAGCTACCGGCAGCTTGTCAAGGCGTACCCCTCCGGCGGCGACTACGAGGTCGCGCACAAGAATCTCGGCGAGAAGGCGGGGCTCGTGGTCGCCTCCGCTCTGCTTGTGGACTACGTGCTCACCGTGGCCGTCTCCGTCGCCTCGGGGGTGGACAATGTCATCTCGGCGCTGCCCGTCCTCGCATCCTGGCGGGTCGAGCTCGCCGTCCTGTGCGTCATCGTCCTCGTCGCCGTGAACCTCCGGGGCGTGCGCGAGTCGAGCAAGGCGTTCGCCCTGCCGACCTACATCTTCATCGGCAGCATCCTCGTCATGATCGTGACAGCCCTGATCCGCACGGCGCTCGGGGCGGCGCCCGTCGCGGAGTCCGCCGGCTACACGGTCCACGCGTCCAGCCTCACGCAGGCCGCGATGGTTCTTCTCCTGCTGCGCGCGTTCTCGAGCGGGTGCTCCGCCCTCACCGGTGTGGAGGCGGTGGCGAACGGGGTGCCCGCTTTCCGCAGGCCCAAGATCCGGAACGCCCGCGCCACGCTCGGGATGATGGGCGGCATCGCGATCCTCCTGTTCGCCGGCCTCACCGCGACCGCGCTCATCTCCGGCGTCCACTACGCCGAGAACCCCTGTGACCTCCAGGGCTGGGCTCAGTGCGCGACCGCCCCGCAGCGCTCGCTCATCGCTCAGCTCGCCGCCGCCACGTTCGGCAACAACACGATCTTCTTCTTCATCGTGCAGGCGGCGACCGCCATCGTCCTCCTGCTCGCGGCGAACACCGCGTTCAACGGGTTCCCGCTGCTGGGCTCGGTCCTGGCCCGCGAATCCTACGCGCCCAAGGCCCTGAACACCCGCGGCGACCGCCTCGTGTACTCGAACGGGATGATCCTGCTGGCGCTGGCCGCCTCCCTCCTGCTGCTCGTCTACCAGGCGAACCTGACGAGTCTCATCCAGCTCTACATCATCGGCATCTTCGTCTCGTTCACACTCGGGCAGTCCGGGATGGTGAAGCACTGGATCACGCTGCTGCGCGGCAGCGGCAAGGCCCGCGTCGAGACGCTGACCCGCTGGGAGCGCAGCAGCATCGTCCGCTCCCTCTGCATCAACGCGTTCGGCGCGACGCTGACCTTCGTGGTGCTCATCGTCGTCACGATCACGAAATTCACGCATGGCGCGTATCTCGTCTTCCTCTTCATGCCCGTTCTGTGGTTCCTCATGCTCGGCGTGAACCGCTACTACCGCGATGTGGAGAAGGAGATCGAGGTCGATCCCTCCACCACCTTCGGCAGCGTCGGCGACCACGCGATCGTCCTCGTCGGCAGGATGCAGAAGCCGGCGCTCAAAGCCCTCGACTACGCGATCGCCGCCCGGCACGATTCGATCGAGGCGGTGCATGTCTCGATCGACGAGGAAGCGACGCAGAAGCTGCAACGGCAGTGGGTCGAGCAGAACATCCATGTGCCGCTCACGATCATCGAATCCCCGTACCGCGAGTTCGGGATTCCGCTGATCAAGTACCTCAAGCATCGCCGCGAGCAGCACGGCTCCGAGGTCGTCACCGTCTATTTGCCGCAGTACATCGTGGGCCACTGGTGGGAGTCGCTTCTGCACAACCACCGTGCGTCGCGCCTCGCCAAGCGGCTCATGCTGTGCCGGGGTGTCACGGTGGCGCTCGTGCCCTGGCTGCTCGGTTCGTCGTCGCTGATCTACGGACGCCGGTCGCGCCCGCTTCCGGGGCAGGACCGGCGCGGGGAGCCGGTGCGTCCGGTCGCGCGGCTGCCGCTGACGCCGGCGTCGAACGCCGGGGTGAGCGTCCACCTTCACGCGCGCCCGGTCTCGATGGGCGAACCGGGGGCTCCCGTCTTGGAGAAGCCGGTCGCTCAGGCTCCCGGGTCCCCGGCCGCGGGGACCGTCAAAGAACCGGCGAAGGCGAAGCGCTGAGCCGTTTGACCTTGACGTAGCGTAAACCTCTACGGTGGATCTCGCAGCCCGGAGAGAGGAGCGGCCGTGGACACGGACTGGAGCATCCAGGACATCGCCCGCATCGCCGGCACGACCAGCAGGACTCTGCGCCACTACGACTACATCCGTCTCCTGCCGCCGAGCCGGATCGGTGCGAACGGCTACCGCCGCTACGATCGCGATGCTCTCGTGCGGTTGCAGCGCATCCTGCTGCTGCGCGACCTCGGACTCGGCCTGCCGGCCATCCGCCGTGCGCTCGCGGACCGCCGGGATGCCGCCTCCGCCCTGCGCGACCACCTCGGGTGGCTGCGCGGGGAACGGGAACGGCTGGCGCGCCAGATCGCGTCGGTCGAGGCGACCATCGCCGCCATCGAGAAAGGAGAAGAGCTCATGGCTGAGGACATGTTCGACGGGTTCGACCACACGCAGCACAAAGACGCCGTCGAGGAGCGCTGGGGCACGGAGGCGTATGCCGCCTCCGACTGCTGGTGGCGGGGGATGGCTCCCGCTGAGCGCGCCTCGTGGCAGGAGCGGCAGCGGGCGCTCGCCGCCGACTGGGTGGAGGCGGCCTCCCGCGGTGTCGCCCCGGAGTCGGAGGAAGCGCAGGCGCTCGCCCGCCGCCACGCCGAGTGGCTCGCGGGCATCCCGGGCACACCCGGCCACGGCCGGGGCGGACCGCCCGCGGCCTATCTGACCGGTCTCGGCGAGCTTTATGTCGCTGACCCGCGGTTCGCTGCGAACTACGGCGGTGCGGCCGGTGTGGCCTTCGTGCGCGACACGCTGCGGCTCTACGCGGCTGTGCGCCGGGACGGGGGCGCGTCTCGATAGCGCTCGGGCTCCGGCGCTGGTGGGGAATGGCGACCTGTCTGGGTTCTCATCGATGGCCGCTGAGCCTTGTGTCCGCTGAGTCCTTGTCCCAGCAGGAAGACGGCGATGCTGTCCTGGTCGTGTTCTGGGAATCCATGAGATAACAGAAAGAACCCGGCAGGTGCGGTCTCCGCGTGCTTAGCATCGATGCGGGGTGGCACTGAGAGAGACGGTGCCGACGCCATTTGCTCACTTTCTCCTGATGAGAGGACACACGATGAAGGTTCGGAATCTTGTGAAGGGGTTCGTTGCGATGGGTGCTGTCTGTGCGCTCACGGTGGGGGCTTCGGTGGCAGCGGATGCTGCGACTGTCCCGCGGGTGGCGGTGGACGCTCCCACGGTAACGGCCATCTTCACCGGCCAGGAGAGCGCCGGCAGCTTCTTCTCCATCGAGGTCACTCGCAACGGCTCCGTGCCGCTTCCCGGCGCTGAGTCGTCCGACGGCGATGTCTACACGAGCGGGAAGCACTTCGCGGGGTTCTTCCCGTTCGATGGCAGGTCCTCGGCGGATTACACCGTTCCCGGTACCTACACGGCGACGCTCGTTCCTCTCTCTGGCGATGTCTCGCACCTGGTGTGCGGGGTCATCGAGAACAGCAAGCGTGTCGATCTGGAGGTGGCCGACCCCACCGCGAGCAGCGTCACCTGTACCTGGACCGTGAAGTGACCTGAGCGCCCTGTGCGCCGATCGCTGCCTCAGCCGGCCACCTCGGGCTGAGCCCGGGCATTCGGTCCCGGCGTCAGGGTTCTGATCGGCACAGCGGGAACGCGATCCTTGGCTGTCCGTGCCTCCAGGATGTGATCCTGTGTCCGGGACGCCGGCCATCGCTTCCCGCTGACCATCAGACGGCGGCGAGACGGCGACACCCCCGCGCCCCGGAACCGCCCCGCACCTTCCGGAGCCCTCTCCGATCGCCCGGAGATATCCGAGATCGCGGAGCCGCCTCCGAGAACGCAGGCAATGCCGCAGAACCGGTCAGGGGCCGTCTGCGGCCTCGATGCGGCCGATGGCCTGGTGGCGCGTCACCGCGTCGCCGGCCTCGGCCAGACGGCGGAGAACGCCGTCCGTGGCGGCTTTCACCGGAGCCTCCATTTTCATCGCTTCGATCGTCGCCACGGTCTCTCCTGCGGAGACGAGGCTTCCCTCCTCCGCAGTCCAGGCGCTGATCGTGCCCGAGAAAGGAGCGACGATCGCGTTCGGGTCGGTTCCGGCGTCGTCCGCGGGGGCGGTCGCCGCCTCCGCCGGCTCCGTGCCGCCGGCTGAACACGGACAGGAAGGAGACGGAGGTGAAGGCCGCACCGATGACGCTCGAAATGCCGGCCGCCCAGAGCACGAGCCCGAACGCGCGCATGCCGAGCTCCCCTGCCGCCGCCTCGAACGCCTGGGCGGCGGGGTTGCCCGCGAGGTCGAGGGTCACACCGCTCGCGGTGACGCCGAGGAAGGCGAGGAAGAGGACGTAGCGCATGACGCCGGTGACCGCGATGCCGGTGAACGCCGAGCGGGTGATCTCGCGCTGGTGCTCGACACCGGAGACGCCCGAGTCGAGCAGTTTGTGGGCGCCGGCGTAGGTGATGTACCCGCCGACCGTGCCGCCGACGATGGTGGTGATCATAGCGAAGTCGATCGTGTCCGGGAGCACCGTCTGCCGCAGGGCCTCCCCGATCGGTGGGTTCCGATGACGGCGACGATGACGGTCAGCACGATCATGAGCAGCCCGAGCACGATCATCGCGCGGTCCATCGCCACACCGGCCCGCTTGACCAGGAAGATGACGATGGCGAGCAGCGTGCTGACGAGGCCGCCGATCTTGGGGTCGAGCCCCAGGAGGGCGTTGAGGCCGAGCGCCGCCCCGGCGATGTTGCCGATGTTGAAGACGAGGCCGCCGAACACCACGAGCACCGCCAGCACGTAGCCGCTGAACGGGATGGCCGCGTTCGCGAGCTCCGCCGCGCGCTTACCGCTGACCGTGATGAACCGCCAGATATTGGCCTGCACCACGAAGTCGATGAGGATCGAGACCAGGATGCCGAAGGCGAAAGCCGCCCCGAGCGTGGCCGTGAACGTCGCGGTCTGGGTGATGAAGCCCGGGCCGATCGCGCTCGTGTGGCCATCATGAAGATCGCGCCGATGAGGGAGCCGCGCCGGGCTTTCACGAAGCCGACCGTGCCGCTGGCCACGGTGGCCGGCCCGGGGACGGTGGTTGTCGCCGCGTCCTCGGGGACTCGCTTATCGCTCATTGCCGGGTCCTCCCTTGTCGTGGGACGAACTTAGCCGATGTGTGGAACAACAAGCCAGCTCTTGTTCAACAATAAAAGCATTGCTGTTGGTACGATCCGTCCATGCGCAGCGATATCCTCCGGGCGGAAGAGGCGGCCGACGCCCTCCGCTGGGAGATCACCGACGGCGAACTCCTCCCGGGCGCAGCCCTTCCGGAAGCGGTGATCGCCGGGCGGCTCGGCGTCTCCCGCAACACGCTCCGCGAGGCGTTCCGCCTGCTCGGGCAGGACGGCCTCCTGGAGCACTCGCCGAACCGCGGGGCTTTCGTCGCCGTCCCGACGGTCGGGGCGATCCTGGACATCTACCGGGTGCGGCGGCTGGTGGAGGGCGAGGCGGTCGCCGGCTCTTTGCCCGGGCATCCCGCGCTCGTCCGGATGCGGGAGGCCGTCGCCGCTTCCTTCGCTGCCCGCGACGAGGACGATTGGCGCGCGGTCGGCACGGCGAACATGCTCTTCCACGAGGCGATCGTCGGTCTGGCCGACAGCCCACGGCTGACCGGGCTCCATCGCCGGATCGCCGCCGAACTCCGCTTGGCGTTCGGCCTCGCCGACGACCTCGAATACCTCCACTCGCCGTTTCTGCGCGCCAACCTCGAGATCCTCGAGGCGCTCGAAGCCGGCGAAGCGGCCCGTGCGGCGGTCCTGCTCGACGAGTGCCTGATCCGCGGCGAGCGTGTGCTGCTGTCGGTCTTCGGCAGCGGACCCGCCCGGGTCTCGGCGGGTTGAGGCGGGCGAAGCGGGGGCTTTGCCGACCGTGGCGTGCGCGGACTGCGGCCGGAATGTCGTACCACGGCATGAGGAGCATGCGCCGTCTGCAATGAGATACTTCTGCGAGCGCCACCGCCGTCGCGTCCCATCTCGTCCACACCACCCGCCAAGGGGAAGCCCGTGCATTTTCTCGCCGTTCTCAGCATGAAGAACCGCGCCCTGATCGCGCTCACCACCATTGTGGCCGCCGTCTTCGGCGGCATCGCGCTAGGAAACCTCAAACAGGAGCTCGCGCCGTCGATCTCCTTCCCGCAGCTCGTCGTGCTCTCCAGCTACCCCGGCGCTTCGCCGGAGGTCGTCAACAACGATGTGAGCGCCCCCGTTGAAGCCGCCATCCAGGGCGTTCCCGGCCTTGAGAGCACCTCTGCGGTCAGCGCCACGAACCAGTCGATCATCACGGCGAAGTTCACCTACGGCAGCGATCTCGCGACGGCCGAGCAGAAGATCGACCAGGCGGTCAACCGCATCAAATCGACGCTCCCCTCCGGGGTCGACCCGCAGGTGCTCTCCGGTTCGATCGACGACCTCCCGGTCATCCAGCTCGCGGTCTCCAGCGACGCCGACCAGCGCCGGCTCGGCGCCGACATCGCCAAGCTCGCCCTGCCGGACATCAAAGAAGTGACCGGCGTCAACGACGCCCAGCTCGTCGGCGAGGTCGGCCAGCGCGTCACCATCACGCCCGATCCGGCCAAGCTCGCGGTGGCCGGCCTCAGCGTCTCGGCGGTCAAGGACGCGCTTCAGCAGAACGGGGCGCTGCTGCCGGGCGGCTCGATCACCGAGGATGCCAAGACCCTCACTGTCCAGTCCGGTTCCCAGCTGACGTCTGTCGCCGATATCGCGGGGCTGCCGCTGATCGCCTCGGCGTCGGGCTCCGGAGCATCGTCGGCCGGGGCCGGGGCCGCCACCCCGCCCACGATCGGCGATGTCGCCACGGTGGCGCAGACCGACGACCCGATCACCTCCGTCTCTCGCGTGGACGGCAAACCGGCGCTCACCATCGCGGTGACGAAGCTGCCCTCCGCCAACACGGTCGAGGTCTCGCACAAAGTGACCGCGCTCCTGCCCGAGCTGGAGAAGAAGCTCGGGAACGGCGCGAAGATGACTGTCGTCTTCGACCAGGCCCCGTTCATCACCCAGTCGATCAACTCGCTCGCCGAGGAAGGTCTGCTCGGTCTGGTGATGGCGGTCATCGTCATTCTGGTGTTCCTGCTGTCGGTGCGCTCGACGCTCGTGACGGCGATCTCCATCCCGACCAGCATCCTGCTGACATTCATCGTGATGTGGACCAGTGGGTACACGCTCAACATCATCACGCTCGGCGCGCTCACGATCGCGATCGGGCGGGTGGTGGACGACTCGATCGTCGTCATCGAGAACATCAAGCGGCAGCTGGTGCCCGGAGCCGACCGGGCGGCGACCATCGTGCGCGCCGTGCGGGAGGTCGCGGGCGCGATCACGGCATCCACCATCACGACGGTTGCGGTGTTCCTGCCGCTGGCGTTCGTGGGAGATGTGACCGGCGAACTGTTCCGGCCGTTCGCGCTCACCGTGACCATCGCCCTGCTGTCGTCGCTGCTCGTGGCGCTGACGATCGTCCCGGTGCTCGCGTACTGGTTCCTGCGCGCGCCGAAGCCGAAGCGCAGCCGCCACACCGCCCAGGAGCCCGATGCGGCCAGCCTCTCCATCGACGAGGCGACCGCCGCTGGCGAGGACGAACTGGAGCACCCGTCGCGGCTTCAGCGTGGCTACCTGCCGATCATCCGCTGGACGCTGCGGCACTCCGCGATCACCGTCGTCCTGGCGCTGGTCGTCCTCGGCGGCACCATCGCCGCCGCACCGCTGATGAAGACCAACTTCCTCGGCTCCAGCGGCCAGAACTCGCTCACGGTCACCCAGACCCTCGCGCCCGGCGCGAGCCTGCAGGCCAAGGACGACGCCGCCAAGGCCGTGGAGCGGAAACTGCTCGACACGAAGGGCGTCCAGACCGTGCAGGTCTCCATCGGCTCCAGCGGCTCGTCGCTGCGGGACGCTTTCACCGGGGGAGGCGGTGGCGCGTCCACCTTCTCGATCACCACGGACCCGGACGCCGACCAGGAGAAGCTGCAGACGACCATCCAAGACGAGATGGCGGCGATCGACGGCCAGGGCGACATCCAGGTCTCGGCGCAGAGCGGCTTCGGCGCCTCCAGCGATATCGAGGTGGACATCGCCGCGAGCACGGACGCGGACTTGCAGAAGGCCACCGACGCTGTTGCCGCCGAGCTGAAGAAGAAGAAGTCGCTGGGCCAGGTGACCGACAACCTCTCCGCCTCGCTGCCCTACGTCTCGGTGACGGTCGACCGCGCGAAGGCGGCCGAGGCCGGGCTCAGCGAGGTCGCCGTGGGCACCCTCGTGTCGCAGGCGATGCGGCCGACCCAGATCGGCAGCGTGGCGATCGAGAACACCACGCTCACCGTCTACCTGCTGAGCCAGAATCCGCCCACCACGGTCGCGGAGCTGTCGGCCCTCGGCATCCCGACGGTCAAGGGGGTCGTTCCGCTCAGCACGTTGGCGGCCGTTCAGGAGGCCAAAGGCCCCTCGACGGTCACCACGCAGCGCGGTCTGCGCACCTCGACCGTGACCGCGACGCCGAGCACCGACAACCTCACGACCGCCAACGCCGAGGTGTCCCAGGCGCTGAAGGACGCCGATCTCCCGTCGGGGGCCACCGCCACGATCGGGGGTGTCTCCTCCAGCCAGACGGAGGCGTTCGCCCAGCTGGGGCTCGCGTTGCTGGCGGCCATCCTGATCGTCTACATCGTGATGGTCGCGACGTTCCGCTCGCTGCGCCAGCCGCTGCTGCTGCTCGTCTCGGTGCCGTTCGCGGCGATCGGCGCGATTCTGCTGCAGATCGCTTCGGGCATCCCGCTCGGCGTCGCCTCGCTCATTGGCGTGCTGATGCTCATCGGCATCGTGGTCACGAACGCCATCGTGCTCATCGACCTGGTGAACCAGTACCGCCGCCGCGGGCTGAGCGTGGCCGAGGCGGTGGCGCACGGCGCCTCGCGCCGTCTGCGGCCCATCCTGATGACAGCGCTCGCGACCATCGCCGCGCTGTTCCCGATGGCGATCGGCCTCACCGGGCACGGCGGCTTCATCTCCCAGCCGCTGGCGATCGTCGTCATCGGCGGTCTGCTCTCGTCCACGGTGCTCACGCTGGTGGTGCTGCCGGCGCTGTACAACCTGGTCGAGGGTGCGAAGGAGCGGCGTCAGGCTCGCAAGGCAGGGACGTCCGAGGGTGGTCCGGGTGCGGGCGGGTCCGCGCCGGAGCCGCCGGTGTTCACCGCGCCGGTCGGTGGACAGCAGATGTGACGGTCGGTTTCGTCGCCCTTCCCTGAGGCTGTGAACGTGGTGAGTGAGGCCCTGCGCGGCAGGGCCTCACGGCTGTAGGGCGACGGAGGCGTTCTCCCCGGCATCCTCGCGAATCTCCTGACTTTCTCGACAGCCGGCTCCTTCTCTTCTCCCCTTCCGCTGTTGTTGGGAACGGAGGAGTTCGCGGCCGGGAGTGAGGTGAGAACAGGAAAGGGAGGAGAGAGGCGGGCGCTGGCGGCTGGTTCTCCTCCGTTTGCGACGCGCGCGACGGTGCGTGGGGGGAGGGGGGAACGGTGTGTGGGGGGAACATCTCTGTCTGGGATCCCAGACGGGGGATGCCGGACGAGAGACCGCCCCGCATCCCCGACGTTGCTAGCGTCGCGATATGAGTCTCTCCCTCGATCCCCTGTGGCCCCGCGCGGGCGCCTGGCCACCGCTGGACGCCCTCCCCGCGGGCGTGTGCGCCGATCTGACGCTCCTCGGCATCCCGACCTGGCGCACGTCGCTCTCGCCGACCGGCGCGCACGCGACCCCGGCGGCGGTCCGCGAGGCCTTGCGCCGTTACTCCGAGCATGTCCCGGGCCGCGAGAGGGAGGCGCTGCGCTGCGCTGCGCGGACGCCGGAGACGTCGCCGAGCCGGACGGCCCCCAGGGCGAGGCGCGCGCCATCGCTGCGATGCGTGCGGCCGTGGCCGCCTCGCGGCTGGTGGTCGCGGTCGGCGGCGACAATGCGCTCACGGTTCCGGCGGCGCTCGGCGCTTTCGGCGACGATATCGAGGCGGCCGGCCTCATCACGCTGGACGCCCACCACGATCTCCGCGACGGCGTCTCCAACGGTTCGCCGGTGCGCCGCCTCGTCGAGGCCGGTCTGGCCGGGAGCCGCGTCGTGCAGATCGGGATCGCGGACTTCGCAAACTCGGCCGCGTATGCGAGCCGGGCGGCGGACCTCGGGATCACGGTCGTCCGCCGCGATGCGCTCCACGAACGCCCCCCGGAGGATGTGATGGCCGAGGCGGTGGAGATCGCCGGGGCGGCCGGAGGGCCGGTGCATGTGGACCTGGACGTCGATGTGTGCGATCGCTCGGTCGCGCCGGGATGCCCGGCTTCGGCGCCCGGTGGCCTCGCCACCTGGGAGCTGCGCCGATTCGCGCGGCTCGCGGGCGCGGCGTCCGTCGTGCGCTCGGTGGACATCGCCGAGGTCGATGCGACCTCCGACACACCTGATCAGCGCACTGTCCGACTCGCGGCGCTGCTCGTGCTGGAAGCGGCCGCCGGGGTCGCGGAGCGCTGAGGGCGGGCCGGAGGAGCAGGCCAGGAGCGGCCAGGAACCAGAGACGCCCCCGGGCAGCGGACGACCCGCTGCCCGGGGAGGCGCTCAGTGCCGCAGGGGGCGCAGGCGCCGCGAGAGCGCCCTCAGCACGAGGCCCGCGCCGAGCAGCAGCAGCGCGGGCAGCGTCCATCCCCGGGCGTCCGAACCGGTGTTCGCGAGGCCGCTCCCGGCTGCGCTCGCAGGGGCGGCTCTTCCGGGGGCGGCCAGGCCGTCGATCGTCTCCGCCTCGGGCGCGGTCGTCTCGGGCTCGGTCGTTTCCGGCCCGGAGCCCGCGAAGCTGTGCGTCCACGATGTCGTCGCGTCGAGGGCGAAGAGCGCTCTGCCCATGGGGCGGGCGGCGATCGTGACGGTGCCGCTTCCCGCGTAGCGTCCGGCGGCGAGGACGGCCCCGTTCAGGGTGTACTCGGCTCCGGGCGCGACCGGGACGGTGTAGCTGCCGGACGCGGATCCGTCCCCGTCGGAGAACACGACCGGCGCGGGCCGCACCGCCGAGAGGCCGCCGCGCAGAAGGGTCACTCGGTCGATCGCGATGGTTTCGGCGTCGAGCCGCAGTGCGAAGCTCGGGAGCCACTGTACGAGTGTGCCGGTGGGGACCGCAGCGTCCACGGGGGCGCTGCCGATGCGGAGCCAGAACCCGTCGCGATCCAGCCAGGAGGTCAGCCGGCCGTTGGTCACGACGGTGGCGAGACGGTCGCCGGGATGCCAGGTGAGGGGGTGCGCGGCCCCTCCTTCCGCCTCGCTCTGCCCGGTGGCGCCGATCACCACATTGACTCCGCTCTCGCTCTTCGAGGCGTTGTACCAGCTCATCGCGAAATCGTCCGGTCCTCCCGAGGACCCGATGAACAGGCTGTTCTCGACCGGTCTCCCGGCGGCCGTCGCCCGCGGTTCCACGATCAGCGCGAACTCCTCCGTCGCGGCGACCGGGATGCGGACGAGTCCGCGCGCCCGGCGGTCCGTCGTCGCCAGCAGCACACCCTCTTCGGTGTCGACGGCGAAGTCGGGCGCTGGTTCGCCGAGGCCTCCCGTGATGTCGTACTCGCCGAGCCGGTCGCTGGAGAAGTCGTCGTCCCAGACGGCATCGCCGAAGCGAGGGGGATCGAAGGCCCAGGTGGCGGAGGCCAGCGCGCTGGCGCTGCGGCCGGCGGCCGTCGACAGTGCTTCGTAGCGCAGCGGGGTCGCCTCTCCCCGGTCCAGCGTGGCCGGCGCCGTCACCCGACAGGTCGTCTCCACCGTCCCGGGGCTGGCGTCGCGTGGCGAAGCGGATTCCACCCGCTCGACCGTCCAGCCCCGCGGGGCGAGGAGCCGATCGCTGGCGACACGGCTGTCCCCGATCGTGGCGAGGCGGGTTGTGACGTCCGTCGAAAGCCCCGGTTCGACGGCGACCGTGCCGTCCGGCCGGGTCTCGATCGAGGCGCTCAGGTCGCTGTCGACCGTGCGCCCGGAGCCGAACGAGGTGACACCCCACCCTCTCGCGCCCGGGCGGGTCTCGCCGACCAGCCGCACGGCGTCGGTGACGATCGGGCTCCCCAGCAGCACACGGGCGGTGGAACCGCCGGCCGGAACGGCCGGGCTGCGTGTCTGATCCAGCGGCTCCTCCCACTCGCCGTCCCGGCCTCGGACCAGGAGGCTCCATGAGCCGGGGAGCTGCACGCCGCCGCCATCGTCGTAGAAGGTGACGCGCAGCTCCCCGACCGAGGTGGGGGCGCCGAAGTCGACCTGAAGCCAGTCGCTCGCGTTCGGTGTGCGGTAGGTGGTCCACCATGTCGAGGGGATGTCCAGATCGAAGTCCTGTCCGTCGGTCGCCTTGCCCGGGGCGTCGCCGGGGTTGGAATACGAGGCGCTGGCGCGCGGGAAGCCGGCTCCCGAGGGGTTCGCCGCGTCGTCCACCTGCCGTGGGAGCGCGGCCGGTTCTGCCGGGCTCAGGGGGACGGTGACATCGCCGAGGGCGGCCTGGTTGTGGATGAGCACGCCGTCCTGGAAGACGCTCAGACCCGCGCCCGCGCGGTAGTGGCTGCCGTCCTGGTCCCACAGCACGGTGAGGTTGTGGCCGTGGTACGGGACGTTCTCGGCCGCGAAGCGGTCCCAGCCGTCGGCGGCCTACGGGGCGATCCGCACGCTGTCCCCGGTCGAGCCGCGGATGCCGATCAGACCTTCGAGGACGATGTCGTCGAAGGTGGAGTGGTTGTAGTCCTCACTGTGGTTGTACCCGTCGTAGAGCCAGCGGTCCTGGTCCGGGTCGTGCGCTTCGGCGATGTAGGGACGGCCGTCCTTGCGCTGGGTGAGCGCGTAGTCGCGCACGAGCCCGGCGAAGTCGTTCGCGGTCACGATGTCCTGCGCCGGGTAGTCGGCTAGGAGGTTGGCGGCGGCGGTGAGGGTGTCTGGCTCGTCGCGTAGGGCCAGGAGGGGTCGTCCCAGCGGCAGCAGTTCGCGGCCTCGTGCAGGTACCAGGGGCTGCGGCGCTCCACGGTGGTGGGTCCGAAGCGCGCCTTGAAGCCCTGCGGATCGAGCAACTGCTCCCAGGCGACGGTGTTCTCCGCCGGGGCCATCCCGAAGTACCAGGGCACGAACCCGATTTGCTCGCGGTCGGCGATGCGGGCCAGGCCCGGGTTGCCGTCGCGCATCACATGTTTGTAGAACTTGTCCTCGGGGTCCCAGAGCAGGGCCTCCTGAGCGGTTCGCAGCCGTGCGGCCGCGGCCGCGTAGCGCTCGGCCTTCGCGGTGTCTCCGACGATGCGGGCGAGCTCCGAGATCGCCAGCGCATCGCCGTACTGGTAGGCGTTGATGGTCGGGCGGTATCCCGCGCCGCCGTGGTAGGGGTCGTCGCTCTGGTACGAGCTCGCGGTGTACTCCATCGCATCCCAGACGGGGACTTGCCTGTACAGGCCGGTGGCCTCGTCGTACTGGGGCGCCCATCCCTCCCACTGCTTCTCCAGCGCGGGGAGCAGCGCCGTGGCCGCGCGGAGGTCGCCGGTGATCCTCGCCCGCTGGAGCACACTGTCGGCGATCCAGAACGAGTACTGGTGAGCCCAGTCCGTGGTGTTCTCGTTGAGGCCGTCGGTGGCGGGTTTGGCCCCCGATCCGGAGCCGGAGAGCCAGTAGTCGACATAGTCGTCCAGGTAGCGGGTGTCGCGCAGCCAGCGCCCCTCGCGCAGGTGGTGGCCGGCCGCGGCCGAGATCGACCTGCCCGGCGCGGCGTATCCCGCGCCGGGCAGGAACTCCGTGACGATCCAGCCGTCCTGGGGGCCGGTGTACTTCAGCGCTTCTTTGAACACGCGCTAGCGGTAGTAGTAGGTCGCCTCGATGTCGGCGTCGGGCAGGTCGACGAAGGGGATGTTCGCCTCGTACCAGCCGGGATCGCTGAGCCCGGACAGCTTCGCGTCGTGGTCGAGGAAGGAGGTGCCTGCGCCCACAGCGGGCCGGAACGCGTCTGTGGGGGCCACGGGATCGGAGGCGGCTGCGGACTCGGCTGCGGAGACGGGGAGCAGCGCGCCCACCGCCAGGGCGATCGGGGTGAGGAGTGCGAGACAGCGGGCGAAGCGTTTCATGCGGTGGGTCCTGACAGCGTGCGGGGAGCGGGTGGGTGGGAGAGCGGGCGCAAGCGTGGCGGCCCCCGATCCGGGATGGGGACGGGGGACCGCCGCGGGTTCAGCCGGCGCTCATCGTCGCGGGTGGGCCGCGACGGCCCTCCTGCGGGCGAGGACCAGGAGCCCGGCCGCCAGCAGGATCATCGCGGCCAGCGCGATCCCGCCGATCTCCGAGCCGGTCGCTGCCAGCCCGTCCGGCGAGGACGCCGTGACCGGTGTGGAGGGCGAGCCGCAGCCGTCCGAGTCGTCCGAGCCGTCTGGGACGCCTGAGCCGTCTGGGACGGTGATCGCGGCATCGGCCGAGAAAAGGTACGTCCACGAGACGTCCGCGTCGTCGGGGATGCGGTGGCCGTCGAGAGCGCGGGCGGTCACCGTCACGCTCCCGGCGGCCGGATACGTCCCCGCCGCGACGACCGCCGACGGTCCGCCGTCGATCGAGACTAGGTACTCCACCCCCGTGGCTGCGGGGATCGTGTAGCTGTCGTCGGCGGTTCCCGGCGCGTCGGTGAAGGCCACCGCGGGCGGGACCACGACGGTCGGCGCGGGAGGGGCCGCCAGCGCCGCGACCTCTGCGGCCGACAGGGCGCGGTCGTACAGGTGGACCTCGTCGACGGCTCCCGTCAACAGGTCGACCGGTTTTCCGTCCCACTGGCCCCGGCCGAGCTGGAACTCGCCGGTGGAGGCCGTCCCGCCTGCGCTGCGCTGCGTGGCGGCCCGCTCGCCGTCCAGGTACAGCGTCAGCTCACCGCTGACGGCGTCTCGCACACCGGTCAGGTGGTGCCAGCTCCCGAGCGTCGGCGTCACCGCCGCGACGGCGGGCGGGCCGTCGGGGAAGCTGAACGCGAACCCCTTCACCGGATCGCCGTACTGCAGGAAGAAGGCGCTCCGCCCGGTGAGCCCGTCCATGCTGGCCACGGTGGCGTAGGTGCCCGCGGATGGCAGCGCGTCCATCCGGACCCACGCCGAGACGGTGTAGCTGGCGGTCGTGTCGATCTCGGGGACCGAGGCTGTCGCCGTCTGCTCCGCTGCGCCGAACCCGAGCGCCGAGCCGAGCCGGCCCTGCTGCCAGTCCGGGGACCCGGCCGCGAGCGTGTGGCCGTTGCCGGTCGCGTCGGCGGCCTCCGTCCCGCTGCTCGCGTTCAGCGGCCAGTAGGCCACGCCGTCCGTCCCACCGGTGGGTTCGGGGAGGGTGCGCGGCTGCGAGCCGACCTCGATCACCTTGCGGTTGATCGCCCGCACCTGGGCCGCATCCATCTTGAGCACGCGGCGGTCGTAGGTCCAGAACCCGTTGACTTCCCCCTCCACATCGGTGATCTGGGTGTAGATCGAGCCGGAGAGGTCCTGCTGCGCCGGGGCGATGAGGGCCGCGGTGTTCTTCACGTACACCGCCGTCAGCTCGGCCGGGCTGTCGACCTCGCCGTAGGGGTTCACCGAGCCGCCCGGCCAGGTGTGCGCCGGGTCGGAGTAGGAGAACCCGCCGTGCTCGCCGTCGATCGCTGCGCGGGTGGCGTCGGGATGCGGCAGCGCCGGTCCGGTGTACTGGTGCCAGTCGATCACATCGCCGCGGCCGGAGTCGCCCTTGGAGTTGCAGCAGTTCACACCGCTGTGGGCGTTGACGAGCCGGCTCGGGTCCTGCGCCTTCACCGCGTCGGCGATCCGGCCGGTCGCGGTGCGGTCCCACTCGCCCCAGCCCTCGTTGAACGGCACCCAGCCGATGATCGAGGTGACCGAGTCGAGCTGGTCGACCATGCCGGTCAGCTCGGTGCGGAAGCCGTCGCGGGCGTCGTCGTCGGCGTTGCCGCCGGAGGGCATGTCCTGCCACACTATCATCCCGAGCAGATCGGCGTAGTAGTACCAGCGCGCGGGCTCCACCTTGATGTGCTTGCGGATGGTGTTGAAGCCGAGGTCCTTGGTCTGCTGGATGTCCCACTTCAGCGCCGCGTCGGTCGGAGCCGTGTACACGCCGTCCGGCCAGTAGCCCTGGTCGAGCGTGGAGAGCAGGAAGGTCTGCTGGCCGTTCAGCACGATGCGCTGCGAGCCGCCCACGGTGTCGAGGCCGATCGAGCGCATCCTCGCGTAGCTGCGCACCGTGTCCGTCGTGCCGCCATCGGCGACGGTTGCCGTCAGATCGTAGAGGTACGGGTCATCCGGCGACCAGAGGCGGGCGTCCGGGATGGGGACGGAGAGCTTCTCGCCCGGTGCGCCCGTGGCCTGCCCGACCTCGGCGCCCTCGGCGTCGAAAGCGGTCACGGTCACCCGCGCCGAGGGGCTCGCGGCGGGGGCGGCGACGGTCGCGGCGAGCGTGGAGGAGGGGACGTCCGGCGTGAGCGTGAGCTTGTCGATGTGAGCCGGTGCGACCGGTTCCGGCCACACGGTCTGCCAGATGCCCGAGGAGGGCGTGTAGAAGATGCCGGAGGGGTTCGCGCTCTGCTTGCCCTTGGGGAACCCTCCGGTCGTGTCCATGACGCGCACGACGAGCTCGTTCGGGCCGGTGGTCAGAGCGTCGGTCACATCCGCGCCGAAGCTCTCGTATCCGCCGATGTGGCGGGCGACCTCGGAGCCGTTCACGAAGACGGTCGCGTCGTAGTCCACCGCGCCGAAGTTCAGCAGCACGCGCTGACCCGAGCCGACACCCCAGCCGGACGGCACCTCGAAGGTGCGCCGGTAGACCATGTGGTCCTCGTGGCGCTGGATGCCGCTCAGGGCGGACTCGATCGGGTAGGGGACCACCACGGTCTCGGAGAGCTCCGTTCCGAACGGTGTCGGGCTGGACGCGGTCGCCGCCTCGAACTGCCAGCGTCCGTTGAGCGAGAGCCAGTCGGTGCGCCCTAGGTGTGCTGCTCAGGGACGTTGGTTGAGGTGTGACGCGATAGATGGGTGAGGACCTCCCGGTCGAGAGTGGGGCTGTCTAGTTTCCCTGCACTCGATGACTTAGGAGGTCCTCGTGACCCACGCTAATGCTGCTTTGACTCCTCGCGAATGCCTCCGCCTGGCCCGCCAAGTCGTCGACGACGGCTGGTCCGTTGCTGCGGCGGCGACCTACTTCCGAGTGTCCTGACGCACCGCGGACCGATGGGCTCGTCGTTACGTGGAGATGGGCGAGGCGGGAATGCTGGACCGTTCGTCACGGCCGCATCACAGCCCGAACAAGACCCCGCGAAGACTGGTCCGCAAGGTCGTGCATCTGCGGTGGAAGAAGCGGCTGGGACCAGTCGGTATCGGCGCCCAGCTCGGCATGCCCGCCTCGACCGTTCACACGGTCCTCTCCCGGTGCCGGATCAATCGGCCCAGCCACGTCGACGTCCGCACCGGCGAACCCGCCCGCCGCTACGAGCACGAGCATCCCGGATCGATGATCCACGTCGACATCAAGAAACTCGGCAACATCCCCGACGGTGGCGGCTGGCGCTACGTCGGACGTCTCCAGGGAGAGCGGAACAAGGCCATCACCGCGAAGCGGACCGGGAAACACGGGATCACCGGCGACATGATCACCGGCACAGCGTTCGTTCATACCGTCATCGACGATCACTCCCGTGTCGCTTACGCCGAGATCCACGACGACGAAACCGCCGCCACTGCAATCGCTGTTCTGCGTCGAGCGGTCGGCTGGTTCGCCAGCCGTGGCGTCACCGTCGAACAGGTGCTCTCCGACAACGGCTCCGCATACCGCTCATACGCCTGGCGCGACGCTTGCGCCGAGCTCAGCATCCAACCGAAACGCACCCGGCCCTACCATCCGCAGACGAACGGCAAGATCGAACGCTTCCACCGCACCCTCGCCGACGGCTGGGCATACGCCCGGCACTACAACTCCGAATCAGCCCGCCGCAACGCACTCCCGGCCTGGCTGCACTCCTACAATCACCACAGGCCCCACACCGCCATCGGCAGCCAGCCACCCATCAGCAGAATTGACCACCGTCCCTGGGCAACACACCGACCGGCAGGCCGGTCTCGCGGTAAGACGCGAGCTCTCCCGGGGTTCCGAAGCAGTAGAAAGTGCCCTGAGCGAGCCTGACCGTCGATCCGTGGGACAGCATGCGGTTGTACACGAGCGACAGGTAGGACTCGGCGACCTCACCAGCTCGGGCCGCCTGGACGACCTCGTGGGCGCACTCCTGGAACTCCCCGGCACGGCGAAAGAAGTAGACGCCCATGAGGGCGTTGCGGGAGATCGCGACCTTCTCCGCCGTGCGCACGACACGGCCGTCGTCTGTCTCGGCGAAGCTGTAGCGCGGGTCCGAGGAGGGGAAGGACAGCAGCACTCCGTCGGCATCGCCCGCCGTCGCGCGTGCGAGCTCGGAGGCATAGCCGGGGCTCTCGAAAGCGATGTCGCAGTCCATGACGAGCAGCGGCCGCTCGGGGTCCAGCGGCGCGGCGAGCACCGTCTCGGCGGCTCCGCCCGTCGGTGCGGCGAGTTCGATGACGCGCAGACCCGGGGAGGCCGCCCTCAAGGCGGCGCCCAGACCGTGGTCCCGCTGGAGTTCGGCACGGATGATCGCCGTCACCTCGCCACGGATGCCCGCGGCCGTGAGCGAGTCGAGCGCTTTGCGGAACATCGGCCCGCCGTCCACCTCGATGAGAGGTTTCGGCCGTGTCTCGCCCGTCGCGCGGAACCGCTGGCCGAGCCCGGCCATCGGGAGGACGATCTGAAGCGGCTCGGTCATGCCAGTCGATCCCATTCGTAGTCGGAGGCGGGAGCAGCCGGCCCCCACGGGTCGCGCCGGAAACGCCAGCGGGCCAGAATCCCCAGCCCCTCGCTGAACACCCGCACATTGCGGCATTGGAGACTTGGTCTTCTTCGCGCCAGGTGATCGGTACGTAGCGGAAGCCGACGCGCCGGCGGATCAGGTCGAGGATGAGTTCGTAGTTGAAGCTGAGCCGGTCGCCGAAGCGGAGGTAGCTGCGCGGGTCGAGGTCGGCGAGCGCGAAGAGGTTGAGCCCCGAGCCGAGATCGATCAGCGCCCGGAAGGTTCCCACCGAGTAGATCGCGTTGAGGACGCGATTGCCGACGATGCGTTTGAGGTCGTACCGCCTGAAGGCGGGAGCCGCGGCCGAAGCGGGAGCCGAGCACGGTCTGCGGCCCCCCGGCGGCGGCGTGCGCGATGAGGTCGTACGCCTCTTCCGCCCGCGCCTGGTCGTCGCCGTGCAGGATGACGACATGCGTGGCCCCGGCCTCCCGCGCTTTGAGGAAGACGGTCTTGTGCGTGCCGCCGAGGTTCACATTGCGGCGATTGCGGAAAATCCGCAGATTGCTCCAGTTCGCGGCGTGCTCGACAGCGACCTCCGCCGTTCCGTCGGCGCTGCCGTTGTCGACGACCCAGACCTCCTGCACGCTGGCCGCGCGGCCGGCGTCGAGGGCAGCGAGGACGCGCGGCAGCTGAGGGGCGCAGTTGTAGGCGGGTATCGCGATGATGGTCTTCACGGACGTCCTGAGGTCAGCGGGCGGGGAGCGTACTGCGCGAGGAATCGGTCGAGGAACTGCACCGAGCGGGCGTAGTACACCAGCACGGTGGCCGGGTCGATGACGACGCGGTGGCTGAGCATCCGGCCATACAACAGGCCGACGTGGAAGGGCAGGCTCCGACGCTCGGTGGGGGTGAGGCGTTCCGCGGCGAGCGCCTCTGTCCACTCCGCGAGCTCCTGGTAGCGGGCGGATCGGTATGACTCGAATCCGATCTCGGCGCGGCCTTCGGCCGGGTCGATCCGCACCCGGGGGCTCCGATCGCTCTCGTTCAGGAACTCATAGCCTCCCCAGAGCGACTGGAAATGCCGCGCGAAGTCGAGCACCGGCCCGCGGACCTGGTTGTCGTCCGAGGGGTCGATGATGAGGATGTCCCCGCTGTCCGGGTCGATGAGCAGATTGTCGATGGTGAGGTCGCAGTGGATGGCCGCGGACTCGCGATACGTGATGAGGTCTTCCCACGCCCGCTCGTCGGCCACGATCGCGCTCAAGAGCTGGCGGAGCCCCGGGTGCTCCTGCCCGCCGATGACGACCGTCTCGCAGGCGAGCACAGCGCCGAGCTCGGGATGGAGCGCCGCGGCCTGATCCAGCCGGTCGGCCAGTCGCTCTTGCAGATACTTCGCCACGATCCCGGGATGCCGCGCCTCCGCCCGGAGGTCGTAGACGTGATCGAACATCGTGTCCCAGACGCGGCGAAGGGCGCGCTGACCGTCTTCGGGCGAGGCCGAGTGGAGGTAGCCGAACATGGTCGTGGTGGCCGGATCGAACTCGATGTCGAACGAGTAGTAACCCGGTCCGTCCGATTCGCCGAGAGCGCGCACCATGTTCGGTGTTCCGGAGTGACGCCGGAGCCATCGGTACTGCTGCGCGAGCTTCTCGCGGTGCCGTTCCGGAACCACCTTGCGCACCCGGGCGACTCCGTCCTCCCGAACGAGCGCGGTGATGGCGTCGGAGCCGCCTTTGAAGAAGCGGACGACTTCCAGGTCGCCGCGCACTTCGAGCCGGTGCAGGGCGAGCGCGAGATCGTCCCGGCGCAGGAAAGAGTCCACGAAGGTCGCGAGTTCGGCATCGCGGCTCTGCGTGCGATCGAGTCCGCCGATGTCGCCGCCGGTCGCGCCCGCTTCCACGCGCGCGAAGAAGGACGGGAGGCACAGCCGGACCGCACCGTAGAGGGCGGTCGGGAGGGTGAGGACGATCCAGATGAGGAAGCCAGCCGCAAGGGTCCAGCCGATGCCCTCGACCGCCCCCGACGAGCTCAGGAACCCGCTGATCGAGCGCGAGTAGTCCGTGATCGAGGGGAGGCCCAGCAGCGTCTCGGGGAAGACGAACGGCGCGAGCACACCGGCGGCGGGGGTTCCGATGGCGGAGTCCGGCAGCGCGCCGGCGAGGACGACATAGACCGCCGTCAGGTATCCGAGCCAGGAGAGGCAGAACGCGACCGCGTACGCCCCGAGCTTGCGCGGCGAGCGGAGGAAGCTCTGATAGCCATGCACCATCGACCACACGGACATCCGCACGCGGGCGCGCGGCCGGTCGGCGAGCACCGATGTCACAGCCACGACCATCCGCATCAGCAGCCGGTTTTCGCGCACGAGCAGGACGAAGAGGAGCAGGACCGACCCGGTGACCGCGAGGATGAGGATGGCCGGTCCGACGACGGCGACGGGCAGCCCGACGACGCTCCCGAAGACAAGGAGGGCTCCCGCGACGACGATCACATCGAGCAGGCGTTCGAGGGCGATCGCGGTGCCGGTGTAGAGAAGGCTGATCCGCAAGCGCCGGCTGAGCACGAGAGTGCGCACGATTTCG
Organism: Leifsonia xyli subsp. cynodontis DSM 46306; assembly: GCF_000470775.1. NCBI lineage: Bacteria > Bacillati > Actinomycetota > Actinomycetes > Micrococcales > Microbacteriaceae > Leifsonia > Leifsonia xyli. The sequence goes on from NC_022438.1 coordinate 147,775, forward strand.
CCAGCGCGGAGCGGGAGGAGGAGCGTGAACAGCACGCCGACGGAAAGCGCGTCGACGTGCTGGACCAGGCCGCCGGGCCGGGCCTGGTCGAGCACCGTCTGAGTCCGCAGCGCTCGGGCGAGGTTGCCCATCATGACGAGAACGGCGGCGATCAGGAGCGAGAGGAGGTCGACCGGTCCGGGCCAGTGCTCGAGGAACGCTGCGATGGTCGGGATGTTGGTGACGGCGAACAGACAGGCTCCCACCAGCGCAGCGAGGAGGAGGACGGAGCGAAGGCGGGGGCGTCTAAGCGGCATCGGCGCTCCACTCGATGCGCACGACATCGACACCGGCGCCTTCGGCGGACCGGACGCCGGATTCCGAGTCCTCGAACATGATGCAGTCCTCGGGGCGGAGCCCGGCCGTCGCGAGGGCGAGGAGGTAGGGATCGGGCGCGGGCTTCGACCGTTCGGTGTCGTCGCCTGTCACGACGAAGGAGAACAGGTGGGTCAGATCGTGATGCGCGAGGACGGCGGCCACAGCGCCCGCCTTCGCGGTTGTGACCAGCGCGACTCGTGCCGTGTCCGACCAGGTCCGGAGTGTCCGCGCCAGCGGGCGATTGAGTTCGGTCTCACCGAGGAAAGCGGGAAGTGCCTGGCCTTGGCGGCGCGGACGCCCGCGACCTCGCCGGCGGAGAGTTCGGGAGCGATCCGCGGCAGGAAATCGCGGGAGTCCTCACCCCAGGTGGTCACGAAGACCGGCCAGGTGAACTCGACGCCGAACTCCCCCAAGGCGGCTCGGTAGGCGGCGAAGTTGGCTTTCTCTGTGGCGACGAGTGTCCCGTCGAGGTCGCAGAAGACCCCTCGCACGCTCGCCATCATGCGATCAACACTAAGCGACAGAAATACTGCATGAGCCCGTTTCGGCGTGGCTTAGGGGCGAACGGCCGCTGATTTCAGGGTATTGTTGGTTGTTTGCGCGTCGCCATGCGATCCACAACGGCGAAAACGGCCCGAACCGCGAGGAAGTTGACCGCGAAGGAGAACGGGAGCGAGATCAGCTTGGCGGCCAGCGGCGCGAGCGCGAAGGCGTCGACACCCCCTGGATGAGGAACGAGAACAGGGCGATCGAGACGGCGTACAGCCGAAGAAAGCGGCGAGGCCCGCGACGGTGTGCCGGCCGGGGAACACCATCCCGCGGCTCAGCAGGTAGACGACGGAGACCGAGAGGCCAGCGCTCACGAGATTGGCGGGTCCGGCTGCGACACCGGTGGCGGTCAAGGCGGCATAGCCTCCGAGATCGACAGCGACTCCAGCCACGGTGGTGGAGAGAAAACGCACCAGTTGGCGGAGCAGGCGCCGAACCGTCGTCGGAGATGAATGTGACATTGTTTATTTAGAAAACATGCAATTGGCTCGTCCGTCGAGACCGCACACTTGCGCCATCAGAGCCACGACTGCACAGAACGGCCGAGACGACCGACACCCCGCCTGAGAAACCGGCACCCGCGTGCTATCAAGCGAACTCGCAGAAGAACAGCGACTTGATACTGGTCGCCGTTACCTTTTCGTTATATAGTTCGAGGGCAATGGTTGTTTGCTGTAGCAGCCATCGTGGAAATGTGATTGCAGGACACTCTTGGTGCAAGGGAGGGGGTCGGCCGCGAGCCTCTGCGACCGGCCTCCTCTCCGTCCTCCCGCCCGGTGCCGCGCCCTCTCCCCGTCCCCGTCCCGCTCGGGCGGTACTAGGCGAGGTCAGCGGATGGTGAGAGGATGCGAATGCACCGACCAGCCCGCAAACCCGATCGGGCACGATGGTGCGGACGAGGGGAGTCGTCATGAGCAGCAGCGCGCCCGCGGTGGGCACGGCCAAACAAGCCAGGGCGGCTGCGGTCGCCGCCTGGGAGTCGCTGTTCCGTGCGCAAGTGGCTGTGATGCGGACACTCAGCGCCGAATTCCCGACCCGCGCCATCTCGCTCAACGAATACGACGTGCTCTTCACCCTCTCGCGGCAGCCGAACCGCGAACTGCGCCTGCGGGACCTCAACAAAAACGTGCTGCTCACGCAGCCGAGCGTCAGCCGGCTCGTCGACCGGCTCGTCGCCCGCAGACTGGTCGCGAAAGGTCCCGAGCCCACCGACGCCCGCGGAACGGTCATCCGGCTGACCGACACCGGGTTCGAGTTGTTCCGGCGCGTGGCCGTGGAGCATATGAAGACGATCACCGAACGGGTCGGCGGACGCCTCGATACGCAGGAGTTGGAGACGCTCGCCGCGCTGTGCGACAAACTGCGCGGGGCTTCCTGAACGAGTTCTCCACATCCGGAGGCCAGATGTGGGCTGCGGCGATCCGGCGCGCGTATCATGACGCGCATGACGGACGGACGCAGGAGATGGAAGTGGGCGCCCGCGCTCGTCGGGTTCGTGGCGCTCAGCGGCTTCGCCGGCGTGCTGGCGGCGGCGGCGGTCACCCCGGCAGTGGCCCTGACCGGCTCCGCAGCGAACTCGACGATCAGCGTCTTCGACGGATTGCCCGAGTACATCAAAGTGGAACCGCTGGCCCAAGCCTCCACGATGTACGCGACCTCCAACGGCCAATCCGTCCCGATTGCGACGTTCTACTCGCAGAACCGCGTGGAGGTGGGCTGGGACGCGATCTCGCAGAACCTCAAAGACGCAGCCATCGCGACCGAGGACCCGCGCTTCTATGAGCACGGGGGCGTGGACGTCACCGGAACCATCCGCGGCGCCCTGCTGACCGCACTCCACAAGTCGGTGCAGGGCGGGTCGTCCATCACCCAGCAGTACGTCAAGAACATCCTCGTGCAGCGCTGCGAGAACAAGCAGCCAGACCCGACGGCGACGGCAGCCGTGCAGAAGAAGCAGCTCACGGCGTACGAGAGCTGCTACGACGACGCGACCGAAGTGGACCCGGTGCGCAAGCTCAAGGAGATGCGCTATGCGATCGGGCTGGAGAAGCAGTACTCCAAAGACGACATCCTCCAGAGTTACCTGAACATCGCGCTCTTCGGCGGCCGGGTCTACGGCGTGCAGTCGGCCGCGGCGTACTACTTCGGGGTGTCGGCCAAAGACGTCAACCTTCAGCAGGCGGCGACGCTGATCGCCATCCTGAACAATCCCGACAACCTGCGCATCGACCGGCCGGGCAGCGAGGAGAACGGCGCGGCGAACGGGTACAAGGAAACGCTGAACCGGCGCGACTACGTGCTCAACCGCATGCTGGCCAACGGCAGGATCACCCAGGAGGAGCACGACGCGGCCATCAAGTCTCCCGTCGAGCCCAAGATCACGCCGGTGCAGAACGGATGCATGACCGCCCAGCAGCACAACGCGGCGTTCTTCTGCGACTACGTCGAACGGATCATCGAGCGGGACCCGATCTTTGGCAAGACAGACGACGAACGGTTGAGCTACCTCACCCGCGGCGGCCTCAAGATCTACACGACGCTGAACCTCGATCTGCAGAGCGCGGCGCAATCGGCCGTCTCCTCCTCCATCCCGCCGACCAGCCCGCGCCTCGACCTCGGATCATCGCAGGTCTCGGTGGAGGTCGGAACCGGGCGCGTGGTCACGATGGCGCAGAACAGGCCGTACGACAACACCTCTTCACCGGCGGCGGGCACGACAGCGGTCAACTACAACGCCGACTACGACTACGGAGGATCGGAGGGCTTCCAGACGGGCTCGTCCTACAAGGCGTTCGACCTCCTCGAGTGGCTGCAGGAAGGCCATTCCCTGTATCAGACCGTCAGCGGGACACAGCACAGCTTCTCCCAGAGTTCCTTCCACTCCAGCAACCCCTGCAACGACATCGGCGGGGCGCCCTGGACTGTCTCGAACGACGAGGGCGAGACGGTGGGATCGACCACCGTGATGAACGCGACCGCGGCCTCCATCAACACGATCTTCGCCAAGATGGCGACCCAGTTGGACCTTTGCGGGATCAAGCAGCGGGCGAAGGATCTTCTGGTGCATGGCGCGGACGAGCAGGCCAACCCGTTCATGGCTAATCCGTCCTCAGTGCTCGGAACGAACTACATCGCCCCGATCACGATGGCGACCGCCTACGCCGGGATCGCGAACAACGGCGTCGCGTGCAGCCCGGTCGCCATCGACAAGATCGTCGGTGCGGACGGCAAGGCTCACGGTGTACCGAAGACCCAATGTTCTACCACGCCAATTGACCCAGGAGTTGCTGCCGCAGCCATCTATGCCCTACAGGGTGTGCTGCGCGGCGGCGGCACAGCGGCGAGCGCGAACCCCGACGACGGAGTCCCCCTCTTCGGCAAGACCGGCACGACCGACGACTCGCTCCAGAACTGGCTCGTCACCTCCACCTCGAAGGTCGCGCAGGCGACCTGGGTGGGAAACGTGGAGGGCCAGGTGGCGTTGCGCAGCCAGTCGTTCCAGGGCATCGGCGGCGGCAACGTGAAATTCTCCATCGTCAAGCGGATACAGGCCGCGCTCGACGCCGCCTACGGCGGTTCCGCCTTCCCGGCGCCGCCTGCGAAGTACCTCTTCACCCCGGCTGTCCCGTCCACGCCCACGCCGCCGGCAGCGGGAACTCCGGCGCAACCCGCGCCGGGGGCAAGGGGCCGGCGACGGCAGCACCGGGGGAGACAGCGCCGGTGAAAACGGCGGTGAGCGCAGATGACCCCGGAATAGCGATTACGCTGAAATCAAGCGTTTTTACCCTCAAATGCAAGCATGGTTGTCGATATCTCGATTATTGTTATCGCATGGGAAGAACACCTGACCCGAACCGAAAGCCCGAACTTCTCGGTCGCATCATGGACCATGTTGCGACCGAGGCGCTCTCGAGAATGACTTTCCGAAGTCTCGCGAACGCCCTAGGAGTCAGCACCTATTCATTCGTCTATCACTTTGGCTCCCGTCAGGAGATGATCGACGCGATCCTCGAGGAGGGTGTGCGCCAGCAGACTGCGCCGCAGCAGAGCGTCGATCTCTCCGCGTTCGACCGCGATCAGTTCCGCGACTGGTATAGAGAGGCATTCCGCGCCTCCCTCAAGGAGCAGAACCGCACCGGCCTGCGACTCCAGTTCGAGGCCGGAACGCTGGAGCCGATCGACCCGGACATCGGTAAGCGCATCACCACCTCGTTCACCGCCTGGCGCAACACCGTCAAGACCTGGCTGAAGAATCAGGGCATCGAGACCCGCCGCGCCGGCGTGCTCGCGCACTGGATGGTCGACTCCGCCGCCGGATTCCAATTCGGATTCCTCCTGAGCGGCGACCGCACGGCGACCGTGCAGGGGTTCGATCTCTTCTTGAACGCGTTCTTCCGGGAAGCGCTCGGCGAATAGGAAGGAGCGCTGAGCGCGACTCGCGCTCAGCGACCGCCGCGCAGCATGGCGACCCACTGATCCGCGCATGCTGCGCGGCCTCCGCGGCCGGAGTGCCATGCTGGCCGAGCGCGATCCCCGTTCCCTCCGGACTCCCGTCCGGGTCGGAGCGGACCGCGAGGCCGTCCCCGGGCAGATCGTCGCCCGATCGGGTTCTGCCCGCTCAGCGGGTGCGACCCGGCTCCCACAGCCCCGCCCCGCTCCCCCCGACCGGTAGCCTTGGGCCTATGCTCATTCCCCCCGCCACCCCGAAGAGACCGACCGAGCGTAGACACCACGGGGATGTGGTGGTCGATGAGTACGAGTGGCTGCGCGACAGGGAGGACCCTGCCGTCAGCGCGCATCTGCACGAAGAGAACGCCTACACGAACGCCCGCACCGAGCACCTGGCCGTGCTGCGCGAGCAGATCTTCGACGAGATCAAGGGACGCACGCGCGAATCCGATCTGAGCGTGCCGACGCGCGAGGGCGACTGGTGGTATTACACGCGCACGGTGGAGGGGAAGCAGTACGGCATCCACTGCCGCGCGCCGATCGCAGGCACGGACGACTGGGAGCCCCCGGCTCTGGACGAGACGGCGCAGCGGTCGGGGTTGCCCGGCGAGCAGGTGCTGCTGGACGACAACGTGGAGGCGGAGGGCCACACGTTCTACGCGCTCGGCAGCTTCGATGTGAGCGCCGACGGGACGCGGCTGCTGTACGCCATCGACACGGAGGGCGACGAGCGGTACACGATCCGGGTGCGGTCGCTGAACGGCGGCGGCGGCTTCCCCGACCTGATCGCGGGAACCGGTGCGGGAGCGCTGTTCGACCAGAGCGGCGAGTACATCTTCTACACGACAGTAGATGACGCCTGGCGGCCGGACACCGTCTGGCGGCACCGGGTCGGTGAGGGGCGGGACGGCCAGCCCGATGCGACCGTGTTCCACGAGCCGGACGAACGCTACTGGATCGGCGTCGGGATGACCCGGAGCCGGTGCTTCCTCGTCATCGAGGCCGGGTCGAACATCACCAGCGAGACGTGGCTACTGCACTCCGACGATCCGACCGGTGAGTTCTCCGTGGTGTGGCCGCGCAAGGAAGGGGTGGAGTACGACGTCGAGCACGCGATCGTCGGCAACCGCGACCGGCTGCTGATCGTGCATAATGACGGGGCGGTGAACTTCGAGCTCGTCAGCGTCGCCGCCGAGGCCCCTCAGGGGAAGCGCAGGATGCTGCTGCCGCACGACCCCGCTATCCGCCTGGAGAGCGTCGACGCCTTCCGCGACTTCGTGGCGCTCGAGTATCGCCGCGACGGCATGACCCGGATCGCCATCGCCCGCGCCCCCGACCCGGCGGAGTTCGCGGCCCACCCGCATTCGGAGCCGGACGACATCCTGCACGAACTGCGCTTCGACGAAGAGCTTTTCACCGTCGGCGTCGGCAGCAACCCGGAGTGGACCCAGCCGCACCTGCGCTTGGGGTACACCAGTTTCGTGACGCCGTCGAGTGTGTACGACTACGACATCCGCAGCCGCGAACGGGTGCTGCGCAAGCAGCAGGCGGTGCTCGGCGCGTTCGATCCGGAGCTGTTCGAGCAGAAGCGCGAATGGGCGACGGCAGACGACGGGACGCGCATCCCGATCTCGCTGGTCTACCGCCGCGACCTGGTCGCACGCGGTGAGCCGGCGCCGCTGGTGCTCTACGGCTACGGATCGTACGAGGCGAGCATAGACCCGTCGTTCGGCATCCCGCGGCTGAGCCTTCTCGACCGCGGCGTGGTGTTCGCGATCGCGCATGTGCGCGGCGGCGGCGAACTTGGCCGGCTCTGGTATGAGAACGGGAAGAAGCTGCACAAGAAGAACACCTTCACCGACTTCGTGGCCGCCGCCGAGCACCTCATCGCCCAAGGGTGGACATCGCCGGACCGGCTGGCCGCACAGGGAGGCAGCGCGGGTGGGCTGCTCATGGGGGCCGTGGCTAACCTGGCCCCGCAGGCCTTCGCGGGAATCCTCGCGGAGGTGCCGTTCGTGGACCCGCTGACGAGCATCCTGGACCCGTCGCTGCCACTGACCGTGATCGAGTGGGACGAGTGGGGCGACCCGCTGCACGACGAGGACGTGTACTACTACATGAAGTCGTACGCGCCGGTGGAGAACATCCACGCGACGCGCTACCCTCGCATCCTGGCGGTCACCAGTCTGAACGACACGCGGGTGCTGTACGTGGAGCCGGCGAAATGGGTGGCCACACTGCGGGAGGCCGGGGCGGACGCGCTGCTGAAGACGGAGATGGCGGCCGGGCACGGCGGCGTCTCCGGCCGGTACGTGGCCTGGCGCGAACGGGCGTTCGCACTGGCGTGGCTGCTGGATGTGGTGGGGGCTCACCCGAGCGGAGCGTGAGGAGGTCCACCCGGCGGACTCCCTCTCCGCACCGTGCGGCGCCATCGGGCCTCGCGAAGCGCTGCGGGCGGCCAGCGCTGCCCCTCAGCCGAGGTCGTCCGGGTCCTTCCCGGTGCGCTCCCCCGACTCTAGGGTCGCGATCGCGGCGAGGTCGTCGGCGTCCAGCTCGAATCCGAAGAGATCCCGGTTCTCGCGGATGCGTTCCGGGGCGGACGACTTCGGGATGACCACAACGCCGAGCTGAAGCTGCCAGCGCAGGACGACCTGGGCCGGTGTCGCACCGTGCTTCTGTGCCAGAGCGGCGAGCGTCGGGTCGCCGAGGACGCGGCCTCGAGCGAGCGGCGACCAGGCCTCCGTGACGATGCCATTGGCGTCGTCGTAGGCCCGGACATCCGACTGGGGGAGCCACGGGTGCAGCTCGACCTGGTTCACGGCGGGCACGGTGCCGGTCTCACTGGCGAGTCGCTGCAAGTGATGGATGTGGAAGTTCGAGACCCCGATCGACCGGGCTCGTCCCTCGTCGCGGACTCGCTCGAGCGCGCGCCAGTGGATGAGGAACAGATCGACACGGTCGAAGCCGAGACGGTCGAGGCTGGCGTCGACCGCGCGCAGAGCGGAGTCGTAGCCGTTCTCGCTCCACCACACCTTCGTTGTGACGTAGACCTCCTCCCGGGGCAGCCCACTGCGGCGGACGGCTTCGCCGACGGCGCGCTCGTTCCCGTAGAACGCGGCCGTGTCGATATGGCGATAGCCGGCGTCCAAGGCGGTGTGTACAGCATCCACCGTCTCCGCTTCGGGGATCTTGTACACGCCGAAGCCGAGTTGCGGGATGCTGGCGCCGTCGCCCAGCGGGAGGTGCGGAATGGTCGGCATGGGTTCATTCTGCCTCGCAGCAGACCCACGGGCGAGCAGTGCGCCCGTATCGGCTTGCGCGCCACCTGGGCGTTCCCCGGCAATCGGGCGATCCCGGGTTGCGGCATCATCGACCCTGCGGGGGCGTGGGCGGCTCCCGGACGAACCCCTATGGAAGGAGAGCCCATGCTCACCCTGACCGAGAACGCCAGCACGATCGTCAAGGCCCTCACCGAACAGGCGCCGGAGGCCGAAGCGGGGCTGCGCATCAGCAGCGAAAACCCGGAGAGCACGAGGTTCGCCGCAGCGGTCGCCGCGTCCCCGGAGCCGGCCGATCAGGTGGTCGAGTCCAGTGGTGCGCGCCTGTTCCTGGGGCCGAAAGCCGCTGTCGCGCTGGAGGACAAAGTGCTCGATGCGGCCGTGGACGACCAGGGTGCGGTGAGCTTCGTCATCGGCGGGCTCGTCTGAGTCGGTTCCACAGTGTGAGTCGGTTCCGGGGTCGCCGCCGGGGCGCCAGCTCAGCGCACCCGACGGCGAGTCCTTCGGCCCGCATCAGCTCGCGGCGACGCCCTCGGGCTGCTCCTCGCGGCCGGACCGCTGGCCGGGCTCTTCCTGGCCCGACTCCGCGGCCGCGCCTCGGAATTGCGTCATGTACAGGTCGTAGTAGGCGCCCTTCTTCGCGAGGAGGGTCTTGTGGTCGTCTTGCTCCACAATCCGGCCCTTCTCCATCACGAGGATGGTGTGCGCGTCCCGGATGGTGGACAGGCGGTGGGCGATCACGAACGAGGTCCGGTCGCTGCGCAACGCCGCCATCGCGTGCTGCACCAGCAACTCGGTGCGGGTGTCCACCGAGGACGTGGCTTCGTCCAGGATGAGCAGCGACGGGTTGGCGATGAAGGCCCGAGCGATGGTGAGCAGCTGGCGCTCGCCCGCGGAGACGTTGCCGCCGTCCGCCTCGATGACCGTGTCGTAGCCGTCCGGCAGCTGGCGGACGAAACGGTCGACCATCGTCGCCTTCGCGGCGGCGACCACCTCCTCGTCGGACGCTTCGAGGCGGCCATAGCGGATGTTCTCGCGGATGGTCCCGGAGAAGAGCCACGCATCTTGCAGCACCATCCCGACCTGACCGCGCAGCTCGGAGCGCGAGAGCTCGGTGGTGTCGATGCCATCGAGACGGATGGTGCCGCCGTTCAGCTCGTAGAACCGCATGATGAGGTTGACCAGCGTCGTCTTTCCGGCTCCGGTCGGGCCGACGATCGCGACCGTGTGGCCGGGCTCGACGGAGAGCGACAGATCGCGGATGAGCTCGGTCTCGGGGTCGTAGGAGAAGTCGACGCCGTCCAGCTCGACGCGGCCGTTCGCCCGCTCAGGGAGGTGCTCGGTCTCGTGTTCGGGCGTCTGCTCGTCCGAGTCGAGGAACTCGAAGGTGCGCTCCGCCGACGCGACGCCGGACTGCAGCATATTCGCCATGCCCGCGATCTGGCGATGGGCTGGGAGAACTCGCGCGAGTACTGGATGAACGCCGTCACATCGCCAATGCTCAGCTGGCTCGCGGTCACCCGCAACGCGCCGACGACGGCGATCAGCACGTAGGAGAGGTAGGAGACGAAGTTCATCGCCGGCATAATCATCCCGGAGACGAACTGCGCGCCGACCATCGACTTCCACAGCTTGCCGTTGCGCTCGTCGAACTGCTCGAGCATGACCTCGTCGCGGCCGAAGGCGCGCACCAGGTCGAGACCCGAGTACGACTCCTCGATGTGCCCGTTGAGGGCGCCGGTGGAGTTCCACTGCTGTTTGAACAGCTTCTGCGAACGCGTGCCGATCACCCCGGCGATGATGCCGGAGAGCGGGATGCTGATGAGCGCGATGAGCGCGAGCTGCCACGACACGATGAACAATCATGACGCCGATCCCGAGGACCATCAGAACCGACTGGATCAGCTGCGAGAAGGCCTGCTGCAAAGCGGTCTGGATGTTGTCGACGTCGTTCGTGACGCGCGACATCAGATCACCGCGCTGACGGGTGTCGAAGTAGCTGAGCGGCAGGCGGTTGAGTTTGTCCTCGATCTCGGCGCGCAGGCGGTAGACCACTCGCATCACGAGCGCGTTCAGGATGTAGCCCTGCCACCACTGCAACAGCGACGCGGCGATGTACAGGGCGAGCACGATCATCAGCAGCCGGCCGAGCTCCGTGAAGTCGATCCCGGGACCGGGACCGGGCTGGCCGTTCGCCTGCCGGGCGCCGGTGACGCCGTTGACGATCACATCGGTGGCGTTCCCGAGGACCTTCGGCGCGATCACGGTGAGCGCGACCGAGACCACCACGAGCAGAGTCACCCAGACCATCGCGAGCCGTTCCGTGCGCAGCAGCCCGATCAGCCGGTTGAACGACGGCCAGAAGTGCTCAGCCTTCTTCGCCGGCGTGCCGCCGAACATATCGCCGTCGGCCTCGGTGGGCTCGTATTCGTATTCGTACTCGAGCTCCAGCTCGTCGACGACGGTGTCAGCGCCGGCCTCGGTGATGACGCCGCCTTTGCCGGCCTTCCTGTCTTTCCGCCGGGCCATCTCAGGCCACCTCCAGGCTCAGCTGGGACTCGACGATCTCGCGATACGTCTCGCTGGTCTCCAGCAGTTCGTCGTGGGTTCCGCTGCCGACCACCGTGCCGTCGTCCAGGACGACGATCGTGTCGGCCTCGCGGATGGTGGACACGCGCTGGGCGACCACGATGACCGTGGCGTCCCCGGTCGACGCGGCGAGCGCACGCCGCAGTCGAGCGTCGGTCGCGACGTCGAGAGCGGAGAACGAGTCGTCGAACAGGAACACTTTCGGGTTCGAGACCAGGGCACGCGCGATGCAGAGCCGCTGCCGCTGGCCGCCGGAGACATTGGTGCCGCCCTGCGCGATCCTCTCCTGAAGGCCGTGCTCCTTCGCTCGCACGAAATCCTCGGCCTGCGCGACGCGCAGCGCCGCCCACAGCTCCTCATCGGTGGCGTCCGGTCGGCCGAAACGCAGGTTGGACGCGATGGTGCCGGAGAAGAGATAGGGCTTCTGGGGGACCAGCCCCAGCACGCCGGAGAGCTGCTCGCGGCTGAGCGAGTCCACCGTCACCCCGCCGATGCGGATGTGTCCGCTCTGCGGAGTGAACAGGTTCGCGATGACCGAGACAAGTGTCGACTTGCCGGAGCCGGTGGAGCCGACGATCGCGGTGATCCGTCCCGGCTCGGCCGTGAAGCTCACCCCGCTGAGCACCGGCCGCTCAGCGCCCGGATACCCGAACGTGACGGCATCGACCTCGACGCGGCCGTCAGCGGTCTCGGGAGCGCCCGCGCCGGCGACCGCTGCCGACGGCTCCGTCGCGAGCACCTCCTCGATGCGCTCGGCGCAGACCATCGCGCGCGGGATCATCATGGCCATGAACACACCCATCATCACGGCCGTCAGGATCTGCAGCAGGTACTGCAGGAAGGCCGTCAGAGAGCCGATCTGGATATCGCCGGCGTCGACGCTGTAGCCGCCGAACCACAGCACCGCGGCCGTCGCGCCATTCAGGATGAGCATGATGAGGGGGAACATGAGCACGAAGATGTTGCCCACCCTCACCGAAACGCGGGTGAGCGCGGCGTTCGCGTCGTCGTAGCGCTTGGTCTCGAACTTCTCCCGGACGAACGCGCGGATCACGCGAATGCCGACGATCTGCTCCCGGATGACGCCGTTGACTCCGTCGATCCGCTCCTGCATCTCGCGGAACATCGGCAGCAGCAGCCAGACCAGGACGCCGACGACCACGAACAGCACGATCACCGAGACCCAGATCAGCCACGAGAGCCCCGCATCCACCTGCACGGCCAGAACGATGCCCGCGACGCACATGATCGGCGTCGACACCATGAAGTTGAGCGTCATCAGCACCAGCATCTGCACCTGCTGCACATCGTTCGTGTTGCGGGTGATGAGGGTGGGCGTCCCCCAGCGCGCTAGATCGAGCGCGGGGAGCGAGTCCACCTTGTGGTAGAAGGCGCGGCGGATGTCGCGGCCGACCGACATCGACGCTCGCGCCCCGAAGTAGGTGGCCGTGATCGCGGCAGCGACCTGCACGAAGCAGACGATCAGCATCGTCCCGCCGGTCGACCAGATGAAGCCGGTGTCACCGGGGATGATGCCCTTATCGATGATGTCTTTGTTGAGCGTGGGCAGGTAGAGCGCTGCGAGCGTCGCAATCAGCTGCAGGATCACGACGGCCGCCACAGCACCCCCGTAGGGGCGCGCGAAGCGCAGCGCCAAGCGAAGAAGTGTCACGGTCGTTCCTGGTTTCGAGTTCTGGGAAGGGGCCGGCGAGTCCGGAGAGCTCACCGTAACGCGAGCCTCGGACATTCTCGCTGTTGCGGCAGCTCAGACTCACGCTAACGCTGATTGCGGACAGTCAGAGTGCGCTTTTACGTGCCACGGGCACGAAAAAGACGTGCAAGCTCGGCAGTCAGGCCGGGACGTAGCCCAGATGCACGACACCGTTGCCGTAGACCTCGCTGGAACGCAGCCGCAGCTTCGACTCGGCGTTCCCCTCCGGGAACAGCCGGGCCCCGCTGCCGCGCACGACTGGGTAGACGAACAGGTGCAGCGCGTCGACGAGTCCGTCGGCCAGCAGCGCCCGCACGAGAGTTCCGCTGCCGCTGATGTAGACACCGCCCGCGTATCCGTCCGCGAACGCGCGGATGCGGTCGGCGTCGTAGCCGCCCAGCGAGCGCGCGTTCGCCCAGAGGGACGCGACCGCCGCATCGTCCAGCGACGAGCTGACGACTCCCTTCGGGCTGTCGTTGAAGAACGGCGCCCCGGGATCGTCCTCAGCGGTCCGCGCCGACCACGCCGACGCGAACATCTCGAAGGTGCGCCGCCACTGCAATCGCTGTTCTGCGTCGAGCGGTCGGCTGGTTCGCCAGCCGTGGCGTCACCGTCGAACAGGTGCTCTCCGACAACGGCTCCGCATACCGCTCATACGCCTGGCGCGACGCTTGCGCCGAGCTCAGCATCCAACCGAAACGCACCCGGCCCTACCATCCGCAGACGAACGGCAAGATCGAACGCTTCCACCGCACCCTCGCCGACGGCTGGGCATACGCCCGGCACTACAACTCCGAATCAGCCCGCCGCAACGCACTCCCGGCCTGGCTGCACTCCTACAATCACCACAGGCCCCACACCGCCATCGGCAGCCAGCCACCCATCAGCAGATTGACCAACGTCCCTGGGCAACACACCTGGACCGAGAGCCTCTGCGCAATAAAAGAATCATCCTTTTTGGGTGATACAGAAGACGCCGAACGCTGTACACGATCCACTCAACGTCTCTCGTCCGTTGGGGGTTCCACAGTGAGATCAGGTGTCATCCGTCATTGCACGCACAAGCCGAGAGCGGAGAGAAGCAGACTCAGCCGTGCGCTACGGCCCGCCGCTGCCGGCACAGCGCTCGCCCTGCTGCTGACGGGCGCGGGCCTGTGGGCTCTGCCCGCACAGGCCGCGCCGGGGGATCGCTCGGCGGCCACCGGACGCTACCTGAGCGGCTCGCTCATCGACCTCGACACCGGCCTTGCCTCCTCCCTCGGCGGTCAGAGCGCCGAGAGCAACGGAACGGCCGACCAGACGCACGCGAGCACCCTCAACGTCGGCACGCTGGGCACAGTGAACCTCACGACAGCGGGCGGCCTGCGCCTCCCGCTCAACCTCGGCGACGTCGGGGTGGTCGAGCAATACGCCTCAGCCCTGCGAAACGCCTCATCGGTGGGCGCGTCGGGGCTCACCTCCGCCACCGGCACCATCGGCACCGGCATCACCCCGGCCCCGGGCGTCGCGCCCGGTCCCCTGCACCTCTCCCTCGCGCAGGCGGTCTCCTCGCTGGGGCTGCCGACCGCGACGCTGAACGAACTCGCCCAGCTCGACCTCCGTGTCGGCGTCACCGCCGCTCGCGCCGCGCAGGCCGCCCCGGGCTCGCCGGCCGGTTCCTATTCGATCGCGGATTCCCGGCTCCGCTTCCAGAGCCCGACCCTCGCGGCGCTGACCGGCGCGATCACTACGCAGGTCGGCACCGTCCAGACGGCCGTCAACGGGCTCTCGGGCCCGAGCGGCACGCTGGCAGCCGCGCTGAAGACGCTCCCGCTCTCCGGCACCCTCACCACGACGGCGAGCGTGAGCGCGTCCACTCTGCTGTCCACCGTGTCGCCGCTGCTCACCGGCACGATCACCGACCCCGCCTACCCGGGTGTGAGCATCGATCTCGGAACGGGCACGGTCACGGTCGATCCGGGCTCGCTCACCACGCTGGAGGGCCTCGCACCCAACACCGAGCTGCTGACCGGAAAGGTGATCGCCGAACTCGGCGCCCGCATCTCGGGCGTGGTCGGTTCCCTGCTCACCCGCGTGCAGAACGCCCTCACCACAGCCATCGGCGGGCTCAGTGTGACCGCGAGCGTCAGCGTGCTCGGCGTGCAGGTCGTCACCGTGAGCTCCACGATCGGAGCCCTCCAGAGCGGTAGCACGTCGGGCATCACCCTCGCCGGCGCCGGCCTCGCCCTGTCGCCCGGCATCGTGCTCAGCGCACTGAACGGACCGCTGAACTCCATCGGCTCCCTCGTCAAGGCCATCGGCCACGCGGTCATCGCACCGGTCACCAACACGCTGCTCCCCGCGCTGAACCCGGTGCTCAGCCAGGTCGTTTCGCTCACCGCCAACAATCAGTCCACCGTCGGCGGTGTGTTACCGAGACGGCACTGCGCGCCACCGTCCTCCCCGCCGGACCCGCGCTCGCCCTGAACGTCGCGAACGCCAGCGTCGGGCCGAACGCGCTCGCCGGGCCTCCGACCGCGACCGGGATCACGCCCGCCCAAGGACCGGCGGCCGGCGGCACCCTCCTCACCCTCACCGGCACCGGCTTCACCGGCGCGACGGGCATCACCGTCGGCGGCGTCCCCGGTGTCGGCTTCACCGTCGTCAACGACACCACGATCACCGCCACCACCCCCGCACACACACCAGGAACGGTGAATGTCGTGGTGCAGCACCCCCAGGGCGACGCGGCACCGCTGACTTACACCTTCCTCGCCGCCCCGACGATCGGCTCGATCGCCCCGGCACAGGGACCCGAGACCGGCGGCACCGCCGTCACGATCACCGGAACCGGGTTCACCGGAGCCACCAACGTCACCGTCGGCGGCACACCGGCCACGAACATCACCGTCGTCAACGACACCACCATCACTGCCACCACCCCCCGCCCACACACCGGGCACGGCCGGGGTCGTGGTCACGGCTCCCGGCGGACAGACCGCCCCGGGAACCTTCACCTACCTCCCGGCGCCGACCATCGCCTCCCTGACGCCCTGACTATGTCAAGGCTGGCGGGGACCGGGTTGTCGAAGTTAGTTGGCCCCAGCGAGTGCGGTGTTGCGGGTGTGTTGGAGGCGGTAGGAGGTGGTGCCGGTCTCGATGATGGCAGCGCAGAGCCTGGGGTCGGTGAAGGTGTCCGTCCATCCCGAGAATGACTGGTTGGATGCGATCGCGACGGAGTTCTTCTCTTCGCGTTCGGTGAGGACTTGGAAGAGGAGCTCGGCGCCGCGTCGGTCGAGTTCCATGTAGCCGAGCTCGTCGATGCAGAGCAGATCGACGCGGCCGTAGCGAGCGATCGTGCGGGCCAACTGCTTCTCATCTGCTGCTTCGACGAGTTCGTTCACGAGCTTGGTCGCGAGGGTGTATTTGACTCGGTAGCCCTTCTCGGCTGCGGCGGTGCCGAGGCCGATGAGGAGGTGGCTCTTGCCGGTGCCGGAGTCCCCGATGAGGCAGAGCGGGTCGCCGCGTCTGACCCAGTCGCCGGTGGCGAGCGTGTGGATGGTCGCCGCGTTGATGTTCGGGTTGGTGTCGAAGTCGAAGTCGCCGAGCCATTTCTGACGTGGGAAGCCGGCGGAGGCGACGCGGCGGACGGTGGAGCGGCGGTCGCGGTCGTCGCACTCGGCCAACAGCACTTCGGCGAGGAAGCCTTGGTAGGACAGCTGCTCGTGCTCGGCGACCCGGATCGCTTCGTCCATCACGGCGCGAATGGTCGGTAGTCGCAGGCGTCTGCAGGCTTGGTCGACGGCGGCCGCGGCGGCTTCCTGGGTCATCCCGCGTTGCCGGCGGAGGGTGGTGGTGATGTTCGTGGTGGTTGGGCTCATGTGTCGGTGGTTCCTTCTCTCTCATCGGTGGTGGGGTCGGTGAAGACGGGGCGGCGCTGGAGGAGTTCGTCGTATTGGGTGACGGTCGGGAGCGGGCGTTTGTCCTGTGGCAGGCCGGCGATGACAGCCTGCGGATCCCGGAGCCGGCGCTGGGTGAGACTGACAACTCGTCGCTCGCGATCGGGGCGTTGTTCAACGGGCTGTCGGTGTTGGATGGCCCCACCTGCGTACAGTCGTGCTTCAACCGCGACGACGTCAGCGGAGATGGCCCCGACCGAGAGTGCCGCGCGGATCCCGGCGATCACGTCGGCTGCGCGCATGCTGCGATGGAGCAGGAGCACGTCGACGAGCTCTCTGGTGCCGGCCGTGTCGCCATTGACTTTCCTTGCCTCCTGCCAGAACGCTTCATGGGCGGCGGTGAAGGTTCCCGCCTCCCGGGCGCGTGCAAGTGCTGTCGAGCCGGGGAACGCGCCGGGCTTGTGCCGGAGGACCTCGAGGTAGTGATCCAGCTGGATCGACTCGCCTCCGCGGGCGACCACGCGTTCGTGCCGGGCGACTTCAACGCGCCCGTCGAAGACGACGACCTCGGAAGCGCGGAGAGACGCGGACTTCACGGCCGATGAGCCGGGCAGGGACAGAGTATTTCGCCATCCGGACCGTGATCAGCCCGGACCGGTCGACCCGAGGATGCAGCACCAGTCCCGGATCAAATCGCTCCGCCGGCAGCGGCCGAAGGAGCGGGCGTTCTGTAGCGAAGTCGTCCTCGACCTTGGTTCGGCGCTGCGCGATCCGGCGCTGCTCGTCACGGGCATCCCAGCGGCGGATCATCGCGTTCAGTTGCGCGAGGGAGTCGACTTCGGGCATGGGTGAGAGCCACGTGCGGCGGAACCGGCCGACCTCGCCCTCAACGCCGCCCTTCTCGTGCGCACCGTCAATGCCGGGCTGGCAGTAGAACGCGTCGAATCCGTAGTGGGAACGGAACAGGACCCAACGGTCATTCTCGACCCGTTTGCGGTCCTTGCCGTTGACCACGGACTTCACCGCGGCGGCCAAGTTGTCGTATTTGATGTGAAGGGTCGGCATCCCGCCAATCTCCTCGAACGCGTCGATGTGGCCTTCCAGGAACGCCTCTTGCGACTGCGTCGAGTAGACCCGGTGAATCGCCTTCCCCGAGTACGAGAGCCGAAAAGTGAACATGTGGCACTTGGTCTTCACCCCGGCCAGGATCACCCAGACCTCACCGAAATCGACCTCCGCCTCCGCCCCCGGAGCATGCTCCTGCGGGACGAACACCTCCGGCAGACGACCAGCCTCCGCGTCGATCTGCGGGCGCCGGGAGCGCACATAGTCACGGACCGTGCCGTAGGAGACATCGACCTGGTGCTCATCGAGGAGACGTTTCCAGATCCGTGTCGCCGTCTGCTTCTGCTTCTTCGGCGCCCCGAGATCCTGACGCAGAATCGCGTCGATCAGCTCGCGAACCAGATCCAGCTTCGGCGACGACTGAACTCTCGGCTTCCGCGACGGTGGCGTCGCTGACTCCAAAGCCTGACGAACCGTCCGCCGGTGAACACCATGACGAACAGCAAGCTCACGAATAGAGAGACCCTCCACCCGGGCATCTCTCCTGATCGCAGCGAACTGATCCAACCTCGACCCCAACCCGGGCCCTCCCATCCTGAAGTAACAGACGGGAACCACACTCAGGTGGGGCCACTTAGCTTCGACACAACCAGCCCGGCAAGTCGCCGCCGGGGCCAGACAACTCCGACAACCCGGAGCCCGCTAACAGTGACACAGACATGGTCCAGCACCCGGTCGCGGACTCCGCCCCCCGGCAGCTAAACCTACCTCCCGGTGCCGACCATCATGAGCGTCTCCCCGGCGAACGGGCCGCAAACCGGCGGCACCGATGTCACCCTCACCGGCACCGGCTTCACCGGAGCCACCGGGGTCACCTTCGGTGGCGCACCGGCCGCTGAGATGACCGTCATGGACGACAGCACCATCACCGCCACCACGCCGGCGCACCTTCCGGCCACGGTGAGCATCGCTGTGGAGCACCCGAACGGCGACTCCAGCCCCGACGGCTTCACCTTCGACGCGGTGCCCGGCGCTCCGGTGATCTCCGGCCTCGCGCCGGGTCACGGTCCCGCCATCGGCGGAACGACCATGACCCTCTCCGGCAGCGGGTTCATCGGCACGACGGACGTCACCGTGGACGGCGTCTCCGTTCCGTTCAGCGTGATCGACGACGGCACCATCACCGTCACCGCTCCGCCGCACGCGGCCGGCACCGTGCCGGTCGTCGTGACCACCCCGATCGGACCCACACCGTCGGCGGTCTTCACCTACGATCTGGGGACCACCGTCAACGGCATGACGCCCAGCAGTGGCCCGGAGACCGGCGGGACGGCCGTCACCATCACCGGCGGCTGCTTCACCGACGCGACCGGCGTGCTGTTCGGGACGACACCCGCCGCCTCGTTCCGGGTGATGACCGACGCGACCATCGCAGCGGTGAGCCCCGCCGGGACCGGGACGGCGGACATCACGGTCGTGGGGGCCGCTGTCTGTGGCACCGGTACACTGACCGGCGCATTCCGCTACCTCGACCCGGGCGCGCCCATCATCGTCCCGGCGGGCGGCACCACCTCGACAGGTGTCGCCGCGGGCTCCGCCGCCGGCCGCCTGGCCGGAACCGGTTCGACCACCGACGGCTTCGCCCTGCCGGCCGGCATCGGCCTGCTGATGCTCGCCTGCGGCGGACTCGTCATCCTGCGCCGGACACGACGCGCATAAGGAGAGGAGAAAGACCCATGACCGACACCGACGAGGACCGCGTCTCCGGACGCCGCCGCAAGCTGAAGGCCGTGCTGGCCGCCGGGCTCGTGCTCGGCGCCGGGGCCACCGTGACCCTCGCCGCCTGGAGCGACTCGGAGTACGCGACCGGGACGTTCAGCGCCGGGACGTTCAACCTGGTGGGCAGCACCGACGGCACCACCTTCACCGACCACGCCACCTCCAGTTCGGCGGCGTCCCTCCCGTTCACGGTGAACACGGCCACGCTGTCGCCGACCGATGTGACAGCCTCCCCGTTCGCCGTGCAACTCGCGGCGAACACCACCAACAACGCCACTGTCACCGTCACCAGCTCCACGACGACCGGGTCCATCGCCAATCTGACCTATCAGTTGCTGCAGACGACCACCTTCGGCTGCACGGCGACGACGACCGGCACCACCCTGGTCGCGGCCGGAACGGCTGTCGGCTCCGTGCCCAGCTCCACCACGTTCTCCCTCACCAAAGGGGCGAGCGGTGCGGCGGGCTCCCCGGTGTACCTGTGCTTCAAGGTGACAGCGGGCAGCGGACTCGTCCAGGGGCAGACCGGCACCGCGACCCGGCAGTTCCAGGCGGCGAGCCAGTAGGGATGCCGCAGAAGCCGCCGCCGCGCAGCCGGAGAGCTCACACCCTCCGGCTGCGGACGGTGCTGGCAGCGGGCGTCCTCCTCGGCTCGGGCGCGGGGATGACGCTCGCCAGCTGGACGGATGCCGAGTTCGGCGGCGCATCCTTCACCGGCTCGGTCTTCACCACGGAGTCGAGCGCCAACGGCGGCGCCTACGCCGACAACACCACTGCCCCGGGAGCGAGCCTGACCGTGTCGGGCGCGTTCGCTCCCGGGGTCTCGGTGTACGTCCCGGTCCTCATCCGCACCAAGGCCGCGTCTGTGGTCGGGACGGCGACGCTGAACGGCGCGACGCTCGGCGGAACGGACGCCTCCACGCTCCGGGCCGCGCTCGTCTACCGTGTCGTGCGCACGACGGGGACCTGTGCCGCGTCGGCGTTCGCCGGGAGCCCGGCCTTCGTCGTCGGCGCGTCCGGCGTCACTCGCCCGCTCACCGCCGGACAGGAGGCCGGCGTGAGCAACCCGCTGGCCGCCGCCACCGCGAGTACACCGGGAACGGCGACCGGTCTCTGCTTCGAGATCACCCTGCCGACCGGCGCGGCCAACAGCCTCCAGGGCAAGACCGCGACCGCGACTTGGCTGCTCACGGCGGTGTCGAGCTGATGCGCGGGATGCTGCCCCGCGCTGGGAACGCGCTGCTCACGCTGGCGGCTGTCGCGGGTTCGCTGTGCATCGTCGGCGCGGTGACCGCGCTCGTCTTCCCTGTCGGGCTCATCCTGTTCAGCACCGGGTCGATGAGCCCGGCCATTCCGGCGGGCGCTGTCGCACTGGTGCGGGAGATCCCCGCCGCGGAGGCGCGGCGCGGGGACATCGTGACTGTCGACCGGGCCGGCCAGCTGCCGATCACCCACCGTGTCATGCGGACGACACCGCTCCTGGGAGGGGCCGCCGAGCTTGTGCTGCGCGGGGACGCGAACGCCGAGAACGATCCCGCACCGTACCGCGTGACGCATGTGCGGCTGGTGGTCGCGAGTGTGCCGGGCGGGGCACAGGGGATCGCGTTCGCGTCGAGCCCGGTCTTCCTGGGGATCGCGACCGTGGCGGCGGCGGGACTCGTGGCGTGGGCGTTCTGGCCGCGGGAGCAGACGGCGGGGGGATGCCCGACGCGGGGGCGCCGACGCGGTTCGCACCGGTCAGGCGAAGCGACAGCCATCCATCCTCGTCCTCGCGGGGGCGAGCCTCGCTGCCGCCGTCTCCGCGCACCCTCCGACGCCCGCGACCATCCACCTCGGGCTGACCGCGACCGGCGCCCTCGCTCCGGCCCTGGCCGTCTCGGTCATCGCGTGCGACGCCCGCTGGACCGGCGCAGTCTGCCCGGGCACGAGCCAGACCCTCCTGAGCGGCGTCACCGCCTCCGCCCTCCCCACGGACGCTCCGCGGACGATCGGCGGGATGCCCTCGGCCGCCCGGCGCTGGCTCGCGGTGCAGGTGACACTCGCGTCCGGCGTGCCGGCGGACGGCTCCGCACAGCTCGCAGTGTGGGCGTGGGGAGCGGGCGACTCCGCTTCCACCACGACCCGTCCGAGCGTGCTGCCGGAGACCGGTTCCCACGTCCCGGCGCTGCCCCTGCTCCTCGCCGGCGGCGCGGTCGCCGGCGGGGCTGCGCTCGCCGGAGCCGCACGGAGGAGGAAGAGATCATCGTGAAGCGTTTCGCCCTCGTCCTCGCGGCTGCGCTCGTGGTGGCCGTCTCCGGCGGCCCCGCGGTCCCGGCCGGCGCGAGCTGGTCGCGAAGCAGCTTCACGACGGTCGCCGTCTCCTCCGCCACCATCAACCCCGTCCCGACCCTGAGCTGCGGCGCCGCGAGCGGGCTCCTGTCCGGGGGCATCCCGTTCACTTGGACGGCGCCCGCCTCCGGCGGCAGCGTCCTCGCCCCGCAGAGCTACACGCTCACCTGGTCGGGCACCGCGGGCAGCGGTTCCGTCACCGTGCCCGGCACCAGCGGCACGACGAATGGCGCGACACTGACGCTGCTCGGCACCTCGACTGTCACCGTCACCGCGAACTCCTCGGGATGGACCTCCGCGCCATCGTCGCAGACCCGCACGATCACCACCGCGCTCGGCGTGGGCGGAGCCGTCCTGCTGTGGACCTGCGCCTGAGCTCTCTCCCCTCCTCCCTCCCCGAACCCAAGGTCCCCCGCCCCGACGGAAACGGAGGACATCCCACCCCTCTGGCCGGCGATCTCCTCCCTTTCCTGCGACACGCCGCTATCAGCCGAGGGTTCTCCTCCCTTTCCGACGCTGACAGAAACGGAGGAGAAATGGGGAGGTGGGGGCGAGAAAGACGGGAAAGGGAGGAGATCATGGCGCAGAGGGGTGGGATGTCCTCCGTTTCCGTCGGGGCAGGGCAGGGGAGAAGAGGCGGGTGGAACGGGTGGAACGGGGACAGACGGGGAGGGGCGGGGGCAGCAGGAGAACGGGCAGACGGGAAAGAGAGGGGGGCCGAGCGCCGAGCGTGCGAGTGCCAGGGCCCGGGGGCGGCGAGCGCGCCGGGCGGGAGGCCCAGCATCCCTTCCAGCGCCCGGGCGAGCAGGGCGGTCCGGTCGGTGGTCGCGCCCCAGCGCACGAGGGCCTGGGCGTTGAGCCCGTCGATCGTGCCGAGCAGGTGCCACGCGGCGGCGCCCGGGTCGCCGGTGCGGAAGACCCCGCGCGCCACGCCCTCCGCGATGACCTCTTCGATCAGGTCCTGCCACGCGTCCATCTGCCCGCGCACAGCAGCGGCGAGCGCATCGTTGCGGCGTCCCAGCGTCCACGCCTCCACCCACACCGCGGTCATGTCGTCGCGCGTGCCATCGAGCAGGGTCGCGACGAGCGCCGACAGCCGTGCCGCGGGTTCGGGATGCCGGGCCAGGACCGCACGGACCTCCGCGACCTCGGCCGACACCACTGTGGCGAAGGTCGCGGCGACCAGCGCATCCATCGACGGCCAGTAGTGTGCCACCAGGGCCGGGGCGACGCCGGCCCGCGCGGCGACGGCCCGCAGGGTGACCGCGGCGAGTCCGTTCCCGACGGCGAGTACACAGGCAGCGGCGGACAGCTCGGCGCGGCGTTCGGCCGGAGGCTTGCGGGCTGCTCTTGACATCGTGCGGCCAGCATAGGACTCTGTTGATCATCCGATCAATAAGGCCCGGAGGTTCCGATGAGCTGGCGCATGCCCGCTGAGACCGCAGCGCACGAGCGCACCTGGATGGCCTTCCCGCGCGCCGGGATCACGCTCGGCGAGAACGACGCTTCCGCCGAGGAGGCGTACGCCGCCTGGACGGCCGTCGCCCACGCGGTGGCCGAGTTCGAGCCGGTCGCCATGGTGGTCGACCCGTCCGAGAGCGAACGCGCCGCCCGGATGCTCGGCTCCCACATCGACCGGGTCGAGGCGCCGCTGGACGAGTTCTGGATGCGCGATGTCGGCCCCACCTTCGTCGTGGACGACGAACGCCCCGGTGTGCTCGGCGCGGTCGACTGGACCTTCAACGGCTGGGGCAGCCCCGCCTGGTCGCAGTGGCGGGCGTCAGCGGAGATCGCCCGGTTCCTCGCGGAGCGGATCGGGGCTGAGCTCATCAGCTCCGTGCTGGTGAACGAGGGCGGCGGCATCCACGTCGATGGCGAGGGCACCGTGCTGCTGACCGAGACGGTGCAGCTCGACCCGCGCCGCAACCCGTATGCCGACAAAGCCCGCGTGGAGGCCGAACTCGCCCGGACCATCGGCGCGACGCACGCGGTCTGGCTGCCCCGCGGCCTGACCCGGGACTACAGCGCGTTCGGCACGAACGGGCATGTGGACATCGTGGCGGCCATCCCCTCGCCCGGCCGCCTGCTGCTGCACACACAGCGGAACCCCGGGCACCCCGATTTCGTGGTGTCGCGCGAGCTGCGCGCCTTCCTCGCGGGCACGAGCGACGCGGCCGGCCGGCCTTGGGAGATCGTGGAGCTGCCCGCCCCCGAGACCCTCCGCGACGAGGAGGGCTTCGTGGACTGGAGCTATGTCAACCACCTCGTGGTCAACGACGGCATCGTGGCCTGCGGTTTCAGGGAGGGGCGCGCCGACGCAGAGGCGACCGCGATCCTCGAGGCCGCGTATCCGGGCCGGCGGGTGAGGATGGTCGACTCGCGGCCGATCTTCGCGCGGGGCGGCGGCATCCACTGCATCACCCAGCAGCAGCCGGCGGTGACGGGCTGATGGCCGAGGTCGCCGAGGCCTCGATCGCCGAGTTGCGGAGGATGCTGCGAAGCGGAGAGACGACGGCCGTGGAGCTGGTGGATGCCTACCTCGCTCGCATCGACGCCTACGACAGCGCCGGGCCACGGCTCAACGCGGTCGTCGTCCGGAACCCCGAGGCCCGCGTCGAGGCCTGCGCCTCCGACGAGCGCCGGTCCCGCGGGGTGACGCTCGGACCACTCGACGGCATCCCCTACACCGCCAAGGACAGCTACCTCGCCCGCGGCCTGACCGCCGCCGCCGGATCGCCGGCGTTCGAGCGTTTGGTGGCCCAGCGCGACTCGTTCGCGATCGAGCGTCTGCGCGCGGGCGGCGCGATCCTGCTCGGCCTCACGAATATGCCGCCGATGGCGACTATCTGACCGCCGCCTTCGGCTCGGGGTCGTCCAACGGCTCCGGCACCGCGACAGCGGCGAGCTTCGCGGCCTTCGGCCTGGCTGAGGAGACCTGGTCGTCGGGCCGCGCGCCCGCCTCCAACAACGCTCTCTGCGCCTACACGCCGTCGCGGAGCGTCATCTCGGTGCGCGGCAACTGGCCGCTGGTGCCGACGATGGATGTGGTGGTCCCGCACACCCGCACGATGGCGGACCTCTTCGACGTCCTCGACGTGATCGTCGCCGACGATGCCGAGCAGCGCGGGGACTTCTGGCGCGCGCAGCCCTGGGTCGCGATCCCGCGCGCGTCGGAGATCCGCCCGCCGTCGTATCCGGCGCTCGGGGTGGGCGCGTCCTTGGCGGGGAAGCGTGTCGGCGTGCCGCGCATGTACATCGACGCCGACCCCCTGGCCGGCACCGCCCCGAATCCGGGCATCGGCGGCCCGACCGGACAGCGCATCCACACCCGCGCCTCGGTGCTGGCGCTCTGGGAGGCCGCCCGGCGCGACCTGGAGGCCGCGGGCGCGAGCGTGGTCGAGACGGACTTCCCGGTCGTGTCGAACTACGAGGGCGACCGCCCGGGCGCGCCGACCATCGCCACCCGCGGCCTCGTCAGCCCGGAGTATCTGCGCCGCGAGATCGTGGACCTCGCGGCCTGGGCCTGGGACGATTTCCTGGCCGCCAACGCCGGCCCCGCCCTGAACACGCTCGTGAACGTCGACGGCGCGCGCCTCTTCCCCCGCCCGCCGGCGCGCTCCCGGACCGCTACGACGGCTTCGAGGACGACATCGCGGA
The DNA here is from genome assembly GCF_000470775.1 of Leifsonia xyli subsp. cynodontis DSM 46306. Classification (NCBI taxonomy): domain Bacteria; kingdom Bacillati; phylum Actinomycetota; class Actinomycetes; order Micrococcales; family Microbacteriaceae; genus Leifsonia; species Leifsonia xyli. The sequence goes on from NC_022438.1 coordinate 173,415, forward strand.
ATACCCGGCCTGGGTGCGCGCGCACCCGGGAACCTCGCTGACCGACATCCCGCAGCTGGCCGACGGCGTGCGCGCGCTCGAAGAGACCCGCCGCATCGACCTTGAGGAGTGGCTGCGCGCCCTCGGTCTCGACGCCGTCGCGTTCCCCGCCGTCGCGGACGTCGGCCGGGCCAACATGGACATCGACCCCGCCTCCGCCGACCTCGGCTGGCGCAACGGCGTCTGGGTAGCGAACGGGAACCTCGTTCCGCGCCACCTCGGCATCCCGACCGTGACCGTGCCGATGGGCACGATGGCAGACACGGGCATGCCGGTGGGACTGACCTTCGCGGGGCGGGCCTACGACGACACCGCTCTGCTGACGCTGGCGGCGGCCTTCGAGGCGACCGGGGCGCGCCGGACGGAACCGCGGCGGACGCCGCGGCTTGTCCGCCCGTGAGCCCCCGCCTTTTCCCCCGATAAAGCGGATGGAAACGGAGGGGAATCCGACAGAAGAACACCACGCTATCCTCCTTTTCCTGCCGATAAGGGACGTGTCGTCTCTCATCCCCTCCTTTTCCGCCCCTCTCAACGGAACCTCTAAGCTGGAGGGCGTGTCCAAAGTCTTGAGCAGTCTTCCGGTCGGTGAGCGAGTCGGCATCGCGTTCTCGGGGGGTCTCGACACCTCTTGCGCGGTCGCCTGGATGCGCGAGAAGGGCGCCGTGCCCTGCACCTACACGGCAGACATCGGCCAGTACGACGAGCCGAACATCGAGGAGGTCCCCGGCCGTGCCACCGAGTACGGCGCGGAGATCGCCCGGCTCGTGGACGCCAAGCGCGCACTGGTGGAGGAGGGCCTGATCGCGCTGCAGTGCGGCGCCTTCCACACCCGTTCCGGCGGGAAGACCTACTTTAACACCACCCCGCTCGGCCGGGCGGTCACCGGCGTCATGCTGGTGCGCGCGATGAGGGACGACGATGTCGAGATCTGGGGCGACGGCTCCACCTACAAGGGCAACGACATCGAGCGCTTCTACCGCTACGGCCTCATCGCCAACCCGCGCCTGCGCATTTACAAGCCGTGGCTCGACGCCGCCTTCGTGGAGGAGCTCGGCGGCCGCAAGGAGATGAGCGAGTGGCTCGTCGCGCGCGGCTTCCCTTACCGCGACGCGACCGAGAAGGCGTACTCGACCGATGCGAACATCTGGGGCGCGACGCACGAGGCGAAGCGTCTGGAGGAGCTGGCCGCGGGTCTGGACATCGTGGAGCCGATCATGGGCGTCGCCGCCTGGCGCGAGGACATCGAGGTCGCCCCCGAGACGGTGAGCGTGCGCTTCGAGTCCGGCCGCCCGGTCGCGCTCAACGGGATCGAGTTCGCCGACCCGGTCGCCCTGGTGCTGGAAGCGAACGCCATCGGCGGACGCCACGGCCTCGGCGCGTCCGACCAGATCGAGAACCGCATCATCGAGGCGAAGAGCCGCGGCATCTATGAAGCGCCGGGCATGGCCCTTCTGCACATCGCCTACGAGCGACTCCTCAACGCCGTCCACAACGAGGACACCGTCGCCAACTACCACACCGAAGGCCGCCGCCTCGGCCGCCTGATGTACGAGGGCCGCTGGCTCGACCCGCAGTCGCTCATGCTGCGCGAGTCCCTGCAACGCTGGGTCGGCTCCGCCATCACCGGCGAGGTCACCCTGCGCCTGCGCCGCGGCGACGACTACACGATCCTCGACACCACGGGCCCGGCGCTCAGCTACCACCCGGACAAGCTGTCGATGGAGCGCGTCGGCAACGCTGCGTTCGGCCCGGCGGACCGCATCGGCCAGCTGACCATGCGCAACCTGGACATCGCAGACTCGCGCTCCCGGCTCGAGCAGTATGCCGCCGCCGGCCTCATCGGCGGGCCCACCGCCGAACTCGTCGGCAGCCTGGAGACCGGAAGCGCACGAGCCATCCTGGAAGGGGACGTCTCCCCCGCCGCCGACGCCCTCTCCCGCGAGATCGACGCTTCCTCCGAGGGAGCCGCCTTCGACGCCGGGACCGACTGACCGGCCCCGTTTCGCCCCTTCAGCGCGTCGGCGGTCGCCCTCGCCGTCGGGGTGCTGGTCGCCGGGGTGGGAGCGGTTCCGGCTCAGGCGACGAAGCCGGGCGTCGTGCCCATCGAAACGGTGAAGGGCGACTTCGGCTCGAAAACGCACTTCTTGTATTCCGAGTCCCTGAAGAAGGATGGGAAGAAGATCGATGCAGGACTGGGGGATCTCATCACCGCAGAGAACGGGACGTTCGCCAAGACCGCGAAAGCCGCCGCCGTGGACCACATCCGCCGCGATGGTCTCCAGGCGCAGCCCGGTCTTGATCGCGTCGGCGAGATACGGCTCGTCTTCGACCACCAGGACGCGCATCCGTCACCCTCCTCATCCGCAGGCGACCATTCCAGCACAGCGGGCATAAAGAAAAGGTGAAGGTTTCTGTGAACGCGACGGCAACATCCCTCCCTGTGGACTGGGGCCATCACAACCGAACGCAAGGAGAAAACTGTGATCACACGACGGGGAACCAAGAACTCGATCTTCCTCACCGCCGCGGCCATCGTCTCGGCCGTGGGGCTGCTCTCCGGATGCTCGGCGGCCGCACCGAAAGCGACGCCGAAGGCAGACGCGAAGCTCTCCGCCGAGGAGTACTCGATCGCTCTGAAGAAGTGCATGAGCAAAGAAGGCGTCGAGACGAAATCGATCAGTGGCGGCAAGGCGATCCGCATGGACTCCGGTGCGGAAGCCGCCATGGAGACCTGCACGAAGAAGCTGGGCACGCCGCCGCAGGCGGAGAACACGCAGAGCCCCGAAAAGACCAAGGAGGAGACACTCAAGACGGCGAAGTGCCTGCGCGAGAACGGGGTGGATGTCGAGATGAAAGGCGACTCATTCACCATCAAGAGCGACCTGCCCGAGGAGGCCGCCAAGAAGTGCCTCGGCGACGTCCCGGGCGCTCCGGCGGGAGCAGTCAAGTGACCCCGGCGGAGACCACGACCAGAGCCAGCGACCCGGCCACGAGACCCCGCCTGCGCCGGCGCGGCCTGCTGATCGGCGGAGCGGGCATCGTGACGGCCGTCCTCTGCGCGGGCGGGGTGGACGCGTTCGCCGGCACCAGCGGAGGCGACGCCCCCGCGGCGAAAGCGGCGCCCGCCCACACGGCGCCGATCGAACGCGGGACGCTGCAGGGGTCGGTGAAGGCGACCGGGACGCTGTCCTTCGGCGGGGGCCGGACGATCGGCGCCGCGGCCGGTGGGACCGTGACCGAACTGCCCGCGCCCGGTACGAGACCGTCGACACCGGCGGCAAGCTCTTCGCCATCGACAACAAGCCGACGTTCCTGCTGACCGGCGAGATGCCGGCCTTCCAGAGCTTCGAGTCCGGGATGACGAACGGCCCCGATATCGCAGCCCTCGAGGCCAGCCTCAAGAAGCTGGGATTCCTCACGCGGGAGCCGGGCAACCGGTTCACCGGGTCGACAGCCGAGGCGATCAAACGCTGGCAGAAGGCGACCGGCCAGGAGACGACCGGAGCCATCCCGTTCGGCACGGTCGTGTTCGCATCCGGTCCGGTGCGCGTCGGGGAGGCGAAAGCGCACCTCGGCGACCAGGTCGGCGGAGGCGGCGCGCTGCTCGACGTGACGGACACCGCCAAACGCGTGGATGTCGATGTGAAGCTCAGCGACCAGAGCGTCGCGGCGGTCGGCGGAAAGGTCGGGGTCGACCTGCCGGGCGGCTAGACCACGACCGGCACCATCACGTCCGTCGGCGTTCCTGTCGAGCGCGGGGAAGAGAAGAAGATGGTCGTGCCTGTCGTGGTCGCGCTGGACGACCCCGGAGCGACGGGAACGCTGCAGCGGGCGTCCGTGACGGTCTCGTTCCCCTCCGAGAAGCGCGAGAATGTCCTCTCCGTTCCGGTGTCGGCACTGCTGGCGCTGCGGGGCGACACCTTCGGCGTGGAGGTCGTCGTCAAGAACGGGACGACGAAGCGCGTCCCGGTCAAGACCGGCGCCTTCATCGACGGCCGGGTCGAGATCTCCGGCGACGACATCGCGGACGGCGAGAGAGTCGTGGTGCCGTCGCTATGAACGAGATCGTCTCCCTGAACGGCGTCGAGCGCAGCTACGGCCAGCCGCCCGTACGGGCCTGCGCCGGGGTCAGCCTCTCCATCCAGCGCGGTGAGCTGGTGGCGATCGTCGGGCCGAGCGGCTCGGGCAAGTCGACGCTGCTCAACCTGATCGGCACCCTCGACCGGCCGACCGCCGGCAGCGCCCGCATCGACGGCCGGGAGGTCGCAGATCTCTCCGACCGCGAGCTCTCGGCCCTCCGCGCCCACCGCATCGGGTTCGTGTTCCAGCAGTTCCACCTCACCGAGGGCGTCACCGCGTTGGAGAACGTGGCGACAGGGCTGCTCTACCTCGGAATCCCGGCGCGGAAGCGCCGTGCCCTCGCCGAGAGGGCGCTGCGCCGGGTCGGGCTCGGCCACCGCCTCGACCACCTGCCCAACCAGCTCTCCGGCGGCGAGCGCCAGCGCGTCGCCATCGCACGGGCCGTCGTCGCCGATCCGCCGCTACTGCTGGCGGACGAGCCGACGGGCAACCTCGACAGCGCCGCGGGCGAGCGGATCATGGAGCTGCTGCGGGAGCTGAACGCGCAGGGGACGACCATCCTGGTCATCACCCATGACGCGGACATCGCGCAGCAGCTGCCCCGGCAGATCGCCATCCGCGACGGCCGCGTGGTCGCCGACTCCGCCTCGGACCGCCGGGCGGGGGTGGCCGCATGAGCGCCGCAGAGACGACTTCTCTGCCCGCCTCCCGGCTCCTGCCGGGCGATGTGCTGCGGCTGGGCACAGCCGGTCTCCGAGCGCGGCCGGTGCGCGCGGTGCTCTCCGCCCTCGGAATCGCCATCGGAATCGCCGCGATGGTCGCTGTCGTCGGCCTCTCGGCCTCAGCCCAGGCGAAGGTCGGCCAGCAGCTCACCGCGCTCGGCACCAACCTGCTGAGCGTCCAGCCCGGCGAATCGTTCTTCGGCGAGAAGAGCAAGCTGCCACGGGAGTCGGCCGGGAAAGTGGGGATGATCCCCGGCGTGGAGGCCGTGGGTGGCGTGTCCACGCTGAGCGGGGACACCTACCGGAGCCGGCTCATCTCGCCGGGCGAAGGGGTCGGGGTCGCGCCCACGGCCGCGGACATCGGCCTGCTGAAGGTCCTCCGCGGCACCGTGCGCTCCGGCGCCTGGCTGAACGAAGCCACCGGAGCGTTCCCGGCCGTGGTCCTCGGCTCCACCGCGGCCGAGCGGCTCGGTGTCGTGACGCCCGGCGCCCAGATCTGGATGGGCGGGCGCACGTTCACGGTCGTCGGCATCCTGAACCCGCTCCCGCTCGCCCCCGAGCTGGACACCGCGGCGCTGATCGGCAAGCGAGTGGCCGCGGACGTCTTCGGATACCGCGGCAATCCAACGACGGTCTACGAGCGCTCCAGCGACGCGTCCATCTCCGCGGTTCGCTCCGTTCTCGGCCGCACAGTGAGTCCGCAGGCGCCCAACGAGATCAAAGTCTCCCGCCCCTCCGACGCCCTCCATGCCAAGAGCGCCGTCGACGCGGCGTTTACCGGGCTGCTCGTGAGCCTCGGCGCGGTCGCGCTGCTCGTCGGCGGCATCGGGGTGGCCAACACGATGATCATCTCGGTGCTGGAACGGCGGCGCGAGATCGGGCCGCGGCGGGCGCTCGGGGCGACGCACAGCCACATCCGCTCGCAGTTCCTGGCCGAGGCTCTACTGCTGTCGCTGCTGGGCGGCGTGGCGGGCACCGCGCTCGGCGCCGCGGTCATCGCCGCGATGTCGGGGGTGAACGGCACACCGTTCGTCCTGCCGGCAGAGGCTGTTGGGGTGGCGATCGGCGCGACGCTGGTGATCGGCGCTCTCGCCGGTCTGTACCCGGCGATCCGGGCGGCGCGCACGCCCCCGACCGCGGCGCTCAGCTCCTGACGCCGGCACGGGAGGAGGCCGCTTTCTCCAGAGGAACCGCTCCCCGGAGCGGGACAGACTTTTCCGTCCCGCTCCGGGAGTGGTTCGCTCCTTCCGCGGGGACCCTCTCTGCGCTCCCCGGGGCGCCGGTCACATGCTGTCGAGGATGTCCACCAGGTCTTCGTACGTCGTCAGCGGGTTGAGCACCGCGAACCGCGTGTTCGGCAGGCCGGCGTGGGAGCTCGGCGTGACGAACGCGCGCTGTCCGTCCAGCAGCCGCGCCGACCACAGGGCGTAGTCCTGCTTGGTCCAGCCCTCGCGCTCGAACACGACGATCGACAGCTGCGGGCGGCGCACGAGGCGGAAGCCGTCGCGCCGCTCGATCTCCGCCGCGATCCGCTGCGCGAGCCGGAGGGACGCGGTCACAGCCTCCCGGTACGCGGCGGCCCCGTGGCTGGCGAGCGAGAACCAGAGCGGTAGGCCACGCGCCCGCCGGGTAAGGTGCGCCGCGTAGTCGGACGGGCTCCAGGAGGAATCCTCGGTCAGCGTGTCCAGGTACTCGGCGTGCTGCGTGTGCGCGCGGCGGCCCGCCTCCGGGTCGCGGTAGATCAGCGCGCACGCGTCGAACGGCGCGAACAGCCACTTGTGCGGGTCCACGATCACCGAGTCCGCGCGCTCGACGCCGGCGAAGCGCGGCCGACCGAGCGGGGAGAGCATCCCGGCCAGCCCGTACGCGCCGTCGACATGCAGCCAGAAGCGGAACTCGTCTTTCAGGGCGGCGATCGAGGCGATGTCGTCGACGATGCCGAAGTTGGTGGAGCCGCCCGTCGCAACGACCGCGAACACGGCGTCCCCGTGCTCCTGAAGCGCCCGGCCCACCGCCTCGCCGCTGAGCACGCCGGACTCGCCGGGCGGGACCGCGACCACCTCGACATCCATCACCCGCGCCGCCGAGGCGACCGAGGAGTGCGCCTCCGCGCTGCACACGATCGCCCACCGGCCAGGCGGGTCGCCCCGCTCGCTCCGGGCGTGATCGCGGGCGGCGACCAGCGCGGAGAGGTTGCCGAGGGTGCCGCCCTGCACGAACGCCCCGCCCGCGCCCTCCGGCAGCCCGAACTCGGCCGCGAGCCAGGTGAGCACCTGGTTCTCCGCGTAGACCGCGCCCGACCCCTCCAGCCACGACCCGCCGTAGACCGCGGTGGCGGACACCACCAGATCGAAAGCCGTGGCCGCTTTGGTCGGCGCTGTCGGGATGAAGGAGAGGTACCGGGGGTGGTCGGTCGTGATGCACGCCGGCGCCAGCACATCCTCGAACAGCGCGAGCGCCCGCTCGGCCCCCATCCCCTCCTCGGAGAGGGTACGCCCGGCCCGGCGCAGCAGCTCCGACTCCGGGAGCGGTTTGTCCAGGGGGGTGTCGGTGCTCAGGATGCGGCGGCGCGAGTAGTCGAGCACCAGATCCACCAGCGCGCGCGTCTCCGGGGTGACGGCGTGCATCCGGGCGGCGTCGGTGCGGGAACCGGCGATGTGGGACATGAAGACCTCCGCACGGAATCTTCGCACAGGCATTCGGCGAGAATGGGGAATCGCCCCGCGGACGGGCCGATCACACGGACGGCCCGGGGGTGGATGGCGCAGACTGCGCGCTGAACCTCGCACCTGGTCATACGGCAGCTGAGGAGAGAAGCCGAGCCTGATGAGGGCGAGGAAGAAATTTGCTCCGATTGATTTCTGATGGAAATATACCGGAAGAACGACATGGTATCGTTCGCTAGGTGTTGTTGCCGGGTTCTGCGCTTGGTGCTTGTTGAAGAATGAGGAAGACCCGCCGAGTGAAGACTATCCTTTTCGATGAAGCGACTGCGGACCGGCTCATCCAATACCTTGCGGGACGTGGCTCAGCAGTTGCGGAGCATGGGGTGGGACCGGTGGAACGCGGTGTCTCAGGCGATGAGCGATTTCTCTGGCGGGTACGCGAAACGCTTCGAGGCGGCCTGTGCGACCGAATCCACAGATCGTGGCGCTCTTGCGAGAGCTCTCGACGCGCTCGCTGACGACGTTGAGGGTGCGAAAGCCCAGGCACGGCTCGAGCGGGAGCGGATCGCCGCTCACGAGGCGTGGCAGGAACGCGTAGCCGAATGTGAGCGGGTGGAGAAGTTCGCTTTCTCCGGGGGCTTCCCGTCACTGGCCGTTTTTCCGGGCCTCGAGCCCAGCACGAGACCTCGTCGGCCGCCGGAGATCTCCGCCTCGTTCGGGCCTGGAATCAGAAACCGGTATGCAGGTGGCGGTGATGCAGGCGGGACGACTTCGGCGGCGCCGGCGAGCCTGCGGAGCTTTGTGTCGCGGTCACGAGCGCTGACGTCACGGATGAGCGCTGGCCGGTCCGATGTGCGCGGTGCGGTGGCCGCGTATACAGGAGCGTGTTCGTGGGCGCCGCTGTCCGTTTCGGCGCTGCTCACCGGATTCTCCCGGCTGATCGAGGAGAACCGGGCTGACGAAATCTGGATCGAAGATGTGGCTTCTGCGTTCGAAGCCGCCGGGAAGGGCGCGCTGGGCGACTTCGATGTGATGCTGGTGGTGAACGCCAGGCATCCCGAGGAGCTCAGTAAGCTGCTCCTGAGCGGAACGTTGACACAGGCTCAGATCGCGGCGACCTGGGCGGCCCTGACGAAGAGCGCGGACTTCGACGCCGAGAAGTTCATCAAGAAGCATTCATTCGAGCTAGGTGTGTTTCTCAGGGACGTTGGTCAATCTGCTGATGGGTGGCTGGCTGCCGATGGCGGTGTGGGGCCTGTGGTGATTGTAGGAGTGCAGCCAGGCCGGGAGTGCGTTGCGGCGGGCTGATTCGGAGTTGTAGTGCCGGGCGTATGCCCAGCCGTCGGCGAGGGTGCGGTGGAAGCGTTCGATCTTGCCGTTCGTCTGCGGATGGTAGGGCCGGGTGCGTTTCGGTTGGATGCTGAGCTCGGCGCAAGCGTCGCGCCAGGCGTATGAGCGGTATGCGGAGCCGTTGTCGGAGAGCACCTGTTCGACGGTGACGCCACGGCTGGCGAACCAGCCGACCGCTCGACGCAGAACAGCGATTGCAGTGGCGGCGGTTTCGTCGTCGTGGATCTCGGCGTAAGCGACACGGGAGTGATCGTCGATGACGGTATGAACGAACGCTGTGCCGGTGATCATGTCGCCGGTGATCCCGTGTTTCCCGGTCCGCTTCGCGGTGATGGCCTTGTTCCGCTCTCCCTGGAGACGTCCGACGTAGCGCCAGCCGCCACCGTCGGGGATGTTGCCGAGTTTCTTGATGTCGACGTGGATCATCGATCCGGGATGCTCGTGCTCGTAGCGGCGGGCGGGTTCGCCGGTGCGGACGTCGACGTGGCTGGGCCGATTGATCCGGCACCGGGAGAGGACCGTGTGAACGGTCGAGGCGGGCATGCCGAGCTGGGCGCCGATACCGACTGGTCCCAGCCGCTTCTTCCACCGCAGATGCACGACCTTGCGGACCAGTCTTCGCGGGGTCTTGTTCGGGCTGTGATGCGGCCGTGACGAACGGTCCAGCATTCCCGCCTCGCCCATCTCCACGTAACGACGAGCCCATCGGTCCGCGGTGCGTCAGGACACTCGGAAGTAGGTCGCCGCCGCAGCAACGGACCAGCCGTCGTCGACGACTTGGCGGGCCAGGCGGAGGCATTCGCGAGGAGTCAAAGCAGCATTAGCGTGGGTCACGAGGACCTCCTAAGTCATCGAGTGCAGGGAAACTAGACAGCCCCACTCTCGACCGGGAGGTCCTCACCCATCTATCGCGTCACACCTCAACCAACGTCCCTGAGCAGCACACCTAGCGCGCGCCAGACTCGCCCTGCGCGATGGCGAACAGGATGCCGTCGCCGGGAGCGGCCGGGACGAAGTCCGCCTCGATCTCGGCGCGCTGCAACAGCTCGCCCATTCGGCGCTGGCGCTGGCGCGGGATGAGAGTGACGACGGTGCCGCGCTTGCCCGCGCGACCGGTGCGGCCGGAGCGGTGCAGGTAGGTCTTGTACTCGTCGGGCGCATCGGCCTGGATGACCAGGTCGATGTCATCGACGTGGATGCCGCGGGCCGCCACATCCGTCGCCACCAGCACGCTCACGCGACCGCTGGTGAGCTGCGCGAGGTTGCGCGTGCGGCGGGACTGGTTGAGGTCGCCGTGCAGGGAGACGGCCGGGATGCCGGCGTCCTCCAGGTTGTCGGCGAGCATCTCGGCGAATGCGCGGGTGCGGGCGAAGATCAGCGTCTTGCCGCCGCGGTCGGCCAGCTGTTCGATGATCGCGCCCTTCTCGCGGTGCTCGACCACGAGCACGCGGTGGTCGATAGCCGAGGAGTCCTGGTCCTCGCCCGCCACCTCATGCACCGACGGATCGACCAGGAACTCGTCCACCAGCTGTGCGACGCCGGAGTCGAGCGTGGCCGAGAAGAGCAGCTTCTGGCCGCCGTCGGCGGTCTCGCGCAGGATGCGCTGCACCGGTTCGAGGAAGCCGAGGTCGCACATGTGGTCGGCCTCGTCCAGAACGCTGATAACGACCTGGCTGAGATCGAGCCGACCCTGTTCGACGAGATCCTCGATACGGCCGGGCGTGCCGATCACGATGTCGACTCCGCGCTGAAGAGCGCCGACCTGCCGCCCCTGGGGCACACCGCCGTAGATCTGCGTGGTGAAGAGACCGACCGAGCGGGCGATCGGCTGAACGGTGCGGTCGATCTGGAGGGCCAGCTCGCGGGTCGGCGCCAGGATGAGCGCCCGCGGAGCCCGGCCGCTCTGACGTTTGCCGCCGGACTTGCCACTCTCGGCCCACAACCGCATGAGCCGCTCCACCATCGGCGCACCGAAGGCGATCGTCTTGCCAGAACCGGTGCGCCCGCGGCCGAGCACATCCCGGCCGGCGACGATCTCCGGTGCGGTCGCGGCCTGGATCGGGAACGGCGTCTCGGCGCCGAGCTCGGCCAGTGCCCGGACGATGTTGCCGCCGAGGCCGAGGCTGGCGAAGGTCACGCCGTCCACATCCTCGGCGCGGGTCGCCTCGGCCTGCAGCCGATCGAGCACGACATCGTCCTGCGGGGCGAAGCGCTTCTCCTGACGCGACAGGGAGAAGGAGTTGCGGCGGGGACGGTCGCGGCGGTCGCCGAACGGGCGAGCGGGACGGTCGTCATCGTGGCGCGGACGCTCAGCGCGGTCGAAATCCCGGCGGGGACGGTCAGCGCGCTCATCGAGATCCCGGCGCGGACGCCCGGCCCGCTCCGGCCGGCCGGTGTTCGCGCGGCTCTCCCACTCGCGCTCGGTGCGGCGCGCGTCCTTTCCGCGCGGCTCCCAGTTCGGGCGCTGCTTGCCGCCGTCCGCGCCGCCATCGCGACGGCCGTGCGGGGAGCGGCCGCGGGCGGCGCGGTCCTCGGCGCTCCAGCGGGACTTCTTGGGGGTTCCGGCCTCCTCGGCGCGATAGCCGCGGTGCTTGGGGCTGCGGCTGCCGGCGGCGGGCTGGCCGCTGCGGCTGCCGTTCTTCTTGTGTGGGGGCATTCTCGTGTCTCTTCCTGGGCTGTTCGGGGTGCGCGGCGGCGCGCACAGAAGCGCGCCGGAAGTTCCCCGGCTGTCTTCGCCCGGGACCGTTCACTGAGTGATGATCCGCACACCGATCGGGGCGGAACCGGCCCACTTGACTGACAAACCCATCCGCGCGTCGAACGGCGCGGTGTCAAGAGCCGACTTTCCCATGATACCGGATGGTGGCTGGGAACGAGCAGAGCGCAGCAGGGTATACAGGAGTCATGGCTTCCCTGGACGCGATCGTCGTCGGCTCGGGACCGAACGGACTCGCCGCCGCCGTCACCCTGGCGCGGGCGGGGCTCGCCGTGCGGGTCTACGAGCGCAACAGCACCGTGGGCGGCGGCCTGCGCACCGAAGAGCTCACCCTTCCCGGCTTCCGGCACGATGTGTGCGCGGCCGTGCATGCGATGGCGGTCTCGTCCGGCTTCTTCCGCTGCTTCGGCCTGACCGAGCGGGTGCGGTTCGTGACCCCCTCCGCGTCCTACGGGCATCCTCTCGACGGCGGCGCGGCGGCGCTGGCCCACCGGGACCTCGACCGGACGGTGGAGGCGCTCGGCCGCGACGGAGCCGCCTGGCGCGCGCTGCTCGGCCCGCTGGTGCGGAACGCGGACGCTGTGGCGCAGTTCACCGGCTCGGCTGTGCTCCAGCCGCCCCGGCACCCGCTCGTCGCCGCCCGCTTCGGGCTGAGCGCGATCGCGCAGGGCGGCCCGTGGTGGAACCTGCCGTTCCGCGGGGAAGCCGCCCCGGCACTGCTGGCGGGGGCGTTCGCCCACGCGACGCTCCCCCTGCCGGCCGTCGCCGCCGCAGCGGCGGGCCTCGCACTCGCGACCCAGGCCCACGCGCGCGGCTGGCCCCTCCCCGTCGGCGGTTCGCAGTCGATCGCGGACGCGCTGACCGCCGACCTCGTCGCCCACGGCGGCGACGTGGTCACCGACGCCGAGATCACCTCCCTGGCCGACCTCCCAGACGCCCGCGCGATCCTGTTCGGCACGCACGTCGCCGTCGCCGCGAAGCTCGGCGAGGACCGGCTCGCACGGGGCTACCTGCGCCGCGTCTCGCGCTTCCGCGGCGGCAACGGCGTCTTCAAACTCGACTTCGCGCTCTCCGGCCCGGTACCGTGGGCGAACCCCGAACTCGCCGAGACCGCGACCGTCCACCTCGGCGGCACCCGCGGCGCGATCGCCCGCTCCGAGCGCACCATCGCCCGCGGACGCGAGAGCGATGATCCGTACGTGCTCGTCTCGCAGCCGTCCCTGTTCGACAGCACCCGCGCCCCGGCGGGCAGACACGTCCTGTGGGCGTACACGCACGTCCCACGTGGCTCGACCTCCGACCGCAGCGCGGCGATCATCGCGCAGATCGAACGGTTCGCCCCGGGCTTCCGCGACCTCATCCTGGCGACCGCCGCCAAGACCGCCCACGAGCTGCAGCAGTACAACCCCAACGACATCGGGGGCGACATCTCGGCCGGAGCCACGGACTTCCGCCAGCTGATCGCCCGGCCGGTCGCCGCCGCCGACCCCTGGCGCATGCCCGGCCGCGGCCTCTATCTGGCCTCCGCCTCCGCCGCTCCGGGTCCCGCGGTCCACGGCCTGCCCGGCTACTACGCGGCCCGCAGCGCCCTCCGCCACGAGTTCGGGATACGGCGGATGCCCTCGCTGGCCTCCGCCGCCGGACCGGCCGGCCCGTGACCGGAGGAGGCGCAGGGGCGTGAGCCGCACCTCGCCCTCGCCGGGCCGAGGCATCGCACACGTTCACGCCTCCCCGGCGGCGAAGGCTCCCGGCAGAGGGCGGCCGGACCGGGTCGAGGTTTCTCAGGCGGGCGGCGACGCGGCGGGACGACGAGCACGGGCCGGGTGAGCAGGTCAGGGAATGGGGCTCGGCGGGAGCGTCGGGATGGTGGCTTCGATGGTGCGGCGGTACTCGTCGAGGACAGTCTCGTGGGTGGAGCACACGGTCTGGATGTTGATGCTGACGATCTCGTTGCTGGCGAAGAGGCCGACCTTTGCGCCGTCGGCACGGTCGCCGCGAATGTTGGCGTCACGGTAGCCGTCAGAAAGGATGCGGTAGGGAACGACGGTGCTGACCGTGAACCCGTGTTTCTGCCAGACCGGCGTGACCCGATCAACCAGGACCTTCGGGTCCACACCGAGGTCATGGCTGATCGACGCATACAGACGGAGCGGAGCGGGGTCTCGTCGTCCCATACCGCAAAGCTCGGGCGGATCTTGCATGATGACCTCCGGCGTCCACAGCGTGCCACCGCCATCGGCTTTCGAGCCAAGATACCAACCGTCCGGAAGACAGTGCCCTCTCGGGTGATATCGACCAGATCGAGCGCCTGCTCCCGAAGCTCGGTGAGGGTCCTCTGCGGCCCCCGCTGAGGCGGAGGCTCGGAAAGGACGGGAACGGACACACACCCTCCTAAAAGCAACACGGACAGGAATGCAGCCACCAGAGCGGCGGGACGGCGGGTGCGGGCGGTGGTGCGGTTCATACGATCGGGCGGGTGGGAGCGCCGGGCTTGCCGGGGGCGAGCGGTGCGGGAGGCTGCAGGTCGAGCGGGGGGATATAGCGGGAGCCGAGGGTGAACTGATTCTCGGTGGGGGTGAGGCCCCCGACGACTTTGTCTGTCCGGCCGGTGCTGGTCGCCGCCATGTTCCTGAGCGCCTCGGTGCCTTTGTCGAAGTAGCCGTGCCCGGCGGGTGGGACGGCGTTGAGCGGGTTCGGGGAGAGCGGGGCGAGGTCCTTGCCGAGGGGGTTGTGACCGCGGACGGGTTTGAGGTCGCCGGAACCGTCGGAGGAGAACGACTGCGCACCGGTGATGACGCTGCCGGCGGCCGAGGCGGTGCCGGGGTTCGGATTGGGGCGGATGGCGAGCGCGGCCCCGGTCGGGGCGAGGATGTCGTACCGGGCGTTCGTGGTGTAGACGGCGGGTCTCCCGTCCACAGCGGCGACTTTCAGCCTGGTCAGGTCGGGGGCGGTGCCGACGTCGATGCCCGCGGAGCCGATCAAGGTGATCGAGGAGACCGGGATGCGCACCTCGGTGAGCGCGTTCACCGCGGTGGTGGTGCCGTAGGAGTGGGCGACCACGCCGATCGTCGGCGCGGCGGGGCCCGAGGCGGTGCGCACGGCGTGGTTCCCGTCCAGCTCCGCGGCCAGCCGCAGCGACCCGGCCCGGGCATGGGCGGGGCCGAGGACCTGACCGAGGTTCGAGAGGTCCGCGGTAGGGGTGTCGTAGCCGAGCCAGGAGACCACCGCGTGCGAGCGGACCGGGTCCAGCCTCCGCTGAGCGGCGAAGAGGTTGCGGGCCGATTGCGACCAGTTCTCGGCCGCCTCCGACGCGTCGAACCCCATCCCGGGAACGCACCAGGTGGTGGTGTCCGCGGTGTCGGGGTCGCCGTAGCCGACCACGACCATCGGCACCGCCGCCCCCGGATTGAACGCGATCAGCAGAACCGGTGCGCCTTTGAGTTCCGATCGACCATGCAGCGCCTTTCCCAGCTTCTCCAGCGTCGCCGCCTGCACCGGGGTGAGGTCTTTCCGCGCCGCCCATTCCGCGTAGAGGGCCCGGTTGGCGGTGTCCCGCACCGCGTAAGGGATGCCGGGGAGGTTCCCGATGACGGCCCGGGTGAGGGTCGTGAACGCGGTCCGCACGGCCGGGGTGAGGTCCGTCCACCAGGCGGCGACCGCGACCGGGTCGGGCGGAGTGATCCAGAACGCCTGCACAAGCTCCGGACTGCCCGTGAGCAGTGCCCGCAACTCGGCCGGAGTGATCTCTGTGAGCAGCGCCAGCAGATCGGCGGCGGTCGGCGGAGCCAGCTTCCCCGTGCCCGCGCCGAAGACCGCCCACACGGTCGCGCCTGGCGCTGCGCCGCTCCCCGCCTCCTCGAAACCGACCGCGACCGCCTCCAGCCAGGCGGTGTCGGAGGCGTTCTGGCCGAGCCAGCGCTGGAGGGAAGAGACGAGCGCGGAGCCATCGAGGCGGCCCCACCGGCAGCGGGCCTCGACGTCGTCCAGAGCGGCGCGGACCCGGGCCAGGGAGCCCCTCACCTCGTCATCGAGCGACCGCGCCACCGCCACGAAGGCGCGCAGCTCCCCCCGGGCTGGCCGAAACCAGCCCCTTCCCGGTCCGGCCGTGTGCCGTCCCGGGCCGCGGCAGATCGGCGCGGCCAATGGTCACCGCCGCCGTGTGCGATGGCGCGGGAGCGCCGGGCCCGGGACGCGGATCGGTGAGGAACCCCACGACCGCGGTCGCCGGCTGCCCCATCCCGGCGTACACCTTCTCACGCAGCCGCTGCCGTGCCTGCCACTCCCGCACCTCGGAACGCCGCCGGTCCTCCGCGAAGGCCGCCGCCGCGAGGTCGTCCGCCGCGTGGCCGAGGGCACGCAGCGCCGCGCAGAGCCGCGACGCCTCACGACCGGCCTCGGCCAGAGCCCGCTCGAACAGCTCGGCGAACAGACCACGGAACTCGGCCCCGGCCTGCCTGCCGGCCTGCTGCCGCGCGCTCTCCCGCGTCTCGATCGCCGCCGCCGCCGAACGCACGACCTGATACAGGTCATCGGTCACCCGCACATCGAAGACAAGCGCCCGGACATCGTCATCGACAGAAACACGGTGCATAGAGCATAAAATACAGGACGCAGCATCGCCGGGCGACGCGAATCCGCCGAACGAGCCGCCCGGCCACGGGTCCGGGGCGCTGTCGCAGCGAGGCGCGGCCGTGCGCCGTTCCCCGGAAGCCGCGTGCGGCCGATCGCTCAGCTCCTGCGGATGCGCCGGGAGAGCTCGGCGGCGGCGGCCCGGACCCGCTCAGCCAGCGCGTCCCACTCCCCGGGCGGGACGCTCTCGCGCGGGAAGGTGACCGCGATGCCGGCCGCGGGCCAGCCGGCGTGGTCGCGCACCGAGACGGCGACGGAGGCGAAGCCGGGCGTGACATCGCCGTCCTCGGTGGCGTAGCCGCGCTCGCGGGCCTCCGCGACGAGCCGCTTCAGCTCGCCGTAGCTGCGCGGCCCGGCGCCGGTGCGGTCCTCGAAGGCGTCGCGGTCGGGATAGAGCGCTCGCAGCTGACCAGCCGGGAGCGAGGCGAGGAGGGCGCGGCCGCTCGCCGTGAGGTGCGCGGGCAGACGCACGCCGACCTCGGTGACCAGGCGGGGCCGCCGCGGAGCGCGCTCCTCCACGATGTAGACGACATCGCGGCCGTGGAGCACGGCGACGTGGCCGGACTCGCCCAGCGCGTCCACGAGCCCGGCGACGATCGTCCGGCCGAGACGGCTGAGCGGCTGCTGCCGGGAGAACGCGCTCGAAAGCTCGTAGGCAGCGACCCCCAGGCCATAGCGGTGCGCCTCCGGGAAGTGCAGGACGAAGCCGTGCTCGCCCAGCACGGTCAGCAGGTGGTAGTGCGTGGAACGCGGGAGCGTCAGCGCGGTGGCGATGCTCGCGGCCGGCACAGGTCCGCGCTGACCGGCGAGATGGTTCAGGATGCGGAGGGTGTTCTCCGCAGCGGGGACTTTGCTCACAGGACTCGCCTCCACCCTCTGAGTCTGGGATACCAGACACCGGACACCCTACAGCCACGGTGCCCCCCAGCCGGCCGGCGCATGATCGGAGCATGCTCACCACCGCACCCGCACCCGCAGCCGCAGCCGTCGCTCTCGGCGCGCGTCCGCTCACGATCGCGGAGGTCGTGGCCGTCGCCCGCCACGACGCGCCCGTCACGCTCGATCCCGGCGCCCTGGACGCGGTCGCCGCGTCCCGCGCCATCGTCGAAGCCCTCGCCGACGACGTCGAGCCGCACTACGGCATCTCCACCGGCTTCGGCGCGCTCGCGACCACGTTCATCCCCGTCGCGAGCGCCGCGCGCAGTTGCAGGCGAGCCTCGTCCGCTCGCACGCCGCGGGCTCGGGCCCCGAGGTCGAGCGCGAGGTCGTCCGCGCCCTCATGCTGCTGCGCCTCGCCACGCTGATGACCGGACGCACCGGCGCACAGCGCCGGACCGTGGAGACCTACGCAGCCCTCCTCAACAACGACATCACGCCGGTGGTCCGGGAGTACGGATCGCTCGGCTGTTCGGGCGATCTCGCGCCGCTCGCCCACTGCGCCCTCGCCGCGATGGGCGAGGGCGAGGTCCGTTTCGCCGGGGAGCTGCGCCCGGCCGCTGCGGCCCTGGAGGCCGCCGGCATCCAGCCCGTCGTCCTGGCTGAGAAAGAGGGGCTCCCCCTCATCAACGGCACCGATGGGATGCTGGGGATGCTGTGCCTGGCCCTCCACGACCTCGGCAGGCTCCTCACCACCGCCGACATCGCCGCCGCGATGAGCGTCGAGGCGCTGCTCGGCACCGACGCCGTGTTCGCCGACGACCTGCAGCGGCTTCGCCCGCAGACCGGCCAGGCCATCTCCGCCGGGAACCTGCGCGCCTTGCTCGCGGGCTCCCCCCTCCTCGCCAGCCACAAGGGGCCGGAGTGTACGCGCGTGCAGGACGCGTACTCGCTGCGCTGCGCCCCGCAAGTACACGGTGGCGCGCGCGACACCCTCGCGCACGCCGGCCTCGTGGCCGGCCGCGAACTCGTCTCCGCGATCGACAACCCGGTCCTGACGCCCGATGGACGCGTCGAGTCGAACGGGAACTTCCACGGAGCGCCGGTGGCGTATGCGCTCGACTTCCTGGCGATCGTGGCGGCGGATGTGGCGAGCATGTCCGAGCGCCGCACCGACCGCTTCCTCGACCCGGCCCGCAACCAGGGGCTGCCACCGTTCCTCGCCCACGAGGTGGGGATCGACTCTGGACTGATGATCGCCCAGTACACTGCGGCGGGCATCGTCTCGGAGCTCAAACGGCTCGCCGCTCCCGCATCGACTGACAGCATCCCCTCGTCCGCCATGTAGGAGGATCATGTGTCGATGGGCTGGGCCGCGGGCCGGAAGCTCCGCCGTGCCGTCGACGGCCTGACCCGGGTGCTCGCGATCGAGGCGCTGACCGCCGCCCGCGGTGCGGACCTCCGTGCGCCGTTGCAGCAGGGCCCCGCGACCGCCGCGGTGACCGCCGTCCTGCGCCAGTCGGTGGCCGGTCCCGGTCCCGATCGCTCACTGTCCCCCGAGATCGAGGCCGCCGTCGCGCTCGTCGCCGCCGTCGCGCTCGCCGACGGCGCCGAGCGCCTCCTCGGCCCCCTCCCCTAACCCCCTTAACCCCGATCCCCACCCCCGCCCCGCCCAACCATCGCTTCCTCACTTGTTCCGGGATTGAGGCCGGAAAAGCCGGAAGAAGCGAGGAAGCGATGGGGGAGTGACGAAAGAAAGAAAGAGAGAACGAAAATGCAGGGAGCGAGAGAAGTGTACGCGGCGCGCGGCAGCGAACTGAGCGCCAAGAGCTGGCAGACGGAGGCCCCGCTGCGAATGCTGATGAACAACCTCGACCCGGAGGTCGCCGAGCGCCCCGACGACCTCGTCGTCTACGGCGGCACCGGCCGGGCGGCCCGCAGCTGGGAGGCCTACGACGCGATCGTCGAGACCCTCCGCGACCTGGAGCCCGGACGAGACGCTGCTCGTCCAGTCCGGCAAACCCGTCGGTGTGTTCCGCACGCACGAGTGGGCCCCGCGCGTGCTGATCGCGAACTCGAATCTCGTCGGCGACTGGGCGACCTGGCCCGAGTTCCGCCGGCTCGAGGCTCTCGGCCTCACGATGTACGGCCAGATGACGGCCGGCTCCTGGATCTACATCGGCTCCCAGGGCATCCTGCAGGGCACCTACGAGACCTTCGGCGCGGTCGCCCGCAAACAACGGTTCGGCGGCACGCTCGCCGGGACCCTCACCCTCACCGGCGGCTGCGGCGGGATGGGCGGCGCGCAGCCGCTCGCCGTCACGCTGAACGGCGGCGCTGCGCTGATCGTGGATGTCGACCACGCCCGGTTGCAGCGGCGCGCCGACCGCGGCTACCTCGACGAGCTGACCGACGACCTCGACGAGGCGATCGGCCGGGTCACCGCCGCGAAGGAGGAACGCCGCGCTCTCTCGGTCGGGCTCGTCGGCAACGCGGCCACCGTCTTCCCGGAATTGCTGCGCCGCGGCGTGCCGATCGACATCGTGACCGACCAGACCAGCGCCCACGACCTCCTGAACTACCTGCCCGAGGGCGTCACCGTCGCGGAGTGGCACGAGAGAGCCGCCGCCGGCCCCGAGGCGTTCACGCTCGCCGCGCGCGCCTCGATGGCCAAGCAGGTGCAGACGATGGTGGAGTTCCAGGATGCCGGGGCCGAGGTGTTCGACTACGGCAACTCGATCCGCACCGAGGCCCAGCTCGGCGGCTACGAGCGGGCGTTCGACTTCCCCGGCTTCGTGCCCGCCTACATCCGGCCGCTGTTCGCCGAGGGCAAGGGCCCGTTCCGCTGAGTCGCCCTCTCCGGCGACCCAGCGGACATCGCCGCGACCGACCGCGCCGTGCTCGAGCTCTTCCCGGAGGATGAACACCTTCGCCGCTGGATCGCGCAGGCCGGAGAGAAAGTCCCGTTCGAGGGCCTTCCCGCCCGCATCTGCTGGCTCGGCTACAAAGAGCGCCACCTCGCGGGCCTCAAGTTCAACGAGATGGTCACCTCCGGCGAACTCTCCGCCCCGATCGCGATCGGACGCGACCACCTCGACTCCGGCTCGGTCGTCTCGCCCTACCGCGAGACGGAGGCGATGGCGGACGGATCGGACGCGATCGCCGATTGGCCGCTGCTGAACGCCCTCCTGAACACCGCCTCCGGCGCCACCTGGGTCTCGCTGCACCACGACGGCGGAGTGGGCATCGGGCGCAGCATCCACGCGGGCCAGGTCGTCGTGGCCGACGGCACCCGGCTGGCCGCGGAGAAGATCGAGCGCGTGCTCGTCAACGATCCGGGCACTGGAGTCATGCGACATGCCGACGCCGGCTACGAGCGCGCGACCGAGGTTGCCCGTGAGCGCGGCTTGCGCCTCCCGATGCGGCAGAGGGCGACGGTCTGATGCCGCGCGCGACGCTGCTGACCGGGATCGGCGAGCTCGTCACCCTGGACCCTTCCCACCCAGGGCCGCTCGGCGTCCTGACCGACGCCGCGCTGTTCACGGTGGGGGCCGGGTGGAGTGGACCGGGCCCGCGTCGGCGGCGCCGCGCGCGGACGCCGACGAGATCGTGGACGCGGAAGGGCCCGCCGTCCTCTCCGGCTTCGTCGACAGTCACACCCACCTCGCGTTCGGCGGCGACCGCTCGGCCGAGTTCGAGGCCAGGATGGCCGGCCGGGCGTATTCCAATGGGGGCATACGCAGCACGGTCGCGGCCACTCGCAGCGCAACGGAGGACGAATTGCGGTCCCGGCTGGCCCGTCTGGTCGCAGAGCTCCGCGCCCAGGGAACCACCACGTTCGAGATCAAGAGCGGCTACGGCCTGACCGTCGCGGACGAGGAACGCCTCTTGCGCCTCGCCAGCGAGGTCACCGGCGAGAAAACATTCCTCGGCGCGCATGTGGTTCCGGCGGAGTACGCTGCCGACCCCGATGGCTACGTGGACCTCGTCACCGGACCGATGCTGGACGCCTGCGCCCCGCACAGTCGCTGGATCGACGTCTTCTGCGAGACCGGCGCCTTCACCGTGGAGCAGTCGCGGCGCGTGCTCGCCGCCGGTGCGGCGCGCGGGCTCGGCGTCCGGGTCCACGCCAGTCAGCTCGGGCCCGGGCAGGGCGTCGCCCTCGCCGTGGAGCTGGACGCCGCGAGCGTCGACCACCTCACCTACCTGACCGATGCGGATGTGGAGTCGCTGGCCGCTTCGGACACGGTGGCGACCCTGCTGCCCGGCGTGGAGTTCTCGACCCGCCAGCCCTACCCGGACGCGCGCCGTCTGATCGACGCGGGTGCGCGGGTGGCCCTGGCGAGCGACTGCAATCCGGGCTCGTCGTTCACCTCCTCCGTGCCGTTCTGCATCGCGGAGACGACCTCGATCGCGGAGGCGGCGGCCAAGGCCGGGGTCAAGAAGTTCATCAAGACCAACGCGCAATCCACGCTCGCCAAGCAGATCTCCGACATCCAGGACCTCATCGCCCAGGGCGCGGATGTGCTCATCGTCGCGCCGCTCAACTCCGACGGGCTGAAGCCCGCGCTCCAGGCCGCCCGCAAGAAGAACATCCCGGTCATCACGGTCGACCGCAAGCTCAACGCCAAAGCCTGCTCGGACTACGTCTCGTTCCTCGGCTCCGATTTCGTGGAGCAGGGCAGACGCGCGGCCGACCAGCTGATCGCGGGCACCGGCGGCAAGGGCGATATCGCCATCCTGCTCGGCGCTTCCGGCAACGGCGTCACCATCGACCGCACCAAAGGCTTCGTCGACCAGCTCAAGGCCAAGGGACCCGGCCTGACGGTCGTCGCGCAGCAGACCGGCGACTTCGCCCGCGACAAAGGCCAGTCGGTGACCGAGCAGCTCTTGCAGGCGCATCCCGACATCACCGCGATCTACGCGGAGAACGACGAGATGGGCCTCGGCGCGCAGGCGGCGATCATCGCGGCCGGGAAGACTCCGGGCAAGGACATCCAGCTCTACTCGATCGACGGCACGAGGAACGCCGTCGAGCAGATCGCCGCCGGAGCCTACAACGGCGTCATCGAGTCCAACCCGCGCTTCGGGCCGCTCGCCTTCGCCACACTGAGCTCTTTCCTCGCGGGCGACCCGGTCGGGCAAGCATCGTGATCGAGGACGGCGCGTATGACCCGTCCAACGCCGCGAACAAGGTCGGCGCCGCCTACTGAGCGGGGCCACCCGCTGAGCCCACGGCGGGGCGCGGACGGCGATGCGACCGTGCCCCGCCTCCGGCGCACCCTGCGACGCCCACTCCCACAAGAAAGGCCAACGCGTGACGATGGAGTCCGCTCTCCGCACGATGACACCCGTCCTCGAAGCCCGCGGAGTGACCAAACGGTTCGCCGGCGTGACGGCGCTGAACGCGGTGAACTTCCGTCTCGCCCCCGGCGAGAGCCTGGCTCTCATGGGCGAGAACGGCGCCGGCAAGTCGACGCTGATCAAGGTGCTCACCGGGGTCTATCAGCCCGATGACGGCGAACTCCTGCTGAACGGCGAGCCCACGGCGTTCGCCCGGCCGCTCGACGCCCAGCGCTCCGGCGTCAGCACCATCTACCAGGAGATCACTCTGGTGCCGCTGATGTCGGTGGCGCAGAACATCTTCCTCGGGCGCAAGCCCCGGAACCGTCTGGGCCTCATCGACTTCCGCCGGATGAACGCGCAGGCCACCGCGCTGCTGGCGGGGTACGGCATCCACGTCGACGCCCAGCGGCCGCTGCGCTCGCTCCCCCTCGGCATCCAGCAGATGGTGGCCCTGGCGCGCGCGGTGAGCATCGACGCGCGGGTGGTCATCATGGACGAGCCCACCTCGTCGCTGGAGGCCCGCGAGGTCGAGACGCTCTTCCGGGTGATCGGGATGCTGCGCGCGCAGGGCATCGCGATCGTCTACGTCCATCACCGGATGGACGAGATCTACCGGGTGTGCGACACGGTCGCCGTGCTGCGCGACGGCAGCGCCGTCCACAACGGCCGGCTCGACGCGCTCTCCCGCGTCGAACTCGTCTCGCTCATGCTCGGTCGCTCCGTCGAGAAGCGGACGAGCGCTGCGGCGGACACTGCTGCGTGGGCAGAGAGCGGCTCCGCTCCGGTGCTGGTCGCGACCGATCTGAGCCGGCAGCACCAGATCGACGGAGTGGGGCTGTCGATCCAGCCCGGCGAGATCGTGGGCCTCGGGGGCCTGCTCGGCTCCGGCCGCTCGGAGACGCTGAAGGCGATGGCCGGGGTCATGCGCTTGGATCGCGGGCGCGTGGCGGTGGACGGCAAAACCGTGCGCAGCGGCTCGATCGCCGCGGCCATCCGGGCCGGGATCGTGATGCTGCCCGAGGACCGCAAGGCCGAAGGGATCGTGCCGAACCTCTCGATCCGAGACAACATCGTGCTGGCCGCGCTCCCGCGGCTCTCCCGCTTCGGCTTCGTCTCCCAGCGCAGGCAGGATGCCGTGGTCGATGTCTTCATGAGACGCCTGAGCATCAAAGCCTCCAGCGCCGATCAGGCGGTCTCGGAGCTCTCCGGCGGCAACCAGCAGAAGGTGATGATCGCCCGCTGGCTGGCGATGAGCCCCCGTGTGCTGCTGCTGGACGAGCCGACGCGCGGAATCGACGTCGGCGCGAAGGCCGAAGTCCAGGGGCTCATCGACGAGCTGGCCGGCGAAGGGCTCGCGATCGTGCTGGTCTCCTCCGAGATCGAGGAGGTCATCGACGGGTCCGACCGGGTGATCGTGCTGCACGAGGGCAGCGTCGCGACCGAGCTCACCGGCGTCCACGTCAACGAAGAACAGCTGCTCGCCGCTCTCGCCGGCGACGCCGGGAAGGAACGGTATGAACGAACGCTGTGCCGGTGATCATGTCGCCGGTGATCCCGTGTTTCCCGGTCCGCTTCGCGGTGATGGCCTTGTTCCGCTCTCCCTGGAGACGTCCGACGTAGCGCCAGCCGCCACCGTCGGGGATGTTGCCGAGTTTCTTGATGTCGACGTGGATCATCGATCCGGGATGCTCGTGCTCGTAGCGGCGGGCGGGTTCGCCGGTGCGGACGTCGACGTGGCTGGGCCGATTGATCCGGCACCGGGAGAGGACCGTGTGAACGGTCGAGGCGGGCATGCCGAGCTGGGCGCCGATACCGACTGGTCCCAGCCGCTTCTTCCACCGCAGATGCACGACCTTGCGGACCAGTCTTCGCGGGGTCTTGTTCGGGCTGTGATGCGGCCGTGACGAACGGTCCAGCATTCCCGCCTCGCCCATCTCCACGTAACGACGAGCCCATCGGTCCGCGGTGCGTCAGGACACTCGGAAGTAGGTCGCCGCCGCAGCAACGGACCAGCCGTCGTCGACGACTTGGCGGGCCAGGCGGAGGCATTCGCGAGGAGTCAAAGCAGCATTAGCGTGGGTCACGAGGACCTCCTAAGTCATCGAGTGCAGGGAAACTAGACAGCCCCACTCTCGACCGGGAGGTCCTCACCCATCTATCGCGTCACACCTCAACCAACGTCCCTGAGCAGCACACCTAGAAGAGGTCGGGCGACGGCGCGCTCGCGTGGCGGATGGAGACGTCCGCGTGCCGGTCGAAGCGGTAGCCCACCCCGCGCACGGTGCGCACGATGTCCTCGTAGCGGCCGAGCTTGGAGCGCAGCCGGCGGACGTGGACGTCGATGGTGCGCTCGTTGGGCACCTCGTCCTCGTCGGCGGCGGCCCAGAGCGAGGAGATGAGTTCCACACGCTCGATCGTGCGGCCCTCGCGCAGCACCAAGTACTGCAGCAGCTCGAACTCCTTGTACGTCAGCGCGACCGGCTGGTTGTCGAGGACGAGGCGTTTGCGGGAGATGTCGATGACCACGCCGGAGGAAGCGCGGTCCTCGTCCTCGTCCACCGCTCTGGTGTGGCGGTGCTTGGCGATGGCGGCCGGGTCTTGCAGGGCGAGGCGCACGACATCCACATCCCGCCCGCTTGCGCCGGCCGGGGCCAGGGCCACGGCGGCGTAGGTCTCGGACTCGGGCGCCAGCTCGGCGGTCAGCTGTTTCAGCGCCTCCACGATGCGGCCGAGGTCGGTGCCGGCGGAAGCGGCCTTCAGCTCGTCGATGCCGACATAGAGGACGAAGCCGCGGGCCTCGGCGCCCTCGGGGACGGCGCGGATGCGCGGGGGGACGGCAGCGGCGGGCTGTGCGGCGGGTCGGAGGGTGTCGATGGTGGCGAGAGACATGGGAGGGAGTCCTTCGGATGACGATGATGTGCCGGTTCCCGGTACGACGAGCTCCACGATTCGTGGAGGGGAGGCCCGGGGTTTTCCGGTGTTACGAGAGGTCCCCGTTCAGAAGGGGATGGATGCGCGGGTGCGTTCGTGTGGCGCGCCCGGGGAGCTGTGCCCGGCGTCGACGCGCGTTACGCGTCGGAGGGCGACCGCTCGGCGAAAGGGTCGTCAGGTCAGCGACACATTCGGCAATGCATGACCGATTCGCGGCCGGCCATCATCATGCCGGCATCCCCAAGGGCCTCGAAGGAGGTCAGGGTACGCGAGTTGTCCATCATGGTGAGAAGTAAACCGTCTTGTGACTCGCGGTGTCAAATCGTTACGGAAGGGTGTGCCCGTCGCTGACGGCCGAGTACACACCTAGACGGTGCCGTACAAGCGGTCCCCGGCATCGCCCAGGCCGGGGACGATGTAGCCGTTCTCGTTGAGACGCTCGTCCAGCGCGCCCAGGACGATGGTCACATCCCGCCCCTCGGTCGCCTTCTCGAGCGCCTCCAGGCCCTCCGGGGCGGCGAGGACGCAGATGGCGGTGACATCCACCGCATTGCGCTTGAAGAGGAAGTCGATCGCCGCCCCGAGCGAGCCGCCGGTGGCGAGCATCGGGTCGAGCACGAAGCACTGGCGTTCGGAGAGGTCCATCGGGAGGCGCTCGGCGTACGTGGTCGGCTCGAACGTCTCCTCATTGCGGGCCATGCCGAGGAACCCGACCTCGGCGGTCGGCATGAGGCGCACCATGCCCTCCAGCATCCCGAGCCCGGCGCGCAGGATTGGGAACGACCAGAGGCCGCGGCTCGCTGATGGCCACCCCCATCGTGGAGGTGACCGGCGTCTCGATCTCGACGGGCTCGACCCGGACCGCGCGCGTCGCCTCGTAGGCGAGCAAGGTCACGAGCTCTTCCGTGAGCGCCCGGAATGTCGGAGCCGGTGTCTCCTTGTTGCGAAGCACGGAGAGTTTGTGAGTGATCAGGGGATGGTCCGCAACATGCACTCGCATAGGCTCAAGGGTAGTCGAATCATCCCGGGAGGAAGCCCGTGCCCCTGCCTGTCCCCGCCGCGTACGAGGAGTGGATGCGGCGCGCCCTCGCCGACGCCGCCCGCGCGGCCGCGACCGGCGACGTGCCCGTGGCCGCCCTCGTGGTGGACGCCGGTGGGCGGGTCATCGGAACGGGACGCAACGAGCGCGAACTGCGCCACGACCCGACCGCGCACGCGGAAGTGCTCGCCCTCCGCGAGGCGGCCTCCTCCCGCGTGGACTGGAATCTGGAAGGCTGTACGCTCGTCGTCACCCT
Organism: Leifsonia xyli subsp. cynodontis DSM 46306; assembly: GCF_000470775.1. Lineage (NCBI taxonomy): Bacteria > Bacillati > Actinomycetota > Actinomycetes > Micrococcales > Microbacteriaceae > Leifsonia > Leifsonia xyli. Next base: position 200,065 of record NC_022438.1, read on the forward strand.
CGAGCCCTGCGTGATGTGCGCGGGCGCTATCCTGGCCGCGCACATCACGACGGTGGTGTTCGGGGCGTGGGACGAGAAAGCGGGTGCGGCGGGATCGCTGTACGACATCCTGCGCGACCGCCGGCTGCCCGCCCGGTCCGAGGTCTACGCGGGGGTGCTGGCCGAGGAGTGCCGAGCGCTGCTGCTGGCTTTCTTCGAGGCCAAGCGCTGAGCCATCGGCACACGGCCACGGAGACGGTCAGCCCGGGAGGGGCGCTGGGGCCGGGCCGCAGGATGGCGTCGTCGTCACTCCAGCCCCTTGATGACGATCGCGTCGGTGGGGGGATTCCGTTCGTCCGGGTCGACCCAGACGTCCGGTTCGACGTAGATCACGCGGGCTGTAGGAACAGCCTCGCGGACCCGCCGCTCGACCGCGTCGATCACCGCCGAGACCTCCGCGAGGCGGCTCTCGCCGGACATCGCGACCTTCGCCCCGACGAGCAGTTCGTCGGGGCCGAGGTAGAGCGTCTTCATGTGGATGATGCGCTTGACCTCGCCGCCACGGAGCACAGCCCGCTCGATCGCGGCGGCGTCCGCGTCCGACGCGCCCTCGCCGACCAGCAGGCTCTTCGTCTCGAAGCCCAGGACGAGGGCGACGACGATCAGCAGCGCGCCGATGAGGAGCGTGCCGATCGCATCCCACACGGCCTCGCCCGTCAGGACGCTGAGGCCGACGCCGATCAGCGCGAACAGCAGACCTGTGAGCGCGGCGACGTCTTCGAGCAGCACGACGGGCAGCTCGGGGGCCTTGGCGCGTCGGATGAACTGCGGCCACGACATGCTTTGTTTGTGCGGCCGGGACTCGTGGATCGCCGTGCGCAGCGAGAACGACTCCAGCCCGATCGCGATCAGCAGCACGAGCAGCGGCAGCCAGGAGTTCTCGAGAGGGTGCGGGTTCGTGAGCTTCTCGACGCCCTCGTAGAGCGAGAACACGCCACCGACGGAGAACAGGACGATGGAGACGGCGAAAGCGTAGACGTAGCGCTCCCGACCGTAGCCGAACGGATGCTCCCGGTCCGCCTTCTTCTTGGCGCGGCGGCCGCCGAGCAGCAGGAGTAGCTGGTTGCCGGAGTCTGCGAGCGAGTGGACGCCCTCTGCGAGCATCGAGGAGGAGCCGGAGAAGAGCCAGGCGATGAGCTTCGTCAGCGCGATCCCGAGGTTCGCGGAGAACGCCGCGACGATCGCCCTGGTGCCACCTGATGCGCTCATGGCCTCATCCTAGGATGGCCCCATGACCGACACGCAGCGCCTCACCCTGCCGACCATCGCCATGCTCGGCGCCGGATCGATGGGCCGGGCCATTCTGTCCGGCCTCACCGCTCCCGGCGTGACCGTGACCGGCGGCATCCGTGCGACCAGTCGCTCTGCTGCCAACGCCGAGGGGCTGGGCGAGCTGCCCGGCGTCACCGCGTACGCCACCGAGGCCGATCCGGGCGCCAACCGTCTGGCTGTGGCCGGCGCCGAGATCGTGGTCGTGGCCGTCAAACCCGGGATGGTCCCCGATCTGCTGCGCGAGATCGCCCCCTCGCTCACTCCCGGGGCCGTCGTGGTGAGCGTCGCCGTCGGTGTGACCACCGCGACATTCGAGTCCCTCCTGCCGGAGTCCGTGGCTGTCGTCCGTTCGATGCCGAACACCCCCGCCGTCGTCGGCAGGGCCGTCACCGGCATCAGTGCCGGAGCCCGTTCGGAACTCGATGACCTTGCCCTCGTCCGCTCCCTGTTCGAGACCGTCGGCGAGGTGGTCGAGGTCCCTGAGTCGCAGCTCGACGCTCTCGGCACCATCTCCGGCTCCGGGCCCGCCTATGTCTTCTTCCTCGTCGAGGTCCTCACCGCCGCCGCCCTCGAGAAGGGCTTCACACCCGAGCAGGCGCGCACCCTCGTGAACGGCACCTTCCTCGGCGCCGCCGACCTCCTCGTCGCCTCGGGCGAGGGCCCCGCCGACCTCCGCCGCCGCGTCACCAGTCCCGGCGGCACCACCGAGCGCGCCATCGGGGTCCTCGCCGCCGCTGACCTCCCCGCCCTCTTCGCCCGCGCCACCGACGCCGCCCTCGCCCGCTCCCGCGAACTCGCCGCCCCCTGACCGGCCATCTCTTCCTCACTTCTTCCGCCCGACACGCCGTACCGGGCCGGAACTACTGAGGAACCGATCGCGCGAGCGCGCGGCGGACGGTGAGGATGGCGCGCGGGATGGGCGGGGCCAGGTCCGCAGACGTGACGAACACGGTCTCCCACCCCGCGGCGGCCAGACGCTCGCGACGGTAGATGTCCTGCTGATAGAGGGCGCGATCCGTCCGGTGGTGGTCGCCCTGGTATTCGACCGCGACCCGCCGCTCCGGGAAAGCGAGATCGACCATCGCGACGAAGCTCCCCCGATCGTGGACGCGATAGTTGAGCTCCGTTCCGGCAGCCCCGCCGCGATCAGTTCGACCCGGAGGCAGGACTCCTGTGGAGACAGCGGGCCATATCTCACCAGGTCGAACGCGAGCCGCAGGTTCCGCACACCCGGCCGCCGGCCGTGACGCCGCAGCGCCGCGAACAGATCCTCGGTCGTCGAGGGTGTCGGGATGCCGGAGTAGGGCTCGTCGCCCGTCACGATGAAGTTCCCCGACAGCGACAAGGTCCGGCACCGGCAGCACGCCGGAGAGCTGGGCCCAGGTGTCCTCCGCGGAGAGGCAGCGCAGACCGTCGATGTGGACGACGCGATGCCCGGCGGACCTGAGTTCGTGTGGCACCACTCCGCGCACCCGCGACGGCTTCCGTGGCGCGAAGACGGCCACATGCACCGAGCGCGGCCGGTGCTGCCAGGGGAGCGGCAGACCGTGGAGCACAGCCGCGCTCGCGTGGCTGAACACCTCCCCCTCGCGGTCGCGGGCGGCGTACGCGCGGCACAGTGCGCGGTGGTCGCCGAGGTCGGCGTCCATTGTCCTGACCCCGCGGAACGGCCGCTGCAGATCCGCCCGGTAGAGCCGGTGCCGCGTCAGCCCGGCCGACCGTGCCTGTGCGTAGGTGAACCCGTCGGCCGGGAGCTCGCGGGCCGGTGGTCCCTTGGCCGGCGCTCTCCCTGTCGGCGCACCTCCTTGAGGTGCCCGCTCCTGAGGTGCTCGCTCCTGGGGCGTCTGCTCCTGAGGCGCTCTGTCTTTCCGTGCCCTGTTCTGCGGCACGTCTCCTGCCCGCGCTCCGTTTGTCGGCACGTCACCCGCTCGCGCCCCGCCCTTCAGCGCCCTGTTCTGCGGCGTGCCGTCCGCTCGCGCCCCGCCTGTTCGCGCCTCGTCCGTTCGTGCCCAGCCCCCATCCATCCGCCCTATCCGCCCGTTCGCCCCCTGCGCTCTTTGTCCCCCTGGGTCCATCTTGACCCCCTCGCGCTGCCCCCGGGACTTTTCCACAATCCAGCCATCTGTTCCTCACTTCTTCCGGCGAAAAGACGCGAAAAGAGCGGAAAAGGTGAGGAGCCGATTGCTTAGGCGTCGAGGGCGGCGAAGCGTTCGATGTCGGCGGAGGCGCCGGAGACGATGATGAGGTCGTGGTTGGAGACGACGGTGTCGGCGGTGGCGTAGGTGAACGGCTTGCCGGGGGACTTCACCCCGACGACCGTGATGTTGTGCTTGGTGCGCACGCCCGATTCGGTGAGGTTCAGCCCGCGGATGGGCTTCGGCGGGTACATCTTCACGAGCGCGAAGTCGTCGTCGAACTCGATGAAGTCGAGCATTCGTCCGGAGACGAGGTGGGCGACCCGCTCGCCGGCTTCCGCCTCAGGGTAGATGACGTGGTTGGCGCCGATGCGCTCGAGGATCTTGCCGTGCGACTGCGAGATCGCCTTGGCCCAGATCTGGGGGATGCGAAGGTCGACCAGGTTCGCGGTGATGAGCACGCTCGCCTCGATGGACGAACCGACAGCGACGACCGCGATGGAGAAGTCCTCCGCGCCGATCTGCAGCAGCGTCTCGACCGAGCGCGCATCCGCCTGCACGGTGTGCGTCACGCGGTCCGCCCACTTCTGCACGAGGCCGGCGTCGGTGTCGATGGCGAGGACTTCGCGGTTCAGGCGGTCCAGCTGACCGGCCGTGGCCGCGCCGAAGCGGCCGAGGCCGATCACCAGGACGGGGGCGTTGTGCTTGATCCGGTCAACCAACGAGCGGCCTCTCCTCGGGGTTCTGGTAGAGCTGTTTGCGCTGGCTCTGGGCCAGCGCCGCGGCGAGTGTCACTGTACCAACGCGGCCGCAGAACATCGTGGCGGCCATGACGTAGACGCCCGCGTCGGGCAGCTTCTCGGTGAGACCCGTGGACAGGCCGCAGGTCGCGAACGCCGAGATGACGTCGAAGAGCACATGGTCGAGCGGCGCTTTGGTGATCTGCAGGATCAGGACGGCGGACACCGCCACGATCGTCGCCCCCCAGAGCGCCACCGCGACCGACAGCCGCAGCACGTCCACGGGGATGCGTCGCCGGAACGCATCCATCGGCTCCACCCCGCGCGCTTCCGCGACGGCCGCGAGGAACAGCACCGCGAGCGTCGTCACCTTGATGCCGCCGGCGGTGGAGGCCGACCCGCCGCCGATGAACATCAGCATGTCGGTCACCAGCAGGCTGGAACCGTGCAGGTCGTCGATGTCGATGGTCGAGAACCCGCCCGATCGCGCCATCGTGGACAGAAAGAAGGACTGGAAAACCGTGTGCCCGGCGTCCATGCCGCCGAACGTCTGAGGGTTGTCGTGTTCGAGCACGATGTACAGCGCGGCGCCCACGACCAGCAGGATGACCGACATGAGCAGCGTCAGCTTGACGTGGATGGACCACCGCCGCCGCTTGCGTCGCAGCTGGGACGCGATGGCCAGGATGACGGGGAACCCGATGGCCCCGAGGAACACGCCGATCATGAGCGCGCCGAGGAACCAGACGTCGTTCACGAACGGCGTCAGCCCCTCGGCGTTCGGCGCGAAGCCGGTGTTCGTGAACGCCATCGCCGAGTAGTAGACGCTCTCCCAGAGCGCCATGCCGACGCTCGTCCCCGCGATCAGCATCCGCGGGAAGAGCAGCACGGCGACGAGCCCCTCGATGACGACCATGCTGATCGCGACGGTCCGCAGCAGCTTGCCGACGTCGCCCAGCAGCACCGCCTGGCCCTCGGCCACCGGCCCGGAGTGCATGCGCAGCGGGTTGCTGTCGCTCGCGGCTATCAGCTTGGCGCGCAGCCCCAGCCGACGTGAGATGACGAGCCCCAGGATGCTCGCCATCGTCAGCACGCCGACGGCGCCCACCTGCACGCCGAGATAGACCAGCAGATGCCCGAACACCGACCAGTGCGTCGCCATGTCCACGGTGGAGAGCCCTGTCACGCAGATGACCGAGACCGCTGTGAACAGCGAGTCGGCCAGTCCGGTGACGTGCCCGCTCGCCGCGGAGATCGGCAGCGAGAACAGCAGCGTGAACACCAGGATCAGCGCGGCGAACACCAGGATGGCGAACCGGGACGGGCTGCGCTGCGCGAACCCGTTGACCGCCGCGCGCACTCGCCCCACGGGCGTGATGGTTCCGCGCCGGACCGCCCGCGTCATGCGCATCGAACGTTCCTTCCACCGAGAGCTTCCGACATGGTACTCCGACAGCGGGGCGACTAGCCTAAGGGCATGGCCGACATCTTCGACGTGATCGCCGACCCGACGCGGCGCGACATCCTGAGAGTGCTGCTCGAGCGCAACTCGGATGAGACCTCGCCGGCCGGAGAGATCTCGGTCTCGGAGATCGTGGCGCGGCTGGAACTCAGCCAGCCGACGGTGTCCAAGCATCTGAAGGTGCTGCGGGAGGCCGCGCTCGTCGTCGTGCGAGAGGAGGGTCAGCACCGCTACTACCGCATCGACCCGACGCCGCTGGAGGCTGTGGAGGATTGGGTCATCCCGTTCACCACCGCCGACATGGATGTGTCCGCCCTCTCCGCCCAGCTCGCGCAGGAGACTCGCGAGTTCGCCAGCACGGTCGGCAAGGTGCTCGCCGACACCCGCCACCGCGTCGAACGGGTCACGCCCAAGAAGTGGCGTCGCGACGAGTGCTGACCGTCACCGCTTGCCGCCGGGGCGGAGCGGCTCTAGTAGAGTTCCTTAGAGGTGGTTTCAGTAGTCGGCGTGGCGGTGGTTGTTGTGGCTGGTTAGCGGGGATGCTGGTCGAGTGTCGACGCTTGCTGAGGATCGGTTCATTACGGATATGTTGTGGGAGCGGCTGGAGCCGTTGATTCCGCCTCGGCCGCCTGTGGTCAATGGGCGGGCTGGGCAGCCTCGGGTTCCTGACCGGAAGGTGTTCGCTGGGATCGTGTTCGTGCTGCTGACGGGGATCCCGTGGAGAAGCTCCCGCCCGAGTTGGGGTATGGGTCCGGGGTCACTTGTTGGCGGCGTCTGCGTGAATGGTCCGAAGCGGGCGCGTGGGATGCACTGCGGAAGATCATGCTCGACGAACTCGGCCAGGCTGGCATGATCGACTGGTCAAGAACCTGCCTGGACTCCGTAAGTGTCCGGGCGAAAAGGGGGGCGATCTCACTGGACCTAACCCCACGGATCGTGGGAAACGGGGCACCAAGTACCATGTCCTGACCGACCGCAACGGACTCCCGCTGCATGTGGAGATCTCCGGCGCCAACCGACACGACTCCATGCTCGTGGAACCTGTGTTAGACAACATCACCGCGATCAAGGGCGTCGGCCGCGGTCGGCCCAGACGCCGCCCGGTTATCTTCCACGCCGATAAGGCTTACGACAACCGCCGCGTCCGCTGTTACCTGCGTTGTCGTGGGATCAAGGCACGCATCGCACGAATCGGAGTCGACTCCAAACAGTGACTGGGTAAACACTGTTGGGTAGTCGAACGCACCATGGCCTGGATCCTCGCCTTCCGGAAACTCGCCACTCGCTACGACCGCACCGCCTCAACGATCACGGCGCTCGTCGCTCTAGCAATCGCGATCACCAGCGCCCGCAAACTCACCAAAAACGACTACTGAAACCATCTCTTAGCGCCCGTCGGGTCGACCCGAGTAGCATGGCGGGCGAGAGAGGACGGTCGATGGATCACGATCCCGGTTCGAGCGCGTTGCGCGACGTGCGCTTCCTGACGGTCGCCGAGGTTGCCGAGATGATGCGCGTCTCGCGGATGACCGTGTATCGGCTCGTGCATTCCGGGCAGCTGCCGGCCATCCGGTTCGGGCGTTCGTTCCGGGTGCCGGAGTCTGCTGTCACGCAGGTGCTCGAGCAGGGTGTCGCCGGCACCGCGTGACGTCCGGTAGACTGAGTGCTTGTGTCGCCGCGCATCCCGCGGCAAGCCCCCCAATTTTTGTGAGGTCTACGTGGGTTCCGTTATCAAGAAGCGTCGCAAGCGTATGGCGAAGAAGAAGCACCGCAAGCTTCTTCGCAAGACGCGCCACCAGCGTCGCAACAAGAAGTAGACCACAGCGTCTGCGGCTCAAGCGTCGGTCCTTCACGGCCTGGCGCTTTTTGCTGTCACCGCTTCGTGCCGGGGCTCGGTCAGCGCAGCGGCTGCCGTCCTCGCTAGGCTGGATGCCGTGCCTCCCGCCTCCCGCGTCCTCGCCCTCATCGGCAAACCCGGGTGCCATCTCTGCGATGACGCCCGCCGTGTCGTCGCGGCGGTGGTCGCCGGCCTGCCGGAGGGCGCTCCGGCCGTCACGGTCGAAGAGCACGACATCCTGCGGGACCCCGTTCTGCACGAGAAGTACGTCGAGGAGATCCCGGTCGTGCTGATCGACGGCCGGACGCACGCTTTCTGGCGCGTCGATCCCGCGCGCCTGCGCACCGCACTCCTGGAGGACCGATGACCATCCGCAACGTCGTCATGTGGAAGCTCGCGACCGAGGACCCGGCCGAGCGGGCCGAGCAGGCCGCGCGAATCAAGGCGGGCCTCGAGTCGCTGCCCGCGGCGGTGCCGGAGATCCTGAGCTTCGAGGTCGGGATCGACGCGCTGTTCCCCGGGGACAATCACGATGTCGTCCTCATCGGTGACTTCGCGGACGCGGAGGCATTGCAACGTTACATCGACGCCCCCGCTCACAAGGAGGTCGCCGGGTACATCCGCACTGTCGTCGGCGGGCGTTCGGCGGTCGATTTCGAGCTCTGAGCCGGGTCCGGCGGCACGAAGAGCGCCCGGTGCCGTCTGGCGCCGGGCGCTCTCCGCGATTGTCGGGGCGTCAGATGATCGGCGCCTCGTCGATTTCCGCGTTCGTCCGCCGGTAGTCGGCGACGAACTGGTCGTACGTGGGCTCGAAGAGCGCTTTGATGAGTTCGCCGGTCTTGTCGCCGTCCTTGGCCTTGGCCGCGTCGAAGATCTCGGAGACCTGCTCCGCGATGTCCTCCGTGGCGAACGGAAGATGCCACACCGACACATAGCGCAGCAGCTGCGGGCCCAGACCTTCGCTGATCGCGAGCAGCGCCTGGTTGTGGCTGTCGCGCTCGAACTCGAGGAAGAAGTCGTTGAGGGCCTGACCGAGCGCGGGGAGCTGCCCGGACTTCGCCGTCTTCCTGACCTGCTTCAGCGCCTTTTCGAGGCGGCCGATCGCGGCGCTGTCGAGGGTGGGCACCGCCGTTCGGGCGGCGTATTCGTGCAGCAGTCCGGATGTGTAGACGGCCTCGTCGATCGCGCGCAGGTCGATCGGGGCGACCCGGGTGTACCGGTTGGGCGCCATCTCCACCAGGCCGATGTCGGCGAGTTTCATCAGGGCCTCGCGGATGGGGGTGCGCGAGACGCCCAGCCAGGTGGTGAGCTTCTCGTCGAGCAGGGTCTCGCCCGGCTCGAGCGTGCCATCCAGGATGCCCTCGTAGAGGCGGTTGTAGACGACGTCGCGCAGGAGCTGACGCTCGACGGGCGCGGTGTCCTTCACGGGAAGTGGCATCAGCTGTTCCTCTCCAGTGCCTCGAATTCCTCCACGACGGTGATGAGCCCCTCGTTCCAGTAGCCGGCGACGCCCTGCGCGACCGCCTTTCCGTCGCCGGCCATGGCCGCGTCCACGATCGGTCCGACGAAAGGCTGCGCCTTCTCGAACGCCTCGGATGTCGGCGCGACGATGAGCGCTCGGCGGACTTCGGGGAGGTGGCGATTGGCCAGGCGGGCGATCGTCTTGTTGTCCAGGCGCCGGACGAAGACGTTGATGAACGACTCCGTGAGCGCCCGGTCGCGGTCGAGTCTGTCCGTGCCGCCGGAGATGCGCTCCTGGAAATCGCGCAGCTTCTGTTTGTCGGCGTCGGTCAGGAAAGGGGTCGCATCCCGTGCGACACCGCTCAGCAGAGTTCCGGTAGTCTCGATCAGGCCGCGCAGGCGTGCCGGGTTGATCGGGGTGACTCTGGTCCGTTTCTGCGGCAGGATCTCGACGAGACCCATAGCGGCGAGCTGGTTGAGCGCTTCGCGGACAGGTGTTCGGGAGACACCCGCCCACTTTTCGATCTCAGCATCGTACAGTTGTTCGCCGGGTGTGAGGTCCCCACCGACGATGGCGTCAAGAAGCCGTTCGAAGACTTCGTCTCTGATGAGCCGTCGGGGACTGACGGCTTCAGTAATGGGTACAGGCATACATGAATATTACATCCACCTGCTCGGGATTCCAATCCTGCATCCTCAAGCGTGTTGAAATCGCTTGAGTGAGGATACTGAGCTTGATCCGATCCCGTTCCCGCTGTCGTCGGTCCCGGCTATGCTGACCGCATGTTGCCGAATCTGCCGCCGCGTTTGTGGCGGGCCCGGACGATCGGCGGTTGGCTGGCGCTGGCGACCGGGTTCGCCCCTGGGCGCCGGTCGCGCTGGCTGCCGGATGTTCCTGCCGGGCTGCGGGCAGTCGATCTCGGTCCCTCGCCCGATCCGCTCGGCCGCCCCGGACTCGCCGCCAGAGCGATGCGCCGCCACGCGGTCCGCTCGCTGCGGGAGCTGCTGCTCAGTCAACGCGAGATCGACGACCTGCGCGGCCCCGACCTCGATGCCCGTGTGATCCGCCTGCTCAGCCGCAGGGCCAGGACGGCGTGCGGCGCTGGATCGACGAACGACCCGGACGATCTGCTGCGTGTCTGGCCGCTGGCGGCCTACGATGTGGCCACGGAGAAGGCCCGGCTGGCCGCAACCTGAGGCCGTGCCGATCGGCGGTGGCGAGCCGGACTGGGCCGGGTCCGGACGGGCGGCCTCAGCCGAACGCCTCCACGATCGGCCGGAACTTTATGGTCGTCTCCGCCAGTTCGCGATCGGGGTCGGAGTCGGCGACGATCCCGGCGCCGGCGTAGGCTGTCAGGTCGCCGTTCTCCCCGAGCTGGGCGCAGCGCAGCGCGATGGCCCACTCGCCGTCGCCGTCGCCGCCGACCCAGCCGACCGGGCCGGCGTAGCGGCCTCGGTCGAACGGTTCGAGCTCGCGGATGAGCGTCACGGCATCCCGCGTCGGCGTGCCTGCCACCGCGGCGGTCGGGTGCAGGGCGTCGGCGAGGTCGAGGGAGCTGGAACCGTCGCTGAGAGTCCCGGCCACGTCGGTGGCGAGATGCCAGAGATTCGGCAGTTTGAGCGTGAAGGGGAGGTCGCTGGCCGCGAGGTCGGCGCTGTGGGGGCGGAGTGCCCCGATGACGCTCGCGACAGCGAACCGGTGCTCGTCCTGGTCCTTCGCGGAGGCCGCGAGCGTGTCGGCCGCCTCCCGGTCGGCTGCGGCATCCCGGCCCCGGGACATCGTGCCCGCGAGGACGCGAGCGGTCACCGTGCCGTGGTGGACGCGCACCAGTGTCTCCGGAGAGGAACCGATCAGCCCGTCCACCGCGAACGTCCAGCAGCCGGGGTAGCCGAGCGCGAGCTCGGCCAGCGCCCGTCTGGCGTCGGATTCGAGTGGCAGGTGCGCCAAGAGATCGCGGGCGAGGACGGCTTTCGCCAGCCCGTGCTTCCGGATGCGGTCCACGGTGGTCGCCACGGCTTTGCGGTAGCCGTCTTCGCTGAGCGATCCGGGGAGGAAATTCAGGCGATACTCGTCGCCGAAGGCGGTGGGCCGGGGGACCGCGGGCGCGGCGAGGTCCCTTTTCTCGGGTTCGGCGGCTGTGCCTGCTGCGGCGGCCTCCTCGGCGTCGATCGGGCGGATGTGCGTCACCCAACTGCGGCCGCCGCGGCGGCCCACCACGCACTCCGGCACGATCATGGTGCTCGTGGCCGCGCTGTCGTCGGCGAACGCGAATGTCCCGAAAGCGACTAGACCGGTGCCCGGAGTCCGCACGCTGTCGGCCACGATGGCGGCGTCCACCGTCGCGCGCCACGCCGCCGATGCCTCCCGGATGCGGTCCGCCCCGGAGAATTCGAGCCGCAGCGCCTCACCGATCCCGGCCATCCCCTCACCGTTGCGGAGCCAGACCAGCGGCCGGCGGGAATCGAGGAACGGGATCAGCTGGTGGACGTCATCGAGTGGCGTGGTCTCGACCGAGAGAACCGTCACGTCCGTCGCCCGTCGTGCCGTCCCGTGTGCAGTCACCCGGCAAGCCTACGCCGGGGACGCTGGGTGTCAGATGCGCACTGGCTGACGGTTCTTCGCGTTCGAGGGCACCCGGAATGCACGTACTCACGGCGCAGCCTAAGCTGGTGTGGTGAGTAAGGCCGACCTCAGCAAGCAGCCCGTGCAGGTCGCCGCCATGTTCGATGAGGTCTCCACCCACTACGACCGGACCAACGCCGTCCTCTCGATGGGTAATGCGGCCCTCTGGCGAACGGCGACGACCCGAGCCGTTGGCCCTCTCGCCGGCGAGACCATTCTCGACATCGCCGCGGGCACGGGAACCTCCAGCGCCTCCCTCGCCCGCAACGGCGCCCGCGTCGTCGCGGCGGACTTCTCTCAGGGCATGATCGAGGTTGGCCGCCGGCGGCAGGCCGGCAACCCATTCGTCACCTTCCAACAGGCCGACGCCACTGACCTCCCGTTCCCCGACGACACCTTCGACGCGGTCACCATCTCGTTCGGCCTGCGCAACATCGTCGACCCGCGCCGGGCGCTCGCGGAGTTCTACCGCGTCACCAAGCCGGGCGGCCGTGTCGTGATCTGCGAGTTCTCCCACCCTCCCGTGGCTCTCATCCGCAGCGGGTACACCGTGTATCTCCGCTGGGGGATGCCCGTGCTGGCTCGTGTGGCGAGTTCCAACCCGGCCGCGTACGAGTACCTGATGGACTCGATTCAGGCCTGGCCGGAGCAGCCGGAGCTTGCGGCGTGGCTGCGGGAGGCTGGATATCAGGATGTGGCCTGGCGCAACCTGACGGCGGGGATCGTGGCGTTGCACAGGGGCTGGAAGCCGCTCACCGCGAAGGCGGTCCCCGCGGTGGAGGAGTCTGTGCCGGAGAAGCCTGTGCCGGAGCAGTCTGTGCCGCAGAACTCTGCGCCGGGTGAGTTTGCGCCGGATGAGTCTGTGCGGGGAAAGCCGGCGCCGGACAGCTCGGCCGCTGCGACATCTGCGACGGCGAAGCCCGCCACTCAGAAGTCCGCGCGCGCGAAATCTGAGACCGCGACGTCTGAGAGCGTGAAGCCCTCCCCCCGGAAGTCCACGTCCGCGGAGTCGGCGGCCGCGAAGCCGGCGACTGCGGCTGCGCCCGCGAAGCTCTCGACCCGGAAGTCCGCTCCCGCGAAACCCACCGTCAACAGATCGACGGACTCGGCGGGAGAGTCTTCCGGCTCGGTGGGAAGGTCCTCCGGTCGCGGGGCGGCATCCGGGGGAGACACTGGTTCCGAATACTCATCGTCCGCCATCCCACCCGGGGGGGAGCAGTGACACGAAGCGTTCCGGCCCTGAGGCGTCCCGCGACTCTGACCGGTCAGCTGGGCTTCACCGAGCGGATTTTCGCGCGCGGGGAGGCCCGGCAGGTCGCGACCGCCGTCGACGACGGGCTCGCGCTGGTCGAGGAGGCACTGCACCGGGAGATGCGGTTCGCCGACAACCTGGCCGATGTCACGACACGCTATCTGCTCGAGGCGGGTGGGAAGCGCGTACGGCCGATGCTGACACTGCTGACGGCCCAGCTCGGGAAGGGGAACACGCCTGAGGCGGTCCAGGCGGCGCAGGCCGTCGAGATCACCCATCTCGCCTCCCTCTACCACGATGACGTGATGGACGACTCGCAGATGCGTCGGGGGGTCCCGACCGCGCAGTTCGTGTGGGGAAACTCGGTGGCGGTGCTCACCGGTGACCTGTTGTTCGCGCGCGCCAGCAAACTGGTCTCCTCGCTCGGTGAGCGGGCCATCCAGTTGCAGGCCGATACGTTCGAGCGCCTCTGTCTCGGGCAGTTGCATGAGACCATCGGGCCGCAGGACGGAGAAGACGCGGTCGCCCACTACATCCGGGTGCTGGAGGACAAGACCGGCTCCCTGATCGCTGTGGCGGCTCAGATGGGCATCGTGTTCTCGGGCGCCGACTCTTCCTATGAGGAGCCGGTCGTCACTTTCGGCGAGAAGATCGGCGTCGCGTTCCAGCTCATCGACGATGTCATCGATCTCTCGTCGGAGGGTGTGGCCGAGACCGGCAAGACCCCGGGCAACGATCTGCGCGCCGGTGTGGCGACGTTGCCGGTGCTGCGCTTGCGGGAGCGTGCGCTGCGCGATCCCGAGGCCGCCGCTCTGCTGGACCGGTTGGAGCGGGATGTGATAGGCACCGCCGGCGACGGCGAGGTCACGCCCGAGGCGACGGCGGCGATCGCGGCACTGCGCGAGCACGAGGTGACGCGTCAGACGCTGGAGGAGGCGCACCGCTGGACGCGCGAGGCGGTCGAGGCGCTGGAGCCCCTGCCGGAAGGCCCTGTCAAGAAAGCACTGGTGAGGTTCGCCGACACGATCGTCGAACGTTCGAGCTGAGCGAGAAGGAAACAACGCATGACCAAACTCCGACTGGCCATCGTCGGGGCCGGCCCCGCCGGGATCTACGCTGCTGACATCTTGCTCAAGGCCGAACGCGGATTCGATGTCTCGATCGACCTGTTCGAGGCGCTCCCCGCCCCGTACGGACTCGTCCGTTACGGCGTCGCGCCGGACCACCCGCGCATCAAGGGCATCATCACGGCCCTGCGCGACGTGCTCGACCGGGGTGACATCCGCATTTTCGGAAACGTGACCTATGGCGTCGACATTACCCTGGATGACCTCAAACGGCACTACAACGCCGTCATCTTCGCGACCGGCGCTGTCCGCGATGCCGATCTCGACATCCCGGGCATCGGCCTTGGCGGCTCGTACGGTGCCGCGGACTTCGTGAGCTGGTTCGACGGCCATCCGGATGTGCCGCGCACCTGGCCCCTGGATGCGAAATCGGTCGCCGTGATCGGCAACGGCAATGTCGCGCTCGATGTTTCGCGCATCCTGGCCAAACACGCCGACGATCTGCTTCCGACCGAGATCCCGGACAATGTCTACCGGGTCCTGCGCGATTCGCCCGTCACCGATGTACACGTCTTCGGCCGGCGGGGACCTGCGCAGGTGAAGTTCACTCCCCTGGAACTGCGCGAGCTGGGTGAGTTGCGGGATGTGGACATGATCGTCTACGACGAGGACTTCGACTACGACGAGCAGTCCCGGGCCGCCATCGCCAGCAACAAGCAGGTGATGGTGATCGATCGCGTGCTTCAGCAGTGGCGTCAGCGCGAGGCCGGCCGGGCCTCCCGTCGGCTGCACCTGCATTTCTACGCCAAGCCGCTCGAGGTCGTCGGCGACGAGGACGGAAACGTCCGTGCCTTCCGATACGAGCGCACGGAGCCCGACGGCGAGGGCGGGACCCGTGGCACCGGCGAGGTGCGCGAGCTCGATGTCCAGGCCCTCTACCGCGCGGTCGGCTACTTCGGCTCGCCGCTGCCCGGAATCCCGTTCGACAAGAAGCACGGCGTGATCCCCAACCACGAGGGCCAGGCGCTTCGCAAGGGTGACAACGAGCGCATGTACGGCGTGTACGCGACCGGGTGGATCAAGCGCGGCCCCGTCGGGCTCATCGGCCACACGAAGTCGGATGCGATGGAGACGATCAAACATGTGATCAATGATCAGGGCAATTGGTGGTCGCCCATCGACCCCGCCGAGGAATCTGTGGAGAACCTGCTTCGCGAGCGAGGTGTGGAGTACACGAACCTCGACGGCTGGCACAGCCTCGACACCCACGAACAGGCGCTGGGCGCTGAGCAGGGGCGCGTCCGGATCAAGGTCGTCCCGCGTGAGGAGATGGTGCGGGTGTCCAACGGGGCGGTCGTCGAGAGCTGACCCCCGCCCGGGGCCGTGGCGGTCATCGGCGGAGGTCCGCGACCGCCACGGCGATTTCTGGCTTACTCGACCAGTTCGTCCGTCGGTGTCTCCGCGGTCGGTTCCTCTGTTGCCGGGGTCTCTGTGGGTGTCCCTCCGGCCGGAGCGCCCGCCATCAGCGCGGCGAAATCCTCCCAGATCACCGGGACGATGTCCAGCACGAACGCAGCGCTGGGGTGCCACGCGTCGAACTTGATTAGCGTGGTGCCTTCGAAGATCGGGCACCGGCCCTTGACGCAGAACCAGTCCTGGTTCTGCACGACCGTTCCATTGTGCTTCTCCATGACGGCGGAGAGCATCTTCATCGTCCGCGTGTAGTCGGAGCCCGAGACCTTCGTCTCGCACTCCTTCGGCCCGGTGCGGGGGGAGAGTAGCAGGTCTCGACGCTCGCGCCGTACGGGGGCGGTGGGAGGACGGTGATGCTCTTGTAGGAGCCGTTCAGCTTCGTGAGCTGCGCGTCGAACGCCGTCTGCCACTCATTGAGGGTCGCGGATTTGCCCGTGTCGAGTGTCTTGTTGCGGAGGTAAGTGTTCGCAACGATGACCAGGTCGGGATTGGTCGATGTAACAAGCTCGACTTCGGCATCCCTCCGCTTCTCGCAGGCGTCGGCTGCCGCAGCTCTATCGCCCAGACGCAGGTCGATGAACGGGCAGGCGTAGAGCGCAGCGGTTTCGAGCTTCCATTCACCCTGACCGAAGACCTCGGCGAGTCCGGGAAGATAGGCCGCCGCGATCGAGTCTCCGACGAGCACCGCCGTTTTCGGGGCGGCCGGGTCTCCGAAGGTGCAGGATTCCCGCTTGTATTTGAAGGAGGAGCACTCGTCGAAGCGGGGATCGAGCTGCGGGCCCTTGGGGTCTCCTGGATCGGTGTCCAGCTGGGGCCAGCTGGTCGCCTGAAGGGCGGTGCTCAGCTTGGCCTGGAGTTCCGTCTTCGCGGCGCCTGTCTCGCCTCCCTGACCCGTCGTCGTCTCGGGGGCTGTCGCTGTCGCTGTCGCACCGGCGGACGGCATGTTGTCAACGGCCTGAGCGGAGCCGGCTCGGTTGACTGTGAACGCGGCCACAACGGCGAGACAGCTCACTATTGTGAGTGCGCCGAGTCCGACCATCCGGAGGCGCTGGATGCTGGTGGCCGAGCGGCGCTTGCCGGGTTCCAGCCAGCTCGACTTGCGCACCGGTTCCTCGACGAATCGGTAGCTCAGAGCCGCTAGAACGAAGGAGACCACGATGGCGACGATCGCGGGGATCGGCGTCCCCTGCCCGGGGAGACCGCGGAATCCCTCGGTCACGAGGATGATCGCGGGGAAGTGCCACAGATACAGCGAGTAGGAGATGTCGCCGATGTAGCCGGAGACCGGGTTCGTCAGCGGGTTCAGCGCGGCGAAGCGGCGGGGCTGCCACGGGAAGGCGAGGATCAGCGCTGTCGAGAGCACAGCGAGAGCGGACCACGGCGCGGGCAAACCGGACGTGGCCGGGGTGACGAACGCTGCGACCAGGATTCCCACGAAGCCGATGCACATGGCAAGTGGACGGAACCAGGCGCCGGCCCGGGAGAAGAGCGGCATGGAGAGGGCGATGACACCGCCGAGCAGGAGCTCCCACAGCCGGGCGGGCGTGATGAAGTAGGCGCTTCCCGGGTCGCTGATCGTCAGCGAGAGCGCGGCGGCGAACAGCAGCACAGTCACCGCCAGTGCGATCAGAGTGACGGCGGCGCGGCGGAACCGCGATTTAGAGGTGGTTTCAGTAGTCGGCGTGGCGGTGGTTGTTGTGGCTGGTTAGCGGGGATGCTGGTCGAGTGTCGACGCTTGCTGAGGATCGGTTCATTACGGATATGTTGTGGGAGCGGCTGGAGCCGTTGATTCCGCCTCGGCCGCCTGTGGTCAATGGGCGGGCTGGGCAGCCTCGGGTTCCTGACCGGAAGGTGTTCGCTGGGATCGTGTTCGTGCTGCTGACGGGGATCCCGTGGAGAAGCTCCCGCCCGAGTTGGGGTATGGGTCCGGGGTCACTTGTTGGCGGCGTCTGCGTGAATGGTCCGAAGCGGGCGCGTGGGATGCACTGCGGAAGATCATGCTCGACGAACTCGGCCAGGCTGGCATGATCGACTGGTCAAGAACCTGCTTGGACTCCGTAAGTGTCCGGGCGAAAAGGGGGGGCGATCTCACTGGACCTAACCCCACGGATCGTGGGAAACGGGGCACCAAGTACCATGTCCTGACCGACCGCAACGGACTCCCGCTGCATGTGGAGATCTCCGGCGCCAACCGACACGACTCCATGCTCGTGGAACCTGTGTTAGACAACATCACCGCGATCAAGGGCGTCGGCCGCGGTCGGCCCAGACGCCGCCCGGTTATCTTCCACGCCGATAAGGCTTACGACAACCGCCGCGTCCGCTGTTACCTGCGTTGTCGTGGGATCAAGGCACGCATCGCACGAATCGGAGTCGACTCCAAACAGTGACTGGGTAAACACTGTTGGGTAGTCGAACGCACCATGGCCTGGATCCTCGCCTTCCGGAAACTCGCCACTCGCTACGACCGCACCGCCTCAACGATCACGGCGCTCGTCGCTCTAGCAATCGCGATCACCAGCGCCCGCAAACTCACCAAAAACGACTACTGAAACCATCTCTTATAGCAGAGCACGAAGAGCGTGAGCAGCGTGAGCGGCCAGACGAGGTAGAACTGCTCCTCGACGGAGAGCGACCAGAAATGCTGAAGCGGCGAGGTCGCCGCGCTCTGGTTGAAGTAGTCTGTCTGCTGGATCGCGAATCGCCAGTTGGAGACGAATCCGAGAGCGCTCAGCCCGTCCCAGAGCACTGACTGGAACCGGCCGGACCCGAGGAGGAGATACGACGCCGCGATCGTCGCACCGATCACCGTCGCCGCCGCCGCCGGGATGAGGCGCCGGATGCGTCGACGGTAGAACGCGAAGAACTTGATCCTGCCGGTGGAGTCGACCTCGCGGTAGAGAATCGAGGTCATCAGGAAGCCGGAGAGGACGAAGAAGACGTCCACACCGATGAAGCCGCCGGCTGGCTACCCGAACGCGTGGTTGGCCACGACCAGCAGAACGGCGAGGGCGCGCAGTCCTTGGATGTCGTGTCTTTTGATGCCGGGTTTGGCAAGTGAGCGTGCCTCGGGCAAAATGGCTCCTCGGGTGGTGGATTTTGCGGATACGAGCTTCCGAAATCTCAATTTCACCACACGATTTGTGTGACCCATTTGGGGGGTTGGTGTGATGCCGGATGGTTCGCTGTGGCCGGTCCGCTGGCTCCCATCCATCTCGCGGCTGACCGTCGTGCTGGCGCGCCGTCGCCGAGTGCGGACCCTCCGACTGGCGCCGACGGCCGTGGGCTGGGGCGTTTGCGCGAAACGTTATGCTTCTGCCACACTGGCCGCTGCGGCGGCAGGATACGCGCAGGTCGCGCGGTGAATGTGCGGGTGGTCTACCGGAAGTTCACGAACTGCAGCGCGACATCCAGGTCCGCGCCCTTCAGCAGCGCCATCGTCGCTTGGAGGTCGTCCCGGCTCTTGGAGCTGACCCGGAGCTCATCGCCCTGGATCTGGGACTTGACGCTCTTGGGCGCCTCATCGCGGATGAGCTTGCCGATCTTCTTGGCGGCGTCTTGCTCGATGCCGTTCTTGAGGCTGATCTCCAGGCGGAATTCCTTGCCCGACGGGTAGGTGGCGCCTGTGTCGAGGGATTTGAGCGTGATGCCGCGCTTGATCATCTTCGATTCGACCACTTCGAGCACCGCTTTCACGCGCTCTTCGGTGCTGGCTTTGAGGAGGATCTTCTCGCCGCTCCATTCGACCGACGCGCCGACGTTCTTGAAGTCGTAGCGTTGGTCGACTTCCTTGCGGGCCTGGTTGACCGCGTTGTCGGCCTCCATCTTGTCGACCTTGCTGACGATGTCGAACGAGGAGTCTGCCATGATCCGGGTCCCTTCGATTGCTCGGGGTCCCAGTGTAGCCGGGCGGCGGGGAGCGGCTCAGGCCGTCTGCTCCAGTTCGGCGAAGTAGGTGATGTGGCAGCCGTCGTCGGAGCACTCGTCGCACAGGGTGATCTCCTCACCGTGCTGGTACGGGTCGGCTCCGGTCCCGTCGCACCGTTCGCAAATCTCCAATGTCCTCATGCCGACGATTCTGCGCCCGGCCACCGACATCGCTGGAACGAGACCGGGAGTGTCGCGAAGTGGGGCTTCGGACCGAGGCCGGCAGACCTCCGCCGCCGATTTCGCAGGAAGCCGCGCGGCAAGTATCCTTATATCGCGCCTTCGGTCAGCAGTGGGCTGGTGACCGGGAGCGAACGGCGAGTTACCCAAGCGGCCAAAGGGATCTGACTGTAAATCAGCTGTCTACGACTTCGGGGGTTCGAATCCCTCACTCGCCACCGAGAGCTGTTCGTGGATCTCGCAAAAGTTATCCAGGAAACTCGCAAAGCACAGAGAAACGTCCCTGGTTCGGGGGCGTTTCTCGTTTCCAGGCCGCTCGCAGACGGAAACGTCGAACTCGGCGCGGTCGCGAAGGAGGCGTGATGGACACTCGCAGCGCACGCAGAGATCATGCCCGGCCATCGACGCCCGAGACGTCGCGAGCCGCCAGGTGACAGCGGAAACCACGCCGTCTCGCTGGGTGGGCGCTGCTGCTGACGGTGGTGGGATTCGATGCCCTCGCGATCGCTTTCACGTCCCAACTGTTGTGGATGAGCGGCGGTTACACGGTGTTCCGTGGGTCGGCCTTCGTTCTCGCGGCCGCCTTCGTCATGTGTACCTTGTGCGCCGCCGCCCGAATCGTGATCGTGCGACACAGCGTGAGCCTGCGAGACTCCCGCCTGCTGTGGAGCGCGATCGGGGTTCTGGAATCCGTGCTCGCCTTGTCCTGCCTCTGTCTGGGCATGGCGAACAGCAGCTACCGCCTGTGTTAGATCGCCGCATTCGCCGCTGGCTACATGCTGATGAACGCGATCATCCAGGCCGTCCTGATGGTCCTCTTCCGACGGGGCCGCGGCCCCGTCATCGCAGGTCTTGTGCAGCTGGTCGCCGCTCTTGTCGTGCTCGCTTTGACACCCGATGTCTGGGGGAGCAACGACGTTCTCGGCGACCTCATCGTCTTCGTGGGCGCAGCGCTCCTCGCGGCGGAGATCCCTGCCGCTCTTGCGGGACTTGCGTTCCCACCCCAGACACCTCGGAAGCCTGACGCGTTGCATCGTTGAGCTTCGCGTTGCTCGTCCTCTCGCATCGTTCCGGCGAACGACATTCACAAGTCGACGGACGTGGCACCCGCTCGAGCCCAGGTGGGTCAGCCACGCCCAGGACGCTCGACCAGAAGACGAAGCGGCGGTTGCTCGGCGGAGATCAACGACTCAACCTGTCCGCTGCGTGGGCGCTACGCTTTCGCGTCGTCGTCCTCTGCGCTATCGGTGGAAGCGGTGATCCTCTCCCGTTGAGTCTTGATCGGCAGAAACCCGGTACTCGCGGCAGTGCGTGGG
Source organism: Leifsonia xyli subsp. cynodontis DSM 46306 (assembly GCF_000470775.1). Lineage (NCBI taxonomy): Bacteria > Bacillati > Actinomycetota > Actinomycetes > Micrococcales > Microbacteriaceae > Leifsonia > Leifsonia xyli. The sequence goes on from NC_022438.1 coordinate 220,849, forward strand.
CGAGCGCGACCGGTCCTGGAAGCGTGTCGGCCCGGTGCGCACCGACGGAGGCGTGGCGACACACCAGGGCCACTCGAGCCTGCTGGACGCGCCATCGTCAGGGGCTGAGGTCGATGTCCCGGTGTCTTCGGCAGCTCAGCGCAGCGTTTCTGGGATGCTGGACCTATGCCTTCCACTGCTGAGCTTCTCGACATCGCCGTCACGGTCGCCCGCCGTGCCGCCGCCCTCGCGCAGCAGCGGCGTCGTGACGGTGTCGAGGTCGCGGCGTCCAAGTCCACGCTGACCGACATCGTGACAAAAGCCGACCGCGAGGCGGAGTCGCTGATCCGGGATGCGCTGGCGGCGGCGCGGCCCCGGGACGGGTTCCTCGGGGAGGAGACCGGGCGGACCCAAGGAGCAGCGGGCTCACCTGGGTGGTGGACCCGATCGACGGGACTGTCAATTACTTCTACGGCATCCCCGCCTATGCGGTGAGTGTCGCGGTGGTGGAGGGCGAACCGGACCCGGCGAGCTGGGTGGCGCTGGCGGGGGCGGTGGCCAACCCGGAGTCGCGGGAGGTGTTCACCGCTGTCGCGGGGGCCGGGGTTCGGCTCAATGGGACGGCGCTGCGGGTGAACGAGGGCGTCGAGCTTCCGCTGGCGCTGGTTGGGACGGGGTTCGGCTACGACGCGGCGATGCGCATGCGTCAGGCGCAGTTCGTCGCCGAGCTGATCGGCCGGGTGCGGGATGTCCGACGCATGGGGGCTGCGTCGCTGGATCTGTGCGGACTCGCGGCCGGACGGCTGGATGCGTATTTCGAGCGGGGGCTGAACCCATGGGATCATGCAGCCGGGGCGCTCATCGCCCGCGAAGCGGGGGCGCGGGTCGGCGGAAGGGCGGGCGGCGCAGAGGGCCGAGAGCTCCTGATCGCGGCGGCTCCCGGACTGTACGAGCAGTTGGACCCGCTGGTCCAGCGTTTTTACGCGGGGTGGGAGTGAGGGCGGCTCGGATGAGAGTCTCAGTTACCAATTTGTTATATTAGATGGGGTGTGCCCCTGATCCGATCTGAAAACACCCTCCACCTGCCGGGAGCGACGGGCTGTCGAAGAGGCTGTGCCTCGTGAACCCGTGCGGGCATTCAGCCGCGGGGTGACCTTGTTGGCGATGACTTCCGTACTCGGCATGGGGGGTCGCGACTTCCGTTCCGGCGATGTCGCTGCTGACCGAGGAGCAGATGCGAACGAGCGCCGCCGCACACTTCTCCAGCCGCTCGGTGACCGAGGGAGAGCAGCAGGCGCTCGACCAGGTGACACTGGACGCCGGGACGCCGGTCGTGCGCGAGAGCGGCGGTGTCACCTCGAAGCGGCAGATCGCCGATCTCTACTCGATGCGGATCGCCGACACCTTCACGAACGACCCGAACGGCGCCATCCAGTGGCCGTTCCCGGTCGGGGTCCCGATCTCGTCCTTCTTCGGACCGCGGACGGCGCCGACCGCTGGCGCGTCCAGCAACCACCTCGGTGTCGACTTCACTCCGGGCGCGGGCGTGCCGATTCGGATCATCGCGGACGGGGTGGTGCGCGATGTGGTCACACGCGGCGATGGCTGCGGCGTGAACGTGACGATCGACCACATGATCGGCGGCAAGCTCGTCAGCAGCAAGTACTGCCACATGCAGACGGGGTCCGCGCGGGTCTCCGTGGGCCAGCGGGTGACGGTCGGAGAGATCGTCGGCCTCGTCGGCAACACCGGCGTGTCGACCGGCGCGCACCTCCACCTTGAGATCCGCCTCAACGGGATCGACTCGGTCGACCCCTACGCCTGGCTCAAAGCCAACGCCTCCTAGCGGGCGCTGCGCCGAGCCGGGGCAGAAGGCAGGTTTCAGGCGCGGAGCCAGGCAGTGGTGTCCTGGGGGAGGGAACGGCCATCGAGAGGGCCGCTCACGAGGATGACGTCGCCCTCCGGCAGCGGCAGCGGGGTGGCGCCCATATTGACGACGACCGTCACCTTCCCGGAACGGAATGTCAGGGTGTCGGGGCCGGTCTCCACCCAGGAGAGCGCCCCGAAGGCGAGATCGTGCGCGCGGCGGGCGGCCAGCGCATCCCGATACATCGTTAGCGTGGAACCGGGGACGTTCTCCTGCGAGGAGCGGGTGTGCTCCGCCCAGGAGGCGGGCTGGGGCAGCCAGCTGGCTGAGCCGGGACCGAAGCCGTACGAGGGATCGGCGCCCTCCCACGGGATCGGAACGCGGCAGCCGTCGCGGCCGTAGCGCTCGCCTCCGGTGCGGAACCAGGTCGGGTCTTGCCGTGCGCTGTCGGGGAGGTCGATGGCCTCGGGCAGGCCGAGCTCCTCGCCCTGGTACAGGTACGCGGAACCGGGCAGGGCGAGCATGAGCGCGGTCGCGGCGCGGGCGCGGCGGAGTGCGAAAGCGGGGTCCGGGATGCCCGTCGACAGTGGGCCGATGCCGTGGCCCTGCAGGTTCTCGCCGGTCAGGGCGAGGCGTGTGGCATGGCGCACGACGTCGTGGTTGGAGAGGACCCAGGTGCTCGGCGCACCGACGCTGCCGAAGACGCCGAGGGAGCGGTCGATGACTGTGCGCAGGGCCGCCGCGTCCCACGGGGTCTTCAGGTAGCCGAAGTTGAAAGTCTGCTGCATCTCGTCGGGGCGAACCCAGCGGGCGAGCTTCTCGAGCGGCTCGACCCAGGCTTCGCCGCAGAGGACCCGGTCGCCCTCGTACTCGGCGAGCACTGTGCGCCAGTCGCGGAAGATCTCGTGTACGCCGTCCTGCGCGAAGTAGGGCGGGGTCGGCGGCTCCTCGTCGGCGTGGCCTCCGATCTGCGGCTCCAAGCCGACGCCACTGGCCGTCCCGCCCATGCTGCCCCTCTCGACGGGCGGGGTGTAGTCGGGCAGTCCCGGCTCTTTGATCATGCCGTGGGCGACATCCACCCGCACGCCGTCGACGCCGCGATCGAGCCAGAAGCGCAGGATGCCGCGGAACTGCTCCCAGACCCACGGGTTCGTCCAGTCCAGGTCGGGCTGCGACTTGTCGAAGAGATGCAGATACCACTCGCCGGGCTCGCCGTCGGCCTCGGCGACCCGGGTCCAGGCGGGGCCGCCGAAGATAGACTCCCAGTTGTTCGGCGGCAGCTCGCCGTGCTCGCCCTTGCCTTCGCGGAAGAGGTAGCGCCCGTGCTCCTCGCTGCCGGGGCCGGCGGCCAGGGCGGCCCGGAACCACTCGTGATCGCTGGACGAGTGGTTCGGGACAATGTCGATGATCACGCGCATCCCCAGGTCGTGCGCGGTCGAGAGCAGCCGGTCGAGGTCGGAGAGAGTGCCGAAACGCGGGTCGACGTCGCAATAGTCGGCGACGTCGTAGCCGGCGTCGCGCTGCGGAGAGGTCTGGAACGGGGAGAGCCAGATCGCATCGACACCCAGGTCGCGCAGCGCCGGAAGACGGTGAGCGATTCCCGGCAGATCGCCCATCCCGTCGCCGTCCGCGTCCGCGAACGAGCGCGGGTAGATCTGGTAGATGACGGCGGAGCGCCACCACTCGCGCCCGGGCGTGCTCGGAGAGAGGGCGCTGGAGGGGGATGCGGGGGTCGGGATGCGGATCACCTGTTTCGAGCGGAGGGATGGGTGGTCGGTCCCGCGAGCTCAGACGGCCGCGGTGTCGTCGGCGTTGCTGGACATCCTAACCGCCTCTCGCTGTCCGGTCCGCCGGGTCGGCGTTCCCTCGCGTGACGGGGCCGGTGTCAGGCCGGAGGTGGTCCGAGCCACTCCCTCCGGGATGCTATTCTCTTACGGTTGCCGAAAACGTCCGCGCCCTGGCCAGGACCCGGCTCCGCCCCCTTAGCTCATTGGTAGAGCACTTCCTTGGTAAGGAAGAGGTAGTGGGTCCGATTCCCACAGGGGGCTCCGTCTCCCCGATCGCCTCGCGATCGCAGGAGACCGCGGCGGGGTAGCTCAGGTGGTTAGAGCACACGGCTCATAATCGTGGTGTCGCGGGTTCGAGTCCCGCCCTCGCTACAGAATCAGCGATCCCGGTCTCCTCAGAGGCCGGGATTCGTCGTTTAAGCGGCCGCGGGTCTTCGGCCTCGCCGGTCAGGTAGGCTTCCATACCGTCGAATCCCGCTGCCAAAGTGCATAACGTCGCTGAGCACACCGCTAACGAGACCATCACGACCACTCTCCTCACCATCGGTGGTAGCGCGTGACACCTTCCGCGCAGCGATGGGCGACGGGCCCTCCTGACTCGACAAACCGGGCTCGCCGAGTGATCGGCTGCCGCCATCCGGCACATCGCTGACCCGGTGGAACCTCGCTGCGCGGGCTGCGAGTCGGCTACCGTTCACTAGGGACGGCGGGTGCGCCGCCGGGACAATGGAGGATGGTGGGCCGATGATCGCGGGTATCGAGACCGGAGGGACGAAGATCGTCTGCGGCGTTGCGGAGCGGGGGAACCCGGCCGAGCCCGCACAGACGCGGCGGTTCCCCACGACCACACCCGAGGAGACGCTCGGTCGCATCGCCGACTTCCTCCACGAGGTCGGTCCTGTCGAGGCCGTGGGGGTGGCCTCCTTCGGACCGGTCGACGCCGATCCGTCCTCGGCCCGGTTCGGCTGGATGACCTCGACGCCGAAGCCAGGCTGGGCCGACACGGATGTGCTCGGCGCGGTGCGCTCCGCCGCGAACGCACCGGCTGCGTTCGTCAGCGACGTCACCGGCGCCGCCATCGGCGAATTCCGTGCCGGCGCCGGGCAGGGCGCCCGCAATCTCGGCTACACGACCATCGGCACGGGCGTCGGTGTCGGGCTCATCCTGGACGGCCGCCCGGTGACGGGGAACGGCTGGCCGGAGCTGGGGCATCTTCTCGTGCGGCGCCACCCTGCCGACCGGTTCGCGGGCAACTGCCCATACCACGGCGACTGCCTCGAAGGACTGACCGCCGGGCCGGCCGTCAGCGCCCGGTGGGGAGCCGACGCCTCCTCGTTCTCCGCCGATGTGCGCGACGAGGCGTTCGACATCCTGGCCTACTACATCGCACAGCTCGCGGTGACGACGGTGCTCACGCTGGGACTCGACAGGATGGTGCTGGGCGGTGGCGTGATGCTGGCGCCCGGGCTGCTGGAGCGGGCCCGGCCGGTGCTGTCCGCCATCGCGGGTGGCTACGGGCCGCCCCAACTGGCCTCGGGCGACCCCCGCGATCTGCTCGTCGCGCCGGGTCTCGAGGGCTCCTCCGGGCTCGTGGGGGCGCTGAGCCTCGCCGCGGACCTCGTGGCCTGACGCCCGGGGTCGAGCCGGAATCCTCGTGCTGTCGGGGGATCGCCCTGGTGATCTTCTGTGAATCAGAATCGGTGCGGGCCGATTGTCCATAATGAGTAAGAAATTTTGTATCAGGCATGTACAATGGACGAAACCGAGCGCCGTGGAAACATCCGGCTCTCCGTAACGGATAGGAGACCTGAACGGGTACAGGACCTGTCCGGTCCGTGTATGCGTTGTGCTGCTCAGGGCAGTTGGTTGAGGTGTGACGCGATAGATGGGTGAGGACCTCCCGGTCGAGAGTGGGGCTGTCTAGTTTCCCTGCACTCGATGACTTAGGAGGTCCTCGTGACCCACGCTAATGCTGCTTTGACTCCTCGCGAATGCCTCCGCCTGGCCCGCCAAGTCGTCGACGACGGCTGGTCCGTTGCTGCGGCGGCGACCTACTTCCGAGTGTCCTGACGCACCGCGGACCGATGGGCTCGTCGTTACGTGGAGATGGGCGAGGCGGGAATGCTGGACCGTTCGTCACGGCCGCATCACAGCCCGAACAAGACCCCGCGAAGACTGGTCCGCAAGGTCGTGCATCTGCGGTGGAAGAAGCGGCTGGGACCAGTCGGTATCGGCGCCCAGCTCGGCATGCCCGCCTCGACCGTTCACACGGTCCTCTCCCGGTGCCGGATCAATCGGCCCAGCCACGTCGACGTCCGCACCGGCGAACCCGCCCGCCGCTACGAGCACGAGCATCCCGGATCGATGATCCACGTCGACATCAAGAAACTCGGCAACATCCCCGACGGTGGCGGCTGGCGCTACGTCGGACGTCTCCAGGGAGAGCGGAACAAGGCCATCACCGCGAAGCGGACCGGGAAACACGGGATCACCGGCGACATGATCACCGGCACAGCGTTCGTTCATACCGTCATCGACGATCACTCCCGTGTCGCTTACGCCGAGATCCACGACGACGAAACCGCCGCCACTGCAATCGCTGTTCTGCGTCGAGCGGTCGGCTGGTTCGCCAGCCGTGGCGTCACCGTCGAACAGGTGCTCTCCGACAACGGCTCCGCATACCGCTCATACGCCTGGCGCGACGCTTGCGCCGAGCTCAGCATCCAACCGAAACGCACCCGGCCCTACCATCCGCAGACGAACGGCAAGATCGAACGCTTCCACCGCACCCTCGCCGACGGCTGGGCATACGCCCGGCACTACAACTCCGAATCAGCCCGCCGCAACGCACTCCCGGCCTGGCTGCACTCCTACAATCACCACAGGCCCCACACCGCCATCGGCAGCCAGCCACCCATCAGCAGATTGACCAACGTCCCTGAGAAACACACCTAGTCGAGCCCTTCGGAGCCGACCGCGAGGACGCCTCTGAGACGACCGGCCGCGCCGAGCGCCTGCAACGCGAACGGCCCGGCATCCGTCTCGGCTTTCCCCGCGGCGCGCCGGCGGCTGCGCAGTAGGGCCTCGGCGGCGTCGGCGAGCGTCGAGCGCGACGGCACGCCGAGCGAGTCGGCCGGAGCCACGCGGTCGAGGGCTCCGTCGGCGTCGAACAGCGCGACCGGGCGCTCGATCTGCCGGGCGAGCTCCGCGAGGACGGCGCCGAGCGCATCCGGCCCCAGCGCGGCGAGCGAGATGGCCCGGGAGGCGCGCAGCGCTCAGATATTGCGCGCGTACGCGTCGGCGGCTACACGGTCGGCGACGAACCGCGCGATCGCGATGAACGGCGTGCGATACGGCACCGCGAACAGCGCCAGACCTCCTCGCGTGCATGCTTCCACGAGCGCCTCCGGTGGCCCGTCGCAAACCACCTCCGTGCCGAAGCCGAGCCCGGCGATGCCGTGCGTCACGAGCCGCGCGACGTACGGCTCCACGTCCTCCGGCACACGGGTGACCAGCAGGATCTGACCGGGGGAGAGGAACGGCGTCGGATCGGCGAGCTCGGAGCTGTGCGCCCACGACAGCGGAGCGTCCCGGTCTCCGACCGTGGCAGGGGTGATCGCGCTCAGCCCGAACTCGGGGTGCGCGAGCAACTGGCTGAGGGTGGCGGGCATCGGCGCTTCCATCTGACAGGGTGTCGAATCCTGTCTTGAGAATTGTACGTAGTGTCCAGGCGGCGGTGAGGACGGGCTCCTTACGATTCCGATATGACTCTCCCCGACTCCGACCCGACCGCCCGCGAGGCCGATCTCCTCGACCGCGTGCCGTCCGGCCTCTTCATCGGTGGCGTGTGGGAGGAAAGCTCCCGCGACCCGATCGAGGTGCGGGACCCCGCCACCGGACGCGTGATCAAGCGGATCGCCGACGCGAATCCGGACGATGGCCTCCGTGCTCTGGACGCCGCCGTCGCCGCCGCCGACGAGTGGGCGGCCACTGCGCCGCGGGTCCGCGCCGAGATCCTGCGCCGCGCCTTCGAGCTGCTGCAGGAGCGCCGGAGGGACTTCGCACTGCTGATGACGCTCGAGATGGGCAAGCCGCTGGCCGAGGCGAACGGCGAGGTCGCCTACGGCGGTGAGTTCCTGCGCTGGTTCTCCGAGGAGGCCGTCCGCATCACCGGCCGCTACGGCTCGACCCCCGAGGGCACCGGCACGATGGTCGTCTCGCAGCTACCGGTCGGACCGTGCTTCTTCATCACGCCGTGGAACTTCCCGCTCGCGATGGCGACCCGGAAGATCGCTCCCGCTCTCGCCGCCGGCTGCACCGTCGTCGTCAAGCCCGCCGAGCTCACCCCGCTCACGACGCTCGCCTTCGCGCAGCTCCTCGCCGACGCGGGCCTGCCGGACGGGGTGGTGAACGTCGTGCAGACCAGCGCCTCCGGAGCCGTCTCGGCCCCCATCATCGCGGACCCGCGGTTGCGCAAGCTCTCCTTCACCGGCTCCACTCCGGTCGGCCGCACCCTGCTCGCCCAGGCCGCGCAGAACGTGCTGCGCACCTCGATGGAGCTCGGCGGGAACGCTCCCTTCGTCGTCTTCGAGGATGCTGATCTGGAGGCGGCGGTGGAGGGCGCGATGGTGGCGAAGTTCCGCAACATCGGTCAGGCCTGCACCGCCGCCAATCGGTTCATCGTGCATGAGTCCGTCGTCGGCGAGTTCGCCAGCCGGATCACGGAGCGGGTGCGCGCGATGCGGGTCGGCCGTGGGACGGAAGAAGGGGTGAGCATCGGTCCGGTGATCGACGGTCGGGCGGCCGATTCTTTGGCCGCGCTCGTCGGGGACGCCGTCGGACGGGGGGCCCGCGTGCTGACCGGGGGTTCGCGGATGGCCGGGGCGGGGACGTTCTTCGAGCCGACGGTGCTGGTGGAGGTGATGCCCGGCAGCGAGATCCTGCGCAAGGAGATTTTCGGACCGGTCCTCGCGATCGCTTCGTTCTCGTCCGAGGAGGAGGCTGTCGCGCGGGCGAACGACACAGAGTACGGGCTTGTCTCGTATGTGTTCACGCGGGATCTTGCTCGCGGTCAGCGGATGATCGAGGGTCTGCAGACGGGGATGATGGGGCTGAACACGGGTTTGGTTTCCAACGCGGCGGCGCCGTTCGGGGGTGTGAAGCAGTCGGGTCTGGGTCGCGAGGGCGGGGTGGAGGGCATCCACGAGTACCTCGACACGAAGTACACGCTGATTCCGGTCTGACGGACCCCGGAGAGTCAGCTCATATTCCAGACAGAATTGAAATGTTTTAGAATTTTACTAACATCGCATCCCGCCCCTCGTCTGGAGTTTCTCTATGAGAAGACATCTCGCCATTCTGACCGGTGCCGCTCTCGCCCTTGGACTCACCGTTACCGGAGCCTCGGCTGCCGTCGCGGCCCCGCCAGCCGCTCCCGCGATCACGTCGCCGGCTGTGGGTGCGACGCTCTCGCACCCACAGCCCACGATCGTGGGAACCGCCGTGCCGGACGCCGTGATCGCCGTGACGTTCGACGCGGGAACGGCGGAGGAGTCGACCGAATCGACCACTGCGTCGCTCGCGGGAGAATGGTCCCTCATCTCTGAGGCCGCCCTCTCGAACGGAGCACACACCGTCCAGGCGACGGCGACCCTCGGCGGGGAGACCAGCCCGGCCTCCGCTCCCGTCGCCTTCACGGTCGACTCGATCGCTCCCGCGCGCCCACTCATCACGAGCCCGGCCAACGGTTCGACCGTCGCCGACGCCCGGCCCGTCCTGACCGGGACGGCGGAGCCGAACGCCACGCTCGTCGTCCACATCGACGGGGCGGCTGCCGGCGAAGCGCCGATCGAGAGCACCGGAGCCTGGACGTTCGTCCCGGCGGCGGCTCTGACCAACGGCCCGCACATGATCCAGGTGACCGCGCGGGATGCTGCGGGCAACGTCTCCCTCCCCCGTGTGCTTTCCCTCACCGTCGATGCGCCGGCGCCCGCGGCCCCCGTCATCTCCACTCCCGCCGCCGGTGCTGTGGTGCCGACCGGGACGCCGACCATCGCCGGCACCGCCGAAGCCGACACGACCATCGCTGTGACCATCGACGGCGTGACCGCGGGGACGGTCCGCGCCGACGGCGCCGGTCTCTGGTCGTTCGCGCCCTCCGCCGCGCTGGCCGAGGGGGCACACACAGTCCGTGCCACCGCCACCAACGACTCCGGTTCGGTGAGCGACCCCTCGGACGAGGTCTCCTTCGCCATCCTCAGCACCGCACCTTCTGACGGTGATGACGATGGGCAGACGGCCCCGATCGGGAGCGACCCGGTGGCCGGCGCGCCAGCCACGATCGCCGAGACGGGCGCGCTCGCCCGGACGGGATCGACCGGCGCCCTTCCGCTCCTGTGGACCGGCTTCGCTCTCCTCCTCTTGGGCGCCGGGCTGACGGTGGCCGTGCGCCTTCGTCGCGCGACGAACTGACGGGCACGGCCCGGCGGACCGGGGATGCGCTCCGCGCGCATCCCCGGTCTTTTCGCGCGTCAGTCCGCCTCGGCGGTGAGCCTTCGCCTCACGTCGTGCTCGACGAGCACGGGGATGAAGTCTCGCACGGGGGCGCCGGAGAAATCGTCGAGGTGCTCGTGGACGAGCTCGACGATGCGCTCGCGGTCGACCCCGGGGAAGCGCTCGGCCAGACGATCGACAGCGTGGCCGATGGCGACCTCTTCGTCAGCCGCGGACGGGGCAGGTGGGGCGGTGGTCGGGTCCTCATCGATCATGACGCGATTATCCGCTCCGATGCCGGGTTGCGGAATGGAACGCATCGAAACCGTCCGGAGGGCGCCGCAGCCCGCGACGGCAGCGGGCGCGCACACCGGTCTGCTCCGCCGCCCGCGGAGAGGAACGGCGAAGGGCGCCCCGCCGAAGCGGGACGCCCTTCGCCCGGAACGCTCGCCGGATAAGGACTCAGCCCGCGACCCCCACGAACTCGGCCGCTTCGTCGGCGTCGGCGACCCCTGACTCGAGCCGTGTACGGAGCAGCGCGCCGAGGTCGGCATCCACACTCGTCCAGTACTGGATGGCGCGCTCGCGGATGTCGTCGCGCTGCACCCCGCCGACCGCCCCGGTGATCGTGTCGAGGAAGCGCTCTTTGGCCTCGGCGTCGAAGACGTCGCGGTAGAGGGAACCGGCCTGGCCGAAGTCGTCGTCTTCGGCGTGCAGAGTGGCGGCGGCGCGGACCAGCGCGCCGTCCGACTCCCAGGAGCCTTCGCCGGCCAGGGCCGGGTCGGCCACCGGGCCGCCGAACGAGTTCGGCGCGTAGACCGGTGCCTCGGCGGCTTTGAAGCCGTGGCGTGCCGCGCCGTCCTGCGAGTAGTTGCGAACAGGCGCGATCGGCGCGTTCACCGGCAGCTCGTTGTAGTTCGTGCCGACGCGGTAGCGCTGGGCGTCCGGATAAGAGAAGACCCGGGCCATGAGCATCTTGTCGGGGGAGATGTCGATGCCGGGGACCGTGTTGGCCGGCGAGAACGCCGCCTGCTCGATCTGGGCGAAGAAGTTCTCCGGGTTGCGGTTCAGTGTGTGGACGCCGACCTCGATGAGCGGGTAGTCGGTGTGCGGCCACACCTTCGTGAGGTCGAACGGGTTGAACCGGTAGGTCTTGGCGTCCTCGTAGGGCATGATCTGCACGGAGAGCTTCCACGCCGGGAAGTCGCCGCGTTCGATCGCCTCGTACAGGTCGCGGCGGTAGTAGTCTGCGTCTTCGCCGGCGATCTTCTCGGCCTCGGCGCCGTGCATCTCCTCGTTGCCCTGAAGCGCGTGGAAGTGGTACTTGACCCAGAAGCGCTCGCCCGCCGCGTTGATCCACTGGTAGGTGTGCGAGCCGTAGCCGGGCATGGTGCGCCAGGAGCGGGGGAGGCCGCGGTCGCCCATGAGGTAGGTGACCTGGTGCGCGGACTCGGGGGAGAGTGTCCAGAAATCCCACTGCATGTCCGCATCCCGCAGTCCGGAGCCCGGGAGGCGCTTCTGCGAGTGGATGAAATCGGGGAACTTCATGCCGTCGCGGATGAAGAAGACGGGGGTGTTGTTGCCGACGATGTCATAGTTGCCCTCGGTCGTGTAGAACTTCACCGAGAAGCCGCGGACATCGCGCCAGGTGTCGGGCGAACCCTGCTCGCCCGCGACGGAGGAGAACCGCTGCACAGTCTCCGTCTTCGCGCCCGGCTGGAAGACCGCCGCCTTGGTGTACGCCGTCACGTCGCCGGTGACGACGAACTCGCCGAACGCCCCGCCGCCCTTCGCGTGTACGATCCGCTCCGGGATGCGTTCGCGGTTGAACTGGGCGAGTTTCTCCACCAGGTAACGGTCGTGCAGGGCGGTTGCGCCGTCCTGGCCCGCTGTCAGCGAGTGGGCGTCGCTGCCGGCCGGTGTCCCGGTCTGCGTGGTCGTGTGGTTCTCCGACATTGTTTTCCTCATCTCATTCGGAGCGCGACGGGGCTTCCGCCGTGCTCTCCTGACAGGACGGGCACAGTCCCCAGAACGTCACCTCGGCGGTGTCCACCGCGAACCCTGCCGCCTCCGAGGGACGCAGACAGGGCGCGTGCCCCACGACGCAGTCGACGTCCGCCACGGTGCTGCACAGGGTGCAGACGATGTGGTGGTGGTTGTCGCCGATCCGCCGCTCGTAGAGCGCGGGTGAGTGGGTGGGCTCGATCCTCCGCAGCATCCCGGCAAGAGTGAGGTCGCCGAGAACGTTGTGGATGTTCTGGATCGAGGTGCCGGGCAGTGCGGGCTGCACCGCCGCGAGCACGGTCTCCGCGCCGGAGTGGGGGCGGTCGTTCAGCGCGCTGAGGACGGCGAGCCGCCCCCGGGTCACCCGCAGGCCAGCGGAGCGCAGCGCGTCCTCCACGCTGTGCCGTGTCCATGAGCTGAGCCTACCGGCTTGTTTTGATTTCATCAAAACAACTTGTTTTGAATTCATCACAATGAAAGGTCCGCCGGCGGCTCAGCACCCGAAAAGGTGTCACGCCGGGCGGCTGCCGTCCTGGTACGGTCGTGCTCCAACCAAGAAAGGCGAGACCATGTGGAGCAATTTCTGGGACGTGCTGTGGACGATCTTCTGGGGGTTCGCGTTCGTCGCGTACCTGTTCGCCCTCTTCGCCGTGGTGGGCGATCTCTTCCGTGACACCAAGCTCAACGGAGGATGGAAGGCGCTCTGGATCGTCTTCCTGATCTTTCTGCCGTTCCTCACCGTGCTCGTCTACCTCATCGCGCGCGGCCGGGGCATGGCGGACCGCCAGGCTGCGCGGGCTCAGCAGGCGCAGCGCCAAACCGAGGACTACATCCGCTCCGTCGCGGGCAGCCCGGCCGCCGAGATCGCGAAAGCCCGGCAGCTGCTCGACTCCGGAACCATCACCGCGCAGGAGTTCGAGCGCCTGAAGGCGCTCGCGCTCGAATGAGTACGCGTTGCCGGATCGTCCAGGAGCGACCGTGATCGCCACCAGGTGATCCCGCCCGTCGATCACACGGTGCGGCTTGGCCGGCAACGCGACGATCCGGCGCTGCGTCACGGCGGCAAGGGCGTTACCGGGCGCGCGAACGTAGGCGGGTCTCCTCGATGTCCAGCATCGCCTGCGCCTCGCTCAGGATGCGCGACGGATAGGCGCCGCGCGAGCGTTCGAGCAGCAGGCGATCGCGCTCGGCGTCGACGACGGCGAGACGGAGCGTGCGGTAGACATGGTGCGGGCGGGACTCCGGCGGCTCGTCGTAGAGGACGATGCGCTCCCAGGCGGCCTCGGCGCCGAGGTAGGTGGTCTGGCGCACCCGTTCGACCACCTCGGGGTCGAACGGCGTGGCGCTTCCCGAGGCGGCCTCAGGGTCGTCCAGCACGGCGAGGCCGGTCTCGCTGAGGTCGTCGAGGAGCTGGGCGAGCAGACGGCGGTCGTCCTTCGCGTCGATGCCCTGCACGCCGAGGGCGCGGATGAGCCCGGGGAGCGTCCCGCCCTGGAGCACGAGGCTGACGAACGCGACGGTGAAGGCGATGAGGATGAGCTGCGGGCGGTAGGGGATGTCCGCGGGCAGCGACTGCGCGGCCGCGAGGGTGACGACGCCGCGCATCCCCGACCAGCCGAGGACGATGCCGCCGCGCCAGTCGATCGCCTCCTGGCGGAACTCTTCGAGGTCGCTCCGGTGGCGTTCGTAGCGGAGTTCGGCCCGCTGCTTGCGGATCGCCTGCCAGCGGAAGCGAACGGGATGGTCGCGGAAGTAGCTGATCATCAGCCATTCCCGCAGAACGTTCTTCTCTGCCCGTTCGCCGCGGTGCTTCAAGAAGTAGATGAGCGGGACGATGAGCAGATAGCGGATAGCGACGAGGCAGAGGAGCCCGACCAGTCCGATGCACACAGCATCCCACACGCTCAGGACTTCCGGGTGCTCGACGTCCGCTATGAGTGTGCGCAGCTCCAGGCCGATGAGAAGGAAGACGCCGTTCTCCAGCAGGAACTGGATGGTCCGCCAGTTGATCTGGTCGGAGATGCGCGCCTGCGCGGTGAAGTGCTGCGACGACGCGTGACCGGTGTAGAGGCCCGTGATAACGACGGCGAGCACGCCGGAGCCGTGCAGCGCTTCGGTGGGCGCGAACGCGGCGAACGGCACGATGACGGAGAGCGCGGTGTCGAGCACGGGGTCGTTGAGCTTCGAGCGCACCCACACCGACAGGAAGCCGACGACGAGACCGACCACGAGAGCGATCAGCACGGCGGAGAGGAAGTCGAGCACGCCGGCCAGGGGAGTCGTGAGCGCGCCGACCGCGGCGGCCAGTGCCGTGCGCAGCAGCACCAGCGCTGTCGCGTCGTTGACGAGGCCTTCGCCTTCGAGCACGGTCAGCAGGCGCGGGGGGAGGCCGAGCTTTCGGCCGATGGAGGTCGCGGCGACGGCATCCGGCGGGCTGATGATGGCGCCGAGGGCGATCGCGGCGGCGAGGTCGAGGTCCGGCAGCAGTGTGTACAGCACGAACCCGACCGCGAAGGCTGTGATGATGACGAGCACGATCGAGAGCCCGGCGATCGGGGCCAGGTTGCGGCGGAAATCGGTGAGCGGCACGCTGATCGCCGCCGCGTAGAGGATGGGCGGCAGGAGGCCGTCCAGGATGACCTCCGGCGGCACCACGATCTCGGGCACTCCCGGCAGCCAGGAGAGCGTCACGCCGACGACCACGAGGATGATGGGCGCGGCGACCCCGAGTTTGCGGGCGAAGGCGGCCACACCGACGATCACCGCGACCGCGATCACCGCATAGACACCGAGCTCCATCCGTCCAGCCTACGGAAAGGGAGCCGTCAGCGTGTCCTCAGGCGGTCGCTGGTCGCGGCGGCGACGCGGTCGCGCTAGGCGTGTCCGCTCCGCTCCTCCCCCCGGCGCTCTGGATGCGGCATGCCGCGCGACACGCCGTGATGCGCCCTCCGGAGGCTTGGCGGATGTCGGTGGTCCCGCGTAATCCCGGGCCTCTCGGGGACCTCCCGCAAAAAGTCCCCAACCACTACATCTAGTGGAATGACATTCGTGTCATTCGGGTTATATAGTGGGCAAGCACCGCAAACAGCGGCGACACGAGATATCAAGGGGAGGCCATCATGGGCAACGAAAACGACAGCGTTGGCGGCTACTCGGTTCCCGTGGACCCGATGGACATGCTGCAGTGCGACAGCTGCCAGTAAACCGCTGACCAAAGCTTCGAGAGCTCCCGGCCGCCACAGGCAGCCGGGGGCTCTCCGCGTTCGGGGGCATCCGGCCCGCCGACCGTCCGGCGCCGGACCGGGGCCCATAGAATCGGATGGTGCCAGTGAATCCAGCGCTCCCGGGGCGCAGCTATCCGCCCACCCCGCCTTATCTCGTAGCCCGGGAGAAAATCCGCGAGTTCGCGAGCGCTGTCTTCGCGACGAACCCGATCAGCTTCGATGTGGAGGCGGCCCGCGCCGCGGGCCACCCCGACCTCGTCGGGCCGCCCACGTTCCCGATCGTTGTGCAGGAGCGCACCCTTCAGCAGCTCCTCGCCGACCCGGAGGCTGGCATCGACTTCAGCCGGGTGGTCCACGGCGATCAGCGCTTCACCTACACGCGCGCCGTCGTCGCCGGAGACGAACTGACCGCGACGATGACCGTCACCTCTGTGAAGTCTCTCGGCGCTCACTCGATGGTGACCGCCGAGTCCGTGATCGTGGATGCCGGCGGCGAACACGTCGTCACCGCGGTCTCCACCCTGGTCGTGCGAGGAGACGAGTGATGGCCGCCCCCGATTTCGACACCCTGGCCGTCGGCGATATCGTCGCCGAGCGCGCCGTCGACCTCTCCCGTGACTCGCTGGTGCGCTACGCGGGCGCATCCGGCGACTTCAACCCCATCCACTACCGCGACGACATCGCCGCGACGGTCGGTCTGCCGGGCGTGATCGCGCACGGGATGCTGACGATGGGCCTCTCGGTGCAGCCGGTCGTGGACTGGGCCGGCGACCCCGCCCGCGTCGCCGACTATCAGGTGCGGTTCACCCGTCCGATCGTCGTCGATCCCGCCGAGGGCGCGACTGTCTCGGTGACCGCCACGATCGGGCAGCTGGAGGCGGAGGCGCGTGTCGTCCGTGTCGACCTGACCACCACATTCAACGGGGAGACCGTGCTGGGCAAGGCGCAGATCCGGGTCTGCCTCGCCTGAGCCCGCCCGCCACCGACCCCGATCAGGACCCGATGTGACCGACCTGCCCGCCCTCTCCGCCCTCACCACGATGCGTGTCGGCGGGACGCCCGAGCGCCTGCTGGAGCCGGCCGATCGGGATGCGCTGGTCGCCGCCGCCCGGGAAGTCTGGAGCGGAGGCGACGAGTGGCTCCTCCTCGGCGGCGGCTCGAACACCATCGCCGCGGACGACGGTTTCGAGGGAACCGTTCTGCGCATCGTCACCCGCGGTGTCGAGCGGCTCGCCGCCGAGGAGGGCCGCATCCGTCTCCGGGTGCAGGCTGGTGAGCCGTGGGACGCGCTGGTCGCGTTGACGGTCCGCAACGGCTGGGCGGGCATCGAGGCGCTCTCCGGCATCCCGGGCTCCACCGGGGCCGCGCCCGTGCAGAACATCGGCGCGTACGGCCAGGAGATCGAGTCGGTGCTGATCGGTGTCGAGTTCCTCGACTACCTCACCGGCGAGGTGCGCACGCTCACGCGCGCGGAGCTCGGCCTTGGCTACCGAACGTCTGTGCTGAAGCGAGGGATGGCCGGCGTGGTCCTCTCGGTGGATCTCGAACTCGCCGACCATGCCGTCCCCGGCGGTGTCGGCGTCTCGCTCAGCGCCCCGATCGCCTACGCTCAGCTCGCGGACTCGCTCGCCGTCCCGCTCGGCTCGCGCGTCTCCGTCGCCGAGCTGCGGCGCGCTGTTCTCGCGCTGCGCGCGTCCAAAGGCATGGTGCTCGACCCCGCGGACCCCGACTCCGTGAGCGCGGGCAGCTTCTTCACCAACCCGATCGTCTCGGAGAACGTCGCGCGCGGTCTCCCTTCGGACGCTCCCCGCTGGTCTGTCGGCCCGCCCGAGCCGGACACCATCCTCAGCCTCGGCCCCGAGGGCGTCCATCCGCTGGACGTGCCCGTGCTCGCCGACGGCCCCTATGGGACCAAGCTCTCCGCCGCCTGGCTCATCGAGAACGCCGGCATCCGCCGCGGGTTCGCGCTTCCCGGCTCGGGAGCCGCGATCTCGTCCAAGCACACGCTCGCGATTGTCAACCGCGGCGCCGCCACCGCCGCCGACATCGCCCAGCTCGCCTCGTTCGTTCAGGGCCGCGTGCAGGCGGACTTCGGCGTCGTGCTCCACCCCGAGCCGGTGCTGGTCGGCCTCACGCTCTAGGTGTGCTGCTCAGGGACGTTGGTTGAGGTGTGACGCGATAGATGGGTGAGGACCTCCCGGTCGAGAGTGGGGCTGTCTAGTTTCCCTGCACTCGATGACTTAGGAGGTCCTCGTGACCCACGCTAATGCTGCTTTGACTCCTCGCGAATGCCTCCGCCTGGCCCGCCAAGTCGTCGACGACGGCTGGTCCGTTGCTGCGGCGGCGACCTACTTCCGAGTGTCCTGACGCACCGCGGACCGATGGGCTCGTCGTTACGTGGAGATGGGCGAGGCGGGAATGCTGGACCGTTCGTCACGGCCGCATCACAGCCCGAACAAGACCCCGCGAAGACTGGTCCGCAAGGTCGTGCATCTGCGGTGGAAGAAGCGGCTGGGACCAGTCGGTATCGGCGCCCAGCTCGGCATGCCCGCCTCGACCGTTCACACGGTCCTCTCCCGGTGCCGGATCAATCGGCCCAGCCACGTCGACGTCCGCACCGGCGAACCCGCCCGCCGCTACGAGCACGAGCATCCCGGATCGATGATCCACGTCGACATCAAGAAACTCGGCAACATCCCCGACGGTGGCGGCTGGCGCTACGTCGGACGTCTCCAGGGAGAGCGGAACAAGGCCATCACCGCGAAGCGGACCGGGAAACACGGGATCACCGGCGACATGATCACCGGCACAGCGTTCGTTCATACCGTCATCGACGATCACTCCCGTGTCGCTTACGCCGAGATCCACGACGACGAAACCGCCGCCACTGCAATCGCTGTTCTGCGTCGAGCGGTCGGCTGGTTCGCCAGCCGTGGCGTCACCGTCGAACAGGTGCTCTCCGACAACGGCTCCGCATACCGCTCATACGCCTGGCGCGACGCTTGCGCCGAGCTCAGCATCCAACCGAAACGCACCCGGCCCTACCATCCGCAGACGAACGGCAAGATCGAACGCTTCCACCGCACCCTCGCCGACGGCTGGGCATACGCCCGGCACTACAACTCCGAATCAGCCCGCCGCAACGCACTCCCGGCCTGGCTGCACTCCTACAATCACCACAGGCCCCACACCGCCATCGGCAGCCAGCCACCCATCAGCAGATTGACCACCGTCCCTGAGAAACACACCTAGTTCTTGAGGTCGGCGATGAGCCCGTTGATCCGATCCACCTGGGCGCTAGCGGCGGACTCGTTGGCTTTGGCGTTCTGGACATCCTGCCAGCTGGGGTATTGGTCCGCGTATGCGGGAGCTGCGACGGACCCCGCGACAGCGACCGCGACGACGACGGCCAGCCTCGCCCGTATCCTCGTCACCCCTCGCCGGACTCCGGAGCTGCCCCTGCTCGCCCGTCGGCTCTCGATCGTCTCGTGTCGCTTCGTCACTTCGTACCGTTCACGTCAGTATCTTCTGTCACACCAGTCTCGTCGTCACCGTTCGCAACTTTAGCAACACAAGTCCGGCACAACCCCGAGGTCAGGATGGTGTCGCTGGGCAATCTACCGCCGATCCACCCGCCGCCCCGGGCATGAGGTCGGTGTGTGGCGCGAACCCGCCACACACCGACCCGCCTGGACCGCAAACCCGATTCGCAATCCGCCCCGGAGTTCCGTATGCTTATGCGTCGGTGGTCATCGGAAAGCGAAAGCGATTCGGGACAATCCGGCCCCATCGTTTAGCGGCCTAGGACACCGCCCTTTCACGGCGGCAGCACGGGTTCGAATCCCGTTGGGGTCACGGACTCAACCGATGATGACATCCACTACAATCGAAAAGCACCACAAGTAAGGCCCTGTAGCGCAGTTGGTTAGCGTGCCGCCCTGTCACGGCGGAGGTCGCGGGTTCAAGTCCCGTCAGGGTCGCCACGGCGACAAGCCCTTCCTCACGGAAGGGCTTCCGTCCACCGGGCCGTTCCGACGGCCACGGCTCTGTAGCTCAGTTGGTAGAGCGTTCGACTGAAAATCGAAAGGTCACCGGATCGATGCCGGTCGGAGCCACCAGGCTAATCCCTACTCACAACAGGGATGTTGGGGGTTCGTTGTTTCGGCTGTGAAACTCGCGGTGTATCCGTCGGGCGGGAAGAAGGTAGCGGGCGAACGGTCGAGCAGCTGGGCGAGTGTGACCACCTCCACGAACAGGAGCGGCACGGGACCGTCCAGCACCGTCAATCTGCATCCGGTGGAAGCGGACGCAGCATCCGGATCGATGTGTGCAGCGGCGAGGCTGGCGAGCAACCGGTCCTTGACGAAGCTTCCAGAGCCGTGAGGCTTGTCGCGGGTGTTACCGTTCACAGAACGTGCGGTTTTGTTCATGGGCTGTTCGGTAGTTCCTCTTGTGTTTTGGGCGTGGCGGACTACGTGAGAGAAACCGTAGGTTTTATTTCCGCGTGATTCCGCAACCTCATGCGCCTGGCCTTACGCCGGCACCACGCGATTCTCCAGATGGATTCTGGGTTTTCCTCGATGAGGAGATACTAGACAGAAGGTTACTATGGATGCAAATCTGCATTTAGGGGAGGCGGTGCGGTGGACCACTGTGATTCCGAGCTCACGTCCGACAACGACGCGCCGTATTTTACCTTTGCCTTAGCGGCAGAGCTCCGCGAGGCCCGCGAGCGCCTGGGCATGACAGTCAAGGATCTGGCCCCCGAAGTCGGCATCCGCAGGCACACACTCCAGCGAATATTCACCGGTGAACGGCCAATAGAATTCCGGGAGATGCTCGTACTGTCCAGACGCCTGGGTGTGAGCTTGGATGACATGGAGCGACGTGCAGTTGCTCGCGCACGCAGGGAAGCGAACATACAAGAGGAGCGGCAAGCCAGACTCCTACGTGATTCGGACGAGTACATATAAGTCGGAGGTCATCATGTCCCCCTGGTCCCTTTTGGCCGTCACCGCCCTGCTGGGCGTTGTCGCCATTGTGATCGTTGTCGCCAAGGCAACGAGCACGAAGGCCTCGGCCGCCATCTTCGGGCTGGCCTGCTTCGCGGGCTGCCTTCTTGTGAACACCAAACAGTTCTACCTCTCCTTCGACGCGACGCTCGGAGGGCATAATCACGCATACACCATCGTGCAAGCACTCTGGATTCTCGCAATGTTCTTTATGATGATCTCGATAGCCCGCATCCGGCAATCGCACGAGGAGTCCCGCTACACCACCATGAATGTGGCACTGGCAGTCGGATGCATAGCTGCGGTCGCGGCGCTGCTATTCATAACCCCCATGGAGCAATCCGTCTATCGGATGGAGCCATACCGTAACGCTTGGACAGCGATCGTCGCTCTGAACTTCGTCAACCTGTACTCACTCGGATGCGCCGTTGTCGACGTAAAACGTGCGATAGCGCTCTACCTGCTCCCAGAACAGCCGCGGCTGCGCCGCGCTGGATATGCCATCCTCGCCGGCGCTTTCACGCTCGGCATTATCACCGTCGCCGAACGGCTCGTCACCCAGACCCTCGACCTCACGGTCACCGACTACCACCCGTCCGCGCTCACGAACATCGATGGCACGCTCATCGTCGTCATCGGGACGCTGCTACCGGTCGGGTATCCACTCCTCGCCATCGGCAAATCCCGCCACGGAGCTGCGACGACCATCAGCCGCGAAGAACCGTAAAGGGTCTACCACTCCCAGGCTTGTCGCTTTGCTCGTGACCGAGATGCAATATCTCAAGGACTTCTCACCGTCGGAAGGGCACTTTCCAGCAGGTTGACGGATCGCTATTCTCAGCCCAAAAGGAAGGAGGGAACATGCACAAACGCATGCTTCTTCAGGGCAAAGCCCGATCGCGGCGAGGTCTCATCACCGCGATCACGGGGATGGTCTTGGTCGCAGGTTCGGTGCTCGTTACCGCCGCGCCGGCGAACGCCGTGGTGGTGGGGGTATGCACCATGCAGGTGCAGGATCCACATCCGTCTACTCACGTCCATGGCACCATAAACGTGGTTGGCACGGCGTCATGCTCCATCGTGATGACCGAGATTTACGTGAAGGTCACGCTACAGCGTTCAGATGATGCAACTTGGCCTGGGGCGACGAACGACTACAGGAACACCAGCCAGGAGCAGGCCAACGCTGCTGCGCCGTGCAGCGCGGGACCTAACATGTTCCGCGGCTATCTCTCGTATGCTCTCACCGCACCCGCCGGCTACAGCCCCGCCTACGCAACGGGGACGACGTACGGCATCTGGAAGAGCGTGATCTGCGGCGGCCCGGGCCTGGTAGCACCGAATCGCTCAACGGATAACACTGCGGCGAAGAAGTCCGCTGCGCTGACCGTGAAGGTGCCGATCTACCAGAATTAGCAAGGCGGTAGAGGCAGCCTTCTCACCTATTCGGTTTTGACGAACGCAGTGGTCTCGACCGCCGCTGGAGCCTCCGGGTTCTGACCGAGCAACCGGAAGTGCCGACGGCGAATGCTCACGGTACCGTCAACGCGTGTCGCAGGCTCGGTGGCTTCGGCGAAGATCTCATAGCTCCAGCCCTCGCGCAGTTGCCGTTGCGCCCAGTCGATGACCTCAAGGACGTCCCTCGCACCGGTGATTCGCCACTCGTCCGCAGACCGTGAAGAACCAGCCGCCGGGTCTGCGCCCCATAAGCGCACCCAGTACTCCGTCGGCGAACCAGCTGGGACGGGCACCTCCCCGGTGGCGATGAAAATAGCTTCCATGCGCCGAGCGTAGCGACATCGGGTGAATGGTCGACAGTCCCGACGGCACGTCTACCTCAAACACTCACGTGTCCGGCGTGGCCGTCCGTGTCCGGCGTGAGAAGGGAGAGAGAGGAGGAAAAGAAGAAAAGGGAAAATGATGCACGCAGTCATTTTGCTTGCGCAAAAATGATTTGGGGTTATCCTGAAGCTGTGCGTGGTGGGGTTCAGACGTGGAAGCGTGGCAAGGGCGGTCGGGGGATCATGGCCGCGGTCCGCTACGTCGAGCAGGGAACCTGCGACGCAAGCCACGCGCATGAGCCGGTCGCGTTGGGCGCGGACGCGGCGGCCGGGTACGCCGAAGGTGCGCTGGTCGAGCGGTTCGTCGTGACCGCGGACGGGGCGGCCAGTGACGCCCTCGACCGCGACCGGCTGACCGCTTGGCTGGCCGGCCACGACCCGGACACCGGGACCATGCGTGGCCGGAACAACGTGGCCGAGAACTCCGCGATGGTCTATGACGCGACGGTGAATCTGCCGAAGTCGTTCAGCATTGCCGCGATCCTGGATGAAGACCTGCGCGTCGGGTTGTCCGTGTTGCAGGACAAGATCCGCGATCACAGCATGAGCGTGTGGGCGGAGGAGCTGTACGTGCGCCGCGGCACCGATGGCGGCCGGAGGGTGAGCCTGGCGCAGGTTGAGGTCGCGGAGCTCCGGCACGAGCGTTCCCGCTCCTTGGACCCGCACATCCACCGGCACATGTGGTTGAACGCGCGCGCTCGGTGAGGACGGCCGTTGGTCGAATCTGGAAGGCCGCGCGGTGTTCCGAGTTCAAGCGGTTGTGAACGCGGAGGGGAACGCGATCGCGCGCACCGATCCGGAGTTGGGTCGCGTTGCTGGCATCGAAGGGTTTCACCCTGAACCCGGAGAGCGGGGAGATCAGTGACCTCGCGCACCTGAACACGGCGTTGTCGAAGCGGTCGGCGCAGATCGAGGGCAACCGGGCGAGGAAGATCGCCGAGTGGAAGGCCGAGCACGGCGGCCAGGAGCCTAGCGTGGAAGCGTTGACCGTGATCGACCGGTGGGCGTGGGCGCAGGACCGGCCGGACAAACCCTCCGGCCTGGACGAGGCGGACTGGGAAGCCCGCGTCCGGGACCAGATCGCAGGCCTCGACCCGAGCGCCGGCGCGGCCCGCGCCCCTGTGGCACCCCCGCGCGCGCCGACCACCGCGTCACGGAAACAGGTGGCCGAGGCCGCGCAGGTCGCCGTGCGGATCGCGGATCAGCGGGCGCTGCGGCACGGTGGCCGGGTGTCGGCGTGGGATATCCGTGCCGCCGCCGCTGATGGTCTCCTCGCCGTCCTCCCAACCTTCGCACGAGAAGCGTTCACTGTGGTGCAGCAGCAGGTGATCGCCGCCGCCCACGAGCACGTGACGAACCTGACCGACACCCACCCGGAGACCGTTCCCGCGGGCGCGAAAGTCTTCATCGCGGACAGCACGTGGCGGGCCCGTGAGCACCTGAACCGGCTGGCGGCCCAGCTGACACAGCCGGGGGTGCGTGCGGCCGTGGCGACAGTGTTGGCGCACTGCGACCCGGCGGTGAAGCTGGATGCGTCCCAGGTGGCTGCAGCATGCATGATCGCCGGGACCGACCGGGCCGTGGTCATCATCGGCGCGGCCGGTGCTGGGAAGACGACCATGCTGAAACCCGCGGTCGCCGCCCTGGCCGCGCAGGGCCGGCGGACGGTGATCGTCGCCCCGTCCCGGAAGGCTGCCGCGTTCGCCGGTCGCGAGGTCGGCGCGGACGCGACCAGCGTTGACATGCTCCTGATCCAGCACGGGCTACACCCACCCAACACACGGCGCTGGCACCGACGACTGGGCCTTCCCCCGAAAGCTGGACGCCCCGAGCGATGCGTCCCTTCGGTTGCAGCCGGGAGATCGGATCGTGGTGGACGAGGCGGGCATGCTCGACATCCACAAGGCCGCCGCGCTCGTGGATCTCGCCAACCGTACCGGGGCCGGCCTTATGCCGGTGAGCGGGTCGGCCAGCGCCGCGATGTCCGCGGAGACGCGGAAGCCTCGGCTCAGCGAGGGCGGCACGACGCCGCTCTGGTAGTCCGGCTCTCGGAAGAGCGCAGAGGCGCCACCGCCAGCGCCACCGTCGAAGTTCCTCCCGGGCAGCGGCTCCGCGAGCGCGAGGCGGCCGTTGGCGTTCTCCACGATCTGGTCGGACCGGCCGCCCCAGCCGGTCTCCCAGGCGATGGAGCCTTTGCTGTCGATCGCGAGACTCGTGCCGCCCACCGAGGTGACCCACGGCGAGGAGGCGGGGAACTGGGGCGCCGGATAGCCGAGATCGGCGGATTGGTCGCCGTCGTCGCCGCTAGCGTAGTACAGGCCGATGCCCTCACCGGCCGCCTGCAGATGCAGGTTGACCATGCCCTGAATCGTCATGGACGACAGGGTTTCCCCCACTGAGCTGTAGCTGCTGCTGACGATGTTCGCCAGCTTGTTGTCCAGGATCGTCGACAACGCGATATCCTCACTGGCCATGCAGTCCGTGGCGCCGACGTAGAGGATGCTCGCGGCCGGCGCGATGCTGTGGACCGCCTGGACGTCGATCGTCTGCTCGGTCTGCCAGCTGCCCAGGGAACCGCACAGATCCTGATCGCGGAACTCACTCGGCTTCGGGACGATCTGCTGGTAGGTGGAGGCCGTCAGGCCGGGCTCACCGTTCTGCTGCGCGTAGGTGTTGACGTCCTACACGATCGACGGGCTGGCGTAGGCGCCGACGATCGCGACCTTCTGGCCGCCGCCGTTCAGGTAGTTGGACAGACCGTACGCGCTCCGCAGCTGCTTCGGCGTGTACCCGCAGTTGTGGGTACTGTACTTCGTCTGGCCGTAGGCGGCCGGAATCGTCACAGTGCGCTCGCCGATGTACTGCGAGCACGGTGTTTCGATGACAGGGCCCGTCCGAAGCGTCCTGGGCGCGCATCCGCGACGGGCTCGACGGCTCGGTGGCGCCGCCCGGCCTGACCGAGTCGGGGCGCGTGAGCGTGCGCGTCTGCTCCAAGCTCACACCCGAGACATTCGCCGCGATTCTCGACGGCAGCGACGGCGCCGAGGTGGGCGCGACGAGCTTCTTGCCTTCGTAGCTGAACGTGTGCATCGACGTGCCGAAGGCCGAGCCGAACCGGGAGGCGGTGCCGCGGAAGACCACGTACTCGCGGCTCGCCGGCACCCCGGTGACGGTGAGCCCGGCAGCCTTCAGGTAGCCCGCCACGGCGTCCACGAACGCCTGAGACGGCGAGAAGCGCTGGATCCACTGCACGGGCGTCAGTGGCTTCCGGTAGCCGGGGAGACCGGGAGTGGACACCTGCTTGGCGAGGTCCTCAGCGCCCCTCTGATCGCGTAACGGGAGGAAGACCTCCCCTTTCGTACGTCTGATATGCGGGCACCGCTCCGGCATCGTTCTGGGCGATGGCCCAGTTGGGCACGGAGTCGCCGTAGGCAACCCGGCTCGTAGCGTTCGCCGCCGAAGCGCCTGCCAATGACACTGCCACCACGGCGACCGTGATGGCAGTGATACTGAGCGCCCTCCTGCGATGGGCGGGGGTGATGCGAGATCTCATCGAAACTTCCTTCGTTCGGACGGACTCGATTGTGAGCCGGCGTGCGATGCATGCCGGGGCGAGCATAAATGATCCCTGTTCTGGTCCACAAGAGAGGGTAGACAGGTCCCCCTCACCCCTTTTGCCCACTGGCCGCGCCCCGGCGTCCGCACAAGCCGAAGGGGCTGTTCCGGCGCGTGCCGGTCCAGCCCCTTCGTGACCCCGCGGCGCCGATGAGCGCCGCGAGGAGATCAGATCGCGTTGACGTCCAGCGGAATGCCGGGACCGAAGGTGGTCGAAACGGCGCCCTTCTGGATGTAGCGGCCCTTCGCGGCGGACGGCTTGAGCCGGACGACCTCGTCGAGAGCGGCCTTGATGTTGTCGTTGAGCTGGTCGGCGGTGAAACCGGCCTTGCCGACGACGAAGTGTACGTTCGCGTGCTTGTCGACGCGGAACTCGATCTTTCCGCCCTTGATGTCAGAGACAGCCTTGGCGACATCCGGGGTGACCGTGCCGGTCTTCGGGTTCGGCATCAGACCGCGCGGGCCGAGCACCTTGCCCAGACGGCCGACCTGGCCCATGAGCTCCGGGGTGGAGACGGCGGAGTCGAAGTCGGTGTAACCGGCGGCGACCTTCTCGATCAGGTCGGCGCCGCCGACCTCGTCGGCACCGGCGGCGATGGCGGCCTCCGCGGCCGGGCCGGTCGCGAACACGATGACGCGCGCGGTCTTGCCGGTGCCGTGGGGGAGGATGACGGTGCCGCGCACCATCTGGTCGGCCTTGCGCGGGTCGACGCCGAGCTTCAGCGCGACCTCTACGGTCGAGTTGAATCGGGCGGAACCCGTCTCCTTGGCGAGAGAGACCGCCTCGCTCGGGGTGTAGAACTTCCCGGCCTCGATTTTCTCGGCCGCGGCCCGGTAGGCCTTGGACTTCTGTGCCATGTTTTTCTCCTTACGAGAATGTGGTGCGAGCCTGGCCGGCTCTTCCACGAAAGTGTTCTGAGCGGTCGGGGCCTTAGGCCTCGACGGTGATGCCCATCGAGCGGGCGGTGCCGGCGATGATCTTGGAGGCCGCGTCGAGGTCGTTCGCGTTGAGGTCGACCATCTTCTGCTCGGCGATGGCGCGCACCTGGTCCTGGGTCAGCTTGCCGACCTTGGTGGTGTGCGGGACGCCGGAGCCCTTGGCGACGCCGGCCGCCTTCTTGATGAGCTCGGCCGCGGGCGGGGTCTTCAGGACGAACGTGAACGAACGGTCCTCGTAGACGGTGATCTCGACCGGGATGACGTTGCCGCGCTGGGACTCGGTCGCCGCGTTGTACGCCTTGCAGAACTCCATGATGTTCACGCCGTGCTGACCCAGGGCCGGGCCGATCGGCGGGGCGGGGTTCGCGGCGCCGGCGTTGATCTGAAGCTTGATCAGACCCGTGACCTTCTTCTTCGGTGCCATGTCTCTTCCTTCTTTGTGTGTTCGAGCGTGCGGACGTGGCCCGCACTGCTCTCCCGGTTTCTCGGCCCTTCCGAGACCCGGTGTTCTGTGAGTCTTGTGGTGGAGCGCCTGCTCTAGAGCTTGGTCACCTGGTCGAAGCTGAGCTCGACCGGTGTCTCTCGCTCGAAGAGCGACACCAGCACAGTGAGCTTGCCGCTCTCCGGCTTGATCTCGCTGATGGAGCCGGGCAGGCCCGCGAACGAGCCCTCCTTGATCGTGATGGTCTCGCCGATCTCGAAGTCGACCTCGGCCGGGATCACGCGGGCGGCGGCCTTCTGGCCCTTGGCAGCGCCCTTGGCCGGGGCCGCGTCCACCTGCACGAGGCTCTTCAGCATGGAGAAGGCCTCCTCGAAGCGCAGCGGCGTCGGGTTGTGCGCGTTGCCGACGAAGCCAGTGACACCCGGCGTGTGACGGACGACTGACCAGCTGTCCTCGTTGAGGTCCATGCGCACGAGCACATACCCCGGGATGCGCACGCGGTTGACCATCTTGCGCTGGCCGTTCTTGATCTCGACCACGTCCTCCATCGGGACCTGGACCTCGTGGATGTAGTCCTCCATGTTCATCGAGACCATGCGGTTCTCGATGTTGGACTTCACGCGGCGCTCGAACCCGGCGTAGGAGTGGATGACGTACCACTTGCCGATCTTGCCGCGCAGCTCGGTTCGGAACTCCTCGTACGGGTCGGCGGCGAGTTCGTCCTCGTCCCTGGCCGCCTCCTGAGCGGCTTCGGCCTCTTCGGCGGAGTCGACCTCGAGCGCCTCGTCGACAGCGCGGTCGGCCTCGGGATCGACGGCCTCGGCCATTGCGTCCAGAACCGCGTCCAGGTCGACCTCGACACCGTCCTCGGCGACGATGTGGAGGGCCTCGTGCTCGGCGGCGTCGACCGACTGCTCATCGCCGGCCAGGACATTGCCGGTCTGCGCCTCGTCGTCTTCGGAGGACTGCTTGGCAGCGGTCGCCCAGTCCACGTCGTCGCGATTCGTCTCAGACACTGAATTCATTCCATTTCTTTCGGGGAGAGCGGAGCCCGTTCCGGCAGGGGTCTAGGTCGGGTTGCCGAAGACCCAGACCACGCCCAGACCGAAGATCCAGTCCAGGAGCGACACCAGGGCCATCATGATCACCACGAAGACGAGCACGACGCCCGTGTAGCTCACGAGCTCCTTGCGCGTCGGGGTGACGACCTTCTTCAACTCGCCGATGACCTGCCGGATGAACAGGGCGATCCGGGCGAAGGGATTGCGCCGCTCGGCGCGATCCTTCTTCGCATTGGCGACGATCTCCTCGCTCGGCTCGTCGATTACCTTTCGGGCCACCTCGTTACACCTTTCGTGGACCGGCATCAGGATGCCGGCTTGCAGGGCGGACAGGAATCGAACCTGCAACCTGCGGTTTTGGAGACCGCTGCTCTGCCAATTGAGCTACCGCCCTAGGGAGTCGGCCACGGCTTCTCCGCGAACTCCTCGAGCAAGGCTAGCAGGGTGGTACTGCCCTCGTCTGTATTCCAAAAAAGGGCGCGGAAAAGCTTAGTGGATTCAACCACCTCCTCCAGTGTACGGGACGGTTCCCGGCCCCGCAAAATAGGCCGGACGGCCACGGATCGCCCCCTTCGCGCCCTGGCGTTCCGGTGGATACGGGAAAGACGCGTGAAGCTCCTCCACAAGCCGGTGCGTTCCCCGAGCTCTCCACAGATCCGGACGCAGAGGGACGGGCGTCGGAGGCGTCTGAAACGATGACTCCATGACCACCACCGGCACAGCCTTCCCCGCCGCATCGACCCGCGCCCGTGCGCTGGAACACCTGCGCGACCTCGTGGGCCGGCCGGACGCCGATTTTCACGACGGGCAGTACGAGGCCGTCTCGGCGCTGGTCGACGAGCGGCGGCGCGCCCTCGTCGTCCAGCGCACGGGATGGGGGAAGTCGGCGGTCTATTTCGTCGCGACGCTCCTGCTGCGCGAGCGCGGAGCCGGGCCGGCCATCCTGGTCTCCCCACTGCTGGCGCTGATGCGAGACCAGGTCTCCGCGGCCGAGCGAGCCGGAGTGCGGGCGCTCACGATCAACTCGGCGAACCGGCACGAGTGGGAGGACGTAATCGCCCGGCTCCGCGAAGACACAGTGGATGTGCTGCTCGTCTCCCCCGAGCGGCTCAACAATCCGGAGTTCCGCGACCGGCATCTGCCCGCGCTCGTCTCGCGGGCGGGTCTGCTGGTCATCGACGAGGCTCATTGCATCTCGGACTGGGGGCACGACTTCCGCCCCGACTACCGACGGCTCCGGGAACTCGTGGCAGCGCTCCCCACGGAGGTCCCGGTGCTGGCGACCACCGCGACCGCCAACGAGCGGGTCGTGGCGGATGTCGCCGAGCAGCTCGGCGGGTCGGCGTCGGGGCGGGCGGAGGTGGTGACCATCCGCGGCCCGCTCGCCCGGCGATCCCTGCGGCTGGGGGTGCTCGCCCTGCCCGATGCGACCACCCGGCTGGCCTGGCTGGTGAGCAATCTGAACGCACTGCCCGGAAGCGGCATCGTGTACACGCTGACGGTGTCGGCCGCGGAAGACACCGCGCGCGTCCTGCGTCAGGCCGGGCACGAGGCGCACGCCTACACCGGGCAGACCGACACAGCCGAGCGCGAAGAGTTAGAGGACCGGCTCAAGCGCAACGACGTGAAAGCGCTCGTGGCGACCAGCGCGCTCGGGATGGGCTTCGACAAGCCGGACCTCGGATTCGTCGTCCACCTCGGGGCGCCCTCCTCACCGGTGGCCTACTATCAGCAGGTGGGGCGCGCGGGGCGCGCGACGGAGAACGCCGACGTGCTGCTGCTGCCGGGCCCGGAGGACAGAGCGATCTGGCAGTACTTCGCCACCGCCTCCATGCCGTCGGAGAAGAAAGCGGGCACGCTGCTGGCGGCGCTGAGCGACACGGCCCAGTCGACGCAGGCGCTCGAGACCCGAGTCGACCTGAAGACATCCACGCTCGAACTGCTGCTGAAGGTCCTGGATGTGGACGGAGCGGTCCGCCGTGTCTCCGGCGGCTGGGTGTCCACCGGCCGGCCGTGGGCCTACGACCGCGAACGCTACGAACGCATCGCGGCGGCACGCGAGGCGGAGCAGCGCGCGATGATCGACTACGAACGCACGGACGGCTGCCGGATGCAGTTCCTCCAGCTGGCGCTGGACGATCCCGGGGCCCGGCCCTGCGGACGCTGCGATTCTTGCGCCGGAGCCTGGTATCCGGAGGCGATCGCGGACGAGGCCACCGGATCGGTCTCAGCGGCCCTCAATCGGGCGGGAGTCGCCGTGGAACCACGGAAGCTCTGGCCGACGGGCGCAGACCGTCTCGGCGTCCCGGTGAAAGGCCGCATCCCGGCCGGCGAACAGGTAGCGCTGGGCCGCGCGCTCGCCCGTCTGACCGATCTGGGATGGGGCGGACGTCTGCGGGAGCTCCTGGCTCCCGATGCCCCGGACGCACCGTGTCCGCCAGATGTCGTGGAGGCGTGCGTCGCCGTCCTGAGCGAGTGGGGATGGGAGCGCCGACCGGACGTGGTCGTCTCTGTGCCTTCGCGGCGGCGGCCGGTGTTCACGGCCTCCCTGGCACAAGCTCTGGCCGAGATCGGACGTCTGCCCTCTCTCGGGGCTCTCGGGATGCGCAGGGCCGGCGCGGCCAGCGGCCCCGGCGGGAACAGCGCTTTCCGGCTCTCCAGCGTGTGGGAGGCGTTCGACGCGCGCGAGCTGGCACTTCCGGCGGGTGGGGTGGTGCTGCTCGTGGACGACCTGATCGACAGCCGATGGACGATCACGGTGGCCGGCCGCGAACTGCACCGGGCCGGGGCGAGCGTGGTGCTGCCGTTCGCCGCGGCGTTGCGGGCATGAGGTGACCGCTCGCGCCAGGAAGACGGGACCGCTGTGAGCAGACGTCCTCAGAGCATCCGGAATGGAGCACCGGGAATGCCCGGCCTCCTCCCGCATCGGGGGCGTTACAGGAAGTCGCCGCCGAAATCACCGCCGCCGAAGCCACCACCATCCCAGCCACCGCCGAAGGCATCGCCACCGCCCCAGCCACCGGAGTCACCGCCCCAGCCGGCATCGGCGCTCGCGGTCTCAACACCGGCATCGCCCGAGCCCGAGCCGGCATCGCCCGAGCCCGTGTCCGCAGCAGTGCCGTCTCCCCCCGAACCGTCTCCCGCGGTCCCGTCCGCAGCCTGATCTGCGCCCGGGGTGGGCAGGAAGGCGCTCACCAGGGTCGACCCGATGACATATCCGGCGACGCTCCCGAGGAGCGAGGTGGCGAGCATACCGCCGAAGCCCATCCCGCCGGCAGCGCCGGAGCCCGGTCCGGCGAGCGAGCGTTCGAGAGTGCCCGGCTGGCGCAGTTCGGAGCGGGTCGCCGCCTGAGCGAGGGAGCGGGGGTCGTCTCCGCGCGGCCGCTCGCCGGCAGGAGCGCCCTCGCTGAGCTGCTGGAAGAGAAGCCGGCGCTGGTCGGCGGTCAGCCGCGCGAAGGCTTCCTCGTGGACCTGCTCGATGGTCTCGGGCGGAGCCGTCCGGAGAAGATAGCGGTAGCGCTCGACCGCGATCTCATCGTCGCTGCGGGCGGCTGAGAGGCGTTCCGGGCGTACGCATTCGAGCCGTGCGCGCTCTGGCTGTCTGCGTTCCACCCGTCTGCGCTCTGCGGGGTGTCGCGGCGCGGTTCCTCACGCCCGAGAAGTCGATCGAGGAATCCCGTGGATCGAGCGTAGAAAGCGCGTGTGGGAGTTGTCTCAAAGCGCGCCCAGCGTCCCCTTGTTGTGTTTCTCAGGGACGTTGGTCAATCTGCTGATGGGTGGCTGGCTGCCGATGGCGGTGTGGGGCCTGTGGTGATTGTAGGAGTGCAGCCAGGCCGGGAGTGCGTTGCGGCGGGCTGATTCGGAGTTGTAGTGCCGGGCGTATGCCCAGCCGTCGGCGAGGGTGCGGTGGAAGCGTTCGATCTTGCCGTTCGTCTGCGGATGGTAGGGCCGGGTGCGTTTCGGTTGGATGCTGAGCTCGGCGCAAGCGTCGCGCCAGGCGTATGAGCGGTATGCGGAGCCGTTGTCGGAGAGCACCTGTTCGACGGTGACGCCACGGCTGGCGAACCAGCCGACCGCTCGACGCAGAACAGCGATTGCAGTGGCGGCGGTTTCGTCGTCGTGGATCTCGGCGTAAGCGACACGGGAGTGATCGTCGATGACGGTATGAACGAACGCTGTGCCGGTGATCATGTCGCCGGTGATCCCGTGTTTCCCGGTCCGCTTCGCGGTGATGGCCTTGTTCCGCTCTCCCTGGAGACGTCCGACGTAGCGCCAGCCGCCACCGTCGGGGATGTTGCCGAGTTTCTTGATGTCGACGTGGATCATCGATCCGGGATGCTCGTGCTCGTAGCGGCGGGCGGGTTCGCCGGTGCGGACGTCGACGTGGCTGAGCCGATTGATCCGGCACCGGGAGAGGACCGTGTGAACGGTCGAGGCGGGCATGCCGAGCTGGGCGCCGATACCGACTGGTCCCAGCCGCTTCTTCCACCGCAGATGCACGACCTTGCGGACCAGTCTTCGCGGGGTCTTGTTCGGGCTGTGATGCGGCCGTGACGAACGGTCCAGCATTCCCGCCTCGCCCATCTCCACGTAACGACGAGCCCATCGGTCCGCGGTGCGTCAGGACACTCGGAAGTAGGTCGCCGCCGCAGCAACGGACCAGCCGTCGTCGACGACTTGGCGGGCCAGGCGGAGGCATTCGCGAGGAGTCAAAGCAGCATTAGCGTGGGTCACGAGGACCTCCTAAGTCATCGAGTGCAGGGAAACTAGACAGCCCCACTCTCGACCGGGAGGTCCTCACCCATCTATCGCGTCACACCTCAACCAACTGCCCTGAGCAGCACACCTAGGTCGATCGACGGTGACGGCGGTGGTGCAGGGTGAGGGCGGGGCTGAGAGCGAATCGGCGTCGCGTCAGCTACGACCGTCTCCTGCCGGAACGGGCCGGACCTGCACCCACCGCTCCCACAGAGCCCTCTGCACCCTTGTCCGGTGTGGGAGGGGTGGTGTTGCGGTGATTTTGCTGATCTCCTCGACGAGAGTTGCCCCGAGCGTTTGTGGTGCTCCGGCAGCGCTGCGGATCGCCGCGTGGTAGAGCTGGGCGAGGTGGTCGTAAAGCGTCAGCTTCCCTGGTGTGAATGGTTGGACCGTGACCCGATCGAGGATGACGGGGGTGTCCGCGACGTGTTTGCGGGAGAGGATGACGACGCCGAGTTCGGTTTGGTGGTGGTCTTTTCCCGCGGTGATCCGGTACTCGATGCGGGTTCCCACCCGCGCGATATAGCACGGGGTGCTGTTGCCGGGATCGTCATCGCTGGCGGTCCAGATCAGGTGGCCGCTCTCGGTCGCTTGACACACCGCGTCGATGACGGCGATCCAGTCCTGAATTCCAAGCATTGTCGTCCTCACTTCGCGTGATCTCCCCCCTTTTTCGCTGCGGTCGCTGTCTTCGCCCGGATAACCAGACACCTCCGGGCTTAGGGGGAGGCATCGTGGGTGGTGTTGCGGGAGGCGGCCAGATCGACCAGCTCGAGGAGGTCCTCGAGACCGTCGTGGTCGTGGTCGTGGTCGTGGTTGTGGTTGGTTGCCGGTGTCGGGGTTTCCCGGGTCGGTTCTTCCTCGGGTCCGTCATCGGTGGGGAGCCAGTCGTATGCGTGATCGAGGCGGGTTCCCACAAGGAGGGCGAGAACGGCGAGGACAAGGACGGCGAGGAGGAGGTAGTTATGTTCGGCGAACGCTTTCACCGGAATACCGACCCCGGGCACACGGAGCACCCCGACACCATGGACCATGCCCGCGGTGACCGGTGAGGAATCGGAGTGGGCGTTCGCGTCGCCTTTGGTGGTCAGGGTGTCGCCCTGGATCTTCACCAACCGGTGCAACCGCAACCGGCCGGGATTGTCGGGGTCATCGAACTGGACCACCTGACCCGCCCGGAGCTGACCGGCCGATACCGGGCGGATGACGACGAGGTCCCCCGCACGGATCGCCGGTGTTATCGAGCCCGACATCACCGTGGTCGCATGCCAACCGATCGCGAACGGGGCGATCCCCCACACCAGCAAACCCACCAGGCACCACACGATCGCTCTGCACACATTCGCCGTGACCACCCAGACAACCACCACGCCCCGAAAGACGCGCCTGTCACCGGAGACAACAACCATGCGGCGAACACCGCGGGCGCTCGTGTGATGCCTGGCAGCGGTCATCTCAGCTCGCCTTGTTGTTCTGGATCTCCCAAGTGAAGTCCGTGGAGACCTTCTTGCCCTGAGAACTGTTCGGCGCGGCCGAGCTCATCGCCCAGGAGATCTGGTAACTCTTCGACACATCCACCGTCCCGTCCAGCGTCCAGTTACCAACACCGGTCGAATACGAGACGTCCTTCGTCAGGAAATCCGAAAGGCTACCGTTATAAACCGTCCCATTCTTATCAGCAGTGAACGTGGCACCCGACAACGTCCCCTCCGTAACAGTGACAGTGAAGTACTGCGCGATCGAGGAAGCATCCGACGCGTTCGCCGCGTAAACCTTGACCACACCCGCCAGACCAGCCTTGTTCGTGATCGTGATCACCTTGCTGTCCGACTGACCCGGAACAATACCCGTCGGGGAGAACACCGCGGTCGTCGTGTTAGACGTCAACGACAAGCTCCCCGTCGACCACGAGTTCCCCGTGTTCGAAACAGAAGCACTGAACGCCGAGTGCGACACCGCGATCCCACTCACCGCAAGCACCGCCACAACCGCACCAGCACGAAGAACACGCGCACGCCGCGACAAACGAACCTTCTTCCGGAAAAGACCAGCCTGAGAACGCGTTGCAAAAACAGTCATAATACGAACTTCTTTCATATCAAAAAAGGGATAAGGGTTATACGTGATGGGCAGTAGAGAGAACTACACATCGGTCACTCAGTCATAGGTAAACGCCCCCCTATATGTCAACGTCGGACCAGCCCCACCAGAACCCGTCTGCGTGGTGACCACAACATCCACAACACCCACCGAACCAGCAGGCATCGTAAACAACACCGTCGGAATAGAACACGCAGCCATCACAATGTCCGTAGCCGCACGACCACCCACCACCACCCCCGTCGCTTTGATATTCACAGCGAGGAGCAACCCCTGCACCTGCACCGGGACGCTGGAATTGGTGGTGGTGCCATTGCCGAGCTGGCCGGTGCTGTTGTCCCCCCCACGCCCAGACAGTCCCATCCGACGCGAAAGCGAGACTGTAATACGCGCCGGCGGCGATCGCGGTGATCGTCCTCCCGCCAAGCCTCTGCACCCGCACCGGGGTGATGGAGTCGGTGGTGGTGCCGTTGCGCAACTGACCGTAGCCGTTGTACCCCCACGCCCAGGCGGTGCCATCCGACGCCAACGCCAGGCTGAAATTCTGGCCGCCGGCGATGGCGGCGGTCCCGCGGAGGTTGAGTGCGATGCGGGTGCTGCCGGTGGCGGGGAGGGGGGTGGGGGCGGTGCAGAAGGTGCTGACGTTCCAGCTGTCGCCGGTGTTGGTGCTGGTGGCGCTCCAGGTGGCCCAGGAGACCGCCATGGGTTGATGCGGCGAGAGCGAGAGCGGCGAGGGCGCAGAGGCTAGCGGCCAGCCGGATGAAGATTCTTACCCACACCCACCGTCGTCGGGGGGGTAAAGAGCGTCTGCACTATACTTTTCTCTTTTGATCAGGGGCGTTGGAAACAGAACAGGGCGAATCGCCGACGTTCACAAGCAAATATCGAACCGGGTGCCACCCCTGAGTGCTCCGGCCGCCCGAAAATGAGTGGCAGCCCCGAGCTGGAGGGCGGTCTCGGTCGCGCTGGCGACTTCCGCTTCCAATCGCCCGTCAGGTGACGGGCTCCCCGGTGTCCGGACGATCGTCGCCGGCTCGCTCCACTCCGCTGACGCCATCGACCGCCAGCTGTCCTGAAGCCTCCCCGCGCCCCGGACGCGGCGAACCCGATCAGGACGTTCCGCGCAGCCGCGCGAACA
This sequence comes from Leifsonia xyli subsp. cynodontis DSM 46306, assembly GCF_000470775.1. Taxonomy (NCBI): domain Bacteria; kingdom Bacillati; phylum Actinomycetota; class Actinomycetes; order Micrococcales; family Microbacteriaceae; genus Leifsonia; species Leifsonia xyli. The sequence continues at coordinate 257,108 of NC_022438.1, forward strand.
GTTCCTGCCGGTTCCTCGCGCCGGTCTTCTTGAGGGCGCTGTGGATGTGGTTCTCGATCGTGCGCACACCGATCCCGAGCATCGAGGCCACGGCGGTGTTCGGGAGGGTCGCGGCGAGGAGCGCGACCTGGGTCTCCCTCGGGGTCAGCGACTCGGTCCGCTGCCGCTGGCCCGCGTCGTCCTCGGGGTCTCGCAGGCCAGGGAGGGGTTCGTCGCGCACGAGCACGAGCAGAGCGGCGCCGATCGCCTCCGCAAGCTCCGAGCGCTGGCCGCATTCCTGCCGCACCCGCGCCGCGAGGACGAGCGCGGCCAGCGCACTGTGCGGCGTGCGGCCGATCGTCTCCGCGAGAGAGGCCAGCTGATCGGGTTCCTCGAACGATGCCCTCACCAGGTCGACGAGCGGCCAGCGGGGCACGCCCAGCGCGTTCGAGGCGAGTTCGCCGAGTTGAGCGAAGGTGGGCGGCTCGGGCCAGATGCACAAGCCCACGACCAGGGTGAAGATCGCTGTCAGCAGGTTGCGCTCGCCGGCCAGGCAGGCAGCGAGGCGGCGCAGCTCGGACATGGCCGCCGCCTTCTCGCCGCCGATGAGGGAGCGCAGGATGGAGCCGACATCGCCCTGCATGGCGGGGAGCGCGTCATCGGTCACCACCAGCGTCGATGCCTGTGCCTCCAGCAGGGTGGCGAGCCGGTTCTCCCCGAGCCAGTGGTTGACGAGAGACGCCAGCCACAGCAGCGCGCGGTAGAAGCCGGTGTGCGCCGGGCCCGGCGGCCCGTACGCCAGCGCCGTGTCCGCCACATCGAGCGCTTCGGTCCAGCGCCCGAGGGCGAGGAGCGCCAGCGCTGCGTAGTAAGAGTTGAGCAGGATGCCGGTGAGCTCCTCCTCGGCGCGAGCGATCTCCAGGGAGCGCATGCTTCCGGCCAGGGCCAGCCCGAAATCTCCCCGCGCGAGCGGGACGAGGGCACGCACCGCACCGACCAGGCGCTCGACCGCGAGCAGGGGACACGCGGGAACACGTCCCTCCCAGTAGGCGGCCTCCCTCACATCGCCCTCCAGCAGCGCGACGTAGGCGAGGGCGGCGACGCACAGCGACTCGGCCGACACCCCCAGAGAGCGCAGCATCGTCATCGTCGCGGGCGAAGCGTCGACTGCGGACGAGCCCTCGGTCAGCACCCGGGCGAACAGGTCCAGGGCCGGACGCAGCGCCGGGAAGAGCTGGGTGAGCTCATCGAGGCGTTCCGGGACCGGGCGTGTGAGGCTCCCCTCGGCGGAGGCGCGGAGGAGGACGAGGTCGAGGGCGTCCTCCGGCGTCGCCGCGGACGCGATCGGCGTGCCGGCGAACACACGCTCGACGTCTCCGGCTCCTCGCGGCGTCTCCAGAAGCGCTTCCAAGTAGGGCAGTGCGGTGGCGGCCGACGGAGCGGCCGCCCACTCGGCTGCCCGTTCGTCTCTGGTGCGTGTGCTGCGGCCGCGCGTGCTGCGCACCAGGCTGGCCGTGTGGTCGTCTGCGCGGAGGCCGGCCGGGGCGCTGCCGCCACAGGGGCAGGACTCCAGAGCGCTGTCTCTGCCGACCGTGAAGCGGAAGTAGTCCGCCATCGCCGGAGGGAGCAGCCGGATGCCCAGCCCGTCCGGACCGTCGACGACCGAGAGGAAGCCGCGCGCCTCCAGGTCCTTCAGCATCTCGTGCGCGACGAGCGGACAGGGCGCCCAGGGTCGCGAATCGTGGGCGAGCGCGAGATGCCGGATCGCCTCGAAGGTCGTCAGATCGAGGCGCGCGAGGCCGCGCTCGACCCACGCCTCCACCCCGCTGCTCCACAGGCCGCGGCCGGTCATCAGCCATCGTCCCTCGTGCAGCCGGACCAGACCATCGTCGCGGACGCCGTCGACGATCGCGAGGATGAGCCCGGTGATGCCGCTGGAGAGGGAGAGGACGTTCGAGACGACCTCGACATCCGGCCGGCCGGCCAGCCGGTCGGCGACGAGCGTCGCGGTCGTCGTGAAGTCGAGGGGCCGCAGACGCAGACGGGTGCCGGGGAAGCGGCAGTAGCGGACATCGGAGCGCATCAGCGCGCTCACCGCGACCCCGCGGGAGTAGACCACCGGAGTCTCGGTGCGCGTCGCCGCGGCCTGGATGATCCGGAGGGTGCCGCCGTCAACATTCTCTATGCCGTCGACGATGAGGGCACGCAGATCGTTGGCGAGCAGTTCCTGGGCGAGCGAGTCGACCCGGGAGAGCAGTGACGGGGGCGCTGCCCGGGACCGGCCGGCTTCGGCAGCGGAAAGCGCTCCGCCTCGGGACGAATAGGGCGCACCGTCGATCGCCACAACGGTGTAGCCCTCCACGTCGAGCCGGCTCCGGAGGCGGCCGAGCAGTGTGGTCGCGCCCATGCCCGCCGGGCCGATCACATGGGCCGGGCGCTTCTCGCGGACGGCGGAGGAGAGCACGGCGAGTTCACGGGAGAACAAGAACATCTTCAGGCCCCTCTGCGTGTCCGCTTTCGCGCCGGAGTCCTCCCCGGGCGGCGGTCGGGGACCGCCGCCCGGGGAGGACAGGAGGAATCAGCTGTTCGTCGTGTAATCGATGTTGCCGTAACCGTCGACCTTGGCGTGCAGGCCGACGACGTAGTCCACAGGGACGCCCAGGATGGTCGCCGAGACCTCGAACTGGTAGGAGTTGTCGGCGATGCTCACCGGCTCCGGCTGCGTGCATTCGCGGGTCACGACATTCACGAACAGGTCCGAGGACCCCCCGGAGTGGCAGATGTGTCTGCCGGTGTAGCCCTCATAGGAGGTCACCCACGCTTTCGAGCCGTCGTAGTAGGTGCGGCCCTCGTGGAACTCTTTGACGAGCCAGCTCTTGTATCCCTCACGCCAGTCCTGGTAGGCGACCCAGCCGTTCTCGGCACGGGCGACGAGGTTCGCGGTCTCGGCGGCGCTCAGGTGGCGCGCCTTCGCCAGAGCGCGCGCGCCGGCCCCGGTCACGAGATGCATCTGCGAGACCGTTGAGGTCACCTCTCCCGCGCAGGCGGCTTTGAGCTGCTCCAGGCTCGGGTGCTGGTGGTCAGCCGCGAGATTGTCCTTCAGCTGTGCGACGCAGGACGAGGAGACGAGCGTCTGCGTCGTCGTGGTGCTTTCGGCGTTCGCGGGGGCGGCGGCGAACAGGGAGGCGGTGATCGCGGCGGCGAGGGTGATCGCCGCGACGCCGACAGGGCGGAGTCTCATGACTTGGGTCCTTTCCGTGGGGGCTACGAGCCGCGACTGGAATTCGGCGCGGCTCATCTCTTTCGTTCCTAAGCCGATCCCAGTCCCGATGACATGCGTGCTTTCTCCGCCGGGTATTGAGTGGCCTGTTGGTGCTGTCGTTCTTCTCCTCCGGCCCGACTGGGTGGTTCCGCCGCACCCGCAGCCACCCGGCAGGAGCACGCGCTCAGTGGTCGAGGGCGGTCGGCCCCGTGGATGTCTCCGCGTTGCGCCGGGTCTTCAGCCACCCGCTGCGACCCGTCAGGATGCGCCAGAACGCGCGGGGGATGACCACGTACATGTACAGCACGTAAACGGACACTCCGAGTCCCCAGCCGAGAGCACCGAGGAACGAGATCCGCTCGCAGCGCCGCCGGTACACGAACCCCCACACGGCGAACGGCACCACCGAGAAGACGATCCAGAACACCGCGAGCCAGATCAGGCGGTCCCCGCCGGGCAGGCCCGCCCCGAGCTTCGTCAGGCCGAGCAGAGCGGTGACGATCATCACGGCGAACGCCGCCAGCCCGCACAGTTGCAGGAACGGCAGCACGAGGTAGTAGCCGATCTCGAGCAGCCCCACATTCGTCACATGCGCCGAGCGAAAGGCGTCGCGCACATACTTCACGCACTGGATGTTGCCCTGCGCCCAGCGCGTGCGCTGCGTGAGGAACCGGCGGAAGCTGGGCAGCGCCTCCTGCGAGACGTGGGCGTTGCCGACGTGGGCGATGCGGTAGCCGTGCAGGTGGATGTGCAGCCCGAGTTCGTAGTCCTCCAGCAGCGCGCCATGCCAGGGCCGGTCGTGACTCGCCCGAATGAGGTCGAGCACGGACAGCCGCGCGAACTGGCCGTTCCCGCCGAGCCCGACGGTACCGGTCCTCGCGCGCAGCGACTGCATGGCGGCGATGATGGTGCGGAACTCGATGTCCTGCAGCTTCACCAGGAAGCGGCCGGAGAGGTTCCCGAGCCACCCGCGGCCGGGTCTCGGTCTGCGCTCGTGGCGGTTCTTCATCCACACCACCACCTGAGCCCCGCCGACGCCCGGGTCGAGGAACACATCGGCGGACGCCATCATGGCCAGCGCCCGGGGCGAGAGCTCGCCGTCGGCGTCGAGCACCATCACGATGATCCGCTCGCGGTCCGCGTCGGCGGGCAGGAAGGCGTTCAGCGCGTCGTAGGCCGCGTTGAGCGCATCGCCTTTCCCCGTCCTCGCCTCGGGACGGCGACGGGCGACGAGGTGGACCCGCGGGTCCCGGCGCGCGATCTCCTCGACGATGCGCCCGGTGTCGTCGTCGCTGTGGTCGTCGACGACCCACACATGCACCGCGGGGAAGTCCCGGCGGGCCGCCTCGACGGTCCGCTCGATCACAGCCGCTTCGTCCCGGCACGGCACGAAGAAGTGCCACTGAAAGTCAGCCGGGTCGCCCAGCGCGGTCTTCCGGTGGGTGAGGTGCGGGATCAGGATGAACAGAACGTAGGCGAAGAACGACGCCCCGAGCAGGAACGTGAGCGCTTTGAGGAAGCCGATCACGACGCGAGCCCAGCGAACATCGGATTCCCCGCGGCGATCTGGCGGAGGATGGCCGTGATCCGCTCGGTGGCGCGGCCGTCGCCGAACGGACTGTCTTCGAGCCGCAGCGACTCGGCCAGGTCGGCGTCGCGCAGCAACTCCGTCACCGCCTCCACGATCTGAGGCCCCGGGGCCACAAGCCGCGCGAAGCCGGCGCGGAAGGCCTCCGGCCGCTCCGTGGTGCGCCGGACCACCACGAGCGGTGTCTTGAGCACCGTACACTCCTCCTGCAGGCCCCCAGAATCGGAGACGACGACCGCCGCATCCCGGACGAGCCCGAGGAAGTCGGTGTGGTCGGGCGGGTCGAGCACGGTCACACCCTCGAGGAGATGCCCCAGCCGGAACCGCTCGATCGCTCCTCGCGTCCGCGGGTGCGGCACGAACAGGACGGGCAGAGGCAGCTCGCCGAGGGCGCGGAGGACGTTCTCCAGCGCCTCCGGATCGTCCGTGTTCTCGGGGCGGTGCAGCGTCGCCACGATGTAGGCGGACGTCCGTGCGGGCGCCGCGGGAGCGGTCGCCCGCTGGGCCAGGCTGAGCGCGCACGCCTCGACGATCGTGTTGCCGGTGACGAAGACCTGGGCGGGATGGATGCCCTCCCGGAGCAGGTGGGCCGCGTTCTCGGTGGTCGGAGCGCAGTGGACATCGGCCAGCACCCCGATCACCCGCCGGTTGATCTCCTCGGGCATGTCCCGATCGTGCGAGCGGAGCCCGGCTTCCACATGCACGAACGGGATGCCCGCGTAGTGGGCCGCCTGGGCAGCAGCGCAGACGGTGTTGGTGTCGCCCTGGGCGGCGACGACCGACGGCCGCGTCTGCTGCCAGGCATCGAGCAGTTGCTCCAGGATGGCGGCGATCTGATGCCCTCGCGACGCGATGCGCCCGCACGAGAGTCTCAGGTCCGGCTCCGGCAGCCGGAAGCGCTCGTAGATCGCCGCGGAGAGCTCGCGGTCGTAGTGCTGTCCGCTGTCGATCACATAGGCGCGCGGTCCGAGCGCGCGGATCACCGGCGCGAGCTTGATGATCTCCGGCCGGGTGCCGATGACCAGGCAGATGTCTTTGCGCGGTCGGGCGTCGAACGGGGCCGAGGCGGGCGCGACGGCCGTCACCGCCGGCTCCGGCCGAGCAGGAGAGCCAGAGCGACGACATAGCCCGCGAGAGTGACGAGAGAGCCGGTCAGGAGCCGTCCGAGGGAATAGCCCGGATCGAATCCCCACTCCAGTGTCGTGGCGAGGATGGCGCCGAGGCGGAGCTGGCAGGCGACCAGCACGACGAGGACCGAGATCCCGGTCGCCACGGCGATGGAGCGCAGCGGAGCCGACTCGCCCAGCGCCAGGACGCCGCCCAAGATGAGCACCGGCACCACCAGCGTCGAGGCGGCGCACTCGACGGTGACGGGCAGCGGGAGCGTCCGGCCGTCCAGCGCGACGAACACGGCGCTGCCGCTCACCGTGGGGTGGAGCCCCGGCAAGCCGGTCAGCCACCAAGCCGCGGCGCTCGCCTCCTCTCCGCGGAGCGGACCGTTGAAGACGATGACGGCAAGGCAGACGAGGGCGAGAGCCCCCACCCACACGACCGCAGCGGGACGCGCTTTCCTCGTTCGGACGGTGATGACGGTGTCCACGACACACTCCTTCTCCCGGCCGCCGAGTCCCGGCACGCGGGGCGCGCTGGGAGTGGTTCGCGATCGGGGGTCGGTCACGCGGGCCGGCGCTCACGCCAGCCAGCGTGAGGATGGCAGGGGGATTCCCACTCACAGAATCAATCGGCCACCGTCATGAGTGCGGCTCCGTTCCTGTCCGAGTGCCGGAGACCGGCCCCACTCACCCGCAGACACGGCCCGCGTCCCGCGGTGTGAGTGGGATGCGTTCCGTGCCACCGCGGAGGCCGCTCCGTCCCCGGCGAGGGCGGAGAGGAAGCCGCGCGGTCAGGAGAGATCGAACAGCGCTTTGAGCTCCTGCTCCACACCGGGCTGGTCGCCGTCGATCAGTGCCCGCTGCAACCGCGCGTACCCGGGGCCGATGGTCTCCCAGGCGAAGCCTTCCGCCCGGCCGAGCACCGAGAGATGGTATCTGAAGGTGGTGGCTGTGCTCTGCATCATGTCGATGTAGGGCGGGCTCGCGCTGTGGTCCAGCCACTGGTGGAAGAAGGATCCGGCGGTGGCGATCGTCCGGTCGACGTCCCGGTCCGCGATGGCGGCCAGAAGCGGATCGATGCGATCGGCCAGGGCCGACCGGTCCTCCACGGAGATCCGGTCGGCCGCCACACTGGCGAGGCCGAGGAGCAGCCCGCCGAGAGCCTGCGAGTAGACGATGCGCTGTTCGGAGACGGGCGCGACGACCGTGGTGTGCGACTGCGGCGCGATGACGATGAGCCCTTCCCCCACAAGTGCCTGGACCGCCTGCCGGATCGGTGTCTTGGAGACGCCGAGCCACCGTTCCAGCTCCTTCGCGTCCAGCCTCTCGCCGGGGAGGAGCACACCGCTCAGAATCGCGTTCTTGATGGCCTCATAGGCCGAGGTCCGCGAGAGCGGACGCCCGACGCCACCGGCGGACGCCGATTCGGGGAGGGGCATGCTGCTCCAATCGTCCGGAAGGGGCTCCCCCGGTCGCACCGGGGATCTGTCCACATCCTCTCATCCGGACCCGGCTCCCCCGTGCGTCCTTCTCGCCGCGCGTCACCGTGCCTGCCAGGGCGAACGCTTCCGCAGGCGGACCAGTCCGAGCACGATCACGCCAACGCCGAGCATGGCGACAGTGAGATCGAGGATGTCGTCGATGCGGTCTCCGGTGTCGGCGAGGATCACCCGTGCGGAACTCGACCCGGCTGCGCTGTGGACGGCCGGGGAGGCCTCGACGGTGAGGGGCAGCTGCACGGTCTGGCCGGACGCGCCGGAGAACTCGAGCGTGTGAGCGCCCAGTGTCACATCGGCCGGCAGACGCAGCGCGACAGCGAAAGCGCCCGAAGCGTCCGCCGCCGTCTCGCCGAGCACACGCGGAGACGAGTGCAGGGTGATCGTGACCGCGTCCGAAGCGGCGAAACCCGAGCCGGTGGCGGTGAACAGCGTTCCCGGCCGCGGCGCCGGCTGCGAGAGCGCGACGGTCGGGGCGATCGCCGGAGACGGCGACAGCGCTTGGACCGTGACCGCGCCGCTCGCGCTGGCGCCGGATTCCGCACCGACCGCGGTCACGGTCAGCGGGCCGGCCGGCTGATCGCCGGGAACCGAGGCCTGCGCGGTGAAGTCACCGACGCCATCGGCCGTCACCGTCGTCCCGGGCGCCGTTCCGAGCGCGACCGAGACGCTCTCCTTCGGCGCGAAGCCCTTGCCGCTGACGGTGACCTTGCCGCCGGGCTCGACAGCGCTGGGCGAGACCGTCACCGCCGCGTACACGTCATCGGAGAAGCGCTGGAGCGCCGTCTCCGTGCCGTGGAACAGGTCCTGGTCGCCCGGCAGGAGGTCACCCGGCCCCGTGTAGCCGCTCGCATCGTCCCAGTGCTGCCACAGCGTCCAGTCGACCCACCCGCCGGGCAGCGCTCCGGGGCCGCCCGACACGTCCGACATCCAGTGGGCGATGAACAACGGGTAGGAGGCGAAGTCCGTGATGTCGCCGGTGTACTCCTTCCACCAGGACGGGTTGGTGTAGATGACCGGTTTGACACCAGCCTCCTGCTCCACCACGGAGACGAAGTCGTGGATCCACTTGACGATGTCCTCCGGGGTCATCGCCTGGCATTTCTTGATCGCCCAGGGCTGGGTCAGGCTGGAGCAGCGGTGCTCCAGGTCGACCATCGGCGGCAGGAGGCGTGCGCCGGGCTTCCAGCCGTGGATGGACGCCATGAAATGCTTCGCCTGCGATGCGCCGTCCGACCAGAATGGCCGCGCGAAGTGATACGCACCCCGATAGAGGCCGGCGTCTCCGGCGCCCGTCCACTGCGCCTCGTACTGGGAGCTCACGTAGTCGTCGTCCTCGGTCGCTTTGATGTAGACGAAATGGGCGCCCTTCGACACGACATCGCTCCAGTCGACATCCGGCTGCCAGGCGCTCACGTCGTTGCCCCGCAGAAAGGCGAAGGCGGGGGTCAGCTGCTGCGATCGCGGCATCACCCGCAGGACGTCATCGTGGGTGAGCGTGCTGCCGGAGTGGTCGCGGGCGGGATCGCCGTCTCTGTCCGGCTCGGCGGCCGCGGCGGAGAGGGAACCGCCGAGCCCCAGCGCCAGGGTCGCGGCGGTGAGGGCCGAGAGCAAGCCTGAGCGCACCGCGCGATGCCGGCTTCGTGGCTTCGTCTTCTGAACTGTCATCGAGAGGACTCCGTTTCCGAGGTGTGGGGCGTACCTCTCCAGCGAAACTCCCTCGCCGCCGACTGAGGGGCGCATCGGGTGTCTGCCGCAGACAGTTGAGTGCCGTTCGCCGACAGGCCTGGCGAGTCCGGCGTCCGGAGCACTCCCCAGAGCCCCCGGCCGCCCTGAGTGTCCCGCTCTCTGAGAGCCTCCCGTCACTCATCCACCCCCTTGGCGAGAGGAGGGGGGCACTCGTTAAGGGGCGCAGGAGCACCACCGGGCTTGCGCAGGAAGTGGAGTACTCGGGTGGCGATCGAACCCGGTGGGTTCTAACAGTGGTCGCAACACTCATGGATGGTGTGTTTGTTCTAGCAGCGTAGTGAAGAGGGTGTTCGGGGTCTTCCAGCCGAGGATTTTGCGGGGTCGGTTGTTGAGTTCGGCGGCGACGAGGGCGAGCTCTTTCGGGGTGTGTGTTCTGAGGTCGGTGCGTTTGGGGAAGTAGTCCCGCAAGAGCCGATTCGTGTTCTCGTTGCTGCCGCGCTGCCAGGGCGAGTGCGGGTCGCAGGAGTAGATTCTCGTTCCTGTTGCGCGGCTGATCTCTTCATGTCTCGCCATTTCCCAGCCCTGGTCCCAGGTGATTGAGCGGCGTAGTTCGGGCGGGAGCGCCGCGAGAGCAGGGACGAGCTGATCGCGGAGGCTCTCGGATCTGTTGACAGCGTCAACAGGCAACAGGAGAGTGAACCGGGTCGTTCGCTCGACGAGTGTGGCAATCGCCGAACGGTTGCCGAGCCCCATGATGAGGTCGCCTTCCCAGGCTCCGGGGACGCTGCGGTCCGTGGGCGCGAACGGACGGTCATGGATCGTGAGCGCAGCGTTGAATCGGATCCTGCGCCGGGCGATCACGCGGGGTGCTTTGCGTCTGTCGCGTTACCCGCTCGTCCTCCGATAAGAACCGGGCCGAGACTGTCGTCACCACCGGAACCTCATCGATCGGCGGATAGTAACGCACTTTGCCCGTGACCAGGTCGCGATGTTTCCACCCGTTCCGCCAGTTGTTGCCCAGCTTGCGGCGAATCCCGAGCATCCGGCAGATCTCGGAGGTGTTCATTCCCTGCCGCCACAACTCGATATATCATGCACGCTCGGCCGACATCGGTGCCGGCCCGGTCATCTTCTGCGACGTCCTTACAAGTGTCATAACAACTCCCGAAACTAGCCGGTGTTGCGACCACTGTTAGAACCCACCCCCTGATCCGCCCTGCGCCTCGCACCAGAACCACCGGAGCACCACGACTCGAAGAAAGAGAACGACGACTGATGACATCTGACGCCCGTGCCGCATCGCCGACGGGGGAACACGACCGCAGGGGACGCAAACGAGCCCTGATCGCGCTCGGCTCCCTCTTCGCAGCCGGCGCCCTCGCAACCAGCGCCTACTTCACGGACATCGCTCTGCTCGACCTCAACGGCAGCGGCGGATTCGGCAGCCCCGACAACAGGTACAACCTCCAGGTCTCGACCGGGATTGAGGACACCGTCGCCAAAGTGGCCAAATGGGTCGAGGCCAACCCGGACTCGGCGGCCATCGCCAACATCCCCGGCGCCTCCGCCCTCATCCCCGGGAACTCCATCGTGGTGAAGATCCCCGTGAAGAACGACTCCAAGAACTGGGCCTCCACGCTCAAGCTCTCGCTGAAGAACACCACCGCGACGGACAGTGTGACCGCCGACCAGCAGGCCCGCAACTCGGCCTATCTGAGCCTGATCACCGTGGATGTCGCGGAGACGGACGACGCCTCCACTGTTCCCAAGACCTGGACCAAGACCGGCCTCACGATCCCCACGACGACGAGCGGCTCCTCCAGCGAGAGCGTCGCTCTGACCCACCTCCCCGCCGGGTCCGGCACGGTGCTTTACCTCAAGCTCACGCTCAACGACAAGTCACAGCAGCAGACGGACGCCGCCAATGGCGGCACCGCAAGCATCCAGGCTGTCATCGACGGCACATCGGTCGCCAAGAACTGAGAGGGCGATGAGTTCGCGATCGCGACGGGCGCCGCTCGTTCTCGCTTTCGCCCTCGGCGGGGCGCTGCTCCTGGGGACGGCCGCGGGTCTGACCGCGGCCCTCCCCTGGGCGCAGGAGCACGAACTCGTGGTGCTCTCCCCGCAGGGCGCAGGCTCGTTCGGGCTCCAGGTGGCGGCGACGGCGGACGGGAGCTGGCGGCCAGCCGAGTCCGATTGGCGTGCGGCGGGCCGGAGAGCCCCTCTGAGCGTCCCGCTCACCGCCGATGGCCGGGCGTACGACCTGCCTCCCGGAACCTCGGCCACCCTCTACGTGTACGTCCGCAAACAGCAGCCCCCAGCTGACCAGCATGGTCGGCCTCGGCGTCGAACCGCCGCCCCAGAGCCCCGACAAGGACGCCCTGTTCGGGCAGCTCGGCTTCCGTGCGGACACGGCGGGCGGGCGCACGGTGCTCCACGGCACGGGACGCTCACAGGGCAGGCTGGGCGCGCTGGCGCCCGGGGAGGCCGTGCGGCTGACCCTCACCGTGAGCCTGCCGGCGGACACTCCCACCCGGTATCTCGATCGGACGACCGGTGTCTGCCTGCGGGTGGACGCCGAGAACCGCTGACCGGCGCTTCCTCGCTATCTTCTGACGAAAGGACGACATGGCACGCCATCTCGCAGGGACCGGCGGACCGGCGCACCGGCGCCACGGCCTGCTCAGCCTCGCGGCAGCCGGCGTTCTGTCGCTGATCGCCCTGCCGATCGGCGCGACCTGGGCGGCGTTCACAGACGGCTCCGCGGCGACCACCCGCCAGTCCGGAACCGTGGACATCGCCCAGGACAGCGCTGGTTCGCAGCAGTACTCCGATCGGGCGCAGCCGCACCTGATCGTGCCGGCGAAGACCGGCGCGGCACAGCCGATCGCCTCCCTGAGCTCGAAGCCTTCCGGCTCCCCGTCGGTGGCGACGGCGTCCTTCCCGGTGAGCGTCTACCTGCTCTCGGGATACCGGGACGTGGCGCTGCGAGCGACCGTCTACGACACCGGATCGTCGCCGGTCTTCCCGTGGCTGCTGTTCGACATCCAGGCCGAGGGGAAGAGCACGCTCCCCGGTGGGACGCCCCTGAGCGCCGAGGCCATCGCCGCGCTCGACTCCGGCGCCGGGGCGGCTCTTCCGGTGCCAGCGGCCGGCAAGGCGACCACGGTGACAGTGAAGGCGTGGCTCGCGCCGAACTCTCCGCCGCTGGCCTTCCGCGCCTCGGTCGCACCGGGCGTCGCGGTCAGCGCCGAGACGATCGGCGGCAAGAGCTTCACCGTGAAGGAGAAGCTGGGATGAGCAGACACCGCGCCCCACGCCGCGGCCGTGCGCGGCTGCTGACGGCCGCCGTCGCGGCCGTGCTGGGCCTCGGCGTCGTCGCGTGCGTGCCCGCGAACGCGACCAGCATCGTGGAGCGCCGTGCCGAACTCCGCGTCCCCGCCCCCGGTCACACGGTCGAGTGGACGCTGTCCTCCCCCCGGCGCCGCGCACGCGCGCCATGTCGTCCTCTCGATCCCGGCCGTCTCCGGCGCGGCCCTGGCGGGCGAGAATGGGTTGCGCTTCACTCTGACAGGCCCGCACGGGGTCATCGCCGACCGGCTCTCGGCCGACCAGCTCCGCCGCGCTCTCCTCAACCTCGGCCCGGTCGCCGCCGGCGCCGGCGTCGCGGTCTCCCTCCGGGCCGAGCTGCCCGCGGCGGCGGACGACGGCTTCCGCACCGCGAACGCCGCGCTCCTGTTCCGGTTCAGCAGCGAAAGCTCCGTGCTGGGCGGGATGCTCGCGGCCACCGGCCTGGACACCGCCGCGACGCTCGCCCTGGCGGTTGCGCTGATCGTCATCGCGCTGGCGCTTCTGCTCTGGAAGCAGCGCCGGCGCCTCGGCGGCGCGATCGTACCCGTGACGGGCGCCGCTTGCGCGCTCGCCCTGGCCGCCGGCTCCGCGAACAGCTGGACGGCCTTCACCGACGCCGCCGCGCTCGGGACGACAGTGCAGGGCCGGATTCGCCTGCGCATCGCCGGCGCTGGCGCGCTCTCCTCCTCCCTGCGCTACAGCATTGAGATGGACGCGAACGGCAAGAAATCCGTCCTGCTCGGCGACCCGGGGCAGCCCGCCTCCGGCGCCGCTGCCCCGGCCGCCGGTCTCCCCGTCGACCTCGGCGTCGTCCCTCCCGCCGGCGTCCGGCTGAAGGACGGGGAGAGCTGGCCGGCGTCCGCGAACCCCAGCCTGCGAACGCTGACGGTCTCCGTCCACCTGCTCGACGAGCCTGCACTCCGCGCCTCCTCCTCGGGAACAGCCACCGTCACACTCGACCTCAACGGAACGACTTCCCTGACATGACCCGCAGCTCATCCGCACGCACGGCGCGCCGCGCGGCGTTCGCCGCGGCCGGCCTCTGCGCCGCCCTTGCCCTGGCCGCCACGACCGCATCGACCACCGCCGGCTTCACCGACTCGACGTTCGCTTCGTCCGCGCTCACCACGATGACGCCTTCGCTCACCATCGCGCCCGTTCCCTCCAACCAGACCTTCGGCTCCACGCTCTACCTGAACGCCGCCGGCGAGGTGTACCTGGCGGGCGACCGGACGACCGGAGACGGCGCGGGCGGGCTGAGCACAGCGGCGAGCGCCACCCCGACCAAAGTGGCTTTCCCGGCGGATGTCCACATCGTGGACGCGATCGGCAGCACGAACGACTTCACCTACGCCGGCCGCGACACCACCGCCTATATCGCCCTCGACAGCACGGGCGGAGTGTGGACCTGGGGCAGACCGTTCAATTCCACCGCTTATCTCGGACGCGGCTCGCTGTCGGCCACCGACGCCGCCAAACCGGGGAAAGTGACACGGACGAACAGCGGCAAGCCGCTGCCGGCGATCGCCAGTGTCCGCCGCATCGAGAATCAGTTCCTCGCACTGGACAACGACGGAACGCTGTGGGCCTGGGGCTGGGGCGGCGAGAACCTCCCGATCGTCTCGAGCGCCAAAGGCAGCTACTCCTACCCCATCAAAGCGAACTCGACGACGATGACCCACGGCTACTGGACGAGCTGCGAGACCGGCGCGAACGCGCTGGGCGATGTGCGCTGGCGCTCCATCTGGAGCGGCAAGAACGTGGACGGGGCCGTCGCACAGAACGGTCTCGTCTACACCTGGGGCTGGGAGAACACCGACGGCCTCACGCCGACCGTCTCCAGCGACACCTGCCCGACGGTGAACGAGGGCCTCAACCGTGTGCTCTTCCAGAACTACCCCGGGATCTACAAGACGGCCGCCGGAGAGAGCTATGATGAGAGAGCGCTCACCACCGAGGCCGCCCGGCACCAGCGCTTCCTCGACATCGTGGCGAACACGAAGAACGCCACAGTCTGCACGGGAGTGAACACGGGCATCGTCACCGACGACTCCGGATGTCCCGTCCGCCAGCTCGCGTTCCACGCGGCATCGATGCATCTGCTCACGAAGGACGGCAGCCTCTACTCCGTCTCGCTGCGCCGCATCGGCGACGGCTACTTCGACGCTCAGGGCTGGCTGCGCTCACTCCTCGGACGCACGGCCAGCGAGGACTCCACTCGTCCCGACTACGCCTACCGCCCCCAGAGAGTCAGCTTCGCCGGCACCTCGGCGACGGTCTCCTCCCTCTCCTCCGGCATCGGCCACGTCACCGCGGTGCTCAGCGACGGCACCGTCTGGGGCTGGGGCATCAACCGGTACTGCCAGGCGATCGGCGGACGCGGGCCGTCCGGCAGCGGCGCCTGCGACGTCCTCGGCGCGAACGACAAGGTCATCCAGCCGACGAAGGTCGTTGGGCTCGACAAGGTGCGAGCCGCTTCGGTCTCAGCTTCCGCCTGCGCGACCTGGGTCACCGGCACGGACGGCTCGATCCACACCTGGGGCGGTGGCCGGCTGAGCGGCAGCTCCTTCTACGTCTGCGGCGACAACGGCGCCTACGGCTCCACGTCCTACGACTTCACCGAGGTCAGCCCGGACGCACCGTTCGCGAACCCGATCACGGGCGTATCGGTCGGCACGACGCGCATCCTGAAGGGGAGCGCTCCGTAGCCCGCCACTCAGAGAGTGCGCAGCCGGGCATCGCGAACACTCATTTCGCGCGCTGCCCCACTCTGACCTGCCCTTCGCGCCGTTGACTGAAACAGGGATAATTTCGACTACCACCGCCTCGGCGCCGACCACGTCCCGAAAGGCTCGCATGACCAGCGTCACCCTCACCGAGGACCCCTTCCCGACACAAGACCGGCGCCGGTCCGTGTCGCACCGGGTCCGCCCCCTGCTCGTCCTCCGCTCGATCGTCCTCTGGCTGGCCGCCATCGTCGGCGCCGCGAGCATCGTGATCGTCTCCTGCTGCGCGCTCTTCCAGCTGCGCCCCGAAGTCGTCGTCTCCGGCTCGATGGAGCCGGCGCTGCCGGTCGGCTCGCTCGTGCTCGCCACCGAGACACCGGGAGCAGAGCTCCGCCCCGGCGATATCGTGACGGTGGCGCGGCCGGGCGGCCGCGGCCTCGTCACGCACCGGGTCGTCTCGACGGAGTTCGTCGACGGCCGGACCAGCATCGTGCTCAAGGGCGATGCCAACGCCAGCCCCGACCCGGAGCCTTATCTGGTGAGCAGCGCCGGCAAAGTCGTCGCGACCCTCCCGGTCGCCGGCTATGTGGCCGCAGTCATGAAGACTCCGCTGGGCATCGCCACGATCGTGGTCCTCGTGGGCGTCGTCATCGCCCTCGGTTTCGGCGGACGCCGAAAAGCCTGACCCGGCGCACAGAACCGCGAGCATGGCCTGAGCCATCCGGCACAGGCCATGCCGTCTTCTCGTGCCCGGAGCGCTCGACAGCCGGCCGCGCCCACCCCTCATCGCGAATTCTCCCTCGCTCAGCCCGGCGGACTCGCCCACAGGTACAGTCGAAGAGGGAGGAAGGGATATTCCTGTGTTTATGTTCAACTATGAACTCCGCACCCTCGTAGCCTCCGTGCGGTCCGGGCGCTCAGCCCACGTCGTCGGGCCGGGAGGCGTCGGAGCATCGACCCTGCTCCGTGCCCTGGCCTCGCAACTCGAAGCCGAGGGATACGCCGTCCTGGTCATCACGGGCGCTCCCTACACCCGGTCCATCGATTTCTTCCCCCTCCAGCAGGCCCTCCTCACTCTTCCCTCCCAGCCCAGCCTGCGCTCCTTCTCGGGCCTCATCGACGCCGTCTCGGCGGATCTCGCGGCCACGCCGCTGCGCGCGGTCATCCTCGACGGCATCGAGAACATCGACTCGGGCACGCTCAGCGTCGTGCAGGCAGCCGCCGACCGCACCAGCGCGCCTGTCGTCTTCTCCAGAAGCGTGACCATCGGCGCCCTCGTGCGGGCCGACATCCATTACACCCGCTACCCCGGACGCCGGATCGACCTGCGTCCACTCGATTTCGTCGGGACGGCGGCACTGGTCCAAGACCGGCTCGCGCACCAGCCGGACACCGAGATCGTCTCCCGCGTCTTCGCCAAATCCGGCGGGATCACCGGGCTCTCTCTCGCCATCGTGGACGGCGCTGTCGACAGCGACTTGATCGAACTGCGCGGCAACCGCTGGACGATGACGGGCCAGAGTCTGTGGAGCAGCAGCATCGACGCGTGGCTGGAGACCCGCTTCGCCACACTCGACGCGATCGCTTTCGATGGGCTGGAGCACCTCGCCCTCGCCCACACGTCGCCACAGCCCAAAGCCTGCACCCGCGTCGCCGAAGACACGATGAAAGAGCTGGAAGGCCACGGCCTGGTCTCGATCCTGACGACCTCGGCGGGCCGCAGCGTCGCGCTCATGCCGCCGGCGCTCAACGACTACTTCCGCGAAGCCTCCGGCTACGGCGTCGCACGGCTGCATCCCGATGCCAGCGACGCCGAAGGTTCGGCACGGTCTCCGCAAGACACGGATGTCGCCCTCTCCGTGCGCGGGTTCCACGAGCACGTCAACGAGAGCCTCCTCGCATACGCGGCCGCCTGGGAGGCTGCGCCAACCATCGGCGCAGCGCTGCCGTACGTGCAGACGCTCATGGATGTGCCGCGCAGCGACCGCACGCTGCGCACCGTGTTCGACAACACGCCGCTCTGTTCCGCGAAGACACCCGAGGAAGCGTTCGATTTCACCTTCCTGCGGGCGATCTGGTCCACCCAGGCCAGCCGGCGGAGTCCCGGCTTCTCCGAACAGTTCGCAGAGCTGGCTCGCCTCTTCCCCGTGTGGGTCCCCGCTCTCGGCATCTTCACCCGCTTGCTGGCCGAGGGGGCCGTGAGCGTCGGCGACGACCCGGTCGCGGCGTTCGCCCAGACCGGCATCGTCGGGACGCCGGGAGAAGCCCTCTGCATGGCGACGTTCGCCTACGTCAATCTGATCGAGGGCACGTTCGCGGCGGCGGCCGAATGGGCAGCGCGCGTCCCCCCCTCCGACCTGCTGGTCGTGGGCCGCTTCCAGGGGTTCGTGGAGGCGCTCACGGCGCTCGTCGCCGGCGACGAGAACGGCGCCCTCCATCGCAGTCTCCGGGCGCTCCACGAGGCCCAGAGCGACCGCGATCACGGCGGCATCCTGCTGCACGCCTATGTCGCTACCCTCTCGCTGCTCGGTCTGGCCCGCTGGCAGGAAGCCCTCGAGGTCGTGGACAGCGCCCTCGCCTTCGGGCCGTCCGGCGCCTCGAACAGCGGCCTCTACCGCGCACTGCTCTGGATCGGCTCTTTCATCAATCTCTGGCTCGGCGAGAACGGGCTGGCGTCGTTCTTCGAAGCGGAGGCGGAGAGCCTGAACACCCCCGACGACGCTCTCCCCGGGATGCAGAAGGGCATCGGCGCGGTCATCCGCCAGCTCATCGCCGGCGACCCGACCTCGGCGATGGAGACCATGCGCACCCTGGCGGAGAGGCTCAGCCAGCAGCGCAATCTCTTCGCCGCCCTCATGACGGTCCGGATCGGCCTGGCGATCTGGCCGGAAACCTCCAGCTTCGAGCTGTTCGGCGACCTCATGATGCGCGCCTACGGCACCGAGCCCCGCCGCCTCCTCGCCCTGGCCAACGCCTCGTTCACCGACGCGGGGAAGCTCGTCGCGCTCGCCCAGGACTTCGGCCAGAACGCCAACACCCCGCTCGCCATCCTCATCCTCGCAGCTCGCGGCCGCCAAGAGCACGAGACCCCCTCCGAGCTCACCGAGGCCATTCAGCTCGCGCTGACGACCCTTGAAGCGGATGCCGACATCCCCGTCGTCGCTGCCCAGCCCGCCCTTCAGGACCGGTCCCAGCGCGTGGACTTGCTGACCGTGCGCGAGACCGAGATCGCCCTCCTCGCCTCGACCCACTCCAACGCGGCGATCGCCTCCCGCCTGGGCCTGAGCGTCCGCACCGTGGAGAACCACATCCACAGCGCGCTCAAGAAGACCGGCACCGCGAATCGGCAAGAGCTGTTCTCGGTGCTGCGACGGTAGCGTCCAGCGCTCTGCCGCGCCGGGCCTCGGTTTCGGCAGCCTCCTGCGGCTCGGTGGGTGTGCCGGTCAACGCCCGCCGAGCGGTTGACGTCGAGTGATCATCATCATCATCGCTCCGACGACGAGCAGCGAGAGAGCGCCACAGCCGCCCAGCGCCAGCGAGGTCGCTGCCTCCGAGCCCGTGCGAGCCAAATCGCCGGCGAGGACCGCCCCCGAACGTTTCGCCACGGCCGGCGGTGCGGCTGCCGCAGGCGCCGGTGCGGCGCTCGCGATCGTGATCGTGTCTTTTTGGGTTGCGCTTCCATAGGGGTTCGACGCGGTGATCGCGAACGTCGCCGTCCCCGGCGTCGTCGGGATACCGGAGATCTTCCCGCTGGAGGCATCCAGCGACAGCCCCGCAGGCAGAGAGCCGGAAGTGACCGCGAAGGTGATCGATCCGAGCCCTTCCACCGTCACCGTGAACGCGTATTCCACCCCGGCCGTCCCGG
Organism: Leifsonia xyli subsp. cynodontis DSM 46306; assembly: GCF_000470775.1. Classification (NCBI taxonomy): domain Bacteria; kingdom Bacillati; phylum Actinomycetota; class Actinomycetes; order Micrococcales; family Microbacteriaceae; genus Leifsonia; species Leifsonia xyli. Next base: position 276,176 of record NC_022438.1, read on the forward strand.
CCACCGGAGCGCCCGAGGTGAACACCGGTGTGGTCACGACCGAACGCACACCGCCACCGGCGAGCCGGAGGGACGGCCGGAGGCCGCTGAGCCGGACGCCCGCCTGCGCTCCTGCTGTCACCGCCCGAGCCGCGAGAGGAGCGGGCGGGCGCGAAACGGCCTCACCCGGTTCCGCGGCGATACCGATGTGAGCCGCGACCAGCAGAACAGCGGCGCTGACAGCTGCTCCTCGCCGTGCCGCCGCTCCGCCGCGAACCGCCCTCTCTTCCCCTGCGGAACCACAGAACCCATTCACCACAGCGCCCCTCGCCAAGGATCGCGAAACCGACTCGTTCAACATCACGAACATTCTGAATGAAATAAAGCTGGTATATAATAACTCTGATCTGAATTCGCGATCAAGCGACCCTCATCACCCCGGCGGGAACCGATGTCGGGACTGCGGCGGAGCGTCCGGCACCCGCCGTCCACTCGTCATCGCCGCCATCCGGCAGTCCCACCACTCAGCCGCGCACACAGACGCCCCGGCGAAGCCGGAACCCCCCTCACCTCTCGGCAAGATGGACCGGGAAGCACCAGCTCGACGACGAAAGGGGCTTCCTGTGATCGCTGTCAAAACACTGGCCGCGCTCTCCGCCGTCGTGCTGGCCGTCCTGGCTGCACCGGCGCAGGCACCGGTGCCTGCTGCGCCATCCGCGGGCGACGCCGTCTCGGCGGCCCCCGAGGGCGGTCTGCCCTCTGGCAACGGACCGCTGATCGTCGTGCGCAAGGTCGTGGCCCCCGTCGGCGGGCACGAATCGAAGACAGACCTCTACGGCAGCGTCCGCCTCATCGGCGGCACCGGGCCGCGGGGCTCCTCGAACGCCTTCGCTGTCCGCCGCAGCGACTCCGTGGCCGTGCCGGACGAAGCCACTGTGTTCCTCTCGCCGAACGCGCTCACCGGCAACCGGGTGAGGATCGCCGTCGACCTCTGGGACGCCTGGATCGTCACCGCCGATATGCACCAGGCCACCGGCGTCATCGACACCAGCGGCGACTCGGCCGGCCAGCACACGGTGACCGTCCACGGCGAGGACGGCCGCACCGAGATCGTCACTTACAGCAAGCAGACCGAGTGGCAGGAGTGGGCGATCACCCGGATCAAACTCACCAGCACGGACTACAGCGACCCCGCCGATGTCTACGGCTACATCGATGTCTGCGCCGACGGGCCGGACCAGGAGGACTGCCAGGACCAGGCCCCGTACACCCTGTTCGACCGCGCACGGAGCACCTCCCAGGAAGTGTGGAAAGGAGCCAACATCCTCGACACGGACCACCCGGTGTTCGTGTACTCGAAAGTCCTCGGCCCTCCCGGGCACGCGACCATCCGGACGCTCAAGATCATGCCCCAGCTGTTCGACTCGCGCTTCTGGCAGGCGGACGGCCGGCTCTCGAACGAACAGGTGGTCGCCTACCGCTACATCACGACTCCGGCGACAGTCGATCGGAGAGTGGTGGGCCGGAACGGCACGGTGATAGTCACCTTCTCCACCCGCGGTGGAACAGCCGACTGAGTCCCGCACAGAAAGGTTTCTCTCAATGAAAGTCCTCAGCACGTTCACAGCGCTCCTCCTGGCGGGGGTGCTGGTCGCCAGCACATCGGCCACCGCCCCGGCGGCCCCGCTCAGCCGCACCCCCACCGGCGTGTCGGCCACGTCAACCGGCCCGCTGCCTTCGGGGAACGGCCCGCTGGTCGTCGTGCGCGAACTCCGGGTCCCGGTCGGCGGTCACGAATCCAAAACCGACCTCTACGGCACCGTCACCCTCAGCAACGGCACCGGGCCACGGCAGACCTCCACCGCTTTCAGCAGAAGCAGCGAGGACTCCGTCGTCGTCCAAGATCAGGCACGCACAGCCCTCGCACCGAACGCGCTGACCGGCGGCCGCGTGAAGATCTCGATTGACCTCTGGGACAAGTGGACCTTCCTCTCCGATGTGCAGCAGGCGAAGGGCATCATCGACACGACCAACGACCCGATCGGAATTCACACCAAGACGATCTACGGCGGCGAATACCAGGACCGCAGGGTGATCGTCACCTACAGCACCCAGGACGAGTGGCCGGCATGGGCCGTCACCAAGATCAGACTGGACAGCACCGACTACAGCGACCCCGCCGACATCTACGGGCACTTCGCCATCTGCACCGATATGCCCGGCCAGCTGGACTGTGTGAGAAGAGAACCGCACATGATCTTCGACCGGAGCCGGGGCAACTACAAAGAGGTTTACAAAGGCTCGAACATCTACGAAAGCTCCGACCCCGTGTATGTCTACGCGTGGATCGAGGGGAGCCGGAGTTCGATGCGGACGACCGGGTATCTCTACGACTCGCGGTTCTGGCGGCCGGACGGCACAATCCTGTCCCTGCCGGAGGGCGTCGCCAGCGCAGGACGGGGAACGGCCGATTACACGTATCCCCACAGCGGCCCGAACGGAGAAGTCACATTCTTCCTCCACACCGAAGGCGGCAACGCCTAACTAGTCGGCCATCGCCGTCTCCGAGGCGCTCCAGCGCACAGCGGTGACCGCCTCGGAGACGACCACGGCGGCGAGCGCCTCCTCGATCTTGTGATCGTCGCGCTCGTCGCTGTGGACCGCGGCCGTGATCAGCACCGCCCCATCGGGCTCGTCCGCCGCCGTGATCGAGCGCACGACGAACCCCGGGCGATGCACCGCCTCGAAGACCAGCGCCCGCACCTCCACCTCCGCCTCCACACGACAGCGGACCTCGAACACATAGTCCGTCTCCAGGGTCTCCTTGCCGCTGCTCCCCGCCCGCCGGTCGAGGAGCCGTCCGAGCGGGCGAAGCAGCGTGTTCGCGAGCATCACGATCAGCGTCCCGCCGGCGGCGACCGCGAGGAGGCCGCCGCCGGCGAGAGCGCCGACCGCGGCGGACGCCCACAGCGTCGCCGCGGTGTTGAGGCCGGAGACGGATGCGCCCTGCTTCATGATGACGCCCGCGCCGAGGAAGCCGATGCCCGAGACGATCTGGGCCGCCACCCGGGTCGGATCGGCGTCCGGACCGTGGAAGCTGTAGGCGCCCATCACGACGAACAGGGCGGCGCCCAGACTCACGAGCGCGTTGGTGCGCACACCGGCTGTGCGGGCCCGCCACTGGCGTTCCAGGCCGATGAGGGCGCCGCAACCGACCGCGAGAAGCACTCTCAGGGCGATGTCGACGGTGAGCGTCATGACATCCTCTTCTCCTAGATCAAGGTGCCATACCGGCGGATGAAGACCTTCTTCAGCACCTCTGTGAGCGCACAGTAGGCGGCCAGCGTCGCGATCAGCCAGGGGAAGTAGGTCCACGGCAGCGATACCAGTCCCAGCTGGTGACCCCAGCCGATGAAGGGAAGCACCAGGCCGAAAGCGCACACGGCTCCCGTCGCCAGCAGCACCGGCAGGCTCGCCCGGGACCGGACGAAGGGCAGGTGCTTCGTCCGCAGCATGTGGACGATGAGGGTCTGCGAGATGATCGACTCGATGAACCAGCCCGACTGGAACAGGGCCGCGTGCGCGGGGCTGTTCGCCTGGAAGACGAACCACATGAGCGCATAGGTCGTGATGTCGAAGATCGAGGAGATCGGCCCGATGCGGATCATGAAGGCGGACAGGCTCTTCGACTCCCACGCGCGCGGCTTCCTCAGCTCGTCTTTGTCGACGTTGTCCCACGGCAGGGTGAGCATCGAGAGATCGTAGGTGAGGTTCTGCACGAGCACGACGACGGGGATCATCGGGATGAACGGGAGCAGCGCGCTCGCGACGAGCACCGAGAACATATTGCCGAAGTTCGAGGACGCAGTCATCTTGATGTACTTCATCGCGTTCACGAAGGTGCGCCGGCCCTCGATCACGCCGCCTTCGAGCACCGTGAGGTCCTTCTCGAGCAGGATGATGTCCGCCGACTCCTTGGCGATGTCCACCGCCGTGTCGACCGAGATCCCCACATCCGCGGCGCGCATGGCGGCGGTGTCGTTGATGCCGTCGCCGAGGTAACCGACAGTGTGGCCGTGTACGCGCATCGCCTCCACGATCCTGGCCTTCTGGGCGGGTGCGACCTTCGCGAAGACACTGGTCTCCTCGGCCAGCTGGCCGAGCTCCTCGATCGTCAGCTCGTCCGTCTCCGGGCCGAGCACGATCGTGCCGGGGTCGATGCCGACCTTGACGCAGACGGCGGCTGCGACCAGCGCGTTGTCGCCGGTGATCACTTTCACGTCCGTGCCGTGCTTGCGCAGGCTGGCGATCGCGGCTCCCGCACTGGCCTTCGGCGGGTCGAGGAAAGCCAGGAAGCCGAGGAGGGTCAGCTCCGTCTCGTCGTCGCGGGAGTACTCGGTGCGCTCGCCGCCGTCGAACTCGCGCACGGCGACCGCGAGCACCCGCAGCCCCTGCTCGTTGCGCTCGGCGATGAGTTGGTCGATCTCGGCCAGCCGGCCCGGGGAGAGCTCCACATCCACTCCGCCGACCCGCTCGGAGACGCATGCTGCCAGCATTTCCTCGGCGGCGCCCTTCGCGATGAGGACGTGCGCGTCTCCGCGATCCACCACGACCGACATGCGCCGCCGCTCGAAGTCGAACGGCAGCTCGTCGACGAAGATCCACTCGCGCCGGATGCGGTCGAGCTCGTCCGGACCGGCGGCGGCCACGACCGCCTCGTCCAGGAGGTTGCGCAGACCGGTCTGGAACAGAGAGTTCGCGGCAGCATAGCCCAGCATCGTCTCGCTGGTGCGACCCGCCGTGTTGAGGTGCTGTTCGAGCACGATGCGGTCCTCGGTGAGCGTGCCCGTCTTGTCCGTCGCCAGGATGTCGATGGCTCCGAGGTTCTGGATGGAGTTGAGCCGCTTCACGATCACCTTGCGCTTGGCCATGAACTGCGCTCCCTTGGCCAGGTTCGCCGTGACGATCAGGGGAAGCATCTCCGGCGTGAGGCCGACGGCCGTGGTCACCCCGAACAGGAAAGCGCTGGTCCAGTCCTTGGTGAGCCCATTGATGACGAACACCGTCGGCACCATGACCAGCATGAACCGGATGAGCGTGACCGTGACCCGGCGGATGCCGGTGTCGAAGGCTGTCTCGGGGCGCGCGCCGACGACCGCAGAGGAGAGGCTGCCGAACGACGTGGAGCGGCCCGTGCCGATCACGACGCCCGTCCCCGATCCGGAGACCACGGAGGTTCCCATGAACCCCAGGTTCGGGGCGTCCAGCAGATTCGCCTCGGTGACGCCGTCCACCGGGTCCACGGACTTCTCCGCGGGCAGGGACTCGCCGGTGAGCATGGACTGGTTCACCTGAAGGTCCTTCGCCCGCACGATGCGCAGGTCGGCCGGGACCATGTCGCCGGCGGCCAGATGCACGATGTCGCCGCGCACCACATCCTCCACCGGGATCTCGCCCGTCACCGGCGTGCCGTGGGAGGTCCGGGTGACAGCGGTGGTCGTGCGGACCATCGCCCGCAGTTGCTCCGCGGCGCGCGTGGAGCGGTACTCCTGCCAGAACCGCAGCGTCGCGCTGACGAGCACCATGATGCTCACCGTGACAACGCCGGTGTAGTCGGGCCCGTCGGCGGGGTCGGCGAGCACCACATCGGTGAACACCATCACGACCACCAGGAACAGCAGGATGAGGATGAACGGATTCGCGAACGTGGCGAGGAACTGCACGATCGCCGGTGCGGGCTTGCCGTGGTCCACGGCCTTGTCGCCGAACCGGGCGCGGCGGCTGCGCGCCGCCTCCGGGGTGAGGCCGTTCAGATCGGTGTCGAACGAGCGGATTGTGGCCTCTGCGGGGAGCCGTGCGGACTCCACCAGAACGCGCTGCTGCCCGGCGGGCAGCGAGCCGCGGCGGGTCTCCTGGCGAACGGTTTGCGGGGTGGCGCGGCCATCGGGCACGGCGGGGTTCAGGATGTCGAGATCGGTGCGGAAGAAGGGGCGCATGAGAGGTCTCTCCTCGGATTTCGGACGCGACAAAGCACCGGCCGCCGGGGAGCGGCCGGGCCGGTTCGCGCATCAGCGCTGGGGGTGGGATAGGTGCGGGGGAGCCCGCGGAGACGACGCTCAGGACGGAGGTCGGGGAGACCGTGCCGGAGCGGCCCCGCGAGCGCGGGGAGATCGACTGTCGTAGTCGCTCATCGGGTCACCTCCTTTTCGGCCGGAACGCATCAGGCAGGTGGGAGCCTGACATCACGTGCGTCATCGAGCGGTACTTCCACGTAAGAGTTTCGGCACTGCGCGACGTGTCCCGCCGGGCGGGAAGCCACCTGGGGTCACCCCTTAGGCCGGGGAGACCTGTCCTGATCTTGGGCGTCTCTCGACGTCGTCAGATCAGTGGCCTGTGTTCACGCAGAAGCCTCACCTAACGAAGTGCTCTGCTGCGAACATGGTAACACGCCTTCCCCGCGGAGAGCCACATCCTGAGCGTTTTCGAACAAACAATCGTTATGTCTCTCCTGCGCGCCCTCCACGCTCCCGCTCAATCGCCGCCCAGCCCTCTCCTCTGCGCCACTCAATGCACCGGGAAAACCACTCTCGCGCATGGCCCGGTGCTCGAGAGGTACAGATGCCGGCGATCTCCGCCGAACGCCCGATCCCGAAACACCCGTTCCCTCCAGGAGTCGCCACGCTATCCCACCGCCGGACCGGCTCAGCCCTCGCGGGCATCGCGGCCGGTGAAGCCGGCGGACTCGATTGTTCTCCGCACCGATCACGGAGCGGTCACCCGCACGCTGAAGCGGATGGGCTGGTCTCCGTCGTGGCGCAGCACGACCTCCGCTGTGCCGAGCCGCAGCGGGACGATCCCGGGATTGGTGGAGAACGTGCTGTGGACCGCACCGTCCTGGAAGCGCACCACCCCCGGCGGAGCGAGCGTCGCCGACCACCCCGTGACCGCGCTGTCGCCGGTGGCGATGTTCAGCGCGGTCGAGCGCGGCAGCTCGACGACGCGGCCCTCGAGCTCGCCGACGGCGACGGTCACCGGCGCTGCGACAGGGGTGGTCATCGCCGGAGACTCCGGGGATCCGGCGCATCCGGCGAGCGCCGAGACCGCCGCGCCGGCCGTCAGCACGGCGATCATCGTTCTTACGGCTCTCATACGGCGTCCTTCCGTCCGATTCGATACCGCCTACGCTACGACAGCCCAAGGTCGTCGCGAGATTGGAGAGAACGAATGATCTTCCTTTTCCCCCACGAGGTGAGCACGGTCGCACAGGCCGTCCGAGCCGGCCGATCGGTCGGCGTGTCGGGAGTGGCGGGCATCGGACTGAGCGCTCTCCTCGATCGCCTCACGACCGTGCTGGAGCAAGAGGGCTTCCTCGTGATCGCCTTCCGCGGCACACCGATGCTGCCACGGGTGGAGCTGCTGACCCTCCAGCAGGCGGGCATCGACTTCCCGAACGGCAACTCCCGCTCCGTCTCCGCACTGATCGACCGGCTCTCCCAGGAGCTGATGTCGAGCAGCCTGCGGGCGATTCTGCTGGACGATGTGGAGTCGATGGACGCCACCTCGCTCGGCGTCATCCAGGTCGCCGCCGCGCGCACGGGCACGCCGATCGTACACGCACGACACGCGGGCGTCGACGTGCTCATCCACGACGGTGTCCGGCTGACGCACTACTCCCCCGTGCAGGTCGTGCTGAATCCGCTCGACTTCGTCAGCGTGAGCACCCTGCTGGAATCGCGGCTCGGCGCCCCCGCGGATGTGGAGATCGTCTCACGGGTCTACGGCCGCTCCGGCGGTGTCACCGGGCTTGCCCTCGCCATCGTCGATGGCGCGCGCGACGCCGGCATCCTGAACCGGGAGAGGGCCAAATGGTCGATGCGCGGGTCGACGCTCTGGACGCCGACCGTGGGGGCGTGGCTCGACGCCAGGCTCTCGGCGCTGCGACCCGAGGACTGCGAGGCGCTCCGCCACCTGGCGCTGGCGCACGCGACACCCGACCAGGGCCTCTGCTCGCGGCTCGAGGAGGCACAGCTCACCACGCTCGAGAGCAGAGCGTTGCTGACGATCGCCCGTCACCGGCAGGGCGCGCGCTATTCGATCTTCCCGCCCGCGCTCGGCATCGATCTGCGACGCACGGCCGGCGGCGCCCGGCGGCTGGACCTCACTCAGAACCCCGAGCCCTCCGGCGCCGATGTCCCGGACGACTGCACAGACATCGCTGCCTCGGTGACCCACGCGCGGGATCGGCTGGATGAACGCCTGCTGCTCGAGAAAGCGGCGTGGGAGCAGTCGGGAACCGTGGGCTCCGCTCTCCCCTATCTGATCAGCCTCCTCCAGGCTCCCCGGACGGACCGCACCGTGGCATCGGTTCTCGAAAGCGTCGACCCTGCAACGGCAGCCTCGCCCGAGGAGCTGTTCGACCTCGTCTTCCTCCGCGAGCAGTGGCGGGCGTGCCAGAACAGCTACAGCCTGTCGTCACCGGGGCGCTTCGGCACCATGCTCGACCGCTATCCCGCCTGGGCCGAAGCCTTGGAGACGCTGACCGCGGCGCTCACCGCCGACGACAGCGAGGAGCGCCCGCCTGCGCTCGCACCCGAGCAGGACGTGCTGACGGCCCCGAGCGGCCCGGTGATCGCCGCCGCGCACGCCTACAATTGCCTGGCGCTCGGCCGGTTCGAGGAGGCCCACGAGTGGAGCGAACTCATCCCGGCCACCGATCTGGTGACGGTGAACCACTTCCGGGGGTTCACCAGCGCCCTCAGCGACGCGGAGACAGGAGAGACGGAACAGGCGCTCGCCACGACCGCAGAGGAGATCGGAACCGCGGTCGAGACCGGCGACATCGGATCGGTGATTCGGCACTCCTACTCCGGCGCCCTCATCCTCCTCCGCGCGGGCCGCTGGCGGGCCGCCCTCGAGATCGTCGAACGGGGGCTGACGTTCGGGCCCTCCGGTCCGATCAACAGCCCCCACTACCGGGCGCTGCTCCACCTCGCCGCGCTCGTGCAGCTCTGGCTGGGGAGAGCGAAGACGGCGCGGCTCTTCGCCGAGCAGGCCGCGGATGTGCCCAGCCCCGAGCGTCGGCTCCCGGTGATGCAGGAAGGATTCGGAGACGTCATCGAACGCTTATTGCACGACGATCCGGCAGGGGCCACTGCGCAGGTCCGGACGCTCGCCTCCCGGCTGATCGCGCGCCACGACGTCTTCGCCGCCTCCCTGTCCCTGCTGCTCGTGCTGGTGCTGCACCCGGAGCCGGCGACCCTGGAGCTCTACGCCTCCATCACCCGGAGGGAAGGCCGGCCACACCCTTTCCTGGACATCGTCTCCGCCTCATTCGACCGCCCCGAGAGGCTCCACGCCCTCGTGGACGAGCTGCCCATCGAGCACCAGGACGCGGCGCTGGTGGCGCTGGTACTGAACACCCGGGCGAGCCAGGAGGGTCAGAGCGAGCGAACGAACGCCATCACGGCGGCGAGCGATGCGCTGCGAGCGCGGCTCGGCGTGTACTACCCGGACGAGCGCGACAACGGAAAGAAGCAGGGTCCGGCCATCGACCCGCATGTGCTGTCGAAGCGCGAGCAGGAGATCGCCCGGCTCGCGCGCAGCAACTCGAACGCGGCCATCGCCGCGGCCCTCGACCTCAGCGTGCGGACCGTGGAGAGCCACATCCACAACGCCTTCAAGAAAACAGGGGCGACCTCGCGACAGGAGCTCGCCGAGCTGGTCGGCGAGCTCCTGTGCTGAGGTCCGTCGCCTACTGCGACGAGCAGGACAGCTGCTGGTCCATCCAGTCCAGGGTCAGATCGACGCCGCGGCCCTGCGCCGCGCAGATGTCGATGGCACTGGCCGAGGTGGCAGCGATGGCGGCAGCGAGCGCAGCGGCGACCGCAGCGCCTCCCGTCGCGGCGGTGATGAGCGCGAGGATGGTCGTGACCGAAGCGCCCTCGTCCAGCGCGCCGATGATCTCCGCCGTGACGCAGGAGTCGGCGTCGTAGTCGACCTTCCACCAGTGCCAGGTGAAGCCGTCGGAGCCCGTGCAGGCCCGCAGGCCCTGGCCGAGCCCGGGCACAGCCGCGACCGGGACTCCGATGACGTCGCCGCCGCCCGCGGCGATGCCGGAGGCGAACTGCTCCAGGGTCGCCCGGTCGACGTGTGCTGCGGACGCCCGATCGCCGCGCAGGGTCAGCACACCGGCGCTGCGGACGATGGCGCCCACTGTCACGAGCGCGGACCAGGCCCGCAGCGCGCTCGCGGCCTGTTCGGCCCGCACGGCCCGGCGCGGTCCGTCCGCCGCGAGCGGGACGGCACGGCTGACCGTCCCGGGAGACGCCGTGCGCGCGTCCGCTGTGGTCGCCGGCAGCGCGACCAGGCCGACGGCGAGCATGAGCCGCGTTCGCGTGCGCCGGATCATCGCGCGGCCTCGATGGCGACGGCGAGCTGGGCGGGGTCGAGGATGCTGCCGCGGTACTGATGGCCGTTGATCAGAATGGTCGGCGTCCCTTCGAGCCGCGCGACATCCGAGTGCGGCAGCGGGCCGTTCAGATCGCGCGCCGTCTGGGCGGTGACGAATCCGGCCCACTTCTGGTCTGTCACGCAGCGCGACACGGCAGAGACATCCACCCCCGCGCTCGCGAACACATCGAGGATCGTCCGATCGCTGAGCCCGCCTCCCGTGACTTCATCGGGCTGACGGGCGAACAGGGCCCGGTTCGCGTCGAAGAACATGGCCGGCTGGCGCTCGGCCACGCACACGGCGGCAGCCGCCGCCCGCGTGGCGTACCGGTGGTTCGCCGCCGAGTCCAGGATCGCCACCGGGTGGATGTCCACATTCACCCGGCCGGTGTCCGCCAGCGACCGCAGCAGCGGCCCGTCCGCCGCCTCGAACTGAGGGCAGATCGGGCACTGGTAATCCGCGTACACCGTGACGGTCGGCGCCGCCGAGCTCGTCGTGTGCGGTGCCGGAGTGCCTGCCACCGGCACCCGGAAGCCTCCCTCCGTCAACGCCGATGGACCGGCCGCGGCAGCGGGCGACGAGGCGTTCACATACATCGCCGTTCCGCCCACAGCGCACGCCACGACGACCGCGGCGATCGCCGCGGCCTGCCAAGGCCCAGAGCCGTCCTGTCCTTCTCGATCGAACTGTTCGCATGGGTTCTTCCTCTCTTCGATGGTGATCATTCGGTCAAGCGCTCCATCAGCCCGAGTTCTGCGGCGCGGATCAGCGCTGCGTCCCGCGAGCGGACACGAAGCTTGCGGTAGAGGGAGCGGGTCTGCGTCTTGACGGTGTTCACGGAGACCGAGAACTCCTGCGCGATGTCGGCGAGGGTCGCCGCGGACCCGAGGCGGTGCAGCACCAGGACCTCCTTCTGCGTGAGCCGGACGGCCGGGTGTTCGACAGCGGGCATGCGCAGCGCGAACGGCCACTCGGCCTCCGGATCGCCCCCTCCCGCCGTCAGCAGGGCGAGACGGGCGACGGCCGGCAGCAGCGCGAGCGGAGTGCGAAGGCCCCGCTCGGTCGCGGCCGCCACCGCCCGTCGCGCAGCCCCGGCCGCGTCCGCGTTTTCGCCGCACGCGAGCAGAGCCGCGGCGACCACGAGCGCGTGCAGGACATCGTCGGGGGACGATGTCTCGCCGGCCGTCCGCGCAGCGCCGTCCGGCTCCGAGATCGCCGCGACGCCTTTGCCGGCGAGCAGGGAGTGCAGCGCACGGACCCCGATCGGCGCACAGCCCGCCCGGAACAGGTCGCGCAACGCCGTGTCCGCCGCCGTGCGATCGCCCGCGGCCAGCAGAGCCAGCACGCGAGTGATCGCGAGCCGATCCAGAACCTCCTGCGAGGCCGGACGGGAACCGCGCGCGGCGAGGGCGACGTCGATGGCGGCGGCGCACCGCTCGGGCCGGCCCCCGAACAGGAGCGCCGTCGCCCGGCAGTGCAGCACCGCTGCCCAGTGCTCGGGTGCGCGAGGCATCGCCGCCGCGCGCACCGCCATCCGCTCGGCGGCCTCCGGCTCGCCGTCCTCGATCAGGACCAGCGAACGGGCGAGGGCGTCGAACAGCGATGCGCTCGAGGTGGGGTCCTCCGTGCGCGGTCCCAGGGCAGAGAGCGCGGACCGCGCTGCCACGATGTCGCCCCGGAACGCGAGAACGAAGGCGCGAACGGCGACGCAGTGCCGCCGATCCTGGGGATGCTCCGTGCTGCCGAGGGCCACACCGAGAGCGCAGGCCTCGAGCGCACGCTCGCTCCACGATCCCCAGTGGAAGGTGATCGCCAGTTGCGCGCAGAGTTCGGCGATCCGGGGCACCGCGGCGTCGCGGGAGCGGGCGAGCCCGGCGACCGTCAGCATCCCCTCCTCCGCCACGCGCAGGCTCGCCGCGGTGTCGCCCCCGAGCCGGAACGAGGCGCTCTCGGCGCACAGCACGAGCAGCCGCTCCCCCGGATCGTCGTCGCGTCCCCGTCTGCTCAGCGTGCGCGCGGCGAGGGCGAACCAGTGGACGGCGCGCTCATGCTGCTCCCGGGTGCTGAGAGCGAGGGCGTAGAGGACGGCGACGACAGGGAAGCGTTCCAGCGCTTCGCCGCCCAGCCGCTCCAGAAGATCCACCGTCGCCGCGGCGGAGATCGTGGAGAGCGGCTCCCACGCCTCCCGCGCGACACGGGAGACGAGGAGCGGCTCGCGAGCGGCCACAGCCGCGTGCAGTGCGCGAACGTGGTCCCCGGTCTCCAGCGCCCACGAGCACACCACCCGAAGGGATCGCGTCGCCTCTCGCGGCTCGGCGCCCGTGTGCTGGCGTGCGAGCGCCACCGCCGCCGCGGGGTCCAGAACGAACTGGCGGCGCGGCCAGTCTCCGCGCCAGGTTCCGAGACCCTGCTCCTCGGCGGCACGGAAAAGCGGGTCCGGCGAGTCCAGCCCTGTCAGCCGGCGCGCGAGCTCCGAATCGCAGGGAGACACCGACGAGATCACCCGCAGGAAGCGCGTGAGTTCGGGACAGGGCTGCTCGCCGAGCTGGCGCCGCAACAGCGCTTCCGCGACCGCGTACGGGTCGAATCCGCGCCGGATGCCGACACCGGTCAGCCGGGCGGTGAGCGGAAGGACGCGCTCGCCCTCCTCCCAGGCCAGAACGGAGGGGCGCGGCGGCCGGTCCTCGCCCGCGATGGCGTCCACCAGCCGGGCGGACTCCTCCGCGGTGAACAGCAGATCGTCCGGACCGAGACACTCGACATCCAGAGACGCCGCGGCCGCCACATCCTCGAACGAGGTCAGCGCCCGCGTCCCGATCGCGACCTGCACCCGCGGGCAGGTCTCGAGCAGTCGCGCGATGTCCGGGTCCGCCGGCGCGCGCGCCGGGCAGTACCCGTCGAGCGTCAGCCGCACCGGCGGACCCGCTGTGCCGGCGAGGGCGAGCCGCACCGCGTCGAACGCGTCGGCGGGCGATATCGCGGGCGCGCCGAGCTGCGCTGCCACCGCCGCCCACAGCTGATCGGCGGCACGGTCCGCGTGCGCGGAGCCCGCCGTCAGCGTCACCCACAGCACCGTGTCGCCAGCGCTGCGACGGCGGGCACACCAGTCGGCGAGCAGCACGGTCTTACCCGAGCCCGCCGGCGCCCGCACGACAACCAGCGGAGCGGCGGCGTCCAGCCGCTCCGTCAGACGGGGACGCGGCAGGAAGTGTACCGGACGCCGGGGCAGGGGCCGGGGCGCCATGAGCTCAGCGTCCATTCCGCCACACTCCGGTTCGCGTGTCGATGCTCCAGACGTGCCGCTTGAGCAGCCTCGGGAGGCCGTTGTCGAAGCTCATCGGGTACCAGACCTCCGTCGAGTCGTTGAGATCGCCTCGCGTCCAGCGATCGCCGAGGTACACGTAGGTGGTCTGTTTGGTCCCCTGCACGGTGAGGATGCCGTCCGTCTGCGAACGGTAGGTCCTCGACCCCAGAGGGGCGAACAGCGACGGCGCCGACCAGAAGCCGTCGAGGGCGGCAGCCGATTCCACGATGTTGTCGTTCATCCAGTATCCGGTGAGGCGGGAGCCGAACAGGTAGTAGCGGCCGTCGACCTTGGCCATCGCCGGCGCCTCGATCGAACGGTGGTCCGAGTTCTGCAGCGCCGCCACCGACCCGCCAGGCCCCGACGAGGGGACGACGCTGCGGTCTTCGCTGAGCAGGTAGGCCGTGCCGTCGTCGTCCTGGAACACGCCGATATCGCGCGAGGGATGCCCGAGCGGCCGGCTCGATCCGAGATAGTGGTAGGGACCGCAGGGAGTGGAACTGACGGCGACGCCGGCACGCGCCTCGGAGTAGTTCGCATCGTCGATGTGCATCCACATCACGTACTCGTGAGTGCGCGCGTCGTAGAGCACACGGGCGCGCTGGACCTTCGCCCCGGCTTTCAGGTCGGGAATCGTCGGCGATGCCGCCAGCGCGACCCCCTCCTCCCGCCAGTTCGAGAGCGTTGTGCTCGAATAGCAGAGCACGCCCCGGAACCCGCCGTTCCCGCGCTCGTCGTTGCCGAAGAGGTAGTAGCGGCCGTTCGCGTGGAGCACGCTCGACGTGTGCGCCTGGACGATGACGCCGTCCGAAGCGCTGGCCTGTGCCCATGGTTGGGATGCGGTCTTCCAGTGAACCCCGGAGACGATGGTCGCCACCGGGTCCGCCGCGGCCTGCGGTGCGGCGGCGAGAGCCGCGGCGGTGAGGGTGAGAGCGGTGAGGGTGCGTATCGGGTTAAGCACTGTGCGTCACCGCCGTTGGCTCGCCCGCTGCCGCGGGCACCCGTTCGCGGTGTTTGCGGCGGGCGCTGGAGGCCAGCACGAAAGCGGCGAGCCCAGCGAAGAGCATGCCGCCACGCACGAACATGTTCTGGCTCACGGAGAACAGATACGCCGCGGTCCCCGTCAACCGGATTCCGGTCGGACGTCCGCTGAGGAGCGAGGGCGTCACCGTGCCCGGGTCGGGCAGGGCATTGCCATCGCCCTTGGTGACGAACCGTTCCCCCGGCTTCACCTGGAGGATGCGGTGGACGTAGGGGCCCAGTCGCAGCGACGAGCCGCTGTAGTGCGCCACGGCGCGTGCCGGGTCGACCACGACGATGTTCCCCGCGTGCAGAGCGGAGGCGTCGATGGTGTGGCTGACCAGCAGGATGTCTCCGCGCTGGTAGGTGGGGACCATGGAGGTCCCGTTGACCGTCACGTAGTACCCGTTGGTGCTGACAGTGGCGAGGAAGGGCAGGGCGAGCAGTGCGATGATCGCACCGCCGACGATGTTGAGGGCGATTCTCACGGGTTTCCTTAGGCCGGATTTCCTGAGGGAGAGGGACACGGGTTCGGAGAACGGCCATGACGCGGCGCCACCACCGAGGAGACGACGCCACGCCACAAACCGGACCTTACTTGTTGGGGTTCATCGAGTAGGTGACGTTGAAGTCAGCGATCGCATCGATCGCCTGAGCGGGCGCCGGGTCGGTGCCATCCCAGGTGACCGTCACCGTGACGGTGTCGGATTTGCCCGAACCGAGTGTGATGCCCGCCTCTTTCTTCAGCGCCTTGGCCAGAGCGATCGGGTTGGCGATCGTGCCGCCGTCGCCGGTGATCGGGGGAAGCACGCCCGTGGAGAGCGCATAGGCGATCTTCAGGTGCTCACCCACTTCCTTCGGAAGCGGTTTATCCGCGTTCGTCATCGCGAAGATACCGTCGAAGGTGGCCGACTCCGTCGTGGAGGCGTTGGCCGCGGTCCACGTCTCCCTCGCCGTGTTCGTGGTGGTGTTGAAGTGGGCGTCGAAGGCCGTACCGGTGAAGGTGAAGCCCGCTGTCGCGGCATCCTTGATGAACTGGTTGTTCGTGATAGCGGTCTGGGACGTGGCGATGGCCCCCACGCCGGTGAGCGCGACGGCGGCGACGGCGGCGGTGGTGAGTGCGACCACCCGCTTGCGCCCCTCGAACAGCGACTTCAAGCTGCGTTTGCCGTTCGAGGTCGGGTCTGTCGGACCTGTTTTCTTCATGTCGTTTCGTTTCCTTCTTGTCTGATCTAGCTGCCACCCAGAGGTGGGTGCTCCGCCAGCGTAGGAACGCCCCACGGCCGTTCAGTGATGTCCCCGAGCGCCGGAACGCAGTGGATAAGCGCTGTGGGCAGACAACTCAGTGCTGCCTCAGTACTCCGTCCGGCGATTCCGGACCGGCCGGGTCTATCATCTCACGGGTGAAACCTCCCTCGATCCCCTCCCCTCAGGCCAACGCGCCGCCGGGGGTGTGGAACGCTGACACCGGCGACACCGCAGGGGGCGATGGTTCGGTCGCCCGGTGATGTGGGCGCCGCCGTCGAGGCGAGCGCCCACATCATCGCCTCCCGCCGGGTTGTGCCCGGACGTCGCCGGCACACGCCCGAGTCCTGACGACGAGACTTCACCTCAGCGGAGACTCGCGGCGCGGACGCTCCACCTACCGGGCGAACCGGGGTCTGCGGCCCAGCGTGAACAACGTCAGTTGTGGGCGCAAGCGGGCAAAGGGGCCGTCCAGGCATGGCAAAAGCCCCCGCATCCTTCGTGTTCACCGAGAATTCGGGGGCTTCGCGCTGGCGGTACCGGTGGGATTTGAACCCACGGTGGGCTCTCACCCACACAACTTTTCGAGAGTTGCACCTTCGGCCGCTCGGACACGGTACCGCGGACAAGTTTACTGGATGCCCGCGAAGGCCGCCAATCGAATGGACAGCCGATAAACGAGAAGCGGGGTACGCTGCCGGAATGGGGTATCGGAGGCCGCTGGTCACGGCCGGCGCGGTCGTGTCGGCCGCTGGCTGCGCCGCTGCCGTCTGGTCATTCGCCGTTCGGAAGCGCGCCGCTGTCGAGGCAGGGCGCATGCGGCTCACCGAGACGCTGCCGGTCCACTCCGCGTGGTGGCGGGACACCGCGAAGCACGAGGGCGACATCCTCTATGTCGCGATCGGGGACAGCGCAGCCCAGGGCATCGGAGCGTCCACCCCGGAGAACAGTTACGTCGGCATCATCGCCGGTCACCTCCGCTCCGTCACCGGCCGGAGCGTCCGGGTCGTCAACCTCTCCGTCTCCGGGGCGACCGTAGCGCTCGCCGTCGCGGATCAGTTGCCTCGCTTCACCGGCTACGAGCCCGGCGTCGTCACCGTCTCCATCGGGGCCAACGACATCGCCGACTTCGACCCGGACGTGTTCCGCACCGGCATCCAGCGGGTGCTCGAGGCTCTTCCCGGCGACGCGCTCATCGCCGACCTTCCGTACTTCTTCTTGCCGAAGAACGAACGGAAGGTCGCTGTCGCGAACGCCGTTCTGCGCAAGGAGGCAGCGACACGCGGACTGACGGTCGTCCCCCTCCACGAGACGATGCGCCGCCAGGGGCTGCGCGGCATCCTCACCCAGTTCGCCGAAGACCTCTTCCACCCGAACGACCATGGCTACCGCGTGTGGGCGTCGGCGTTCCTCCCGGCGGTCACGGCACTGGCGGCGAGGAAGTTCCCACGGCGACGACCGGTCGAAACGGGATCGACGCCGGAAGAGCAAACGGAAAAGGAGGACAGCGGGCAGCCAGCGGAGGGTCGGCGAAGCTGAACGCGTGACCGCACCGCTCAGCGTCTCACCGTCCCCGGTGCGAGGTGCGACAGCACCCGCCCCCCGATGGCACGATCACAAGGTGTCCCGCACGGGAAACCTCTCCATCCGGGAGCCGGGGACCGCTCTCCTGTACCAGGTCGCGTGGGCGTTCCCGGCGAGCGGGTCGGCCTGACCGCCGAGGAGCGGCTTCGCGCACATCGCCCGGCTCGAAACCCCACGGCTGCGTGGTGTAGCTCAGGATGTCGCCCGCCCCGGCGCCCTGGCGAAAGGCATCGCGCAGCGTCCGTGCGAGCCGCTCGCGCACAACGGGGGGGTCCCACCCCTCTCATCCCTTCCCCGTCTCAGCGGCCACACCCCGCAACCCCGCGTTCACACCCTCAGAGGACACGCCAGGGACGACGGCCTCCACTCCAGCGCCCTCCCCACAGACAGGCGCAGGCGGCTCAGTCGGCTGGCTCTGTCGGGGCCCGTCGTGGGCGTCACGCCGTTCGCCGCACTGTGTGGAGGTAGAGCGTGACCGAGCCGTCCGACACAGAGCGACGCTAGCCCTCCGGCCGACACCGATCTTCCCTTCGTTTGTTCACGAAGACGTCAATTCACCCCGATGATGATGCGATCCGCACCGTGCTCGCCGGGGTGTCCTCGCCGATCGAACTCGCGCGGGACGCGGTGGGCAGCTGAGCTGTCAACGGCGGAGCTGAGTTCCGCGCTCAGAACGCCGCGTCGACCTCCTTCTCCCGTGCCGGGCTCGCCGCCGTGAAGGCCACCCGCAGCGCTTCCCGCACCGCCTCGCTCCGCTCGTCCACTCGGGTCGCGAAGCCGAGCCGCGCGGCCTCCGCCGCGCGCTGCTTGCCGCTGCTCACGGGGCGGATCTCCCCGGCGAGGCTGATCTCCCCGAAGGCCGCGAGCGTGTGGGGGATGGCCCGGTCCGTCGCCGCGGACGCAATCGCCAGCGCAATCGCCAGATCGGCTCCCGGCTCGGTCAGCCGCACCCCGCCGAGCGTGGAGACGTACACGTCTTTGTCGCCGAGCCTGATCCCGGCCCGCCGTTCGAGCACCGCCAGGAGCATCGCCACCCGCGAGGAGTCCACCCCGTTCGTCACCCGGCGCGGATTCGGCGCGGCGGTGCCGACGACCAGCGCCTGCACCTCGACCGGCAACGGCCGCCGCCCCTCCATCGCGACGGTGACGCACGTTCCGGAGACCGGTGCGGCGGTGCGGCTGAGGAAGAGACCGCTCGGGTCGGCGACCTCGCGGATGCCGTCACCCGTCATCTCGAAACAGCCCACCTCATCCGTCGGTCCGAATCGGTTCTTCAGCGCCCGGACGAAGCGCAGCGCGGTCTGCCTGTCCCCCTCGAACTGGCACACGACATCCACCAGGTGCTCGAGCAATCGCGGACCCGCGATCGAGCCGTCCTTCGTGACATGCCCGACGATGAGGATGGGCAGCTCCCTGTCCTTCGCCACCCGGATGAGCGTGCTCGCCACCTCGCGGACCTGCGAGGGTCCGCCCGCGACCCCCTCGGCCGCACCGCTGGACACCGTCTGCACCGAGTCCACGATCGCGAGCGAGGGACGCACCGCATCGATCTGGCCCACGATAGTGGCGAGATCAGTCTCGGAGGCGAGGAAGAGCCGATCGTGCATCGCGCCTGTGCGCTCGGCGCGCATGCGCACCTGGCTCACTGACTCCTCCGCGCTCACGTACAGCACGCGCGCCTGCTCGCGGGCGGCCCGGGAAGCCACTTCGAGCAGCAGTGTCGATTTGCCGACCCCCGGCTCGCCGCTCAACAGGATCGCGGCCCCCGGCACGATCCCACCGCCCAGCACCCGGTCGAACTCACCGATGCCGCTCGGCCGCCGCCGCACGGACTCCGCCCCGATCTCGGTGATCGCCCGCGCCAGCCGCTCCGAGCCCACCACCACGGGCTTGAGCGCTCGCAAGACCCCGGCCGGCGCCGCCGCCTCGGCCACCGTGCCCCACTCCTGGCACTCGCCACACCGCCCCGCCCACTTGGCGGTCGTCCAGCCGCATTCGACGCAGCGGTAGTTGACGCTCGCTTTCGCCACGACACCTCCTCGATCCGGTCTCACACTAAGGGGAACCACCGTCATCGCCGGGAGGATCGCTGGGATCTGTGGAGAAGCCGTCTGAGTGGGAACGATGTGGAGGAGACTACTGGAGGACGAACTGCTTGCTCGTCTGCGAGACGATGCCCGCGACCGACGTCTCCAGGTGGTACGACGCCCCACCTGCCGGAACCTGAGCGCGCTGCGCCTGGCAGGTCGCCGGGTCGCTGCGGGTGCGGTCCCAGGTGATCGGGGCCTGCGAGGAGATCGTCTTGCCCGGTTGCAGCAGCACGTCGGCATTCACTTTCTCGGTCTGGCAATCGGTCGACTTCCAGTAGACCTCGGACCCGCTCGTGATCGTGAACACCTGCTGCGCGGTACCGGCATCGATCGTGCAGGGAGAACCGCCGGTGTTGGCGATCGCGATCGAGAGCTGCGGCAGCTGACCGGCAGCGTAGCTCGACTGGTCGGTGACGGCGTCCACTTTCACCTCGGCCGGATTGCACGCCCGGCCGCTGGCGCTCGACGTCGGGATGCTGGTCGCACCGGCGGTCGGCGTCGCAGCGGGCACCGTCTTCGCCTTCGGGGCCGCCGGCTCACCGCCCGCCGAGCCGAGCCGCACGACGATCAGGACGATGGCGACCACCACCGCGACCAGCGCCAGGAAGAGAACGAGCCGCCGACGCCAGTAGACTGCCGGAGGCTTCGGGCCGACAGGATTCTTGAACGTCGACATGGCCGAAGCATAGCCGTGGCGTATGATGCTCGCGGTCAGGCGCGCTCAGAGAGACTTCAACATCCGGGTGTTGCCCAGCGTGTTCGGCTTGACGCGCGCCAGGTCCAGGAACTCGGCGACGCCTTCGTCCCGGGAGCGGACCAGTTCGGCGTAGAGCGCCGGGGCCACGGTCTCCGAGCCCATGTCCACGAAGCCATTGCGCTCGAAGAACGGCACCTCGAAAGTCAGGCAGAACAGCCGGGAGAGCCCGAGCTCGCGCGCATCGTCCTCCAGCCGTCCGAGCAGGGCCCGTCCGACTCCCCTCCCGAGCCACGAGTCCGCGACCGCGAGCGTGCGCACCTCGGCGAGATCGCTCCACATCACATGAAGCGCGCCACAGCCGATCAGGGCGCCGTCCTCGTCCTCCGCGACCCGGAACTCCTGCACCGACTCGTAGAATGTCACGGTCTCTTTGCCGAGCAGGATGCGTCGCTGCACGAGCGGTTCCACGAGCTCCTGGATGCCCGGGACATCGCCTGTCCGCGCATGCCTGACTGTAAACACCCCACAACCCTATCGACTCGCGCCGGCCCAGCGCGGACACGCGAAACGGGCCGGACTCCGTGGAGTCCGGCCCGTTTCGGGAAGGGTCAGTGACTGGCGGCGATATCGGGGGTGGCGGGGCCGGTGCCGATGGCGGCGGCGGCATTGATCCCAGCGCCGATCGGCTCCTTGCGGGCGGTCGTCGTGAAGACGAACTCCCCGTCCGCGAAGTCGACGTGGACGTGGTCGCCCGCGTTCAGCTCGCCGTGCAGGATCTTCTCGCTCAGCCGGTCCTCGATCTCGTGCTGGACCGCGCGGCGCAGCGGGCGGGCGCCGAGCGTCGGATCGAACCCGACCTCGATCAGCCGCTCCTTCGCCGCGACCTCGAGCTCGATCGTCATGTCGCGGTCGAGCAGGCGGTCGGACAGCCGTTTGACGAACAGATCCACGATCTGCAACAGCTCTGGCTTGCTCAGCTGCGGGAAGACGATGATCTCGTCCACGCGGTTCAGGAACTCGGGCTTGAAGTTCTTCTTCAGCTCCTCGTACACCTTGCCGCGCATCCGGTCGTAGCCGGTGCTCGGGTCGCCCTCGATCTGGAAGCCGACGGGGCTGCCGGAGATGTCCTTCGTGCCGAGGTTGGTGGTCATGATGATCACCGTGTTCTTGAAATCGACCACGCGGCCCTGACCGTCCGTCAGACGACCCTCCTCCAGAATCTGGAGCAGCGAGTTGAAGATGTCCGGGTGCGCCTTCTCGATCTCGTCGAACAGCACGACACTGAACGGCTTGCGGCGCACCTTCTCGGTGAGCTGGCCGCCCTCCTCGAATCCGACGAAGCCGGGAGGGGCGCCGAAGAGGCGTGAGACGGTGTGCTTCTCTCCGTACTCCGACATGTCGAGGGAGATCATGGCCGACTCGTCGTCGAACAGGAACTCCGCGAGCGCCTTGGCCAGCTCCGTCTTGCCCACACCGGTGGGCCCGGCGAAGATGAAAGAGCCGGACGGACGCTTCGGGTCCTTGAGGCCGGCACGGGTGCGGCGGATCGTCCGCGAGAGGGCCGCGATGGCCTCCTCCTGTCCGATAACACGCTGGTGCAGCGCCTTCTCCATGTAGACCAGGCGGGCCGACTCCTCTTCGGTGAGCTTGAACACCGGGATGCCGGTGGCCTGGGCCAGCACTTCGGCGATGAGCCCCTCATCCACTTCGGCCGTGGTCTTCACGTCGCCCGAGCGCCACTGCTTCTCGAGGCGCAGCCGCTCGCCGAGGATGTTCTTCTCCTCGTCGCGCAGGCTGGCGGCCTTCTCGAAGTCCTGATCCTCGATCGCGGCCTCCTTCTGGGAGCGCACCGCGGCGATCTTGTCGTCGAACTCGCGCAGCTCCGGCGGCGCCGAGAGGATCGACAGGCGCAGGCGCGCTCCCGCTTCGTCGATCAGGTCGATGGCCTTGTCCGGCAGGAAGCGGTCCTGGATGTAGCGGTCGGCCAGGTCCGCCGCCGCCACGATCGCGCCGTCCGTGATCGAGACCTTGTGGTGCGCCTCGTAGCGGTCGCGCAGCCCCTTCAGGATGTTGATCGCGTGCGGCAGCGACGGCTCCGCCACCTGGATGGGCTGGAAGCGGCGCTCCAGCGCGGCATCCTTCTCGAAGTGCTTGCGGTACTCGTCGAGCGTGGTCGCACCGATGGTCTGCAACTCCCCGCGGGCGAGCAGCGGCTTCAGGATGCTGGCCGCGTCGATCGCGCCCTCGGCGGCGCCCGCACCGACGAGGGTGTGGATCTCGTCGATGAAGGTGATGATGTCGCCGCGCGTGCGGATCTCCTTGGTGACTTTCTTCAGGCGCTCCTCGAAGTCGCCGCGGTAGCGGGAGCCCGCGATGAGCGAGCCGAGGTCGAGCGTGTAGAGCTGCTTGTCCTTGAGCGTCTCCGGCACATCCCCGCGCACGATCGCCTGGGCGAGGCCCTCGACGACGGCGGTCTTGCCGACGCCGGGCTCACCGATCAGCACCGGGTTGTTCTTGGAGCGGCGCGACAGGATCTGCATGACGCGCTCGATCTCCTTCTCGCGCCCGATCACCGGATCGAGTTTGTTGTCGCGAGCGGCCTGCGTGAGGTTGCGGCCGAACTGGTCGAGGATCTGGCTGCCGGCCTGCGCGGTGGTCTGATCGTTGCCGCCGACCTGGACCTGCTCCTTGCCCTGGTATCCCGAGAGCAGCTGGATGACCTGCTGGCGGACCCGGTTGAGGTCGGCGCCCAGCTTCACGAGCACCTGGGCGGCGACGCCCTCGCCCTCGCGGATGAGGCCGAGCAGGATGTGCTCTGTCCCGATGTAGTTGTGGCCGAGCTGGAGCGCCTCGCGCAGACTCAGCTCCAGCACCTTCTTGGCGCGCGGAGTGAACGGGATGTGCCCGGTCGGCTGCTGCTGGCCCTGGCCGATGATGTCCTGGACCTGCTCACGCACGGCATCCAGCGAGATCCCCAGCGACTCAAGCGCCTTCGCCGCGACGCCCTCGCCCTCGTGGATCAGGCCGAGCAGGATGTGCTCTGTCCCGATGTAGTTGTGGTTGAGCATCTTGGCCTCTTCTTGGGCCAAGACGACGACACGGCGGGCGCGGTCGGTGAATCTCTCGAACATGTCTACTCCTTGGCGATGCCTTTTGCAGGTCGGCATCGATACAAAGAGAGTAACCACCGTATCCCGGTCGGACGTGCTCTGTTCGCTTCGGGCGTGACGGCCGTGGCAGGGGTCGTGGACCGGCTCAGCCGCGCAGGCCGGCGAGGGCGACTGCCACGTCGGGCAGTCTGATCGTCACATCGGAGGCGCTCGACACCCGGGCGGGTGTGGCGAAGACGGTCGTGTGCGGCACGTAGTCCTGCGCGCAGACACCGCCGGAGACCGGCGCGAGCGTCGCTTGGAGCTGGTTGTCGGCGGTGACCTGGATCGACTGCACCGTCGGCGGGCAGGTCGAACTGCCGTAGAGCACGATCCCGAGCTGTCGGCCCTGTTCGAGCCAGGCGGCCCAGGACGCGCCCCCCGCGCTGCTCGCCGGAGCGTCGACGCCCTTGGGCTCGCCGGCATAGTCGGTGACCGGCTTCGAGCTGTCCGTGGAGCATCCCGCGAGCAGCGCTGCCCCGCTGACGGCGAGGAGGAGGGCGACAGCAGTGCGGCTGGGGCGGATCACCCGACCATTCTATGGAGCCTGCTTCCAGTTTGCCCGCCGGGGCGGGGACGGAAGATCGCGGGGCTGAAGGCTTCCTTCACAGGTGGCGGCTCACACTGGTTTGTCCACAGATTTCCGCTGGCCGGTCCGGGAAGCCGGCCGCCTCGGCAGGCTGTACACATGTCCTCTTTATTGCAGCGCGGAGGTCAGTCGCGCGAGGTTGTCCAGCACAGTCGAGCGCAACGGCTGCCGCATCCACTCATCCAACGTCAGCTCGCGGCTGTCCCGTCGGTAACCGTCCTCGATAGCCCGCATCTGCTCGACGAACGAACGGCCCCTCACCATCAGAGAGACCTCCATGTTCAACTGGAAGGAGCGCATGTCCATATTGCTCGAGCCGATCACCGCGACCTCGTCGTCGATGGTGAAGTGCTTGGCGTGCAGGATGTACGGCGCCTTGTACATCCAGATCCTCACTCCGGCGCGCAGCAAGGCTTCGTAGTAAGACCGCTGGGCGTGGTAGACAAGCGCCTGATCCCCGATCTCCGAGACGAACAGATCGACCGCGATACCCCGCTGCGTCGCGGTGGTGATCGCGGTGAGCATGGACTCGTCGGGGACGAAGTAGGGCGATGTGATGACGATACGCTCTTGCGCGTAGTAGAGCAGCGCCAGAAACAGCCGGAGATTGTTCTCGCCGGCGAATCCGGGACCCGAAGGCACGACCTGCGCGTCGAGTTCGTCCGCGTCGAGTTCGTCCGCGTCGAGTTCGACCGCGATAGGCTCCGTCTCCCGCCGCAGGAGTTCGTCGGTTTCGCTGTACCAGTCCGTGATGAAGATCGCGTTCAGACCGGCGACGATCGGACCCTCGAGCCGGAGGATCAGCTCTTTCCACTGGAGACCGCGCTTGATGTTGGAGCGCTTGTTGTAACTGCGGTCGATGACGTTCTGCGAACCCATGAAGGCGACATGCCCGTCGATCACGAGCAGCTTCCGGTGGTTGCGGAGGTCGGGCCGCTGATACTTTCCCCTGAACGGCTGCACCGGGAGCATGAGGTGCCACTTCGCACCCATCTCGGTGAGCCGGTGGATCGTGGCCCTGTAGCCGGGCGTCCGGACCGACGCGATGTGATCGAGCAGCACCCGCACGGTCACCCCCCGTCGCACCGCACGTTCCAGCGCGTCGAAGAACGGCGCTGTCGTCTTGTCGAGGGTCAGGATGTAGAACTCGACATGGACGTAGCGGCGCGCGGCCGCGATCTCCTCCGTCATCGCCGCGAGCGAGCCCACATAGTCGCCGTTGAGCGAAGCCCGGTTGCCGCCCACGAGAGGCATCGCACCGAGGTTGCGGTTCAGTTCGACGACCGACTGGAGCCACGGCGGCCAGGGATGGTCGTGCCGCACACGCTCCATACCCTCGGTGCTGTCGATGATGAAGGAGTTGATCTCCTGCTGCTTCTCCCGGCGCGCCTTCGGCAGCTTATAGCTGCCGATCAGCAGGAAGAACAGCACTCCGATGTACGGGATGAGGAAAATGGCCAGCAGCCAGGCGGTCGCCGAGGAGGGCTTGCGATTCCGGGGAACCACGATGATCGCCACGACACGGATCACGAAGTCGAACAGGAGCAGGAAGACCATGACGACCGTGGCCAAGAACCCGTCGCCCATCCGCCGTCCCTCCGGTCATGTCCGCCGAGAGTCCCGATCGGCATCCTCAGGAATACCGTAGCGAAGTGCGCCGCGACGCTGCTACGACTCGCTCGGCCGGGAGGTTCCGGCAGCGCTCCCGGTTTTCGGGACGGCTACGGTTTGGGCGCGAGCCCGCGCTTCGTGCGCTCCTCGGCCTCCATGCGCGCGTACACCTTCCGCTCGGTGCGGTCGGCGTGGACGATCTTTCGCATGATCATCCAGAAGAGCAGACCGACGAGCACGGTCGGTGCGAGCGACCAGACGATTCCGCCGACGATTTCACTCATAGCGGGATAATGGTATCCCGCCCAGCTGGGAACGGAGTCCCTCACGCCACCTCTCGCCGTCTTCCTCTCGACCTGGTCATTCGATCCGGCCGCCGCCGTCATGATCGTGGCGGCAGCGACGCTCTACCTCTCGGGGGTGGTGCGGCTCCGGCAGAACGGGCATCGCTGGCCGTTTCGGCTCACAAGCGCGTTCCTCTTCCTGGGGCTCGGGTCCTATGCGGTGGTCTCGTTCGGCTTCCTTGGCTCCGAGAGCACCGACCTCCGCTGGGCGTTCAGCACGCGCATCGCGCTGCTGCTCTTCGTCGTCCCGGGGCTGCTCGCGATCGGCCGGCCGGCCGCACTGGCGCGAGCTGCGCTCAGCGGCCGCGGCCGGGAGCGCACGGCCCGGGCGATGCGCTCCCGGCCGGTCCGGCTGTTCGGCAACGCGATCTTCGCGCCCGCCTTCGCGTGCGCCGTGTTCCTGGTGTTCCTGACTCCGGTCGCCACGATTCTGCGCGGTTCTCCCTGGTCAGAGTGGGCCATCTCCGTTCTGACGCCGCTCACCGGTCTGCTGCTCGTCCTGCCGATCGCCGCGCACTCGCTCGTCCGCACTGGTTTCTTCGTGACAGTCGAGTTCCTGCTGGCGTTCGTGGAGATGCTGCTCGATGCGATCCCCGGACTCCTCCTGCGGCTGAACGACAGCGTTCTCGACCACGCCCCGGCGATCACCGGACGGATGCCGTTCTGGTTCCCCACTCCGCTGCACGATCAGCACCTGTCCGGGGACTTCCTCTGGTTCATCGCGGAGATCGCGGATGTCCCGATCCTGGTGCTGCTTTTCGTGCGGTGGATGCGCCTGGATCGCCGCGAAGGCCGTCGGCTCGACGAGCTGACCGACGAGGAGATGGCGGAGCTCACCCGTGTACACCTCGAGCGCCGCGGCTGACACGGCTGGGTCCCTCTCCTCGCCAACCTCTACTTGACGAGCGGGAACAGGATGGTCTCACGGATGCCGAGGCCGGTCAAAGCCATCAGCAAGCGGTCGATGCCCATCCCCATGCCGCCAGTGGGCGGCATCCCGAACTCGAGCGCGCGAAGAAACTCCTCGTCCAGACGCATCGCCTCGTCGTCGCCCGCCGCGGCCAATCGCGCCTGCTCCACAAAGCGTTCGCGCTGGACGACCGGATCCACCAGTTCCGAGTAGCCGGTGGCGAGCTCGAAACCGCGCGTGTAGAGGTCCCACTTCTCGACAACGCCCGGGCGCGAACGGTGTACACGCACGAGCGGGCTGGTGTCCACAGGGAAGTCCATGACGAACGTCGGACGGACGAGTCCGCTCTTGACGTGATGCTCCCAGAGCTCCTCCACGTACTTGCCGGGCAGCGGGTGCTCGATCTCGACACCGGCCTCGACCGCAAGCTCGCGCAGCCGTGGCATCGGGGTCTCCGGGGTGATCTCCTCGCCGAGCGCCTCCGAGAGGCTGTCGTACATCCGGATGCGGTCCCAGTCGCCGCTGAGATCGTACTCGGTCCCGTCCGCCCAGGTGACGACATGCGAACCGGAGACGGCGACCGCCGCGTTCTGGATGAGCGCCTGCGTCAGGTCGGCGATGGTGTTGTAGTCGCCGTACGCCTGGTACGCCTCGAGCATGGCGAACTCCGGCGAGTGCGTGGAATCCGCTCCCTCGTTGCGGAAGTTGCGGTTGATCTCGAACACCCGGTCGATGCCGCCGACGACGGCGCGCTTGAGGTAGAGCTCCGGCGCGATGCGGAGGAAGAGCTCCGTGTCGAAGGCGTTCGAGTGGGTCACGAACGGACGGGCCGAGGCACCGCCGTGCATGACCTGCAACATCGGGGTCTCGACCTCGATGAAACCGCTGTCGGCGAAAGTCGTGCGGAGGCTCGACACGACGGCGGCGCGATCGAGGACATTCCGGCGGGCTCGATCGCGCGCGATCAGGTCGAGATAGCGGGAGCGAACGCGCGTCTCTTCGCTCAGCTCATTGTGGAGGTTCGGGAGCGGGAGGATCGCCTTCGAGGCGATCTGCCAGGCCACGGCCATGATCGACAGCTCACCACGACGGCTGGAGATGACCTCGCCCGAGACGAAGACGTGATCGCCCAGGTCCACGAACTCCTTCCAGCGCGCCAACGACTCCTCGCCGACCTCGGCCAGCGACACCATCGCCTGAATGCGCGAACCGTCTCCCGACTGGAGCACAGCGAAGCACAGTTTGCCGGTGTTCCGGAGGAAGACGACACGACCCGCGACGCCCACGGTCTCGCCGGAGACCTCGTCCGCGGCGAGGTGACCCCACTTCTCACGCACCTCCGGAATCGTCGTCGTCACCGGGAGCCCTACCGGGTACGCACCGCCACCGAGGTCGCGGGCGTCGGCGATGAGCCGCTCGCGCTTGCCAAGCCGGACAGCCTTCTGCTCGCTGATCTCCTCGTCGGTGAGCTCAGGGGTTTCCGTCGGCGTATCGGTCATTGTTTCTTCCGTTCGGATGCGGGGGAGGCGATGGTCGTTCGATCAGGGCAGCGTGATGCGCTCGTTGTCGATCAACCGGGTCGATCCGACACACGCGGCGATCAGGAGGAGTGCCGGCCCGTGGTGATTCGGCGCGACCTCGCGGAAGGTGCTCTGGTCGACGATCACGAGATAGTCCAGCCTAACGACTGGTTCGGCCTTCACGCGCGCACGGGCGGCAGTGAGCACCGCCGCCGCTCCGCCTGCGCTGGCCGCGGCGCCGTCAGCCAGCGCACGCGACAGCGTCGCCGCCGCGGCGCGGGCGTCGGCGTCCAGATACCGGTTCCGGCTGGACAGCGCGAGTCCGTCCGGCTCCCGAACCGTATCGACCACGGCGATGGTCACCGGGAGGTTCAGATCGTCGACCATCCGGCCGACGAGATACACCTGCTGCGCGTCCTTCTGGCCGAACACAGCGACATCCGGCTGCGCGATCCCGAAGAGTTTGGCGACGACAGTCAGCATCCCGTCGAAATGCCCCGGCCGCGAGACGCCCTCGAGCAGGCCGCCGACCGCTCCGGCGGTCACGCGCGTCGAGGATTCGCCCCGCGGGTACATCTCCGCTGCGGTCGGGGTGAACACGATGTCTGCCAGCCCGTCCAGCAGCGCGACATCCGCATCCAGCGTGCGCGGGTAGCGGTCGAGGTCCTCCCCCGACCCGAATTGCAGGGGGTTCACGAAGATCGAGACGACCACGATCCCCCCGAGATCGCGAGCGTGGTTCACCAACCGCACGTGCCCCTCGTGCAGCGCACCCATCGTCGGCACGAGCACCACACGGCTGGCCGGCGCATCGGACGCCCCTTCAGCGCCCGCAGTCCGCCGGGCAGTGCTGAGAGTCTCGCGGAGGGCTGCGATAGCAGTCACGACAGTGGGCATGGTGTCCTTTCGGGAGGCGGAGACGTTCGGAGCGGAGAGAGGGCCAGAGGTGGAGAGGGGGACGTGCGTCGAACAGGTGGGAGACAGACGGAGGCCGGACGGAGGGAAGTCAGAGATCGAGAGGCTGGAATGCGGCCCTCTCATTCTACCTCGTTCGCGCTCTCCTCGGCCCGCCGCGCTCCGCTCAGCCCCCGTGCGATTCGGGCAGACTGCCGTCGTCCTCCGGCTCCTCGGCGAACTCCGCCAGCATGTCGCTGACCTCCAGCGCGGACGCCGTCCCCGCTCGCGTCAACGCATTGTCCACCGCCGACCGCACGAGGGAGCTGAGGAACGATCCCGGATTCTCGACGCCGATGCCCCGCAGAATCCCCGTCGACTGCCCGACGATGGATCGAGAGAACGAGGTCGCGGTCGCAATCGCCTCCGCGTAAGCCGCGCGGTCCTCCTCCGCGACGACCACGGGCTCGCCACCCATCTCGACCACGAGCGCCTGACCGATCGGCAGCACCGGGGCCGGAGCCGTCACGGCGAAATAGCTCTCGGTGAGGCGCGCGAGATCCAGGCTGGTTCCGGTGAACGCCAGGGCCGGGTGGACGGCGAGCGGGATGACCCTCGCCACCGCAGCCGGGCGGAGCACGCCGACCCCGTGGCCGGGTGCAGTGTGCAGCACGATCTGTCCAGGCTGCCACGTCCCGGTCGCAGCGAGCCCGGCGACGAGCGCGGGCAGTTCCTGGTCCGGCACCGCGAGCAGGACGAGTTCGCTGCGCTCGATCAGCGTCGGCACCTCCAGGATGGGAACCCCGGGGAGCATCGCCTCGACGCGTTCGCGGCTGGGCTCGGACACCGCAGACACCCCGACGATCGCGTGCCCGGCTCCGGCGAGAGCGGCGCCCAGCACGGGGCCGACATGCCCACCGCCGACGACACCGACGCCAAGACGTCCCGAACGGGTGGAAGTGGGAGTCACGCGTTCTCCTCGTGATCGCGAGCGGACGAGGCGGGCGGGACCCGCGGGACAGCCGGAGCGGGCGAGGCCGTCGGCAGGGTCGGGCCAGGCGGGACCAGGGGCGCTCCCCAGCGATGGCTCTGATCCGACCGGGCCGCCGCGATCGCGCCAGCGGTGACGGTCTCGAAGAAAGCGACGCCGGTTTCGGCGTCGATGGCGGCGAGGCGGGGTCGGACGGGTCCGCTCACGGTGTGGAAGCGGGCTGCGGTCAAACCGAGGGCGCGATCGACGGGCCCCTGGCGGAGTTCGAGGCTCTGGACGCGTGCAAGCGGAACGATCGCGAGGCTGCGCCAGAGGAAACCGCGACGGAGGAGGAGTGCGCCGTCGATGTGTCGATAGCCTGTCCGATACCAGCTCAGCGGGCGCACCCAGGCGGCACGCACCGGACTGCCCGTGAAGTCGTCGCGTCCGCGGGAGGTCATGCCGGCCAGGATCGTCGCACGATTTTCGTCGGTGACGAACCCGGGGAGGACGAGGGAGAGCACCCGGACGATGTCGGCCGGGTCCCTGACAGGGAGGATGGTCGTGTTCGCCTGGCCGGCGGCCCCCTTCTCTCGGGACCGCCCGGCTGTGTCGATACGGATCTGCCACCAGCCGAAGGGCCGCCAGAGCAGCGGTTGCATCACCTCGACCGCGTGGACCCGGCCGGGCGGGAGCGTCTCGTTGCTTGTGCTGAGGAGACCGAAGCCGACGCGGACACCGTCGGGCGTCCCCGCTATCGAGTAGCGCAGCGACTTCGCGAACCGGTTGATGAAAAAGCTCGCGGAACCGATCAAACCCGGCAGCACCACGATGAGCAGCCACGGAGCTCCGTTCGACGCGCCGTAGACGAACAACGCGACCACAGCGATGACGAACAGGGAGAAGCCGCTGACGAGGAGCGACCCGAGCAGGCGCAGCGGTGGGATCTTCACGACCGACTCCGGCGAAGCGGCACCGGGATCGAGCTCGGGAGCCAGAAACTCGCTGACTCGGCGGTTCACGACCTCGCCGACCGCGCTGACAGGAGAGCTGGATGCCCTAGACGCAGCCGGAGCGGGAGCCGCCTCCACCGTCCGCGCACCCGACGCCAATCGCAGCACATCCCCGCGAAGCCCGTCCGCGAGCGTCGACCCCAGGTACGCCAGTTGCACATTCGCATCGTGGCCCGCCACGGTGATGTCGAGCTTCGCCGCCCCGAACAGACGCGCAAGCAGCGGCCGGACGACGTTGATCCCCTGGATGCGGTCGAGGCGCGCCTTCCGCTGGGTGCGGAAAAGGATGCCGCTGCGCACTTCGACCGCGTCACCGGTGATCCGGAAAGTGTGCATCCGCCAGGACAGGGAGAACAGCGCGAGGCAGCCGATCAGGACGGCGACCACCGCCAGGAGCGCCCATCCCTGCCACCCGCGGTCGTAGATCTCGTCGAGCGGGTCCCCGCCGAAGTCGGGTACACCGATGAAGAACAGGGCGATGCGCTCGCGCAGGTTCGACAGCACGAAACCGAGCACCGCGATGAAGACGATGCCCTCGCGCAGC
Source organism: Leifsonia xyli subsp. cynodontis DSM 46306 (assembly GCF_000470775.1). Classification (NCBI taxonomy): domain Bacteria; kingdom Bacillati; phylum Actinomycetota; class Actinomycetes; order Micrococcales; family Microbacteriaceae; genus Leifsonia; species Leifsonia xyli. Next base: position 308,089 of record NC_022438.1, read on the forward strand.
AACGGGGTCGCCGGATGCAGGCGGTGCCATTCGCCGTCGGTGAACCGTTCGGCCGACCGTTCCCTGGCGGAGAGGCGGGCGGGGACGCGGGGAGGGCGACCGCCGACCGCCCCGGCGCCGACCGCCCCGGCGCCGCGTGCCGTGGCCGGCGTCGCCTCGCCGCCCGGCCCGTCTTCCCGCTCCGGCTCGGTCACAGTCCCGTCCGGCGGCTCTCGGCCAGCTCCACGAGGCGGTCGCGCAGCTCTCCGGCCTCCGCCTCCGGCAGCCCCGGGATGAGCACACCGGTCGAGGCGGCCGCGGTCACGAATTTGAGGTCCGCGAGGCCGAGCACCCGCCCCACCGGTCCGCGGGTGATGTCGATCAGCTGCATGCGGCCGTAGGGCACGGACACGAAGCGCTGGAACAGGATGCCGCGACGGAAGAGCAGATCGTCGTCCCGGAGCACGAAGCCGATCGATCGGGCTCGGCGGCGGGCGACGAACAGCGAGACCAGCGTGACCGCGATGACCCCCGCCAGGAGCAGCCAGCCCCACCTCCAGCCGGCGGCGAGCCACAAGAAGGCCGTTGCTGCGGTGAGCACGATCCCGGTGGTGAGCGTGCTGGCGATCACGACGACCACGTACTTGGGCGAGACCCTCCTCCAGTCGCCGACGGCCAGCTCAACGGGTGGGGGCATCGGCCGGCTCCTTCTCGCTCTCACCGGGCGGGAGGGTGCAGAAGTACTCGGCGAGGAGGCCGGCGACGAGGAAGATGACGGCGCCGGCCGTGCCCAGGACGGTGAGCAGGACGGCGGCGCCGCCGGGCAGCACCTCCCGCGTGAAGAGGAAGACCAGGATGCCCGCGCCAGCGCCGGTCAGCACCGCGCCGCTCAGGCCACACGCCTTGGCGAGGAGGACGATCCGCGTCGCCTGGAACGGGTCGACCCGCCGCGAGCGGGAGCCGCGCACCGAGCGGCGGATCGGGAGGGCGAAGGCGACGATGCCGATCGCGACGGCGACGAGGGTGATCGGCAGAGTCAGCGGCGGGATGAACACCGCGACCCCGCCACTGGCGGCGGCGACCTCGACGAGGAACCCGAAAACCAGTCCGAGGACGCCGAAGCCGATCAGCGAGGAGGGCCGGGTGCGTCTCACGGTGCGGTCTCCTCGAACGGGGTCACGGGGTCGGTGGCGCGGGCGGCGAGGTCTGCGACGCGGCCGTGACCGGGGAGCACAGCGTCCGGGGCGATGTCCCGCCAGGGCACGAGGACGAACGCGCGCTCGTGGGCGCGGGGGTGTGGGAGCGTGACCCGCGGATCGTCGGAGACGATGCCGGAGTAGTCCACGATATCGACGTCGATGGTGCGGTCGCCCCAGCGCTCCTCGCGGACGCGGCCGAGGCCGTCCTCGATGCGGTTGGCCGCGGCGAGCAGAGCGAGCGGGTCCAGGACGGTGTGGATGAGGACGACCGCGTTCAGGTACGCAGGAGCCTCCCTCGAGATGCCGTCGGGTTTGAGCGCGGGCGTCTCGTACAGCGGCGAGACCCGTTCGACGCGGATGCCGGGATGAGCGGCCAGAGCGTCGAGGGCGGCGCGAAGGGTCGCGACGCGGTCGCCGACGTTCCCGCCCAGGGCGAGCACGGCGGGCGCTCCGACATGGAGGCGCTGGCGGCGGGGAGCGGGCCTCACCGGCGTTCCCGCACGATCCGCACCGCCACATCCCCGAACGGCACGTCGATCGGCGCCTCCGGTTTGTGGACCGTCACCTCCACCGAGTACACCGGCGAATGCGCGAGCACCACACCGGCGACGCGCTCGGCGACGGTCTCGATGAGGTCCACCGGGTTCCGTCTCACGGCTTCCACGATCTCCACCGCGAGCTCTCCGTAGTGGACCGTCTGCCGGAGGTCATCGCTCGCGGCCGGGCTCGCGAGGTCGAGCCAGGCGGTCACATCGACCACGAAATCCTGGCCGTTCTCACGCTCGAAGCCGTACACTCCGTGGTTCGCACGAACGCGGAGTCCCGTGAGGAGGAGAGAGTCGGCCGGTCTATCGGTTCTGGTCATCACTTCCACCTTGCCACGCCCGCAGGACATCGAGGGCGATCCGCGTCGATGCGACATCGTGGACGCGCACCGCCCACACCCCGGCCTGCGCGGCGAGCGCCGACACGACAGCCGTGGGGGCGTCCCAGTCGGCGACGGCGGAGCCGTCCGGAAGCAGAGCGCCGAGGAAGCGCTTGCGGGAGGCGCCGATGAGCACCGGGTAGCCGAGCGCCTCGATGTCGCCGAGCCCGGCGAGCACCTGCCAGTTGTGCCCGGCGTTCTTCGAGAAGCCGAGGCCGGGGTCCAGGATGAGGCGGGCCGGGTCCACACCGCGGCGCAGGAGGTCGGTGACGCGGGCGGACAGCTCCGCCCGCACCTCGGCCACCGTGTCGGAGTAGACGGCGCGCGAGTCTCCGGCGTCGAGCTCTCCGCGCCAGTGCATGACCACGTATCGCAGTCCGGTGGCGAGCACAGCGTCGGCCATTCCCGCGTCGGCGAGGCCGCCGGAGACATCGTTGATGATCGCGGCGCCGGCGTCGGCCGCGGCGCGCGCGGTGGAGGCGTTCATGGTGTCGACGCTGACGGTCACACCGCGTTCGGCGAGCCGGCGGATCACAGGGACGACCCGTACACGCTCCTCCTCCGGATCGACCCGGCGGGCGCCGGGACGGGTGGACTCGCCCCCGACGTCGATGATGTCCGCACCCCGGGTGACCAGATCGAGCGCGTGTGCGACGGCGGCCTCGGGCTCCAGCCAGAGCCCGCCGTCGCTGAACGAGTCCGGCGTCACGTTGAGGACGCCCATGATGGCGGTCACTCCGCACCGCACCCGATCAGCGCGATGAGCTCCGCGCGCGCGGCCGGCTCCGCGAACTCGCCGCGCGCAGCGAGGGTCACCGTCGTCGCCCCGGACTGTCGCGGACCACGGGTGGTGACACAGCCGTGCGCCGCGCTCAGCACCACGAGCACGCCCCGCGCGCCCGCACCGGCCTCGATGGTGTCTGCGATCTGCTCGGTCAGCCGCTCCTGGATCTGCGGACGCGCGGCGAGCGTTTCGATGACGCGCGGGATGCGGCCGAGGCCGATCACGGCCTCTCCCGGCAGGTAGGCGACGTGCGCGACGCCGACGAACGGCAGCAGGTGGTGCTCGCACACCGAACGGAACGAGATCTCGCGCAGGATGACCGTCTGAGCCTGGCCCTGCTCCAGCGGAACCGGCTCGCCGAGCTCCGCTGCGGCATCCCGGCCGAGGCCCGCGAAGAACTCCGCGTAGGCGTCCGCCACGCGGGAGGGCGTGGCCCTCAGGCCCGGGCGAGACGGGTCCTCGCCGACAGCGGCGAGGACCTCAGCGACGGCCGCCTCGATGCGAGCGCGATCGAAACCGGTCATGCGACGCGTGACTAGGCGGTTGCGGGTCGCGGCTTGATGGCGGGAGAGCGCTTCGGCTTCGATGTCGGAGGCTCGGAGTCGACGCCGCCGTCCACAGCGCCCGCGTCGATCGGGGCCTTCGGGAACTCGATCGGCGGGACGTCCGAGAGGGGGCGGTTGTCGCTGGAGAGCCACTGGGGCCGCTCCGGCAGCTTCTTCACCTCGGTGAAGATCTCGGAGATCTGGTTGTGATCGAGCGTCTCATGTTCGAGCAGCGCGGCAGCCAGGCGATCCAGGATGGCGCGGTTGTCGTTGAGGACCTGCCACGCCTCGTCGTGCGCCTTCTCGATGAGCGCGCGCACCTCGGCGTCGACGCGCTCGGCGATCCGCTCGGAGTAGTCGCGCTGGTGGCCCATGTCCCGGCCGAGGAACATCTCCCCGTTCGCCTGACCGAGCTTGACCGAGCCGATGTCGGCGCTCATGCCGTACTCGGTGACCATCTTGCGGGCGATCGAGGTCGCCTTCTCGATGTCGTTGGACGCGCCGGTGGTCGGGTCGTGGAAGACGATCTCCTCGGCGACGCGGCCGCCCATCGCGTAGGCGAGCTGATCGAGCAGCTCATTGCGGGTGACCGAGTACTTGTCTTCGAGCGGCATGACCATCGTGTAGCCGAGTGCGCGGCCGCGGGGGAGGATGGTGATCTTCGTCACCGGGTCGGTGTGCCGCATGGCCGCTGCCGCGAGCGCGTGGCCGCCCTCGTGGTACGCGGTGATGAGCTTCTCCTGGTCCTTCATCACGCGCGTCCTCTTCTGCGGACCGGCGATGACGCGGTCCACGGCCTCGTCCAGAGCGCGGTTGTCGATGAGCTGCGCGTTGGAGCGGGCGGTGAGCAGGGCGGCCTCGTTGAGGACGTTCGCCAAGTCGGCGCCGGTGAAGCCCGGCGTCTTGCGGGCCAGCACGTCCAGGTCGACGGAGGCGGCGAGCGGTTTGCCGCGGCCGTGAACCTCGAGGATCTTCTTGCGGCCGAGCAGGTCGGGCGCATCCACGCCGATCTGCCGGTCGAAACGGCCCGGGCGCAGCAGCGCGGGGTCGAGGATGTCGGGGCGGTTGGTCGCCGCGATGAGGATGACGTTGGCCTTCGGGTCGAAGCCGTCCATCTCCACGAGCAGCTGGTTGAGCGTCTGCTCGCGCTCGTCGTGCCCGCCGCCGAGACCGGCCCCGCGGTGACGGCCGACCGCGTCGATCTCATCGATGAAGATGATGGCGGGCGAGTTCTCCTTCGCCTGCTGGAACAGGTCGCGCACACGGCTCGCGCCGACGCCCACGAACATCTCCACGAAGTCCGAACCGGAGATCGAGTAAAATGGCACGCCAGCCTCCCCCGCGACAGCGCGGGCCAGCAGGGTCTTGCCGGTGCCGGGAGGGCCGTACAGCAGCACGCCCTTCGGGATGCGGGCGCCGACCGCCTGGAATTTGGCCGGCTCCTTGAGGAAGTCTTTGATCTCCTCCAGCTCTTCGATCGCTTCGTCCGAACCGGCGACGTCGTCGAAGGTGACCTTCGGCGTCTCCTTCGTGACCATCTTGGCCCGGGACTTGCCGAACTGCATGACTTTGTTGCCGCCGCCCTGCATGCCGGAGATCATGATCCAGAAGAACACCCCGATCAGCAGCGCCGGGATCAGGAAGCCGAGGATGTTGACCAGCCAGTTCGGCTGCGGAACCTCGTCGTCGTAGCCCTTCGGGAGTTTGGCGTCGTCGATCGCCTTGACGACATCCGCGCCGCGCGGCGTGACGTAGTAGAACTGCACCTGCGTGCCGAGCGAGCCGTCCGCCGCTTTGAGCGTGAGGTCGACGCGGTTCTCGCCGTCCACGATCTTCGCGCCGGACACCTTGCCCTCGGAGAGGAGCTCGAAGCCTTTCTGCGTCGACACACCCTTGAATCCCGACATCGTGAGCAGGCTCGAACCGACCCAGACAGCGATGATCGCCAGTACGACGTACAGGATCGGGCCGCGGAAGATCTTCTTGACGTTCATGGTGCCCCCACAGTACCGCCTGCCCGCTGGGGGGCGGCTGCGTGTTCGCTCTGGGCGCGCTCGACGCTCAGACCCCCGCCGAGAGTGTCGAGCGTCCGCGCGTTCGCGGCGGCGAAGGCGGCCGGGCCGGCGAGGCTCCGACCCGCCAGCGTCCCACCGCTCCGGGCGAGGGGAGGGACCTCGCGACCGGTCGCGGTCCACCCCACACCGGCAGCCGGCGGCGACGCGGCTCGGCCGGCTCTCTCAGCGCCTAACTGTAGACCGCCGGGGCCAGGACGCCGATGCCGCGAAGCGTGCGGTAGCGCTCGGCGTAGTCGAGGCCGTAGCCCACGACGAACGTGTTCGGGATGTCGAAGCCGACGTACTTGACGTCGATCTCGACGCGGGCCGCCTCCGGCTTGCGCAACAGGGCGAAGATTTCGATCGACTCGGGTCCGCGGCTGCGCAGATTGGCGAGCAGCCAGGAGAGGGTCAGCCCGGAGTCGATGATGTCCTCGACGATCAGCACGGTCTTACCGCTGAGGTCGGTGTCGAGGTCCTTCAGAATGCGGACGACGCCGCTGGAGGCCGTGCCGCTGCCGTACGAGCTGACGGCCATCCAGTCCATCGTGACCGGGATGCTGAGCTCGCGGGAAAGGTCGGCCATCACCATGACCGCCCCCTTGAGGACGCCGATGAGCAGGACATCCTTGCCGGCGTAGTCGCGCTCGATCTCGCGGGAGAGGCCGGCGATGCGGGAGCGGATCTGCTCCTCGGTGATCAGAATCTCGGTCAGGTCGTCGCGAACGTCCGTGAGGTCCATGGGGGAGGCGCTGTCCTTAGGTGTGGGGGTGAAACGTGAGCAGGCCGTTCTGCCTGACAACTCTAACGCCTGGAAGGCTGAGCGGCCCCTGGCCGTGCCAGTCGGCGATGAGCTCGGCGACCGCGAGCGTGTGGCTGCGGGAGAGAGAGACGCCGAACTCCGCCGAGACGACCAGCCGGATGATGCGCTGGCGCAGGGCGGGAGGGTCGGCGTCCAGCCCGCGGACGTCCAGAGCGACCGAGCCGTCATCCGCCTGGGAGACCAGCTCCTGCGCCCAGTCGAGCGCGAGGCCGTCGAGGGCTTCGTCGTCTTCGCGCAACTGCTCGGCGGTGCGGGCGAGCGCCTCCGCGACGCCCGGGCCGAGCTCCCGCTCGAGGACCGGGAGCACCGCCGAACGCACGCGCACACGGGTGTAGGCGGGGTCGTCGTTGTGCGGGTCGTCCCACGGCTCCAGGCCGCTGTCGGCGCAGAACGCGCGCGTCGTGGCGCGCCGCAAGCCGAGGAAGGGGCGCAGCAGCCGGCCGGTGTCGGGCAGCATGCCCTGCAGGCTGGACGGTCCGGAGCCGCGGGCGAGGCCGAGCAGGACGGTCTCGGCCTGATCGTCCAGGGTGTGGGCGAGCAGGATGCGGGCGGCGGCGGTCGCGCGAGCGGCGGAGTCGAAGGCAGCGCGGCGGGCAGCGCGCGCGGCGCCCTCGGGGCCGCCCGCGGCCTCCACCCTCACCCTTTCCACGAGCACAGGGCCGAGACCAAGCGCACGCGCCTGGGCCGCGGCCCGGGCGGCGACCGCGGCCGAACCGGGCTGGAGGCCGTGGTCCACGACGATGGCGCCCGCGCGGAAGCCCGCGCGGGGGGCCTCGAACGCGACGGCCGCGGCGAGGGCGAGCGAGTCCGCTCCCCCGCTCAGTCCGACGAGGAGGAGGGCGCCGGAGGCGAGCGGGCACGGTCGGGCGGGACCGTGATCGCCCTCCGCTTCCGGCGCGGGGAGGGCGGCGGCCGCGGCGAGCGCTACGCGCACAGCGCGCCGGGCGTCGGCGATGGGCGGTGTCAGGCGCGGACGACGGGGGGCCGCTCCCGGAGAACCGTCGGAATGCATCCAGTAACGTTAGTGCAGGTTTTTCCCGCCGAACTGTTAAGGAGCGAACGGCCATGGCCGCATACGACGTCGTCATCGAGATCCCCAAAGGGGGCCGCAACAAGTACGAAGTGGATCACGAGACCGGCCGCGTCTACCTGGACCGCGTGCTGTTCACGGGCTTCGTCTACCCGGCCGACTACGGCTTCTTCGAGAACACGCTGGGCGACGACGGCGACCCGCTGGACGTCCTCGTTCTTCTCGAGTACCCGGTCTTCCCCGGTGTCGGCATCAAGGTGCGCCCGGTCGGCGTGCTGAAGATGTCGGATGAGGCCGGCGGCGACGCGAAGATCATCGCCGTCCAGCACAAAGACCCGCGCTGGCAGCGCATCCAGGATGTGAACGACATCCCGGAGTACACCCGCAAAGAGATCGAGCACTTCTTCGCCCGCTACAAGGACCTCGAGCCGGGCAAGTTCGTGACCATCGAGGGCTGGGGCGACGCGGCCGAGGCCGAGGAGATCGTCCTGGCCGGCTTCGCGAACCTCGAGGCCCAGGGCCACTGAGCCGGACAGAGAACCGCCGGGCGCGCATCGTGCGCCCGGCGATTTCTTCGTTCCCGAGAGGGATCAGGCGGAGGGGCGGGCCACCTGACCCCAGGGGGAGCCCCAGACGGACTGGATCTTGACGACATCGCCCTCGGTGGGCGCGGCGATCATCGTCCCGTCGCCGAGATAGATGCCGACGTGATAAAAGGAGCCCGGTCCGCTCCCCCAGAAAATGAGGTCGCCCCGCTGGCGCTGGCTGTAAGGCACGATCTGCCCGCGGTTCGCGGCGGTGTACCACTGGTTGTTCACCGAGTGGGAGCCGATGTAAACACCGGCGTAGGCATAGGCCTTCATCGTGAGGCCCGAGCAGTCGTAGCCGACGGGACCCTCGCCTCCGAAGATATAGGGCTTGCCCAGCTGCGCCTGCGCGTAAGAGATCGCGGCCTGCACGACGTTGCCCTGCGGCGGGGAGACCGGGTCACCGCCGCCACCGCCGCCGCCCTGTTGCTCCTGCTGGCGGCGGCGCTCCTCCTCGGCCGCTTTGGCCGCGGCGGCTGCCGCGGCCGCCTGCTGCGCTCTCACCTGCTCGCCCTGGAGATACGCCGCCTCGACCTGCGAAGACGTGTTCTTCAGCGTCGCCAGCTGGGCGATGAGCTCGGTCGACTTGGTCTGCTGTTCGGCGAACGCGGCCTGCGCCTTGGCCTGGGCGTCCTGTGCCGCCGCCAGGGCGGCGGTCGCCTTGTCGGCGAGGGCTGCGCGCTCGGTTTTCGCGACCTGGGCCTGGGCTGTCAGGGACTGCGCGGTGTTCTTGTCCTTGGTGGCCTGGTCGTAGACGGCCTTCGACTGCTCGGTGAGTTTGCTCATCGTGCCGAGCTGGAACAGGAGCTTGTCGGCGGCGGACTCCGATCCGCCCCCCTTCAGCAGCAGTTCGGTGCTGACATCGCCACCGCCCGACTTCGCGAGGTGCGAGGCGAGCAGGCCGGCGCGCATCTGCGACGTCTTGGCCTTCTCCGCCGCAGCGCTCGCCTGCGCTTCGAGGTCCGCCTCTTTCGCCGTCGCCCGGTCGAGCGCGTCCTTGGCCTGGAAGTACGCCTCGGCAGCCTTCTCGGATTCGACGCGGGCCGCATCCACACTGGACTGCAGATTGCCGATGAGCGTTGTGATGTCGCTGATCATCGCCTGCTGGTTGGCGACATTGGCCTTGGCCTGCTGCACATCGTTCCAGGACGGGTAATCCACAGCCTGCGCGGGCGCGACGATGCCGATGGAGGCCGTCACAGCGCCCATGACACCGGCGCCGATCGCCAGTCCGGGCCGGATGCGGGTGGTCTTGGGAGCGTCACTAGCCAAGAGGTGCCTGCCTTTGTCTCATGAACGGGATGCCATCGATCTTCTCACCGTTGACGCGCAACTCGAAATGCAAGTGACATCCGGTCGAAGCTCCCGTCGTACCGACCTGGGCGATCGGCTGGCCGGCGCTCACCGACTGCCCGATGCCGACCAGGATGCCGCCGTTTCGGATGTGGGCGTACCCGGTCTGGATGCCGCCGCCGTGGTCCAGGAGGACGAAGTTGCCGTACGTGCCGTTGGGGCCGGCATAGATGACTGTTCCGCTGTGCGCGGCGTAGATCGGCGCGCCGCACGACGCCCCGATGTCGATGCCCCTGTGGTAGGTGCTGCCGACACCGCCCGGCGAGGGGCGCGGCCCGAACCCGTCGGTGATCGGGCCGGCCGCAGGCACGGCCCAGCCCTGGGGGCCGACATAGCCGCCGGGGAGTCCGGCCGAGCCCCGCGCGGCTGCGGCAGCGGCCGCCGCCGCGACGCCGGCCTCGTAGCCCGCGATCGTCGTGGCGGTGGCGTCGCGCAGGGCAGCCAGCTGGGCCTGCATCACGACGATCTGCGTCTGCTGCTCCGCAAGCTTGCCGGCAGCCGCCTTGGCGGCCTCCACCGCCGCTTTCAGCGCGGCATCGGCCGCGACCCGCAGGCGCTCACGCTCGGCCTTCGCGACCTCGGCCTGGTCGGAGAGCGACGTCGCGGTGTTCTGGGCCGTCTTGACGTCGGAGTAGACCCTGTCGGACTGCTCGACCAACTTGGACATGCTGCCAAGGCCGGAGAGAAGCTGCTCCGGCGACGCCGTAGCGGCGCCGTTTCCGCTGAGGAAAAGGTTCGCGGTCAGATTTCGGCCGCCGGTGCGGTACAGCTGCGCAGCCAGCTTGCCCGCCTGCGCGCTCGCGGCGTCCGCCTTCTCCTTGCTCGCGGCGGCCTGAGCCTCGAGGTCCCTAGCCTTCGTGTCGGCGGTGTCGAACTCCGCCTCGGCCACCTGGAGCTCTCTGCCCCGCTGCTCGGCCGCCGCCTGCGTCGCACCGCCGCTAGGTGTGCTGCTCAGGGCAGTTGGTTGAGGTGTGACGCGATAGATGGGTGAGGACCTCCCGGTCGAGAGTGGGGCTGTCTAGTTTCCCTGCACTCGATGACTTAGGAGGTCCTCGTGACCCACGCTAATGCTGCTTTGACTCCTCGCGAATGCCTCCGCCTGGCCCGCCAAGTCGTCGACGACGGCTGGTCCGTTGCTGCGGCGGCGACCTACTTCCGAGTGTCCTGACGCACCGCGGACCGATGGGCTCGTCGTTACGTGGAGATGGGCGAGGCGGGAATGCTGGACCGTTCGTCACGGCCGCATCACAGCCCGAACAAGACCCCGCGAAGACTGGTCCGCAAGGTCGTGCATCTGCGGTGGAAGAAGCGGCTGGGACCAGTCGGTATCGGCGCCCAGCTCGGCATGCCCGCCTCGACCGTTCACACGGTCCTCTCCCGGTGCCGGATCAATCGGCCCAGCCACGTCGACGTCCGCACCGGCGAACCCGCCCGCCGCTACGAGCACGAGCATCCCGGATCGATGATCCACGTCGACATCAAGAAACTCGGCAACATCCCCGACGGTGGCGGCTGGCGCTACGTCGGACGTCTCCAGGGAGAGCGGAACAAGGCCATCACCGCGAAGCGGACCGGGAAACACGGGATCACCGGCGACATGATCACCGGCACAGCGTTCGTTCATACCGTCATCGACGATCACTCCCGTGTCGCTTACGCCGAGATCCACGACGACGAAACCGCCGCCACTGCAATCGCTGTTCTGCGTCGAGCGGTCGGCTGGTTCGCCAGCCGTGGCGTCACCGTCGAACAGGTGCTCTCCGACAACGGCTCCGCATACCGCTCATACGCCTGGCGCGACGCTTGCGCCGAGCTCAGCATCCAACCGAAACGCACCCGGCCCTACCATCCGCAGACGAACGGCAAGATCGAACGCTTCCACCGCACCCTCGCCGACGGCTGGGCATACGCCCGGCACTACAACTCCGAATCAGCCCGCCGCAACGCACTCCCGGCCTGGCTGCACTCCTACAATCACCACAGGCCCCACACCGCCATCGGCAGCCAGCCACCCATCAGCAGATTGACCAACGTCCCTGAGAAACACACCTAGGTAAGGACCCAGCACATGAGACTTCGCCCTCTCGGCATCGCCATGATCGCCTTGACCACCGCGATCACCGCATCCCTCTTCGCCATCGCTCCCGCAAGCGCCGATGACACCGGGAACACAGCGACCGATGCCTTGTCCCTGACCGCCAACATGCCTACGACGACCGCGATGTTCACACCGTCCAATATCGTTCCGGGTCAGTCTGGCAGCAACACGATCACGGCCAAGGCCGGTGCCGTCAGGGCGGTCAAGGTCTACGCGGCGAACGTGTCCGACCCCTCGCAGATCGCACAGTACTTCACCCTCACCATCACCGAGGGAACAAAGAAAAAAAGGGGGCACCTTCACCGCGGCCGCGGACGGGACCGTCTACACTGGCAGCCTTGCGCACTTCCTCACGAAGGACATCTCCTACCCGGCCGGCGTCGGCACCTGGGCGCCGGACGGCACCGCCGATGCGTCGAAGACCTACCAGATCATCTGGACCCTCAACCCCACCGCTCAAGGCAAAACCGTCTCCACCAGCCTCGCCTGGGAGATCCAGAGCACGGGAAACGGTAAAACAGCCGCCAACAACGCCGGCGGTAACAACGACGGCCTCGCCAGCACCGGTTCCGACACCGCGATCATCGCCCTCAGCGGCACCGCAGCGCTACTACTCACCGCAGGCCTCCTCCTCGTCCGCCACCGCTCCAGGCCCGACAGACAGATGCTCCACGTCACCCCACACTCGGGTGAACTCCGCTGCGGGACGCTCTCACACGCCGTCCGCCGCCACACCCGTGACCCAGAGGACGTTGGGCGCCGCCCGGTTCTCGGCTGAAGACGACCAATGATCCGAACGCCGGATGGTTCGACCCGGAAGGCGGGCCGGTGTACGCCACTGCGGACGGCACATTCTCCGTGGCCACCGGTCGTCTCATCAACGGTAAAGCAGCAGTCATGGCCTTCGACCCGTCCACAGACGCAGAGATCGGCGAATCCAACCTCCTCATCCCCCTCCACCTGTGAACTCGTCCGCTCCGACAGCCCGCGGACGCTGCATACCCGCAGCCAGCACTGAGGACATGGAGGATCGGGCGGAACACGTCGTCTCCATCGCCGCTGAGGTCGTTGCCGCTGGGGGCGATGGGTGGTCGTCGTGGACGGGCTGGGAGCTGTAGCCGCCCGCCGCACTCGCGCACTCACCTCTGATTCCGCTGCGGAGCGGGCCACCCTCCTGACCGGGGTGGTCGCGCCGCGCAAGCCGAGTACACGATTCTGGACTTCGGTGGAACGGGACGTCAGGGGGTGCTGCCGCAGCCACCGACGAGACCTGACCGAGCACTGCTAATTGCTGCGGTAGAACTTCTCGAACTCTGCGGTCTGCTGGCTGCTGCCCGGGAACACTTTCCCATCCACCATCACGGTCGGCACATGGGAGACCCCCAGCTGGAGGGCGGTCTCGGTCGCGCTGGCGACTTCCGTTTCCATCGGGCTGGCCCCGCCGGTGAGGGTGACCGGGGTCCCGGCGTCGGCCGCGAGCGCTTCGAGCTGCTCGTCGGTGAGTCCCACGCTGTTCTCCTCGGGTTGGTTCTCGAACAGTTTGGCGAGGAAGGCCGGCCACGAGTCCGGATGGCTCGCGCCGACCGTGAGCACCGCGGCCGCGGCCCTGGTCGAGTACCGCGTCCCGTTCGAGAGCCGATCGAGGATCGCCATCGGATGCACGCGCAGGGTCAGCCGGCCCGCTTTCGCCTCGCTCAGGAGCATCGGCCCCGACAGCTGCTCGAAGTGGCGGCAGTAAGGGCACAGGGGATCGACATACAGGTCGACGGTTTTTGCGCCCGACCCGTATTCCACGACCCCCGCCGTCCGGGCCGAGGTCGCTGAGCTGGTGGCGGCCGGCTGCTGCGTCTGCGCCACGCACCCGCTCAGCGCGAGCGCCACCAGGGCGATCGCCGCCGCGGCGGCGATCCGGCGGCGGCGATTCTCTCTCGCGGCGCGCATCAGTTGTCTCCGGGAGGCGGAAGGAGCAGGTGACTTCGTCGGAATCGTGGCTTTCGATCTGCGCCAGCCGCTTCCCGCCCGCTGTAGCGACCTCGCAGCTCAGGCTCTGGGCGACCGCGGGCTCCGGATACCGCGCGATCGAGAGGGTTGTAGTGGTGGTAGGTCGCGCCCTCCCGCAGTTCGAGCGAACTGGACAGCCGGAAGGCGCCGTCGCGATCGAAGACCGGGTCCGTGATCCCGGCGTCGATGACGTGCCCGCCGCTCGTCACACGCTCGAAGGCGACCACACTGTCGTGGGTGGGCACGGTGCCCGTCCCCACCAGGGTGACGCGCTGGGTGACCTCGCGGGTGGACGGCGGCGGCGCTGCGCCGTCAGAGCGCGCGGCCGCGGCCATCGTCGCCGGTCCGGGTGGGGCCAGGGCTCGTTGCCCGTTGAAGCCACGGTTCTGCATCGTTAATTCCTCTCGTGACATACGTTCCTTGCTGCCCAGTGTCCGACGGCGGAAGCGGTCACGAGTGGCCAGCGGAGCGGGATGAGTGGTGTTCGGGGGTCGGCGTCGGGTCGGGCTTCCACTCAGCGGCAGCCGGCGCCCACCTATTCGGCCGGGTTGCGCACCCGGTCGTCACTTGGTCCCGCCGCGCGCGGATTGAATCGGTGGGCACACTCTCGACCGACCCCCTGAGCTGAAGAGGACGTACGAATGACGAAAACCACCAGGCTGCTTCGCGCCACGACCGTGGCAGCGATCCTGCTCGGCCTCACCGGCTGCGCCGTCCATCTGCCCGCCTCGGCGCAGACCCCGGCAAAACAGGCGGACGGCGTGCAGGTGAGCAGAGCGTGGGCCAAGGCGGCCGACTCCGGGATGACCGCGGCGTTCGGCGATGTGAAGAACACGGGCTCCGGGACGGTGATCGTGGTGGGGGCCTCCAGCTCCACGGCCTCGAGCCTCCAGCTCCACGAGACGGTCACCAAGAACGGCGCGGAGACGATGCAGGAGGCGAAGAGCGGGTTCCGCATCCCGGCCGGCTCGACCCTGCACCTCGCACCCGGTGGCAGCCACATCATGCTGATGGGCCTCAAAGCGCCGCTCAAGGCCGGGCAGGAGATCTCGGTGACGCTGCGATTCTCCGACGGTTCGACCTCCTGCGTCGCCATCCTGGTGAAGGACTTCTCCGGGGCGAACGAGAACTACAAGGGATGACCGGCTCCGGGCCCGGCGGGCGCGTCCGGCGGCGGCAGTTCCTCCTCGGGGGAGCGGCGGTCGCCGGGATCGGCGCGACCTCGTCCCTCGTCGCCGGGCTCGCGGCCGCCCGCCCCGCCGCGGCGCCGGCAGAGACCGTCGACGGGCGCCGGTCGGTGGCCTTCCACGGGCGGCGGCAGTCCGGGATCGAGACCCCTCCCGCGGCGCACTCGGCGTTCATCGCGCTCGATCTCCACCCGGAGACGGACCGGAGCGCGATCCAGCGGATGCTGCTCGTCCTCTCCGCCGACGCCGCCGATCTGACCCGTGGCGAGGCGGCGCTCGCTGACACCGAACCGGAGCTGGCCGCCCGGCCGGCCGGGCTCACCGTGACCTTCGGCTTCGGCCCCGGTCTGGTGCGGCGCGTCGGCGCCGAGCCGCCCGCCTGGCTGCGCCCGCTCCCGGCCTTCGGCGTCGATCGTCTCCGCGACGAGTGGAGTCACGGCGATCTGCTGCTGCATCTCGCGTCCGACGACCCTCTCACGCTGGCTCACGCTCGCCGCATGCTGCTGAAGGACGCCCGCGGGTTCGCCGGAGTGCGGTGGGTTCAGACGGGGTTCCGCAACGCCCGCGGCACGCAGCGCGCCCGTGCGACCGGCCGCAATCTCTTCGGTCAGGTGGACGGCACCGCGAATCCCGTGCCGGGCAGCGCCGACTTCGCCGAGCTCGTCTGGCGCCGGGCGGGGAACCCCGGCTGGCTGCACGGCGGCACCGGGATGGTGCTGCGCCGGATCGCGATGGATGTCGACCGCTGGGATCTCCTGGACCGCCCGGGACGCGAGGAGGCGGTCGGCCGCACCCTCGGCACCGGGGCGCCGATCACCGGGGGCACTGAGCACAGCGAGCCCGACTTCGGCGCGATGAACGAGTTCGGGTTCCCGGTGATCCCGGCCTACGCGCACATCCGCCGCGCGCGCTCTTCGGACACCGCGCAGCGGATCTACCGGCGCGGGTACAACTACGATGAGCGGCCCGGGAGCGGGGTGAGCGACTCGGGGCTGCTGTTCGTCTCGTACCAGGCCGATATCGACGCGCAGTTCGTGCCGCTCCAGCGGCGCCTGGATCAGCTCGACCTGATGAACCAGTGGACGACACCGGTCGGCTCGGCGGTCTTCGCCCTCCCGCCCGGCTGCGAACCGGGCGGGTACGTCGGCGAGACGCTGTTCAGCGGGAGCTGACGCGCGCTCAGATCGCGCGGCGCGGCCACAGCGCCGGCGCATCCAGCACGCAGCGCACCTCCGGGTGGCTCTCCCGCAGGTGCGCCGTGATCCGGTTGGCGACGGTCTGGCCGGCCGCCGGGCAGGTGCCGCAGGTGCCGCCCAGGCGCAGTGTCACGACGCCCTCATGGACCGAGACGATCGTGGGTCGGCCTCCGTGCGAGCGGATGAAGTCTCCCGCGGCTCCGTCGAGCAACTGTACGAGCGCGGCCTGGAGCGATTCGTCGTCGGCGGGCGACGGGACGCTCGCCGGGCTGGAGAGCGTCCACGCTCCGGGGGCGCTCAGCGCATCGCCCAGCGATCGCCGGATCGCGTCGCCGGATCGGCGCCAGCCGAGCGCGTCGTTCAGCTCGACGAGCACCTTCCCGCCGGTCAGGCGCAGCTCGGCCAGCTCGCCGCCGGACAGCAGCGCTCCGAGCTCCCCCGGAGCGGCGATCACCTCGCCGCTGCGGGGGAACAGACCGTCCGGGACCGTCCACAGGAGGGCCGCCGGGCGTCCGGGTACCGCCTCGGGATGCATCGGCACGGCGCTCATGCCGTGCCCGACAGCCAGCCGAACGCGATGTTCGCGATCCAGGCGCCTGTCCACGCGAGCGCGAACATCGAGCCGAAGGCGATCAGAGGCCAGCGCCACCCGCCGGACTCTCGCCGCATCACCGCGATGGTCGACATACACTGCAGGGCGAACATGAAGAACACGATCAGAGCCGCGATCGTGCCGGGTGAGAACAGCGGAACCGAGTGTCCCGCTTCGTCCACCCGCTCCATGGCGCGCAGCGCCGACGCGGGGTGGTCGGCGTCGTCGGCGGCGGCGATCTGCCCGAGCGTCGAGACGAAGGTCTCCCGCGCGGTGAGCGACGCCAGCACCGCCACGTTGATGTGCCAGTCGAAGCCGAGCGGCTCGAACACCGGCTCCACGAAGCGCCCGATCTCCGCGGCGACGCTCCGGTCGATCGCGGGCGCGGAAGCCGAGGCCGAGCGCGCGACGGCCGCGCCCGGAGCGGCGATGTTGAGCAGGAGCCACATGACGACGCTCGCGGCGAGGATGATGGTGCCGCACTTGCGCAGGAACATGGCGATGGCAGCCCAGGTGGACAGAGCCAGCGAGCGCAGCGTGGGCCGCCGGTAGGGCGGCATCTCCATCGAGAAGAACACCCCCTCTGAGCGCCGTCCGCCCTGCAAGCGCGCGACCACCCAGGAGGCCGCCATCGCGACGACCGCGCCGAAAAGGTAGAGGGCGAACATCACCAGCCCCTGCGCCTGGAACGGCCCGAAGCGGGCGTGCGGGCTCACCAGCATCCCGACGAGGAGGACATACACCGGGAGCCGTGCGGAGCAGGTGACCAGGGGGGCGGCGACCATGGTCGCGATCCGGTGGCGCGCGGAGGGCAGGGTGCGCGTCGCCATGATCCCGGGGATGGCGCAGGCGAACGACGAGAGCAGCGCCACGAACGCCCGGCCCTCCAGCCCGGCTTGCGACATCACCCGGTCCATCAGGAAGGCCGCGCGGGAGAGGTACCCCGAATCCTGGAGGAAGGCGAGCATGAGGAGCATCAGGGCGATCTGCGGCAGGAAGGCGACGACGGTCCCCACTCCGCCGATCACCCCGTCCGCCAGCAGGCTCGCCAGCCACGGCCACGGCACCGCGGCGTCGACCAGTGTGGCGAGCTGGCCGCAGAGGTCGGTGATGGCATCCTGGGCCGGTGCGGCGACGGTGAAGATGAGCTGGAAGAACACGAACATCACGCAGGCGAAGACACCGACGCCGACGACGGGATGCAGCAGCAGGGCGTCCGCCCGGTCCGTCGTGCGGTCGACGCCCGGCGGCCGGTGCCCGGCGGCGGCCGCGACCGAGCGCGTCCACGCGACCAGTTCCTCCCGATCCGCCGGGGGCGGCAGGAGCGGCGCCGACCAGCTCGCCGACGTGGAGCAGAACTCGCGCAGCAGCGCGCCCGAGGAGCGCCGGGTGGCGACGGCGGAGATCACCGGAGCGCCGATGGCCCGCTCCAGGCTGTCGACGTCGATGCTCCCGCCGCGGCGCGCCAGCTCGTCGGTCATCGTCAGGACGACGGCGGTGCGGATGCCGTGCTGCAGGATCTGCCCGAGCAGCACGAGCGATTGTTCGAGTCGCGTGGAGTCGATGACGACGAGCAGCGCGTCGGGGAGCTCTTGCGTCCCGTCCTCCCCGCCCAGCCGGGCGGTGACGATCGCCTCGTCCGGGCTGAGCGGCGTCAGGCTGTACGTCCCGGGCAGGTCCTCCACGACGAACGGCCGTCCGTCCGCCTGGAAGGTCCCCTGCTTCCGGGCGACGGTGATTCCCGGGTAGTTGCCGGTGCGGGCGGTGAGCCCGGTCAGCAGGTTGAAGACGCTGCTCTTCCCCGTGTTCGGCTGGCCGACGAGGGCGAGCGTCGTCGGCGTCTCGACCGCGTTCATCCCTCGGTCACTTCGACCAGGGACGCCTGGGCGCGGCGCAGGCAGATCTCGACGGACCCGACGCGGTAGTGTGCCGGGTCGCCGAGCGGGGCCCTCCGCAGCACGCGGACGGTCGCTCCGGGCGTGAAGCCCAGGTCTTGCAGTCTCTGGACCACCTCTGGACGTTCCCCGACGACGCGGCGCACGACGGCCACGCCTCCCGGGACGACGCCGGACAGGCGGGGGCCCGACCCGGTCGAGTGAGGTAAGGCTATCCTTATTTGCTTTGGCATGTCCTCATCGTGCGGCACCCACGTCTGTCCGAGTGGAGCGGCGGACGGGTTTAGGTGACGTCTCGATGCGCATACCCGACAGGGTGCTGGCGGCGCCGAGCAGCTCGCCCACCCGGGCGCGATCGGTCTTCGGCCGCTCGCAGGAGTCGAAGGAGAACAGCAGCGGCTGACCCGGCCCGACGAGCACGCTCTGCTCCGAAGCGCCCCGTTGCGTCTGCTCCGTCCAGCTCACGGCGAACATCTCCCGGCACCGGAGTTTGACCCCCATCGCGACCCGCAACTGCTCCAGCTCCATGTCGTCCAGCTCGATCCGTGCCGTGCTGCCGATCTGCAACGTCCCCATCCGAACCCCTCCCGTCGGTGTGCGTGCTGTGAAGCTATCGGCACAGTGCGATGCCTGAGTGGGGGAGTGAGTGGCTCAGTTCACGCAGGGGATGCCGCCCGCCTCGAGCGGAGCGTCCGGGGCGGTGGTCGCCGTGCTGTGGTTCAGAGCGGGTGGCGACGGGGCCGTGGATCCCGTCGCCGGGGGCGCTGTCGCCGGCGTCGGCGAAGCGCTCCCCGTGCCGAGCAGACCGGCGACGATGCCCTGGATCGTCGCCGGGTCCACGATGTTCACGGATTTCCCGTCGACGGTCGCGAACCGCGCGACCGGCAGGGTCTGGAACGACAGTCCGCCGCCGGAGAGCCGCTGCGCATCGCCGGCGAAGCTCAGCAGATCGAACCCGTCGTCCACGGCGATGTACTGCTTCGCGGTGTCCAGCAGCCGCTGCAGCGTGCCCAGGTCGGTGAAGGTCTCGGCGCGGCGCAGCTTGTGCGCGAGCGAGAGGATGAACGCCTGCTGCCGTCGCGTCCGGTCGAGATCGGTCAGCTCGAGGTCGGACGGCCCGGTGTCGCGCCGCTGCCGGACGAAGCTCATCGCCTGCGCCGCGTTGAGCTCCTGCATGCCCGCGGGGAAGTCGGCGCCCGAGTACTTGTCCTTCGTCGCGTGGTTGAGGCACACCGTGATGGGCTGCACTGCCTGCGCCACGCGCTCGAAAGCGGCCATCGTGATCTCGATGAAGTGGTCGATCCGCACACCGCCGAGGAAGTCCGAGACCGTCCGGATCTGGGTCTGCCGTGCGGCTGCGCGCGCCTGCTGGTAGGCGTCGGCCCGGGCGACGCCCTGTTTGCGCAGCGCGCGCAGGTTCTCGTCGAGGGAGAGGCCGTAGGCCTCCTTGATCTTCGATGTCCTCACGCTGTCCGGCGCGCCCGAGAGCGGGGCGTAGTCGTCGCGGGGGATCGAGATCCCGACCGCTTTCCCCCCGTCGGCGGGCAGGTGGACGAGCATGAGGACATTCGCGTTGTACCCGCCGTCGCTCTGGTCGCCCGCGTGGAGCGCTTGGTACAGCTCGCGCGGGAGCGGGTCGCCGTTCTGGTCCACCCGGCTGTCGAGCCCCATCACCAGGATGTTCACCTCGCCGTGCGGTGTCGGTGTGGGCGAGCCGGACGGTGCGGCCAGGGTGAAGCCGGAGCGGTGGAGGGAACTGGTGAGATCGACGTAGGCGTACGCTGTCACGGTGCAGGCCGCGACCAGGACAGCAGTGAGCGAGCCGGCGATCAGCAGCGTGAGCCGCCGGCGGCGTCGCACGGCCGCTCGGTGGCGGATCGGGCGGCGGCGGTGTGTCAGGGGACGCTCGTCCGGTGTCATCGGCGGTTCTCTCGCTTTCGTCGGGGTCGGCCTTCAGAACGTAGGTGGTGCCCTCTGTCTCCGAGTGGCGCTGGCGACGGGTTGAGTGGTGTGAGAGGTTAAGAACAATGATATTAGGCTCGCCTAACATCATGCGCAGAGGTCGATGCCGTCGGCCGGGAGAGGAGAAAGAGGATGAGCGGAGGAGGCGACGTCGCCGTCATCGCCGGCGAGCGTGCGAAGGGGCCGGGGCCGGGCCGGCTGGGCGCCGGACGGCTGCTGTTGCTGGGCCCCGCGTTCGTCGCAGCGATCGCCTATGTCGACCCGGGGAACGTCGCGGCGAACCTCACGGCGGGAGCGAGCTACGGGTACCTGCTCGTGTGGGTGCTCGTCGCCGCCAATGCGATCGCAGTGTTCGTGCAGTACCAGTCGGCGAAGCTCGGCATCGTGACCGGCCGGAGCCTCCCGGAGCTTCTCGGCGAACGGCTGGGCGCGGGCGCCCGGCGTGGCTACTGGGCCCAGGCGGAGGTGGTGGCCGCCGCGACCGACATCGCCGAAGTCATCGGCGGCGCGATCGCGCTGAACCTGCTGTTCGGGCTGCCGTTGCCGCTTGGCGGGCTCATCGTGGGCGTGGTCTCCATCGGCATCCTCGCCCTCCAATCGCGCCACGGCCAGCGAACGTTCGAGCTGGTCATCGTCGGGTTCCTCGCGGTCATCTCCGTCGGCTTCCTCGCCGGGCTGGTCGTGAGCCCGGTGGACTGGGGCGAGGCCGCGGGCGGGCTGCTCCCGCGGTTCGACGGCACGCCGACGGTGCTGCTCGCCGCGAGCATGCTCGGAGCGACTGTGATGCCGCACGCGATCTACCTGCACTCGGCCCTCGCGCGCGACCGGCACGGCGCGACCGACGACCCCGGCCGCATCCGCACGCTGCTGAGCGCCACCCGGCTGGATGTTGTCCTCGCGCTCATCGTCGCCGGCGCCGTCAACATCGCCATGCTCCTGCTTGCGGCCGCGTCGCTCCCGGGCGTTCCCGGGACCGACACGATCGAGGGCGCTCACGCGGCGATCACCGCGGCGCTCGGACCCGCCATCGGAGTGATCTTCGGGATCGGCCTGCTGGCCTCCGGTCTCGCCTCCACCTCGGTGGGCAGCTACGCTGGGGCCACCATCATGAGCGGACTCCTGACGGTGCGGGTGCCTCTGCTCGCGCGCCGGGTCGTCACCCTCATCCCGGCCGTCGTCCTCCTCGCCCTCGGTGTCGACCCGACCAGGGCGCTCGTGCTGTCGCAGGTCGTCCTCAGCCTCGGCATCCCGTTCGCGATGATCCCGCTGCTGCGCCTCACCGGCTCCCGGGCCCTCATGGGCGACCGGGCCGATGCGCTCTGGGTGCGTGCCGCGGGCGGCGTTGTCGCGGCGCTGGTGGTGCTGCTCAACCTCGCCCTGGTCGTCCTGACGCTGCTGGGGTGACGGCGTCGGCGGAACGGCGCTGGCTGAGTGGAACGCCTAATTCGGGTTCGTTCGTCGCCCAGGGGCCTGCGGGCGGGACAGGATGGGGATGTTTCGAGGCGGACGGGTTCGGGTCCTGTTGCCGCCCCGGGACGACGGGCCTTCCCATTCGAGCAGGCGGTGGGCCCCGGGGAGGGATCGGTTGCTTACCCGCATCGGTCCCGATCCCTCCCCCTTCTCCGGGGTTTGTCCCGGGGCATCAAGGTGACAGCGGAGCCCGCGTCGCCCGGTCTCTCGGCGGGGCTGGCCGGTGTGCGAGAGGACGCGCCGGGGAGGCAGAGTTCGGCGCAGCTCTGCGGCAGACGCGTCCAAGCGCCGTCCGTCCGGGGCTGTCGGCCGCGGAGGCCCACCCGATGAGCGCCGCGGCCGACAGCCGGCTCGGGGAACGGAGCCCCATCACCTCTCCTCGAGCGTTGTCGGTCACGACTCAGTGACGACTCCACGAGAGTAGGCGCGGGCCTCTCCCGCCTCGTCGCGATCGTCCGCCGATGGGCGGGATATCACCCTTGAGGTGATGCCAGCCGACCCGGCCCCGTCCGGGCAAAAACGGAGGAGATCCGGCCTATCCTGGCCCCGTTCTCCTCCGTTTCCGGTCTTCCGGCCCTTCTCGTCGGAAAGTTCCTCCCTTTCCGTCCCCTGTCCTCCGTGGCGGCGGACGGGCGTAGTGCTAGCCGCGGGGCCGGTCGAACCGGGCGCCTGCCGGGGCCGACGGAAGCAGTGTGAACACCAGGAGCACGATGCTGCCGAACGGGATGAATGTGATGAAGAACCACGGCCCTGCGAAGTTGGCGTCGTGGAGGCGACGCCAGATCAGGGCCAGACACGGCACGACCGTCGCGACGAACCAGAGGAACCCCAGGACGCCGACCATCCAGGAGCCAGGACCGGGGACCGCTGTGCCGTCCTCGGCGATCGTGCTGCCGGCGAGGCCGGAGATGAGCGCGAGCCCCCAGAGCACGACGTTGACGATGACGTCGAACAGGAACCACCACCAGTACTCGCTGCGGCTGGCACGCCCGGTGAAGTCCGCGTACTTCTGGAAGAAGCGCCGCACGCTCGCGCCGAGGCTTGCGCCGGGCAGCGGAGCCCAGAGTGGAACGGTCCCACCGGGCAGCGATGCGTCGGGGGCGGGCGGGGGCGGTGTCTGGTACGTCATGGTCGGTCGATCCTTTCGATCTGCGGTGCGGTGAAGCTTCGGTGCGGAAAGGCTGAAGCGTCAGTCAACCGCATCCGTGCCGCAGACCGGGTCTGTCTCGCGGCGTGTTTCTGTCCCCGGGGGCGGGCGCCGCCGCGCCGCCGCTCGCGAATGCGTGCCGCTGGTGCGCTCCGCTCAGACCTCGAAGTACAGCCCTGCGTGTGCTTTGCAGCCCGGGTTGAACGGCGTCGCGCACGCCGGGCAGTTCTCCGTTTCGAGGTAGTCGGCGATGGTGAGCGTCTCCCCGCAGACCCCGCACAGGATGGCGTGTACACCTCGCTCGGCGGCCGGCCAGGGGCGCGCGGGATGCCCGGCGGTCTCGGCGTGGCAGAGGTGGCACGGGTAGTACTCGCCGCAGCACGCGAACCGGATCGCGATCACATCCAGCGGTGTCCGGTAGTGGACGCAGCGGGTCCGCTCGTCCACGACCGGGCCGAGCACCCGCGGCCGGCTCACCGGACGCCCCTTGCCGCCAGCGCGTCGCCCAGCTCGTCGGCGTGCTTCAGCGCGACGATCGTGTAGGGGACGAGGAAGGCGCCGGGGCCGCCGCGCACGCCGCGGGCGCGCTGCGCGTCCCGGACGTCCCCGGCCAGGCGGGCGAGCACGGGGATCGTCCCGAATGTGACTGTCAGGAGCAGCGCCGCCCGCTCCGGATCGAGCCGCACCCGTGCGAGCGGGCGGAGGCCGCGCTCGACGGCGTCGAGCAGATCGGTCGCCCGTGTGGTCAGCACGAGGAGCCCCGCGAGGACGATCGCCGTCGTCACGCGGGCCGTGTTGGACACGGCCGGCTCCGGTCCGAGGAAGACGAGCTGACCGGCGAGAGTGATCGCGATCAGCCAGCGCACGGCCAGGACCTGCCGCGCCAGCTCGAGCATCCCGAGCATCCCGTCGCCGAGTCCCGCCGTCGCGTAGGCCAGGACGCCCGCGCCGGCGGCGACCGCTGCCGCGGCCCACAGGCTCGGCAGCGCCGACACGGCGAGGACCAGCGCGAGGAGCAGAAGGGTCTTGGGACCGGCCGGCATCCGGTGCAGCCAGCCGTTCCCGGGCCGGTAGAGCGTCAGCACGCGAGCCTCCTCTCGTACTCGGAGAGCACCGTCTCCGGAGCGCCGGTCGCCGCGAGACGGCCCTCCGCGAACAGGACCGCCGTCTCGCAGCGCGCCGCCAGGGCGAGGTCGTGCGTCACGAGCACGAGCCGGTGCCCGGCGTCCTCGAACAGATGGCCGGCCACGCGGCGGGCATTGCGCGCGTCCAGGTACGCCGTCGGCTCATCGGCGACGACCAGCTCCGGCCTCCGGACGAACGCGCCGCACAGGGCGAGCAACTGCTTCTGGCCACCGGAGAGATCGTGCGAGGGCCGATCGACCAGGGCGGCCAGCCCGAAGCGCTGAAGCGCCTCGGCGACCCTCGCCGCCGACTCCGCGCGCGGCAGCCGCTCCCGGCGGAGGGAGAAGGCGACATCCTCCGCGACCGTCGGCATCACGATCTGCGCGTCCGGGTTGCTGAACACGAGAGCGGTGCGGCGGCGCAGCTCGGCGGCGTCTCGGCGTGGGTCGAGGCCCAGGATGCGGACCTCGCCCGCGGTGGGCTCGGCCAGCCCGCCGAGCAGCCGCGCGAACGTCGACTTGCCCGATCCGTTCTCCCCGATCACCGCGATCGTGCGGGCGCCGAGCGTGAGCGAGACCTCGCGCAGCGCGTCGGTGTCGCCCAGGCGGACCGTGGCGGCGTCGAGGTGGAGCACACTCACCGCACCACCTCCACCACGGCGGCCACACCCATCCCGCCACCGATGGAAGCGGCCGCGACGCCGAGGGTCCCGGCCGGGGCCCCCGCGCGCACCAGCCGGCTGAACAGCCGCACCACGGCCACCGCCCCGCTCGCCCCCCAGGGGTGCCCCAGCGCCAGCGCGCCGCCGTCCGCACAGACGCGCGGGTCGTCGTCCGCGACGCCGATGCGGCCGAGGACGGCCAGACTCTGCGCGGCGAACGCTTCCACCAGCTCGATCGCGGCGATGTCGCCGACCGGAACCGCCGCCGCCTCGAGCGCAGCGAGGATGGCCGGCGCCGCTCCGACTCCGGGCCGTGCCGGATCGCAGCCGACGATCGCTCCGGATCGCACGGCGAGCCCCGCTGCCGTCCCCGGCGGGGCGACCAGCACCGCGGCGGCGCCGTCGCCGATGCGCGTCGAGGTCCCCGCCGTCACCGTCCCGCCCGGGAAGAGCGCGGGAAGCCGTCCGAGCAGCCGGGCGGCCCTGCCGATCGCGTCGTCGCTCTCGCACCCGCCGAGGTGTACGAGCTCGCCGGCGAACCGGCCGGCCTCCCGCGCGGCGCGGGCCCGCGCGTGGCTGCGGCCCGCGTGGGCGTCCTGCCGCTCCCGCGAGATCCCGTCCGCCCAGGCGAGATCCTCCGCTGCGCGCGGCATGTCCGGGTCTGGGAACCCGGCCGGTGCGAACGGAGCGCGGTCGTAGCGGACGCCGCCGGAGGCGCGGACGGGCGCTGTGGAGGCGCTCTCCGCGCCACCCGCCAGATGCACCCGGCCATCGCCCGCGCGGATCGCCGAGACCGCGTCGAGCACGGCCGCGAGCCCGCTTCCGCACTGCCGGTCGACGGTTCCGCCGGGGACCGCCGCGCCGAACCCCGCCGCGAGAGCGGCCACGCGCGCCGGGTTGCCGCCCGGCCCCATGCAGTTGCCGAGAAGCACATCCGCGAGCGGGAGGGAAGCGTTCGCGGCGGCCTCCCCGTCCGCGAACGCGGCCCGCAGCACGGCAGCGGCGAGTTCTTCCACCCGGAAACCGGCGAGCGCGCGCCCGCGGGTGGCGATGGGCGTGCGGCGTGCCGCGATGATGACGGGGTCAGCCAAGCGACCGCACCTCCCCGTCGCGCGCGCGGCGGGCCGCTTCGGCGCGCGCCGGTTTGCCCGACGCGCTCCGGGGGAGCGCTCCCGCGAACCACCGTCGCGGGCGGTGGGCGGTGGCCAGCTCCGCGGCCGCGACTGCGCGGAGCGCCGACAGCTCGATGTCCTGCCCGGACTCCGGTTCGACCAGCGCTGCCACCAGCGCCCCGATCGGACCGCTCGGGAGGCCGAACGCCACCGCATCGCGAACGCCGGGCGCCGTCCGCAGCACGGCTTCGACCTCCTCCGGGACGATCGTGGCCGATGCGCTCAGGATGGCGTCGTCCGCGCGGCCGAGCAGCCGCAGCCGCCCGCCCGACGACTCGGCACGGTCACCGACGGTCGCCCAAGCGCCGTCGCGGCGCAGCGGCCCGGGCGCGCCGGCGTAGCCGGAGGCCAGGAACGGGGAACGCACCCAGAGCGTCCCGTCGCGGAGGTCGAGGTCGACACCGGGAAAGGCGCGCAGGCCGTCGCCGGAGTCGACGGCGACGAAGGAGAGTTCGGCCGCGCCGTAGTACGCGGTCAGGCGGACGCCCGCGGCGGCGGCGCGGGAACGGAGCGCAGGGTCGAGGTGGGAGCCGCCGACGAGGGCGGAGCGCAGCGGGACGGAGGCCGCGGGAGTCTCCAGTGCGGCGCGGAGCGCCTGCGGCGTCGCGTGCAGCGCGGCGGCGGAGCCGGCGGCGGCGGCTCCGACGGCCGGGCGGAGGCCGGCGGCGAGCGCGTGGGCGAGCGAGAAGAGCGTGAGCGACGACGATGCCGGAAGGGGAAGCGCCACAGCGTCTCCCCGCTCGACCCCCAGATACCCCGCGACCGCGGCGTACGAGGCCGCCCACGATTCCTCGCTCCGCAGCACGATGCGCGGTGCGCCGCTGCTGCCCGAGGTCAGTGTCGCCCACGCCGTCCCGGCCGGAGGCTGTGCCGCCGCGGCGGCCGCCCGCACAGCCCTCCACTGCGCACGCGCCCAGCGATCGTCGCCGACGAGAGGGATGTCGCCGGCTGACCGGACGGCGCTCAGCCGTTCGAGGAGGGCGGGGTCGCCCGAGCGGAGGAGGACGATCACGGGACCGCCGCCGCCTCCGGGGCTGGTCGCGGCGCCCGCCGGTGCGCCCAGGTGCGGCGGAACGCGCGCGGGTAGGCGCGCACCAGTGTCATCGTGATGGCCGTCGCGAGCACCGCTTTCGCGATGTCGCCGGGGACGAACACGAGACTGGTCAGTGCCGTCTCGGCGAGCGGCAGTCGCGTCACGAAGCTCTGCACGGGGATGCCGGCCGCGTACACGACGAGGATGCCGCCGGTCGCGATCCCGAGCGCGGTGCGCCAGAGCACCGGCTTCCGGCCGCCCGCGTGGACGAGGAGGCCGATCGTCAGGGCGCCGAAGACCCAGCCGAGCGCGTAGCCGGCGGAGGGCCCGCCGAAGACCGCCGCGCCGCCGCGTCCGCCGGCGAGGAGCGGCAGTCCCACGGCGACGAGCGTGAGCAGCACGGTCATCGAGAGGGCGCCGAGCCACGGCCCGAGGATCGCGCCCGCCAGCATCACGCCGAGGGTCTGCGCGGTGATCGGCACAGCGCCGAACAGTGTGAGCCCGCCGGGCAGTCCGAGGACGGCGACCAGCGCGGCGGAGGCGGCGACGCGCGCGATGTCCCGCGCGTCGAGGCGGCGCGAGCGCGCGCGCGGCGGGGTCGGTGCGGGGGCGGAGGTCATGGCGGGTCCTAACCTGAACGGTGTTCACCTGAACAGCGTTCACTATAGTGGTGCCGTGACAGGCACCGAAAGCACACGTCGGCACACCCGCGACGATGTGGCGGAGGCGGCGCTGCGTATCCTCGACGATGTCGGGCTTCCCGATCTCACGATGCGCCGCTTGGCAGCGGCGCTCGAGGTGCAGCCGAGCGCGCTCTACTGGCACTTCCCCAACAAACAGACCCTGCTGGCCGAGCTCGCGGACCGCATCGTTGCGAGCGCGGCGACATCCGTGCGCCCGGAGCCTTGCGGGTCATGGACGAGCGGCGTCCGCGCCGAGGCCGATCGGCTCCGGGATGCGCTGCTCGCCTGCCGCGACGGCGCCGAGGTGGTCGCGAGCACGCTCGCGCTCGGACTCGGCTCGACCGTCGCGCGCGACCGTCTCGCGAGCGCCGTCGCGGGCGGCGGCTTCGACGCGGCGACCTCTCGCCGTGCCGCCGACGCGCTGCTGCATTTCATTCTCGGCCACGTCTCACACGAGCAGCAGCGGACGCAGTACGACAGCTTCGGCGTCCTGACCGGCGCCGATCGGGGGGCGGCGACCGGGGCGGAGGATCCGGTCGGCGGCTTCGGCTTCGGCGTCGGCCTGCTGGTGGGCGGACTGGAACTCACTCGTTCCCGAAAATGAGCTTCCAGCCCCCGGCGACGTTGGTGGCGAGGTTGTAGAGCGCGGCGACGATCGCCCCGAGCGCGGAGACGACGATGACTTCCAGCAGGGCGACGACCAGGGTGAAGGTCATCACGTTCGGGAAGGTGAGATCGGAGACGAGCGTGGCGCCTTTCTTTCCGGCGATGCTGGCCAGGAAGTCGCTGGCGGCCCCGAGGGCTCCGAAGCGTTCGAGGGCCGCCCAGAGAAGAAGCGTCAGCACGATGGTGAAGGGGGCGACGATCAGGCTGACCAGGAAGGACATTTTCAGCGCCGACCAGAAATCGATGTAGACCAGACGCATGCTCACTCGCTTGGCCTGCTTCTTCTGTGCCGGCATCGTGCCTCCCCGTGCTGGTGCTGCCACCGGATGACGGCGTTCCCCGGGTTTTCATCGTAGCGAACGCCGCGAGGCAGGGCGCACAGGGAAGCGAACCGATCGGCCGGGTATGCATGTATTAGGGTGGCGGGGGCGGACGCTCGACTGCCGTAGAACGCTTCCCGCCGTCTCGGCCGGGCAGCGGATGGGGGGATGGCGGTCGAGCGCCCCGCCCAGGTGCGGCATCCCGCCGCTGAGAGACCGGCTCCCGATCCGGCGTGTCGCGCACGCTCACACCGTCACCGGACCGGGCAGCCGGCTGCCGTGACCCTGTCCGTCGCGGGAGCCCCGCGCCAAGGCGTCAGTTGATGCACACCTTGTCCGAGTAGCTGGTCGCCGGACCGGAGGGTGTGGGCGCCGGCGCGGCCGGGGCCGGCGAGCCCGAGGCCGCTGTGGACGGCGCGGCGGGCATGATGCCGTCGTCGCCGAGCACCACCGTCACCGTGCTGACGCTGGCCGTCTCCTGCACCGCGGCCCCGGCGAGGTAGGCGGCGACGGCCTTGGCCTGCGATTCCTGGCCCTTCGGATACTGGATGACCGTGGTCGCGCGGGTGCTCGCGTCGCCGGCCGTCCCGGTCTTGAACCCGGCTGCGGCGAATGTCTGGGTCGCGCTGGCGGCGGCGCCGTTCTGGCTGCCGCCGTTGAGGACGGTGACGGTCGTCTCCGCCGGTTTCGCGGCCTTGGCGTCCTCGTAGGCGCTCGGCGTGCCCATCAGGCTCTGGACGAACGCCGGCATCGCTGCCGTGTCCACCTCGACGATCGAGAGGTCCTCGCCGTCCACGGTGATTGTCGGAGTGCCGGTGATCGGGATCGTGGCCGACTGGATCTTGCCGCCGGTCAGGCCTTGCAACTGCGCGGCGAGCTGCAAGAAGTCGAGACCGGGGTCGGTCTCGATCGAGCCGCTCACGGCATCCAGCACCTTTGTCAGCTTGCCCGGGTTCAGCAGCGTTCCCGCGGAGAGGAACTTGCGCGCCTCGACGGAGAGGAAGTATTGCTGGCGGACGACGCGGTCCAGGTCGCCGCGCGGCAGCCCGTGCCGCTGACGCACGAACGACAGCGCCTGCTTCGCGTCCAACGTCGAGACTCCGGCAGGGAACTTCGCTCCCGAGTAGGGGTCGTCGACCGCCTCGTTCAGGCACACCTGGATCGGGCCGAGAGCCTGCGCAATGGTGTAGAAGCCGAGCAGTGAGACCCGGACGTAGTGGTCGATGCCCAGCCCCGTGAGGTTCTGCACGGTCTGGATGAGCAGCTTCGCGCCCGCGGCCGAGTCGCTCGCGCCGCCGCCGAGCGAGAACGCGGCGTTGAGCTTGTTCATCCCGTGGCCGGGCACCGCCACCCAGGAGTCGCGCGGCAGCGAGATCAGTGTGGCGGACTTCCCATCGGCCGGGACGTGCAGGATCATCATCGTGTCCGTGTTGGTGCCGCCCCCGTCGCCGGTGGTGCTCAGCTGGTCGAGTTCGGCCTGCGTCGCGCCATCGGGCCGGTGGTCGTCGCCGACCAGCAGGATGTTCTGGTCCTGACCGTCCACGTCGTGCGCCGGTTTGTCGATCACATCGACGCGGGAGACCCCTCCCACGAACCGGAAGTAGCTGTAGGCCGCGTACCCGCCCACGACGACCAGGAGCACAGCGAGGGAGGCCGCCGTCCAGGCGATGATCCGCTTCGCGCGGCGGCGCTTGCGGGGAGGACGGCCGCCGCTGCCGTCTCCGCCGCCGCCTCCCGGGAGGCTCGGGCCGCCCCAGCCGCCGTCTCCGCTGCGACCTCCTCCGCTCAGCCCGAACGGATCGAACTCCGCCGCTCTCGCAGCGCTCGCACCGGCCCGTGTACGCCCCGAAGGTGCCTCGGTCGCCGGCCGGGTCGCCCGCACCGGCCGGCGCGGGTCGCGCTGCTGGTTCGCGGGCACGCGGCCGAGGATCTCGGTCGCCGGCTCATCGCCGTCGGCGCCGGGATCGTTCACAGAGAAATTCGGGCGTCGCACACCGAAACGTTAGAGCGCGCACCCTGCGAAGGGCCTGTTTCCGCGCAGCGTTCCCGAGAAATCGCCAGCAAGTCCGGGCTAATCTCCCAGCGGTCGCACGGCAAAGCTCGCTGCGAGAACTCTTACGGTTCCGCCGTGCCCGCCCGGATCAGCTCTGGCAGACCGGGCAGAAGTAGGTGACCCGCTCTGTCAGCTCCGTGTACCCGAGCCGGCCCCGCCGGATCGGCGTCCCGCAGCGCCGGCACGGCTGCCCCTGCCGTCCGTACACCCAGACGGTGCGCCCGCGGCGGGTGTCGCCGGTGGTCACCCGCACGCTCCGGTCGCGATTCGCGGTCAGCAACCGGTGGGCGAGATCGACAGCGGCGGGGATGTCCGCTTCGCGCACCGGCCGGGTCGGCAGCATCCCGCGCAGGAAGCACAGCTCGTTCGCGTAGACGTTCCCGATCCCCGCGAGCACGCGCTCATCGAGCAGGGCGACCGCGACCGGCGTCCCCAGACGCTCCCGGAGGCGTCGCACCGCCTCGGCGGCCGACGACGCATCCCAGCCCGGGTCCAGCAGATCCGGTCCGAGGTGGCCGACCGCCTCGTCCTCCCGTTCGCGAGGAAGCAGGTCCAGCGTCCCGAGCAGAAACCCGACCGCCTCGCCCTCCTTGGTCCGGAGAACGACGCGCGCCTGGTGCGCGGGATGCCGCCAGCGGCCGTCCGGCGGATACACCTCCCATGAACCGTCCATTCTCAGGTGGCTGTGGATGCTGTGCCCGCCCACCCGGATCAGCAGGTGCTTCCCGCGGCTGACCACGTTGTCGACGCGCTGCCCGCTGAGGTCCACGGTCGCGTACGCGGGTACGCGGAAGTCGGTGGCCGTGAGCACCCGCCCCGCGAGCGCTCGGCGCAGCCGGTCCGCGGCCTGGTAGACGGTGTCTCCCTCAGGCATGGTCTCCCTCAGCCATGCGCGGGCCTCATCCGCGCAGCCGCAGCCCGCGCGGGGTGGGCAGGAAGCCCGCCTCCGCGAGCGCTTCGCCCAGCGGCGTCCCGAGCACGAAGCCGCCGTTCGCGGTCTCGATCGCCAGTCTGTCCACGCGCCGGCCGGTCACCAGCGCCGCGAGGGCTCGCGCCGCCGCCGCCAGCGCCGGGCGGGCCGCATCGTCTGTCTCCGCAGCCACGAAGCTCAGGAGGCTCTTGCCGCCGCGTTCAACGTACAGCGTCAGCTCGCCGTCGACCAGGACGACGAGCGCTCCGGCCTTCCGCCCGGGGCGGTGCCCGGTCCCCGAGCCGGTCGCGCCGTCGGCCGCGCGCGGGGCGGCCGGCCATGGCAGCGCGGCGCCGTACGGATTCGCCGGATCGGTCGCGGCCAGCGCGACCGCCCCGAACGGCCGTTCCTGCGTGTGGTCACGCGCGAACGAGCGCAGCCGGTCCACGGTCGGCCCGCTCGCGAACTGCGCGCCTCCCAGCGTCTCCACGAAGTAGCCGCGGCGCGCCCGCCCGGTCTCCTCGAACCCGCTCAGCACTTTGTACGCGAGGGCGAATCCACCGGGCGTCCCCTCGTTCATCACCGAGCCCCGGGTGACGACGCCGTACCGTTCGAGCAGTGTCTCGGCCTGGCCGTGGGCGCGGACTGTGGAGTCGAGGTCGCGCTCCGGCAGCAGCGCCCAGCGCCCGGCCACGGTCGGCGGTCCCATCCGGGCGGGCATCGTCGAGCGCCCGCTCGCTCGCCCGCGGTACATCCGGGAGCGTGCCGGCTGGCGGGGCCGCTTGTGGGCGGCGGAGCCGCCGCCCGTGTGCGTGCGCAGCGGCGCGAGCGTGTCGTTGGTGACGAGTCCCGCCCAGACGAGGTCCCAGAGCGCGGTGACGAGCGTGGAGTCGTCCACCGGCTCGCCCCTCTCCGCCCCGAGCGCGTCGGAGAGCTGGCGGAAGAAATACCCGCCGCCCCGAGCGAGGGCCGCCAGCACTCCCCGCTGAACCTCGTCGGGCTCGGATTCGACCGGGGGAGCGAGCGTCAGCGGTGCGGCGTCGGAGAGATGGAGGCTGACCCAGCCGTCGTTCCCCGGCAGCGCGCCGTCCCCAGCCCAGATGACCTCGCCGGCCGCGGTCAGCTCGTCCAGCATGGCCGGACTGTAGTCGGCGACGCGCGCCGGCAGCACCAGCGACTCCCAGGCGGAGGCCGGGATGCGGGCCCCGGCCAGCTGCTCGATCACCGATGCCACGGCGTCCACCCCGCGCAGCGACGAGCCAAGGTGCTGCCAGTCGGGGAGGAACCGGGCGAATGTCGCGGTGTCGACCGGTTCGACCTCGTGCCGCAGCGCGGCCAGCGACATCCGCCGGAGCCGCCGCAGGATCTCGTCGTCACACCACTCGGCGCCGTGCGCGTGCGGGCGGAATTCGCCCTCCACCACCCGGCTGTCGTGGGCCAGCCGCCGCAGCGCGTCCTGCACGATCGCCGAGCCGAGCCCGAACCGCGTCGCGATGTCGGCGGTCTCGAACGGGCCGTGCGTCCGCGCGAACCCGCTGACCAGGTCTCCGAGCGGATCGTCCACCGGCTCGATGAACGCCACGGGCACGCCCATCGGGAGCGGCACGCCGAGGGCGTCGCGCAGACGGGACGCGTCCTCGATCGCGGCGAACCGGCGCGTCCCGGCGATGCTGATCTCGAGCGCGCGTTTGGCGTCCACGAGCGCGGCGAGGTGGGCGGCCGCGCTCTCCCGCTGGGCGCCGGAGGGCGGGGCGCTGTCGGCGGCGTCCTCCGCGGCAGCGCCCTCCGGCTGCAACCGCGCCGCGACCTCCTCCGCCGACAGCGGTCCGAGCAGCCGCAGCAGGTCCGCCACGCCTTCGACCCCGCGCACCCGCCGCTCCGGGGCCAGTCGTTGCGCCTGCCGCTCCACACGCTCGATCACGGCCGGGTCGAGCAGTTCGCGCAGCTCCGCGCGCCCGAGCAGTTCGGCGAGCAGACCCGTGTCGAGCGACAGCGCCGCCGCACGGCGCTCGGCCAGCGGGCTGTCGCCCTCGTACATGAACGCGGCGACATATCCGAACAGCAGCGACCGCGCGAACGGCGACGCCGTCTCGGTATACGCCTCCACCAAACGGATGCGGCTCTGCGCGATCTGCTGGGCGACCTCGTTCAGCGCCGGCAGATCGTACACATCCTGCAGACACTCCCGGACGGTCTCCAGGATGATCGGGAAGCTCGGGTACTTGCGGGCCACCTCCAGCAGCTGCGACGCTTTCTGCCGCTGCTGCCAGAGCGGCGAGCGTTTGCCGGGGTTCTGCTTCGGCAGCAGCAGCGCCCGCGCGGCGCACTCCCGGAAGCGCGACGCGAACAGCGCCGAACCGCCGACCTCGGCCGTCACCAGCTCGTCGAGCTTGGCCGGTTCGAAGACGAATAGCTCCGCGCCGGGCGGAGCGGAGTCCGTGTCGGGAAGACGCACGATCACCCCGTCGTCGGCCGCCATCGCGCCCGCCTCGACCCCGTAGCGCTCGCGCACCCGCGACTGCACCGCCAGCGCCCAGGGCGAATGCACCTGCATGCCGAAAGGGGAATGCAGCACGACGCGCCAGTCGCCGAGCTCGTCGCGGAACCGTTCGACCACCAGCGTGCGGTCGGTGGGCAGGTGGCCCGTCGCCTCCTTCTGCTCCCGGAGGAACGCCAGCAGGTTCGCCGTCGCGTTGCCGTCGAGCCCCGCCTCCACGCAGCGCAGCTCCGCGTCGGCGGGGGAGGCGGCGCTCACCTCCCGCAGAAAAGCGCCGACCGCGCGGCCCAGCTCCGCCGGCCGTCCGATCCCGTCGCCCTTCCAGAACGGCAGCCGCCCCGGCTCGCCGAAGGCCGGTGTCACGTTTACCCGGTCGTGGGTGATCTCCTGGATGCGCCAGCTGGTCGACCCGAGCGCGAACACATCGCCGACGCGCGACTCGTACACCATCTCCTCGTCCAGCTCGCCGACCCGGCTGGCCTTCTCGCCGACCAGATACACAGCGAACATGCCGCGGTCCGGAATGGTGCCGCCGCTGACCACCGCCAGCCGCTGCGCCCCCGGGCGTCCGGCGATGGTCCCCGCGTCCCGGTCCCAGACGATCCGTGGCCGCAACTCAGCGAACTCGTCCGACGGGTAGCGGCCCGCGAGCAGGTCGAGCGTCGCGTCGTACGCGCTGCGCGGCAGGGTCGCGAACGGCGCGCTGCGCCGCACCGTGTCGAACCAGTCGTCGGCGTCGAGCGATTCGAGCGCGGTCGCGGCGACGGTCTGCTGGGCGAGGATGTCGAGCGGATTCGCCGGGACCCGCAGCGTCTCGATCAGGCCGGCGACCATCCGCTCGGTCGCGACGGCCGAGTGGACGAGATCGGCCCGGTGTTTGGGGAACACCACCCCGCGAGACACCTCCCCGACCTGGTGACCGGCCCGCCCGACGCGCTGCAACCCGCCCGCCACCGACGGCGGAGCCTCCACCTGCACCACCAGTTCCACCGCGCCCATGTCGATGCCGAGCTCCAGGCTCGACGTCGCGACCACGCAGCGCAGGCGGCCGGATTTGAGGTCGTCCTCGATCAGGGCGCGCTGCTCTTTGCTGACGGACCCGTGGTGAGCCCGCGCCAGCACGGGGGCCTCGGCGTCGTCCGTCACAGCCGGCGAGCCGCGGGTCTGGCCCGCGGCGCCCATCAGCTCGGCCGGCGCGCGGCGCGGGTCGGTTTTCTCGGCGCTCGCGACGCCCCCGGCCTCCTCGCTCTCCGTCCCGCCGAGCATCCGCTCTTCGTAGATCTCGTTCAGGCGGGAGGTCAGCCGTTCCGCGAGCCGTCGCGAGTTCGAGAACACGATGGACGATCGGTGGGCGAGCACCCGATCGACGATCGCCTCTTCGACGTGCGGCCAGATTGACCCCGCCTGCGGGGCCGAACCATCGTCGCCGCTCGCGACGGCGGAGGTGCCGAGCTCGCTCATGTCCTCCACCGGCACGACCACGCGCAGGTCGAACCGCTTGCCCGCGGGCGGCGCCACGATCTCCACCGGGGCCTGTCCGGCCAGGAAGCGGGCGACCTCCTCCGGCGGCCGCACCGTCGCCGACAGCCCGATCCGCTGCGCGGGGCCCGGCAGCAGGGCGTCCAGCCGTTCCAGGGAGAGCGCCAGGTGCGCACCGCGCTTGGTCGAGGCGACCGCGTGAACCTCGTCGACGATCACCGTCTCGACCGTCGTCAGCGTCTCCCTGGCCTGCGAGGTCAGCATCAGGAAGAGCGACTCCGGTGTGGTGATCAGGATGTCGGGCGGATTCGACACCAGCGCCCGCCGCTCGGCCGAGGGGGTGTCGCCCGAGCGCACGCCCACGCTGACGTGCGGCGGCTGCGCCCCGAGCCGTCTCGCCGTCTGTGTCACGCCGACGAGCGGTGCGCGGAGGTTCCGCTCCACATCCACCCCGAGCGCCTTCAGCGGCGAGATGTAGAGCACGCGCGTCCCGGGGTTCGCATCGGCCGGCCGCGGCTCGCTCGCCAGGCGGTCGATCGCCCAGAGGAAGGAAGCGAGCGTCTTCCCGGAACCGGTCGGCGCGATCACCAGCGCGTGCCGACCCCGCGAGATCGCCTCCCACGCGCCCGCCTGCGCCTCGGTCGGTGCGGCGAAGGCCCCGCGGAACCACTCGCGGGTGGCGGGGGAGAACCGGTCGAGCACATCGCTCATCCACCCATCATGCCCCCGGCCGCCGACATCGCGGCCTGGCGTGTACGGCTCAGCGTGGCAGACGCCCGCGGACGAACGCCGAGATGTCGCCCAGCTCCGGCTGGGAGATGGCGTGGCCCATCCCCTCGTAGACGCGCTGGTCGAGCGCCGAGTGCGCGGGCAGCCAGTCCGCAGTGCGGTCGATCGACACGTCCGGGATGACCTCGTCGAGCGTGCCGCGCCCCCAGAACACCGGCGGGCGGCGTTCGGCGAGCCGGGCATCCCCGTCCTGCTTGCCCTGCACCACGAAGCCGGAGAGTGTGACCGCGTAGTCGAAGCGTTCCGGAGCCAGCCGCAGCAGCTGGAGGGCGAGGGCTCCGCCCTGCGAGAAGCCGAGCAGCCCGGTGGGAGCCTCCGGCTGTTCGTCCAGCCAGTCCAGCACCGCGCGGGCGGCCGCGTCGGCGTTCCCTGCGAGCGGGTCTGCTGGGACGTTGGTGAACCGTGAGAACCACGCGAAGCCGGGGCCTTCCGGGATGGGCGCCCGCAGCGAGGCGATGACCGGCTCCAGCGGCAAGTACGCGGAGATGCCGAACAGATCGGCCTCGTCGGAGGCGTAGCCGTGCAGCAGGACCAGGAGCGGCCGGCCGACGCGGTCGCGCTCGCCCGCGGACCAGAGCACCGCTTCACGGTCGATGCGAAGGTCTGGAGCGGGGAAGGGCACCCTCCATTGTGCGTCGGGGCCGGCGACTCTCCACAGCCCCCGATCGAGTGCCGCCTCTCCACAGCGTCCGGTCGCTACGATCCGGCCCGGAAGCCGTTCCGTAGGATCAGTCCATGAGCGTGCGAACCCCTGACCCGGAGCCCACCCCCGACCCGACCCCGGGCGATGGCCGCCAGACCGGTCCGGCCTGGCTGAGCGACATCGAGCTGGAGCAGGTGCGCCGTCGCTTGCCTCTGCTCTACGTCGAGGCGGTGCCGGTCCGCGTCGACGGCCTCGGGCAGGTCGTCGAGGTCGGCGTTCTCCTGCGCGCGAACGCCGTGGGGGAGATCACGCGCACGCTCGTCTCCGGCCGCATGATGTACGGAGAGACGCTGCGCGAGGCGCTCTTCCGGCACTTGGAGAAGGATCTCGGCCCGATGGCGTTCCCGCTGCTGCCGGCGAGCCCGGTCCCGTTCCAGGTGGCGGAGTACTTCCCACTGCCGGGTGTCTCGCCGTACACCGACGAGCGGCAGCATGCGGTGTCGCTCGCGTACGTCGTCCCGGTCACCGGCACCTGCGAACCGCGGCAGGACGCGCTCGAGATCACCTGGATGACACCGGAGGAAGCGGTGTCGTCGACCGTCTGCGACGAACTCGAAGGCGGCCGAGGCGCGCTGATCAAAGCGGCGATGGGGGCGGTCGGAAGGCTCTTCTAGGGGCAGGGGCGCTCACCGCCCACCACACCGGAGGGAACGGCTGCCGCCCGCTGAGACGGTTCGCGATCCTCCGGAGGCTGGGCGTCAGCCCGCGGTGGGGGCTGCGCTGTTCGCGCCCCGGCGGCGGCCCGAGGGCGGGCTGTCGTCTCCGGCCCCGCCCGCTCGCCGGGCGGACTGCCGCTCCGCGGTCGCGCTCCGCTCGCTGTGGGGGTCTCTCGTCCCGGCGCTGTGGACGACGCGCACCTCGCCGCTGCGCCCGTCGCTGCTCGCCCGGCGCGCGCCGGCCCGGCCGTTCGCGGGCGGCGCGGCGTGGCCGGTCTGCGTCCGCGAACGTGCGGGGGCGTTTCCGCCGGTCTGCGCCCGCGGGCGCTGATCGCGGCCGCTGCGACCGCGGCCGGTGTCCTGCCCGCGGCCTGTTCCTGCCGAGCGGCCTGCGCCTTGCCCGCGCCCGCTGCTCTGCGCCGGTGCGGCCGGGGCGACGCGCTCGGCCGGCTCGCCCACGAGCGCGCGGACCGGCTCTGACTGCGATGTCACCTTCTGCGGCGTCGCCGAGATCGCGGCTGCCCGCAGCAGGCTGCGCATGTCGCCCGCCTGTTCCGGCAGCATCACCGTGACGACATCTCCCGCGCTCCCCGCGCGCGCGGTGCGTCCGGAGCGGTGCAGATAGGCCTTGTGCTCCGCGGGCGGGTCGACGTGGACGACGAGTTCCACATCGTCCACATGCACGCCGCGCGCCGCGACATCCGTGGCGACGAGCACGCGCACAGCGCCGGAGCCGAAGGCCGCGAGGTTGCGGTCGCGGGCGGCCTGGCTGAGGTTTCCGTGCAGATCGACGGCGGGGACGCCGGCGGAGGTGAGCTGCTTGGCCAGACGTTTGGCCTGGTGCTTCGTCCGGGTGAACAGGATGCGCCGCCCCCGGCCGGAGGCGAGCGCGTGGACGAGCTCTTTCTTCGCCTCCGGGCCGGCGACCTCGAAGACGTGGTGTGTCATGGCCTCGACGTGACTGGTCGCGTCGTCCACCGAGTGAAGTACCTCGTCGCGGAGGAAGCGCTTGACGAGTTTGTCCACCCCGTTGTCCAGTGTCGCCGAGAACAGGAGGCGCTGGCCGCCGGCCGGTGTCTTGTCCAGGATGCGGGTCACGGTCGGCAGGAAGCCGAGGTCGGCCATGTGGTCGGCCTCGTCGAGCACGGTGATCTCGATCGCGTCGAGCGACAGGATGCCCTGCTTCATGAGGTCGTCCAGCCGCCCGGGGCAGGCCACGACGATGTCGATGCCGGCCTGGAGGGCTGTGACCTGGCGGCTCTGCGAGACGCCGCCGAAGATGGTCGTCGTCCGCAGGCCCAGCGCCGCCGCGAGCGGTGCGAGGGTCGCGTCGATCTGGGTCGCGAGCTCGCGCGTCGGGGCCAGGACGAGACCGCGAGGGCGGCGCTTCCGGGAGGCGCCGCCCTCGCGGTCAGCGCCGAGCCGCGCCGCGAGCGGCAGGGAGAACGCGATGGTCTTGCCGGAGCCGGTCTTGCCCCGTCCCAGCACGTCCCGTCCCGCGAGGGTGTCGGGGAGGGTGTCGGCCTGGATGGGGAACGGTTCGGCTTTGCCGTCGGCGGCGACGACGGAGACGAGGGCGGCGGGCACGCCGAGCTCGGCGAAGGTCTGGTGGGTCACGGGGCGCCTTTCGGGCAGCGGGCGAGGCGGCGGAAGGCACGGCGCTCGCCGGGGAGGGGGAAGGATCGAAGGTCTGAGTGCGCGACGGGGCGGGTCCCGGCGGTCGCGCCATATCACGAGTCTACCGGCTCCGGCTGGGAGTTGCTTCGGGGCTGGAGGCCGTAGACTATCGGCCCTGGAAAACAGGAAGGCGGTCGGCGTGCAGGAATCCGAGCTGGAACGCGAACGGGCCGTCGTCTCCGGCCTGTACGAGCGCCTGGATGCGCTTCGGGCCGAGACGGCCGAGCGGCTGACCCGGGTGCGCCGTGAGAGCGTCGGCGGCAACCATCAGGCCCGCAGCGAGCGCGACTCGTTCGCGCGCCTGTATGAGGACCAGCTCATCCAGCTGCGGGAGGTGGAGGCGCGGCTCGTGTTCGG
The DNA here is from genome assembly GCF_000470775.1 of Leifsonia xyli subsp. cynodontis DSM 46306. Taxonomy (NCBI): domain Bacteria; kingdom Bacillati; phylum Actinomycetota; class Actinomycetes; order Micrococcales; family Microbacteriaceae; genus Leifsonia; species Leifsonia xyli. The sequence continues at coordinate 347,697 of NC_022438.1, forward strand.
CCGCCTGCTCCTGGAGGAGCCCTCCGACGGCTCCGACCACCGGTACATCGGCCGCCTCGGCCTGCGTGACGACAATCAGCGTTCGCTCCTCGTCGACTGGCGCGCTCAGCAGGCGACTGCTTTCTACCAGGCGACGGCGAGCGAGCGGATGGGCGTCCGCGCCCGCCGTCACCTCACGATGACCGGCCGCCAGGTCGTGCGGGTGGACGACGAGGTGTTCGACGAGTCCCTGCTGACCGACGGCCTCGGCCCGGGGGAGCGGGTGCAGGGCGAGGGGGGCGCTCCTCGCCGCGCTGACGGCCCAGCGCACCGGGCGGATACACGACATCGTGGCGACCATCCAGGCCGAGCAGGACCGCATCATCCGCTCCGATCTCCGCGGTGCGTTCGTGGTCCAGGGCCGGCCAGGGACCGGCAAGACCGCCGTCGCGCTCCACCGCGCCGCCTTCCTGCTCTACGCCAACCGGCAGCGGCTCAGCTCCTCCGGCGTGCTCGTCGTCGGACCGTCGCCGGCGTTCCTCCGCTACATCGACGCGGTGCTCCCGCGCTCGGGGAGACCGGCGTCGTCATGCAGAGCCTCGGGGAGCTCTTGCCCGGCTTCGAGGCGACGGCCGAGGACAGTCCGGAAGCCGCTCTGCTGAAAGGCGCCGCGACGATGGCCCGGCTGCTCTCCCACGCCGTGCGGGCCCGCCAGAAGGCGCCGGAGACCGAGCAGACCATCGTGGTCGGCAATGAAGCGTCTCGTCGTCGCTCCCGACCTCATCCGGCGTGCCATCGCCAAGGCCCAGCGCACCGGAAAGCCGCACAACGCCGCCCGAGTCACCTTTGTCAAGAGCGCTCTCGCCGCGCTCACCGAGCAGCTTCGCCGGGGCGGTTCGGCCATCGACGACGACGACCTGAGAATGCTGCGCGAGGATCTCCGCACGTCCTACGATGTGCGGGTCCTCCTCAATACGGCGTGGCTGCCCCTGACCCCGCAGAAGCTCATCCAGGATCTCTACGCCCGGCCCGCCTGGCTCGCCGAACTGACGCCGTGCTGGACCGACGCCCAGCGCGCCGCCCTGCGCCGCGACCGCAGCGAGCCGTTCACCATCGCGGACGTCCCGCTGCTGGATGAGGCGGCCGAACTGCTGGGCGATTTCCCCGCCCGTCCCGATCCCGCCGCCCGGGAGCGGGACAGCCGGCGCAGGCTCGACCTCGAGAACGCCCGGGCCACCATCCGCACCCTGGGCGTCGAAGGACTCGTCAGCGCCGAGCGGCTCGCGGACGGGTTCTCGGAGCGGCCGGATCGCGGGACGACCGCCGAACGCGCCGCCGCCGACCGCTCGTGGGCCTACGGGTACGTCGTCGTGGACGAGGCTCAGGAGCTCTCGCCGATGCAGTGGCGCGCGCTCGTCCGCCGCTGCCCCATGAAGTCGTTCACCATCGTCGGCGACATCGCCCAAGCGCCTCCGCCGCGGGGCCGGTCGGCTGGGACGACGCTCTCCGTCCCGTGTTCACAGACGCGTGGCGGCTCGAAGAGCTGACCGTGAACTACCGCACGCCCGCGCAGATCGCGCGCGAGGCCGAGCGCATCGCGAGCGCCGCCGGTCTGCCGGTCACCCCGACCCGTGCCGTGCGCGAGGGGGACTGGCCGGTGCGCCGCGTGTACGCGGAGCCGTCCCTCGCGGAGGCGGTCGTCGCTGCCATCGACCACGACCGGCAGGTGGACGCCGCGGGCACGGTGGCGGTCATCGTCCCGCGCGCACACCTCGAGACGGTGGCCGGGGCCGTCCTCGGGTGGTTCGTGGAGGAGGCGGCCCGCGGCGCCGCCGGTTTGACGCGCCCGATCGCCGTCCTCACCGGCTACGAAGCCAAGGGCCTCGAATTCGATGCGGTCGTGCTGGCGGACCCGGACGTGCTCGCCGCGGAGCCGCCGCGCGGCGCGGCGGCTCTCTACGTGGCGATGACACGCCCGACCCAGAGGCTGACACTGGTGGAGCGCTGACCCGGACCGCCTCGCCCTGCGCGTTCCGTTCGCGCTGGCCGCCGCCGGATGCGGTTCTCACGCTCCCGGGTAGCGCTGCCGACCGGCACCTCCACCGGGAGCGTGTTGCCCTCCTGCGCGAGCGGGCACGCCCAAGCCGGGTCGTACGCGCAGGAGGGGTTGTAGGCGAAATTGTAGTCCAGCACCAGTCTCGTCTCGGAGCCGCCCGTGAGACCGTCCCTCGTCGCGCCGAAGCCGAGGTCCGCTCCTTTGATGGTGTCGATGAGGTAGCGGCCGCCGCCGTACGTCCCGCCGTCGTGTCCGGCGAGCGCGTCCTTCACCGGAACGAACAGCCCGCCCCCGTAGGACGCGAGCCGCCACACCTCCAGCGTCCCCGCCAGCGGCACGCGGACCGTCCCGAGCAGGTGGAACGGGACCACGCCGTCGGTGCCGGTCTCGACCGTCATTCGTCGCGGCCCGTCTGCGGCCAGCACCGGTAGCTCGAAGCGCCAACCGGGGTCGTAAGCCGCGACCGGCAGCCCGGTGAACCCTTCCCGGTCCGCGTCCAGCAGCGGCGACGCGGGATGCGAGGCGAACAGCTCGTTCCGGCACGAGCGCCAGTGCGCATGCGCGGCGGCGGGGTCGGTCGCGGCCTGCTACCGCACCGAGGCGTACAGCCCGAAAACGCCCCGCCGCCAGTCTGCTGTGCGCGCCGCGGTCGCCGCGGGGCTCGCGCCGCCCGCCGCCCTGCCCTCGACTCCGCTCACGATCGCCTGTCCTCCGCTTCGCCGGCGACCCGGGCCGGGTCCGTCTTACGGATCGTATGCCCAGCCCGCCGCGAGCCGGCGCAGGCGCACCCCGCGCCACTGCCAGAACGCCCACAGTCCGCACCAGGCCACGGGGGTCAGCGCTCCCGCTCGCACGATCAGGCGGTCGCGGTAGAGCGTGCGCTGCCGGCCGTCTGCGGAGGGACCCGCCGGGTCGGGAGCGATCGCCATCCGGTGATCGAGGCGGGGGAGCGCGGCGAGGATGCCGCCGGTTCCGCCGCCGCTGTCGCGGAGGATGCGCGTCGCGGACTCGCGGGGGTCCGCGGAGCGGAGCGTGTCGAGCCGGATGACCTGTGTGCCCACGGTGAGGACTCCGAGCGCCCGGACGCTCACCCGGTGCTCACCCGGGGGCCACACCGCGGGGAAGCCGTCCGGCTCGGCGGATCGCATGTCCAGCCACGGGAGCGCCGCTTCGCGGAAGGCGCTCGGGCTCTGCAACGCCCGCCAGGCGGCGTCGGGGTCGCAGTCGAGGATGAGCTTGAGGAGGACTCTCACCCGTCCAGTGTCCTCGCCCGGCGGCGAGGCTTCACGGGGCACTCCCGGCTGGGCGCGGTGGTGTGCCAGCGGGGCGGACGGAGGATGCGCTACAACAGGAGGATGGCGATCCGGTATTGGCTCGGGGTGGTCCAGCGGGATCATGTCCTCCGCGGGGTCGCCGGCGGCTTCGCGCAGGTCGGCCACGGCGCCCGCGCCCCGCTCGCGGCCATGCGCGGCTCGGACGGGTTCGTCTTCTACTCGCCGCGTTCCTCCTCGCCCGACGGGGAGCGCCTTCAGCAGTTCACCGCTGTGGGGCGCATCGCCGACGACGAGGTGTACCAGGTCGCCTCCGGCGATGTCCGGCCCTGGCGACGCCGGGTGGACTGGGATCGCGATGCTGTCGCCGCGCCCATCCGGCCTTTGCTCCGCTCGCTCGACTTCACGCGCGGCAGGAGCGACTGGGGCTGCCAGCTGCGCCGCGGCGCGATCGAGCTCAGCCGGCACGACTTCGAGCTGATCCGGCGGCAGATGCGGCCGGAGGCGGGGTGAGCGAGATCGGGCCGGGCGTGCGGCACCCGGCTACGCTGACCCGGTGACCGAGATCCCCGCCGCGCACCGTCAGAGCAAATACCACGTCCGTTTCGACTGGAGGAAGGACGGTCTGGCCGCGGTCGCCGCCGACGCCGATGTCGTGGTGTGGGTGGACGCGCTGGAGACAGCGGACGCCGTCGCCCCCGCGGCGCAGACCCCCGTCGCGCACCCTCTCGCGGGTCATCCTCTCACCGTCGCCGCCTCCTTCGTCAACGCTCCCGCTGTCGCCCGGTCGGTCCTCGATGAGTAGCTCCGGCTCGGTCGGCGCTGTCTGGTCGCGGTCGTCGCCGCGGGTGGCGGCACGCCCTCGGGCGCGCCGCGGTTCGCGGTCGAGGATCTCCTCGCCGCCGGAGCCGTCGTGGACGCCCTCGCTGTCCTCGGCATCGACGACTCCTCCCCCGAGGCTGCGGCCGTCTGCGCGGCCTTCACCGGTCTCCGCGGCGCCGTCTCGCACCTGCTCACCGCATCCCTCTCCGGTCACGAGCTCATCGCCGCCGGCCGGGCGCCGGGCGAGATCGCCGCGCTCGGCCGCGTTGGCTCCGTCGCCGAGGCGCGGGCGCTGCACGCCCGCGATGACCGTTCCGCGCAGGAATGATCGGCGGACGCGCAGCGTTGGGAGACGGCAGGAGGCCGAAGCCATGAAAAGCAGTACTGAACGACACCGTGATCGCCGAAGCTCCCGTCGAGGACCTGATCCGCATCGAGGGCAACTGGTACTTCCCGCCGCAGACCGTGAACGCGGAGTATTTGGTCGAGAGCGACACACCGTACACCTGTTCGTGGAAGGGCGAGTGCCAGTATTTCTCTGTGCGGGACGGTGACACCCTGCTCCAGGACCGGGCGTGGAGCTATCCGAAGCCGTACCCCGGCTCTTTCGATCGGGTGGGTGAGGACTTCAGCGATTATGTGGCGTTCTGGAAGGACATCCGGGTCATCGACTGATCCCCAGAAGTGGGGGATTTCTGAGCATTTGATGAAAAATCTGACATAGATATACAGGTATAGCGCAGGTGTTCCCGGTCGGGTCGGGAAGCGATGCTCGAGGGTGTGCTCCAGATGCCTCGGCGATCGTAGCCAGCCTCCGTCGAGCCGAAACCAGAGCCGTTGCTTCGTCATGTCCATCAGCATGTCCGCACCACGTTCCGCCGCTCCACTCGCCGTCGAGGAGGTGTGCGCCGACGGGGGGCCGTCGCCGCGGCGACGGCAGTGGCACTCCTCGGAGCCGGTCTCGTCGTGACCCCGGCGGCTGTCGCTGCCGGGTCCTCGCTCACGATCGAGAAGACCGTGGGCGCCGGGAAGGCGCTGACGGTCGCGAACGGGAGCGAGTTCACCTACTCGATCGCCGTCGGGTGCGACGACGACTGCGTGGACGCCGCGGTCACCGACACACTCTGCCCGCGGAGTTCGCGGGATTCTCCATCCGTAAGATCGCCGTGGTCCCCTCCGCCGGCTCCTATCGGCAGTCCCTCTCCGGCTGCACGACTCAGGTCACCGAAGCTTGCATGGTCTCGGTCCGTTTCACTCAGCCGGTGGCCGGCGGCGTCGGATTGGCCGCAGGCAAGAGTTTCACCGTCACGGTGACGCTGAAGGCGCCGCAGGAGCTCACCCCCGCGTGGCCGTCGAACGGCCGCGCCGTGACCAACACCGCGATCGGCACGTCCTCCAGCATCGCGGCGTCCGTCTCCAGCTCGGCCGAGGTCACTGTCGACATCCCCGACGCCATCGCCCTCGCCGTCGGCAAGACCTGGACGCCCGCGGAGCAGCAGCACCGCCCGGGTGAGGTCTCGACGATCGCGCTTTCCGCGCAGAATACATCGAATGTCCCCGCCGGGACGCTCGTGCTCCAAGAGCCACAGACGGCGGCGGACGGTGCGGGCGCGCTGGATGCGGCCAACCCCTTCGCCCTCGTCGACTTCGCCGGTTTCGGAGACATCACTCTGCCGCAGGGCGCCACGACCGTCCGGGTGGATGCGTATGTGCGGGACGCTGGGACCGGCCAGTGGTCGTGGCAGGCCGGTGCGCCGACGACGGCCGACAGCGTCCAGCTCCCCCCGGGCGTCGCGGCGGCGGAGATCGCGGGGCTGCGCATCGCCTTCACCGGTGAGGACGGCGCGGCGCTCGCCCCCGGCGGATCGGCCGGGTCCGTCGCCCTCTCGGTCGCCCAGCGGGCGACCGACCGCGTCTCGGGGGCCGCCCTCGTCGGCGGCGCGCGGGTGACGAACCGGATCGAGGGAACCGTCTCCGTCGCCGGGCAGCCTCCCGCGACCGCGACGGCCACGGCCCCGTTCGCCGTCGGGGCTCTGGACATCGCCGTCACGCCGGGCAAGACCATCGTGCCGGCGCGCATTCCCGCCGGCGGAACGGCGCTCGCGACCGTCTCCGGCAAGAACGCGTCCAACGGTCCGCTCGACACGCTCCGGCTGAGCGATCTCGGCTACTTCGGCGACAAACTGGCGTTCGGCGGCTTCGCGGCGGGTGTCTCCTATCCGCAGGGAGCGACCTCCGGCAGCATGGTGTGGCACTTCTCCGACGGATCGACCGAGAGCGCGCCGTTCACGGACGGTGCGGTCCCGAGCCTCCCCACTGTGCCGGAGGGGCAGCGCCTCACCGGGGTGGAGGCGGTGTTCGCGGGCGGGATTGAGGCCGGGGCCGTCGCGGAGGCCGGGGCTCCCGGATCGTACGGAGAGGCCGCCCGCTCGGTGAGCGAGGCGGAGATCCGCATCGCGGGCGGCGCTGTCGGCGGCGCTGTTCCTCCCGCCCAGAGCGTCACCGTGACGAACACCTACGAATACGGCCGGCTCGCGCTCGCGAAGACGGCTTCCACGAGCATCGCCGGGAGGAACGAAGACGTGACGTACACGATCACCGTCGGCAATGTCGGCGTCCTCGACGCCACCGATTTCGAGGTGGCCGACACGCTGCCCCCCGGAGCGGTCTTTGTGTCGGCCGATGGAGACGGTGTGTTCGAGGACGGCGTCGTCACCTGGACGGTGGCGCAGCTCGCCCCGGGCGACCGGCTCGATCTGCAGGTGGTGCTCCGCCATCCGCAGGAGGGCTCCGTCGTGAACGCGGTGACGGTGACGACGCCGCCCGTCGGACCGTGGCAGCCGCCGCTGGTGGACACGCCCTGCGACGACGATCCGGACGCCGCGTGCTCCCCCGTCTTCGTCGTGCCGCCCGGGGCCCAGCTCCTCCCGGAACCGGACCCGGATCTCGACACGGGCCTGGGCCCGGACACGACCGCCGCCCCCGGTGCGGTTGCGGCTGTCAGCGGCCTGGCCAGCACCGGCTCCACCCAGGGCGGGCTGCTGCTCGCGGTGCTGCCGGGGCTGCTGGTGCTCCTGGGGTCGTCGCTCGTCCTCCGTCACCGTCGCCGTCGTCCGTGACCGTGCGCGGCTCGGCGGTCGCGCGAGGGCGGAGGCCCCGGCGACCGCCGAGCCTGTCCAGCCCTTCGTCGCTTCACGGTCGTGAGGTCACCCCCGCTGCTCCCTCGGATAGTCTGGGGGGTGAGTCCACGACCCGGGAGCCGACCCTGAGCATCATCCTCGGATACGATCCGTACACTCTGCGCGAGCGCGTCGATCTGCGCGCTGCCGGCGAACGTCTGGACGAGCTCGGGAGCCTGCGCAGCCTGAGCGCTCTCAACGAGAAAACGGTGCTCCTCCGCCTGCTCGACCGCCTGGACGAAGCGCTCGAAGCCGGCAACGAAGCCGTCCGTCAGGCCCGTTTCACCGGCGACCGCGAGCAATTGCTCGCCGCGCGCGTGCGCCGGGCGCAGGTCCACCAGTATCGGGGCAAGGGCGATGAGGCGATCGCCGAGCTGACCGGGTGCGTGGAGGAGGCCCGCGGCCGGGCGTGGACAGCCCTGGAGGCGTTCGCCATCCAGACCCGGGGCAAGGCCTTCTTCGCCCTGGAGGAGTACGAGAGCGCTCTCGCCGATTTGAAGGCGGCCGTCTTCCTGCGGGAGAAGCTCGGCGCGTCCCCTTCCGAGATCGAGGGCGCCCTCACCGCGGTGGCCGTCGTGCAGCGCTTCTCCGAGTCGAAGCGCGAGCGGGGCGAGGACGCCGCTGGCGTGAGCGAGTGAGGTTCAAGGACTCTGGTTCGCTGTGACGCTGCCGCGTAGGATGCCTGGCATGACCCGCTCGTCTGTCCCGGTCCGAGCCTTCGGAGCGAGTTGATGGCCGACCTCGATCGTGTCCGTCGCTGGGCGAACGCCCTCATCGCCCTGTACCTCGACCCGGTCGTCTGGACATTCGATTTCGACAACGCCAAGACCCGTGCCGGCCTCTGCAACTACAGCGCCGAACGCATCACGGTCTCCCGCTATCTCGCCGCCCGGTACGAGGACGACGAGATCCACCAGATCCTCCTCCACGAGGTCGCTCACGCTCTCGCCGGCTCCCGCGCCGGTCATGGTCCCCGCTGGCGGGCGATCGCGCTCGAACTCGGCTACGAGGGCGATCGCCTCCACGGCGGGGCCATCGCGGACGACTTGGCTCCGTGGGTCGGGACCTGCCCGAACGGCCACACGCACTACCGGTATCGCAAGCCGGCGCGCGCTCTGGCCTGCGGGGCGTGCAATCGGCGGTTCGACGCGGCGAACCTGATCTCGTGGGCGTACCGGGAGGTCTCGACCGCGCAGCGGCGGGTGGCGGCTGCCGCGGCTAGCGAAGGGCGGACGGTGGGGCGCTGACGCCCAGCCGTGCGTCCAGCCGCTTCCGCACCGCGGGCCATTCCTCGCGCAGAATCGAGTAGACCGCCGTGTCCCGCCAGCTCCCGTCCGCGCGCTGCTGGGTGTGCCGCAGCACGCCCTCGAAGGTCGCGCCGAGCCGCAGGATGGTCGCCCGTGACCGTTCGTTCGCCACGTCCGCCTGCAGTTTGACCCGCTCGAAGCCGTGCTCGAACGCCGTGCCGAGCAGCAGCCGTTTGGTCTCGGCATTCACGCGGGTGCCCCAGACCTCGGGCGCGTAGGCGGTCCAGCCGATGTGTGCCGATCCGTTCGCGAGGTCGATGTCGCCGAGTGCGGTCGTGCCGACGAGCCGGCCGGACTCGCTGAGGCGCACGGCGGTCACCGCGGCGGTCTCCCACGGCAGGTAGCCGAGGATGAATGCGCGCCACTCCTCGTAGGTGTCGCGGTAGGCGGCGGGTCCGCCGCCCCAGCCGCCGGCGAAGACCTCGGGGCGTCCGATCGCGGCGAAGAGGGCGGGGAGGTCGTCGCGGCCGAGCCTGCACAGGCGCACCGTCCGCCCTTCGAGGGGGACAGCGGGGTCCGGGCGGATCGCGACCATCTGTACAGCATGCCAGGCGACAGAGGCGACCGTTGGCCTCCGGTAACCCAATACAGTGGTTAGATGCCCACCGACGCCATCCTGCCCCGCGCCACCGGACAGTGGATCGAGCCGGGCGGCGGGCAGCGCTGGTGGTTCGACTCCGGATCGCTCGCCCTCGATTTCGCCTGCACCGCCGGGCTGGGCCAGCCGGAAGGGGCGTGGCCGACGGTGGTCGACGCCGCGGGGCTGAACGGCTGGCTGACCGAGCGCTTCCCCGAGGTCGCCCCCACCGCGGGCCTGCGTGAGTTCCGGGACGCCGACACCCTTCGCGAGGCGATCGGCCGGCTCGCACGGCGGGCGAGCGAGGGCGGCTCTCTCGGCCCCGACGACGTCGACATCGTGAACCTCTTCGCCGCCACTGCCGACATCCCTCCCGTGCTGGCCGGCGGAGCGCGCCAGGCCGGTCGCACGAAGGCGCGGCCGCATCAGGCGCTCGGGACGATCGCACGCGACGCCGTCCGGCTGTTCGGCCCGCAGACCGAGGGCCGCATCCGGGAGTGTTCGGCCGAGGACTGCACGCTCCTCTACCTCGACACCTCGCGCAGCGCGAACCGGCGCTGGTGCTCCATGCAGCGCTGCGGCAACCGGGCGAAGGTGCGCGCCCACCGCGCCCGCGCGGCGGACTGATCCGGTCCGAACGCCGGAGCCTCAGTCGCGCCGGGCGCCCGACAGGAACACGCTTCGCGCGGGTGGGGGAGAGGGCACGCTCGTGGCATCGGTCACGATCGGCGCGCCTGCCGCGAACGTCCGCAGTTCCGCCCCGGCGACGGCCTTCGCGGGATGCGGTCCGCTCGCGAGCAGTCGCGGCAGCCACTCCAGCGGCAGCGGCGAGTCCGACCCCATCAGCACCACGTTTCCGAACCGCCGCCCCTTGAGCACCTGCGTCTCCGCCAGCGCCGCCACGTTCTCGACGACGGAGCCGAGCGTCGCCACCTGCGATCGCGCGAAAGCCAGCGGCGGCCCGTCCGCTACGTTCACCAGCACGATCCCGCCCGGGTTCAGCAGCGAGACGGCCGATCGGTAGAACTCCACGCTCGTCACATGCGCCGGGGTCCGCGAGCCGCTGAAGATGTCGATCACCAGCAGGTCCACCTGTCCGCGCAGCCCCGCTGGCAGCTTCTCTACGACGTCGCGCGCGTCCCCGTGCCGGATGCGGATCTGGGCGTGCCGCGGCAGCGGCAGCTCGTGCCGCACCAGCTCCACCAGCCGGCTCTCCAGCTCCACCACCTGCTGCCGTGAGCCGGGGCGCGTGGCGGCGACATACCGCGGCAGGGTCAGCGCCCCCGCCCCCAGATGCACGGCCGTGATCGGCTCGCCGGGCTCCCCGATCAGGTCGATCGCGTTCCCCATCCGCTGCACATACTCGAAGAACAGCTGCGTCGGATCGTCCAGGTTCACCTGCGACTGCGGTGTGCCGTCCACCACCAGCTGGTAGGAGCCGGGGACGAACCGGTCGGGTTCGATGGTCGCGACGAATCCGCTCTCGGACAGGACGACGGAGGGAAACTGCGGCACGGGTCCAGCGTAGCCCCGTCGTCGCCGGGCAGCCGGCGTCTTCTCCGGGCCCGATCGGGGCCGCAGACGCGTGAGGGGCGCGGCCCCGATCGTGGGTTATACCCCATCGCTGGCCTCGGGTCAAGAAGAGACTGGACAAGGCGCGTCCGGTTGGCATATAGTGGTTCTTTGCGCTCCCCGTCCACACACTCGCCTTCATATTGCGGTCGGCTTTCGTTTTCCCCGTGCGCGCCTGGACCCGGAACACCGGGTCAGATACGGTGCCGCGATGCGCTGGGAGCGTTCCTCACCCCAACTAAACAACACGACCGACAGTAACTGGCCCGACGGGGCCCCACGGAGGTTATTTCCTTGGCTGCTGCGCGCAACGCAACCAACAACGACAAGACACTGAAGAACGGCCGGGACGTCTCCCGGCTCTCGTTCGCCAAGATCACGGACACCCTCACCGTCCCCGATCTGCTCGCACTGCAGACGGAGAGCTTCGACTGGCTCGTCGGAAACGACGCGTGGCAGGCGCGCGTCGCGGAAGGCCAGGCGCAGGGGCGTCAGGATCTGCCCGCCGCCACCGGTCTGGAGGAGATCTTCGAGGAGATCTCTCCGATCGAGGACCTCGGCGAGACCATGCAGCTCTCGTTCACGAACCCGTTCCTGGAGGAGAAGAAGTACTCGATCGACGAGTGCAAGGAGAAGGGCAAGACCTACGCCGCCCCGCTCTACGTCGAGGCCGAGTTCATGAACCACCTCACCGGTGAGATCAAGACGCAGACGGTCTTCATGGGCGACTTCCCGCTCATGACCGAGCGTGGCACCTTCATCATCAACGGCACGGAGCGTGTCGTCGTCTCCCAGCTCGTCCGCTCGCCGGGCGTCTACTTCGAGGCCGCCGCCGACAAGACCAGCGACAAGGACATCTACTCCGCCCGCATCATCCCCAGCCGCGGCGCTTGGCTCGAGTTCGAGATCGACAAGCGCGACCAGGTGGGCGTGCGCATCGACCGCAAGCGCAAGCAGTCGGTCACGGTGTTCCTCAAGGCCCTCGGTCTGACCAGCGAGGAGATCCTGGCCGAGTTCGCCGGCTTCCAGTCGATCGAGCTCACGCTGGAGAAGGACGCCATCCTCACCAAGGAGGAGGCGCTCAAAGACATCTACCGCAAGCTGCGTCCGGGTGAGCAGGTCGCCGCCGAGGCCGCCCGCGCGCTGCTCGACAACTTCTACTTCAACCCGAAGCGCTACGACCTCGCCAAGGTCGGCCGCTACAAGATCAACCGCAAGCTCGGCCTCGAGGCCCCGCTCACCGACTCCGTGCTGACCGTCCAGGACATCATCGCCACGATCAAGTACCTGGTCTCCCTGCACGATGGTCGGACCACCATCAAGGGTCTCCGTGGTGGCGTCGAGACGGACATCCGCCTCGACATCGACGACATCGACCACTTCGGCAACCGTCGCATCCGCGCCGTGGGCGAGCTCATCCAGAACCAGGTCCGCACCGGTCTCTCCCGCATGGAGCGTGTGGTGCGCGAGCGCATGACCACTCAGGACATCGAGGCGATCACCCCGCAGACCCTGATCAACGTGCGGCCCGTCGTCGCCGCGATCAAGGAGTTCTTCGGAACGAGCCAGCTGTCGCAGTTCATGGACCAGAATAACCCGCTCGCGGGGCTGACCCACAAGCGCCGCCTCTCGGCCCTCGGCCCCGGTGGTCTGAGCCGTGAGCGCGCCGGCGTCGAGGTCCGCGACGTCCACCCGTCGCACTACGGCCGCATGTGCCCGATCGAGACGCCGGAAGGCCCGAACATCGGTCTGATCGGCTCGCTCGCGTCGTTCGCGCGGATCAACTCGTTCGGCTTCATCGAGACTCCCTACCGCAAGGTCGAGAACGGTGTGGTCACCAATCAGATCGACTACCTGACCGCCTCCGAGGAAGACGATTTCGTCGTCGCTCAGGCCAACGCCCCGCTCGACGCGAACGGCCGCTTCGTGGAGGAGCGCGTGCTCGCCCGGCAGAAGGGCGGCGAGGTCGACCTCATCCCCGCCGGCGAGATCGGCTACATGGACGTCTCCCCGCGCCAGATGGTGTCGGTGGGCACCTCGCTCATCCCCTTCCTCGAGCACGACGACGCCAACCGCGCCCTCATGGGCGCGAACATGCAGCGCCAGGCGGTGCCGCTGCTGCGCTCGGAGAGCCCGGTCGTCGGCACCGGTATGGAGGGCTACGCGGCGATCGACGCCGGTGACGTGGTCATCGCCGAGAAGTCGGGCGTCGTCTCCGAGGTCTCGGCCGACGCGGTCACCGTCCAGGCGGACGACGGCACGATCAAGACCTACTACCTGCGCAAGTTCGACCGCTCCAACCAGGGCACCTCCTACAACCACCGCGTGGTCGTGGACGAGGGCGACCGGATCGAGGCGGGCGAGGTCGTCGCCGACGGCCCCGCCACCGAGAACGGCGAGCTCGCGCTCGGCAAGAACCTGCTCGTCGCGTTCATGCCGTGGGAGGGCCACAACTTCGAGGACGCGATCATCCTCAGCCAGAACCTGGTAAAGGACGACACTCTCTCCTCCATCCACATCGAGGAGTACGAGGTGGACGCCCGCGACACCAAGCTGGGCAAGGAGGAGATCACCCGCGACCTGCCGAACGTCAGCCCGGACCTCCTGGCCGACCTCGACGAGCGTGGCATCATCCGCATCGGCGCCGAGGTGCGCCCCGGCGACATCCTGGTCGGCAAGGTCACGCCGAAGGGCGAGACCGAGCTGAGCGCCGAGGAGCGTCTGCTCCGCGCGATCTTCAACGAGAAGAGCCGCGAGGTGCGCGACACCTCCCTCAAGGTCCCGCACGGCGAGGAGGGCACCATCATCGGTGTCAAGGTCTTCGACGCGCAGGACGGCGACGATGAGCTCGGCTCGGGCGTGAATCAGCGCGTGGTGGTCTACATCGCCCAGAAGCGCAAGATCACCGCGGGCGACAAGCTCGCCGGCCGTCACGGCAACAAAGGCGTCATCTCCAAGATCCTCCCCGTTGAGGACATGCCGTTCCTCGCGGACGGCACGCCGGTCGATGTCATCCTGAACCCGCTGGGCGTCCCCGGCCGCATGAACTTCGGTCAGGTGCTGGAGATCCACCTCGGCTGGATCGCCAAGAACGGCTGGGAGATCAAGGGCAAGCCGAAGTGGGCCGCGGAACTCCCGGAGGCCGCTTTCAAGGCGGCCCCGAACACGAAGGTCGCGACCCCGGTGTTCGATGGCGCGAAAGAGGAGGAGATCGCCGGTCTCCTCGACGTCACCCTCCCGACCCGGGACGGCGACCGTCTGATCGGATCCTCCGGCAAGACGCAGCTCTTCGACGGCCGCTCCGGCGAGCCCTACCCGGACCCGGTCTCGGTCGGCTACATGTACATCCTGAAGCTGCACCACCTCGTGGACGACAAGATCCATGCGCGCTCCACGGGCCCGTACTCGATGATCACCCAGCAGCCGCTCGGCGGTAAGGCCCAGTTCGGCGGACAGCGTTTCGGCGAGATGGAGGTGTGGGCCCTCGAAGCGTACGGTGCGGCCTACGCCCTGCAGGAGCTCCTGACCATCAAGTCGGATGACATCCTCGGCCGCGTGAAGGTGTACGAGGCCATCGTCAAGGGGGAGAACATCCAGGAGCCGGGCATCCCCGAATCCTTCAAGGTCCTCATCAAGGAGATGCAGTCCCTCTGCCTGAATGTGGAGGTGCTCTCGGCCGATGGCCAGGCGGTCAGCCTGCGCGACGCGGACGACGAGGCCTTCCGTGCGGCGGAAGAGCTCGGCATCAACATCTCCTCGCGCTTCGAGTCGTCGTCCATCGACGAGATCTAAGCAGCAGCCAGACCCATCTGACGAATTTCCAAGAGGAGAGAGTGAACATTGCTCGACGCAACAACTTTCGATGAGCTGCGTATCGGCCTGGCCACCGCTGACGACATCCGTCGCTGGAGCTACGGCGAGGTCAAGAAGCCCGAGACCATCAACTACCGCACCCTGAAGCCGGAGAAGGACGGCCTCTTCGGCGAGCAGATCTTCGGCCCGTCGCGGGACTGGGAGTGCTCGTGCGGCAAGTACAAGCGCGTCCGTTTCAAGGGCATCGTGTGCGAGCGCTGCGGCGTGGAGGTCACCAAGTCCTCCGTCCGCCGCGAGCGCATGGGCCACATCGAGCTCGCCGCGCCGGTCACGCACATCTGGTACTTCAAGGGTGTGCCCAGCCGTCTCGGCTATCTGCTCGACATGGCGCCCAAGGACCTGGAAAAGGTCATCTACTTCGCCGCCTACATGGTGATCGACGTGGACGAGGAGGGCCGTCACGCCGACATGCCCGGCCTCGAGAACGAGCTGCGCCTGGAGATCAAGACGCTGTCCGACCAGCGCGACGCCCGCGTCGCCGAGCGTCTGCAGCGTCTGGAGACCGACCTCGCCGCGCTGGAGGAGGAGGGCGCCAAGGCCGACCAGAAGCGCCGCGTCAAGGACACGGCTGAGAAGGAGATGGGCCAGCTCCGCAAGTCCTTCGACGAGGACATCGCCCGCCTCGAGCGCGTGTGGGAGTCCTTCCGCACCCTCAAGGTCGGCGACCTCAAGCCGGAGGACGCGGACTTCAACGAGCTCGTCGACCGTTTCGGCCTCTACTTCGAGGCGTTCATGGGAGCCGAGGCGATCAAGCGCCGCTTGCAGGGCTTCGATTTGACCCAGGAGGCCGAGCTGCTCCGCGAGCAGATCGCCACCGGAAAGGGCCAGAAGAAGATCCGCGCGATCAAGCGTCTGCGCGTGGTCTCCTCGTTCCTCGCGACCGGCAACTCGCCGGCCGCGATGGTCCTCGACGTCGTCCCGGTCATCCCGCCGGAGCTGCGCCCGATGGTCCAGCTCGACGGTGGCCGCTTCGCGACCAGCGACCTGAACGACCTGTACCGTCGCGTGATCAACCGCAACAACCGTCTGCGCCGTCTGCTCGACCTCGGCGCTCCCGAGATCATCGTGAACAACGAGAAGCGGATGCTGCAGGAGGCCGTCGACGCCCTGTTCGACAACGGCCGTCGGGGTCGCCCCGTGACGGGCACCGGCAACCGCGCCCTCAAGTCCCTGAGCGACATGCTCAAGGGCAAGCAGGGTCGTTTCCGCCAGAACCTGCTCGGCAAGCGCGTGGACTACTCGGGCCGTTCGGTCATCATCGTCGGCCCGCAGCTCAAGCTGCACCAGTGCGGTCTGCCCAAGCAGATGGCGCTGGAGCTGTTCAAACCGTTCGTGATCAAGCGCCTAATCGACCTGAGCCACGCTCAGAACATCAAGGCCGCCAAGCGCATGGTGGAGCGTTCGCGCCCGCAGGTGTGGGACGTGCTCGAGGAGATCATCCGCGAGCGCCCTGTGCTGCTGAACCGCGCGCCCACGCTGCACCGTCTCGGCATCCAGGCGTTCGAGCCCCAGCTTGTCGAGGGCAAGGCCATTCAGCTGCACCCGCTCGTCTGCGCCGCCTTCAACGCGGACTTCGACGGCGACCAGATGGCCGTCCACCTGCCGCTGTCGGTGGAGGCCCAGGCCGAGGCCCGCATCCTGATGCTCGCCTCGAACAACATCCTGAAGCCGTCGGACGGCCGCCCGGTCACCCTGCCGTCGCAGGATATGATCATCGGTCTGCACCACCTCACCACCGTCCGCGAGGGCGCCGCGGGCGAGGGCCGCGCGTTCGCGTCGGTCTCCGAGGCGATCATGGCGAAGGACCAGGGCAGCCTGCACCTGAACGCCACCGTCAAGATCCGCCTCGACAACTATGTGCCGTCCGACGCGGCGGACACGGGGACCGAGCCGGTCACCGCCGTCGTGGAGACCACGCTGGGCCGTGCCCTCTTCAACGAGGCTCTGCCGGTGGACTACCCTTACGTGGAGGCCGTCGCCGACAAGGGGCAGATCTCCGCGATCGTCAACGCCCTGGCGGAGCGCTACCCCAAGGTGGAGGTGGCCGCGGCGCTCGACCGGATCAAGGACGCCGGTTTCTACTGGGGCACCCGCTCCGGTGTGACGGTGTCGCTGAGCGACATCCTGACGCCGCCGAACAAGCCGCAGATCGTCGCGGGCTACGAGAAGAAGGCTGCCAAGATCAACTCGGAGTTCGAGAAGGGCCTCACGACCGACCTCGAGCGCCGTCAGGAGCTGGTGAAGATCTGGACCGAGGCCACCAACGAGGTCGCCGAGGCCATGCACGCCAACTTCCCGGCCGACAACACCATCAACCGCATGGTCACCTCGGGCGCCCGTGGCAACTGGCTGCAGGTGCGCAACATCGCCGGTATGCGCGGTCTGGTGAACAACCCGAAGGGTGAGATCATCCCCCGTCCGATCATCTCCTCGTACCGCGAGGGGCTGTCGGTGGCGGAGTACTTCATCGCGACGCACGGCGCCCGCAAGGGTCTGGCCGACACGGCTCTCCGTACGGCGGACTCGGGCTATCTGACCCGTCGTCTGGTGGACGTCTCGCAGGATGTCATCATCCGGGAGGACGACTGCGGCACGACCAAGGGCCTCGACCTGCCGATCGCGACCGTCGACGCCGAAGGCGTGCTCACGAGCGACCCGAACGTCGAGAACTCGGTGTTCGCCCGGACGCTCGCCGCCGACGCGGTGGGCACCGACGGCACCGTGGTCGCGAAGGCCGGCGAGGACGTGGGCGATGTGCTCATCGACAAGCTCGTCGCGGCCGGCGTGCAGGACATCAAGGTGCGCTCCGTGCTCACCTGCGAGTCCGCGGTCGGCGTCTGCGCCGCCTGCTACGGTCGCTCGCTCGCGACCGGCAAGCTGGTCGACATCGGCGAGGCCGTCGGCATCATCGCGGCCCAGTCGATCGGTGAGCCCGGCACGCAGCTGACGATGCGGACCTTCCACACCGGTGGTTCAGCCTCCGCGGACGACATCACCCAGGGTCTGCCGCGCGTGCAGGAGCTGTTCGAGGCCCGCACCCCCAAGGGTGCGTCCCCGATCGCCGAGGCCGCCGGCCGCATCGTCATCGAGGAGACGGACAAGTCCCGCAAGGTCGTCCTGACCCCCGACAACGGCGACGAGTCGCATGTCTACCCCGTGCTGCGCCGTTCGACCCTCCTGGTGGAGGACGGACAGCGCGTCGAGCTCGGCCAGCAGCTGATCGTCGGCACCGTCGACCCGAAGGAGGTCCTCCGGGTCAAGGGCGTCCGCGAGGTGCAGAAGCACCTGGTGGGCGGCGTGCAAGGCGTCTACCGCTCGCAGGGTGTGCCGATCCACGACAAGCACATCGAGGTCATCGTCCGCCAGATGCTCCGCAAGGTCACCGTCGTCGACCACGGCGACACCGAGCTGCTGCCGGGTGAGCTCGTCGACCGCTCGCGGTACAACGAGATCAACCGCGCTGCGCTGACCGAGGGCAAGAAGACGGCGTCCGCCCGTCAGGAGGTCATGGGCATCACCAAGGCCTCGCTGGCGACCGAGTCGTGGCTGTCGGCCGCGTCCTTCCAGGAGACCACCCGCGTCCTGACGCAGGCGGCCATGGAGGGCAAGTCCGATCCGCTGATCGGTCTCAAGGAGAACGTCATCATCGGTAAGCTCATCCCGGCCGGCACCGGCCTGTCGCGCTACCGCAACGTCTCCGTCGAGGCGACCGAGGAGGCAAAGGCCGAGCGGTACCCCAACCGCATCTTCGCCGACGACTCCGCCTTCAGCGAGAACGACCTGAGCTTCGTCGATTTCGACAGCTTCAGCTCGGACGACTACACCCCGGGCACCTACAACTAAAGTCCCGTACCACGACGGCCCCCGGCGCGAGCGCGCCGGGGGCCGTCGTCGTTCCCGCCCTCCCGCATGCGGGAGAATGGGGCTATGTGGCGCGATCTTTTGGAGTACACGGACACCGCTGGGCGTGCGATGGTCGGCTTCGCCGCTGTCGCGCTGGTGGTGGCTGTGGTGAGCTTCGCGGCGGGCGTCGCGCAGGCCGTCGGCGGAAACGCTGCGGGGACGCTGCCGTTCTGGCTCACGACGATGGGCTGCGCGGTGCTCGCCGGTGTCTTGGTCTACCTCGCCTCCCGCCGCGCTGACATTCGCCGCCACTGACCATCGCTTCCTCACTTCTTCCGGCCCCGAACGGCGTGTCGGCCGGAAGAAGTGAGGAAGCGATGGCTGGGGCTACAGGGGGAAGGGGTCGGCGAGTCGTGCCCAGAGAGTGGGGCCAGTAGCGAGTTCGTCGTCTGTGAGCGCGGCGTCGTCGAGCGCGGCGGTGAGGCCGCCCGTGTCGAGGTCGAGGCCGATGATCGCCAGATCCTGGCCGAGGGCGAGCAACTCTTGGTCGTCGCCCAGGGCGTCGTCGTGGCTGAGCGGGTCGAAGGTGATCATCCTGCCCACATGGTCCCAGTGCGCTACGACGTGGGGCCGCGAGGCGAAGCGGCAGAACCCCGCGGAGCGGACGACGGTGCCGAAGGCGTCTGTCTCGAGTCGGTCCAGCAGGCGGCGGAGCCGCACCGGATGCAGTGGCCGCACGTTCTCGTACCGGAATGCGGCGACGCGCGGGTCGGTCAGGTGCGGCTCGTAGTCGTCGTCGTTGAGCAGTCCGATCCAGCCGGGCCGTTCCTGTCCTGCGGTGAACGTCTCGCCCGGGACCCACGGCTCGATGGCGTCCTGACGCACTCGCAGGCTCGCCTGCGGGCTGAGGTGGCTGATGAGCGCGATCACCGTCGACAGCTCCGCCGTCGACAGCCCCGACCAGTTCGCCACCACGATCGTCGAGGCGTACTCCAGTTGCGTGACGGTGAGCATCGCGTGCGGGATGCGCGGTGCGAACGGGGGCTGCTCCCGGGCGAGGGGGCGCCGAGGGGCAGAGTCGACGCGCTGCAGGTCTTCCAGCAGGCGCGCCGCATCGGCCACGCACACGATTCCGCTCAGCTGCGTCCCCGCGTCCGGGTCGGTGAGCGCTCCGATGAGCTCGATGACCGGCGCGCTGTGCGGGAGTTCGAGAACGGCGCCGGCGGGTGTCTCGGATCCACGGGGCGATCGTCGCGGCTTCGTCCACCGGGTCCGCCGAGATCGCCAGCCGGGTCGCGGGGACGAACTCGCGCCCGGTGAGCGCCGCCAGCCGCTTGGCGTACCGGAGCCGCTCCGGCGCGCACATCCCGACCACCGCGACGACATCTACTCGCTGCACTGAGATCCTCCTGCCCAGCCGGGACCTGACCCGATCCATTGATGATAACCTTTCTCAATAAAGGAGGGCAGATGAAGGTCAGAGCGTCGATCAAATCGTTTAAGAACCAGCCCGGCGCGCAGGTCGTGCGCCGCCGGGGCAAGGTCTACGTCATCAATAAGCTCAATCCCCGGTTCAAGGGGCGTCAGGGCTGAGTGTCCGACAGCGGGCGGGGAGGCGTTCGATCTCCCCGCCCGCTGTCCTCGCCGGGCTGAGCCCGCGATGTTGTCGAGTGCGCTGGATCGCGGTTTCGCCGATCCGCCCCGACGTCGCCAGCGGGGGTCGCGCTTGCGTTCGCGACGCGCGCGGGCCTGTCGCTCCCACTGCCGGCTCCGTTCGCCCCGGGTCTCGCGTGATGCGCTGCCCGCTGCCCGCTCGTTCGCGCGCTCAACCGGTCGCTTGATCGGGCCACATTATGGGGGTTGACGGATTCTCCTGTGGAGTAAATAATATGCGCTGAACAATAATGAGAATTGTTATCATTAAGACCGGGCAATGAAACGTGCTGCCTCACATGCAGAGACGGGAAATCAGGATGCGGACGGGTGAGAGAAGCGGCCGGGCGAGCGCCGCGATCTCTCCTGCCGAGCAGACTCCCGTCCCCGCCCTCAGCGAGCGGCAGCCTCACCTCCACGGCCTCGGTCATCTCGCGCTCGGACGCCGTCCCCGATGCGGCTGCGGCTCTGAGAGCGTCGCCGACGAACGCTGTGAGGTCCATGCGGACGCCGGGCCCTCGCCGAGCTGGGTCCCCCTCCGGCGCCAGCACACCGGCTGGCGCCGCAGCCGCTTCGTCTACTCCGACCGAATGCCCCTCCTGTCCCGCTGAGCCGGGCATCGCCGCCGCCGCGCACGGCGGGGTGGCCCCTGCGCGCGCGGGACAGGGGCGCACAGGGCAAAGCGCTGTCGGCATCGTCCGCCAACGCTGTCTCCGGGGCTGGGCGCCGGCCGGCTCCGCACACCCAACGGTCATCGCAACGCACAGGCACAAAACACAGGAAAGAAGCACAATCATGATCACGAACACCATCGAGCGCACCGCCGTCCGTCGCGGGCGCACAGTCCTCGGGTCTCTGACCGCGAGCGTCGGGATCGTCGCGCTGAGCCTCGGGCTCGGGGCGGGGATCGCGAACGCCGGCACAGCCGGGACTTTCGATCAGCAGCATGTGGACAGCGTCCATGTGTCGCTCTCGCCGAGCTCCAACAAGCTGATCCTCGGCACCAACCGGGAAGACTCCACCGTCGCCCCGGAGGATGGCTACTATCTCAGCTCGGAAGTCGACGCCACCTCCGCGCTCGGCACGCTGGCCTACGACATCACCGTGAAGAAGTACACCCCCAGCTCCGGCGCTCCGATCTGGCAGATCCCGAAGGACCAGCTCACCGCGAACGCGCGGAGCGTGGTGTGGGCCGGGTTCGCCAGCCTCGGCAACGTTCCCAGCGACCCGTCGACGCGGTACCTCCAGCAGCACGGTACGACTGCGCCGAATGCGGCCCGCAGCATGTTCTACAGCCCGGGAGGCGGACTGTCCACGGTGTCGCCCTCGGCGAAGATCCGCACCACGATCACTCTGGTCAGTCAGCCGGAGGGCTCGACGGCGTCGATCGACTGGTCCGGTGTCCCGGGCGTGACCGCCTCCGGCACGGGCGCTGTCTCGAGCCCTTATATGTTCGCTTTCGCACTGACCACGGGAACGGACGAGGCGTTCCACCGGCACACCCTGAGTGGGACTTCAACGCCCCCGGCACGTACGTGTTCAAGGTCGTGGCCTCGGTGGCGGGGCCCTCCTCGATCGCGGCGTCCGACCCGGTCTACTACCGCTTCGTCGCAACCCCGTAGCGGTCTCCTCCACGGGGCGGGTGCTCGGAATCGCCCGGACACCCGCCCCGCACCCTTACCCGTCCTCACCCGTACCCAGAGAGTTTGCCCGTGACTCACACCGCCTCCCGTCTCCGTCGTGGACTCGCCATTGCCGTCCCCCTCGTCATCGCTTTGTCCGGACTGACCATGACCCCCGCTCTCGCGACGGCCCCGTCGACGGTTCCAGCAGCCGGGGCGACGCTGCCTCTTCTGGTGGCGACGCCGACGGGGCTGACTCTCGGGGCAGCGTCCGATCACGGACTCGACCCGGGCGCGACGACGTTCGCGCTGGAAGCGACCGCGGACGGCGCCGCCACCGCAGCGACGACCCTCGCCAGCACGGTCTCGCCACCGGCAGCGACTCTGGAGCAGGCGACCCTCACCCTCAAGGCCGTTGACGCGCCCGGCAAGGCGACTGTGTCGGCGACTCTTCCCGGTGGTGTCGTCTGGGGAACCTCCGATGGGCAAACCCGCAGCATCCCCGTGAGCACCAGGGCGCCTTCCACGCTTGTGTGGGCTTTCACCGCGCCCGGCGAGTACGCGGTCAGCGTGGCGGCCGAAGCCCGCTTCTCCGGCGCTGACGGGACGCAGAGCCAGAGCGCGACGGCCGAACCGGTCACCTACCGGTTCGAGGTCTCCGCTCCCCCACAGACCGTCTCGACGCCGGTCCCTTCGACGCCGGCGCCGTCCGCTTCGGCCCCGGGGCCACCCACGAGCCCTCAGGCGCAGGCCCTGGACACGACGGCATCCTCAGCGGCCGGCAGCGCGCCCGCGGCGAAGCAGGACGCTGCCGTCGTGCTCGTCTCCTCGTCCTCGTCGGCGAAGGCCGGCGATTCCCTCACTCTCACCGCGACCGTCGCGCCGGTCGGCGCCGCCGGCTTCGTGGAGTTCGCCGAGGCCGAGAAGCCGCTCGGCCGGATTCCGGTCGAGCCGTCCACCGGGGGTGGCCAGCTGCACGGTCGCCGCGCTGACGGCCGGTTCCCACAGCTACACCGCGCAGTTCGTTCCCCGCGACCTCGGCGCGTACACCACCGCTTCGTCTGAGCCTGTCACGGTGACCGTGCGCGGAGACCGCACCGTCCTCTCCGCCGGGGATCTGAGACTCGGCCCGCAGTACGTGGATGTCACAGCGGACGCGACCGGATTCGGCTCCTTCCGCATGGGGGTGCGAAACGTCACCGGATGGTCGTATGGGGACGCGCCGGCGCCGTGGTCCGCCGCAGAGGACACGATCATCCACCTCACGGATCGAGAACGCGACCCCGCGACGGGTTTCTGGTCGACGCCGCGGACGACCGGGGACCCGGCCGCGTACGCGCAAGGAAAGGCCGGGCGGCTGCTCTTCGGCGTGACCGGCGGGGACACTTCCGCCGTTTCCGAGAAAGCGGTGATCTCCGATGACACAACCCCGAGTTTCACCCTCACCGCGGTCACCGGGCCGGACGGCGGACGGTTCTCGGCGTCCTCGGTGACCGGCGATTATGTCGAGGACCCGCCGGGCTCCGGCGCCTGGACTCAGCCGGTCGCCTCCACCTGGGACTCGTCGACGCTGACCGCGGGCCGTGCGCCGTAGACCGTGATGGAGAACAAGGTCACCACCAGCGCCAATGCGTGGAATATGGCCTGGTCCTTCACCCAGCCAGGCCAGTACTGCCTGAGCGTGAGGACCGTGGTCAAGAGCTACAAGCCGTCGGCGACACGGTCCGCGCAGGCCACCTACACCGTTGTCGTCGGCGACAGAACCGATCCGGCGACGGTCACGCCCTGCGCACAGGTCCCGCTGGCCGGCGGCAGCGATGACGGCCACGACTCCGGGGCCGTCCCGACCGGCAAGCCGACGGTGCTCGGGGCGGGTCACCTCGACATGCGCGCGGTGCTCGATCGTGCCAGCGACGGCATCACGTTCGGCGTCAAACCGGCAGCGTTCTCCGACACGAAGGACGTCGTCCTCACCGGCGCCTACGGGCCGGCGACCGTGGGAGAGTCGAACGAGGCGCTGGACCCCCGTCTGATCGGACCCGCTGGAACGAAGTACTGGTACTTCCAGCAAGGAGGGGCGGAGGGCGCCCACCTGTGGCCGGGGCTGAGCACCGAGGGCTGGAAGGTCTCCGATATCGCGCCGGGCGCGAACATCGACTTCACGCTGAACGGCGTCGTCGTCCCGACCGCCGACGCACGCGTGGTGATCTTCGACAACACCGCGAGCGACGACGGATTCGTCACGTCGCGACCCTCCGGGGTGTGGTTCGACTCCTCTCGGCTGCCGATGACGCGCACGTCGCAGATCGGGGCGCACCAGCACATGAACTGGGCGTTCACGGCCGCGGGGCGCTATTGCCTGAACATCACCGCGAAGACGCGGCTCGCCTCCGGCTCTTGGGCGTCGGACAGCGGCATGGTCACGGTGTGGATCGGCGATCCCGCCGCCGCAAGCGACGTCGTCCCCTGCGATCGCGACACCGCCCCGCCCCAGGCGACCCTTCAGCCGCTCACGGTGACGCCGACGACCACGGCGACAGTGGCCCGCGCCGGGGGCGCCGACCTCACCACTTATCTGACCGGGGCGGCATCGACACTGTCGCCCGGGTGCAGGCGTCCGCGACGGCGGCGGCCGAATACGTCGACGCGGAGGATGTCGTCTACACCGCCACCGTGTCCAATCTGGGCGGCTACCGCACGGGCCAGGACATGAACGCCGGGCTGAACACCGACCGAATCGCCCCCGACGCTCTCGACGGTCCGCTGACCCTCTCGATAGGAGAGGCAGCGGGCCCCGGCAGCGTGTCGCTGACCTCCGGCCTGGCGGGAACACCGGATGTGCTCAGCCCCGCCAGCGGGAGGCTGACCACCGCACTGCCCGCCCGAACCGACAATCAGGTGTCCCAGTGGTCCTTCAGCCAGCCCGGCGTCTACTGTGTGCCGGTGACGTGGACCGCCACCAAGGCCGGCAGCGGCACGCCCGTCTCGGTGAGGAAGGTTCTCACCTTCGCCGCCGGGGTCGCCGAGGACACGGGCATCACCTCCTGCTCCCGCGGACAGAAGCTGACCGGGCAAGGCGGCGGTCAGGCAGCGGGCGATGACGCGTGGCGGGTGCCGAACCAGTCCACGACCGACTCGGGCGCGACGATCCTCAACAGCGGCCACATCGACATCGCCTCCACTCTGAACGGTGGTGTTTTCGGCACGAAGGTGAAGGACACCACCTCCGTCGCCACAGGGGAAACGCTCTGGCGCGATCCCGCCCGAACGGTCCTGCAACTGCTTCCGGCATCCGAGACCGCCGTCCCGGACAACGCCCGGTACGCCTTCCTCGGCCGCGCCGGCAGCCGCCTCTGGCAGGTGACCGAGACGCAGCAGACGGAGCTCGGCCTGCTGTGGCCCGGGTGGTCCACGGAGTCCATTCCCATCGACGCCACCCAGAGCGGGGTGACATGGACGCTCGACAAGATACAAGGGCCCGGTGAGTTCGCGCTCTACAAGGGCGGCCGGACTCTGGGCAGCGTCGATGTGCTATTCAACACCCGCGACGGGGTCACCGCGGCGGACTCGTTCGAGATCGCCAAGAACGCGCATGTCCACGGTGCCTGGGCCTTCTCCGCGGAAGGTGCCTACTGCCTCGCCTTCACCCGTTCCACCGCTCTCGCGGACGGTTCCAAAGCCTCGGACACCTTCACGCTCGCCGTCGCGGTGGGCAGAGTGGAGGTGAAGAAGATCGACCCCGCCCATTGCTTCAGCGGTGCGGGCGAGCCCGGCACGCAGGACAGTGCGCCGGTGCCCGAGTCGCAGCTGACCGATGCGAGCGCCGGCGGTGTGCAGGTCCTCGGGGACGAATCGGGTTTCTCCCCGGGGCAGCAGGCGAGCGTCCAGGTCGGCAAGGCCCGCGCGGGTCAGTGGGTGTCGGCGTGGCTGCACAGCCGGCCGGTCTGGCTGGGCTGGGCCCAGGTCGACGATGCCGGCGCCGCGCAGGTCCGTCTTCCCGCCGATGCCGCCCCGGGGGCGCACAAAGTCGTCGTGAAGGCCCGGGACGGGTCGCTGATCGGCTGGGATTCCCTCGCCGTGGTGAAAGCGCCCGACAGCGGTTCGGGGGACGGGGATGTCCGTGGAGACCCGGCTGGGCCGGGCGGATCGAGCGGCTGTTCGGCCGGGGACACGACGATCGTCTCCTCCGGCCACCTGGACTATTCGACCCAGGTGGTGAACGTGAGGATCGAGTCGTACCTCGGCGACAGCTCCTCGGGCACGGAGGTGTTCCGGGAGCCGTCAAAGACCGTCCTGTGGCTCAAACCCTCGAGCAAGGTCACGCTTCCCGCCGGATACGGGCAGATCGGGTCCGCAGGATCGAGCGCGTTCATGGTGCCGCAGACGCAGAACCCGGAGCTGATCTGGCTGGGCTGGTCCACCGAGACCCTGAACGCCGCCACGGTCTCGTCGCCCGTGACGTGGAAGCTCACCGACGTGGACGGGCCGGGCACGGTGAAGGTGTTCCTGGACGGTCAGTTCGGCGGCATTCAATCGATGGTGTTCGACGGCGCCGGCTCGTACGGCATCCGCGCCGGCGTCCACGCACACGCGAACTGGGCCTTCTCCGAGGCAGGCGTCTACCGGCTGCACTTCACTCAGTCTGCGACGCTGACCGGTGGGCGGGAGTCGAGCGATTCGGAGATCGTGACGGTCGTCGTCGGCGATGTGGACCCGGTGACCGCCGTTCCCGGCGGCAGGGGCTGCGTCGGCGGCCTCGGCGGTGTCAAGAGCGGAGGTCAGAGCGACACGGGCGGCGCTCGGGCCAAACCGGCTGTCGCGCAGTGCGCCAGCACGGGCGTGTCGGTGATCTCGGCCGGGCATCTGGACTGGAACGCGCAGGTCATCGGCGGCAAGCTCGAATCCTTGATCGGCGACGATTCCACCGGCACTCGCCTGTACCGGGAACCGGACAGCACCGTGCTGTGGCTGAAACCAGCGTCGCGGGTCACTCTCCCCGCCGGGTTCTCGCAGATCGGACCGCCCGGGGCGGCGGTGTGGCAGGTGCCGCAGACGCAGAACGATAACCTCATCTGGCTGGGCTGGTCCACGGAGCTGCTCAACGCCGGCAACGCCTCCGGCCCCGTGACTTGGTCGCTGACCCGGGTCGATGGCCCCGGCAGTGTGAAGGTCTACACGGTCGGTTCGTTCGGGAGCCTGCAGGAGATGGTGTTCGACGGCGCGGGCAGCCACACCCTCCCGCTCGGCGTGCATGTGCATGCGAACTGGGCGTTCAGCGCCCCGGGCGTCTACCGCCTGCACTTCACCCAGACCGCCACCCTCGCCCAGGGGCAGCGTTCCTCCGACAGCGAAGTGCTGACCGTCGCGGTCGGCGATGCGAACCCGGACACGGCTCTGCCGAAGGCGCCGGCTGCGGTGCCCTCTCGAACACGCTGGTGACCGGGAAGCAGAGCCTGGACGACGCGAAGCGGGCCGCCGAGCAGGCGCAGGCCGACGCGGCGCGAGCCCAGGCGAGGGCACTGCCCGGGGGGACCCCGCCACACGCACCTTCTCGACCCGATCGCGGCGCTGGCCCAGGGCGACCCGGTTCCGCTGCTGCTGAGCATCCTCGGAGCGCTGCTCCTGCTCGGCGGCGTCGGAGCGGGGGCGCTGTAGTGGCGGAAGCGCAGGCGGGAGAGCGTCGCCGGCCGGGCGCCGGTCGGCTCGTGACGCCGCTGACCGGGGGGCGCGCAGCTTCGCTGCGCGATCCCCTTCGGCGGCGCTGCCGCTCCCGCCTTCTGAGCGCAGCCGCTCTCGCCGGTCTCGCCGGTCTCGCCGGACTCCTGCTGTCCGGGTGCGCCGCCGAGCCACTGCTGGAACCCGGCACGCACCGGCTCCAGGTGGTGACGACGACCGGGATTCTGGCCGATCTGGTGAAGAATGTCGGCGGCGACCGGGTGGATGTCACCTCGATCGTCCCAAACGGGGCCGATCCGCACACCTACGATCCGACCCTGAGAGACGCCCGCAATGTCGTCTATGCCGATGTCGCGTTCTCCAACTACGCCCTGCTGGAAGAGCACACCATCGTCAAAGCCCTCGACGCCAACCTCAGCCCCCGGGCAGCGAATGTGTCCCTGGCCGAGGAGTCCGTCAAATACTCCGCCGAGCTCATCCCGCTCGTGGAGAACGTGCATCTGGACACCGTCTGGCTGGGAATGCGCGCTGAGGGCACCGGCCGGCAGTATGGGGCCACGCGCGCCTCGGATGTGCTGCTGGAGGCCACCCACGCGGACGGGCCGGGGAATGTCTACGCGTATCTGACCGGAACCTTCGGCGACACCGATGTGTACTTCGACTCCTCGAACGGTTTCGACGCCGCCGACGGGTACAAAGACGACACCGCGACGCTGCCGGCCGATGCGCACACGCATCTGTCATGGGCGTTCACCAGACCGGGGGTCTACCACCTCACCCTGCGCGGTCGGCTGCGAGTGGACGACACCTCCAGGCCGGTCGATCTCGGCGAAGCGACCTACACCTTCGCTGTCGGCGTCACCCCCGAAGCCGCAGGTGTCGCCGATCCGGTGGTCCTCGGCCAGGGGCACGCGGATCTCACCGTCGATCTGGACGGCGGCGGCCTGGACGTACTCTACGACCCGACCGGGGCGGCTACGCCCAGAAGCGCTACGACGCCTCCCGGGTCGTCATCGACGTTCTCAACAAGAGCATCGTGGAGATCCTCGGCGACCCGCAGTACCGCTTCCTCGGCCGCCCCGGTGGACAGGTCTACCAGCTCGCGCAGGCCGTGCTCGGAAAGCACGTCCACGGCGAGATCGACCCGCATCTCTGGCAGAACGTCCGCAACGTCGAGGCCTATGTCAAGCTCATCCGCGACACCCTCACCGCCAAAGACCCCGGCGGGGCCGCCGGCTACCGGGCGAACACGGAACGGTATCTGATCGAACTCGATCAGACCGACAAGTATGTGCGAGACACGATCGCCCGGATACCGAAGGCGAACCGGTATCTGGTCACGACCCACGACGGATTCGCCTACCTCGCCGAGGCCTACGGTATCCCGGTCGCCGGATTCGTCACCCCCAACCCCGCCACCGACGATGCGGCCCGCGCGAACAAGGACGCGCCGAGCGTGTGGCGTTATCCGGACGAGACGGTGCTGCGGGTTGTGGACGCGGCGAAGCTGACCGTTCCCGCGGGCAGCGCCTACTCCTTCGTCGGCGCGGCCCCCGGCGCCGTCGTCTGGGTGGTGCCGCAGACCCAGAACCCCGATGTGGTCTGGACCGGCTGGAACACTCAGGACCCGACCGTGGTGCAGAGGATCAACCGCGGCGCGACCTTCTCTGTGGACGGTGTGCAAGGCCCCGGCATCCTCACCGTCTACCTGCAGTCCGGCGACTTCGGCGCCCCGCAGGTGCTTTGGGACTCTCGGAAAAGCGGTCCTCAGGACATCTTCGTCGACACCAACACGCACACTCACGCCAACTGGGTGTTCACCAAACCGGGTGTGTACCTGGTCCGGATGACCGCCTCCGCGACCCTCATCGACGGATCGGCGGTCTCCGACACCCAGCTGCTGCGCTTTGCGGTCGGCTCCGGCACCCCCACGAGCGACGCGGCGACGGCGACCTGGACGGGGGCGGCCCCGGAAAGGAGTGCCCGACCCTCCCTCACGGGCTCCGGTTCGGTGCCGCCGGGCAGCGGCGCCGCGGGCGGACAGGGACCGCTCGTGCCGATCCTGATCGTCGCGATCGCGGTCGTCGCGGTGGCCCTGACCATCGGATTCGCGACCGCGACCGTGCGCGGCGGCCAGGCGAAGAAGCGCTTCTTCGCCGACCGCGCTTCTTCGCCGCTGGAATCGGACGAGGGCAGCGGCGCATGACCGCGGCACAGGAAACCCCCGCCCTGTCCGTCGAGCACGTTGCTGTCGAACTCGGCGTGCGCCGCGTGCTCGAAGATGTGAATCTCGCCGCCCGCCGCGGCGAGGTCGTCGGCCTCATCGGCCCCAACGGCGCCGGCAAGACCACTCTGCTGCGCACCGTCCTCGGGCTGCTGCGCCCCGTCGCCGGCCGCGCCCTGGTCGGGGGCCGCCCGGCCAGACCGGGCAGCGCCGAGATCGGCTATGTGCCCCAGTGGCACGAGTTCTCCTGGGAGTATCCGCTCTCGGTCGCCGGCGCCGTCATGACCGGTCTCACCGGCCGGCTGGGCCTGCTCCGCCACCTCGGCGCGAACGAGTGGGAGGCGGTCGCCGACGCCCTCGACCGGGTTCGCATGACCGCCCTCGCCGACCGCCCCGTCGGGCAGCTCTCCGGCGGGCAGCGGCAACGCGTCCTCGTCGCCCGCGCCCTCGCCCTGCGCCCGTCCCTCCTGCTGCTCGACGAGCCGTTCACCGGGCTCGACATGCCCGCTCAGGAGATCCTCGGCGAACTGTTCACCCAGCTCGCCCGGGAGAACCGGGCCGTGCTGATGACCACCCACGACCTCGCTTCCGCCCTCTACCGCTGCGATCGCCTCGCCCTCCTGAACCGCACTGTCATCGCCACCGGCAAGCCCGGCCGAGCTGACCGCGCGCCCGGAGGCCTGGACGGCCGCCTTCGGCGTCGGCCCCGACAGTCCGCTGCTGCGCATCCTGAAAGCCGCGTGAACATGAATCCGTTCGACTTCTTCACCGATCTGTTCCATCCCGGTCTCGCCTTCCTCCCGAAGGCCCTCGCGGTCGCGGTCATCTCGTCCACGGTCTGCGGCATCGTCGGCGTCCATGTCGTGCTGCGCGGTATGGCCTTCATCGGAGACGCCGTCTCCCACGCTGTCTTCCCGGGCCTGGCGATCGCCTTCGCCCTCTCCGGCGACCTCGTCCTCGGCGGGGTGTTCGCCGGCGTCGCCACGGCGGTGCTGGTCGCCGTCTTCTCCCAGAACCGCCGCCTCAACGAGTCCTCGATCATCGGCGTGCTCTTCGTCGCCGCGTTCGCCCTCGGCGTCGTGGTCATCTCCCAGACTCCCGGATACGCCGGGTCTCTCGAACAGTTCCTGTTCGGCTCGATCACCGGCATCCCCGACCGCGACCTCTCTATCGCCGGCATCGTGGGCGTCGCCGTGCTCGCGGCGATGTTCCTGCTGCACAAAGAGTTCGTCGCCATCAGCCTGGACCGAGAGTCCGCACGCGCCCTCGGCGTTCCCGTGTTCTGGCTCGACCTGGCGCTCTACGTGCTGGTCACCCTCGCGGTTGTCATCAGCGTGCAGACCATCGGCAACATCCTCGTCCTCGCCTTGCTGGTCACCCCGGCGGCGACGGCGCGGATGCTCACCGATCGTCTCGGCGTGACGATGTCCCTCTCGCCCGTCATCGGCGGGATCGGCGCGTTCATCGGCCTGTACCTGTCCTGGTCGTGGGACACCCCCACCGGCGGAACCATCGTCCTGGTCCTCACCGCCGCCTTCCTTGTCGCCTGGTTCCTCTCGCCGCGGCAGGGGCTGCTGGGCGAGGCCGTCCGCGGCGCCTAGCGAACGCTGGCCGCCGTCGCACGGGTCCCCGCACGCCACCCGGGCGGCAGTGCGGAGGAAGCCTGAGGGGCTGATCACACCCCTCGTCATCCCCACCGGCGACGGGGCTCGTCCGGAGCGATCCGTGTTGCGCTGGCTGCTGCCCAGCCGCCGGCGGAGACCGTCGAGGGCCGCCGCTCAGAAGTGACGGCGCTCGCCCTCCCTCCCTGGACATCCCCTTTCCCGTTGCTACAGTGGGCAGCACTGACAGCTGCCCGACCGGGCCGATCGAGGAGTGGATCATGAGCGACACCCCGCCGGAAGACAAGCCGGAGCTGGCGACGGAGTCAGCCGAGTCGGCGGCAGCCGAGGCGCACAGCATCGACCCGGAGGTCGCCGCCCCGCCATCGAGGCCGGTCTCCGCCCGCGGGCACCTTAACCGGCCGGCCGCGGGCGCCCCGCCCGCCGAGCCCATCGCCGCGGCTCCGCCCGCCGCCCCCACTGCGGTCGAGCCCGAGCCGGTCGTCCCCAGCGACGAGGAGGTCGCGGCCGCTGTGGCCCGCAACACGCCCGAGTCCGCCGCTGCCGGAAGCGCCACCGTCGACACCGCATCGCCCGCCGAATCGGCCGCTCCGGTCACCGCCGCGGCCGAGGCCGCCAATCGGAACGGTGGTTCCCCGGCCACCGAGGCATACGCCCCGCAGCCGGTCGCGCCGGTCTTCATCCAGCGTCCGGAGGCGCCGAAGAAGAAGAGCAACCGCGGCTTCGGCCTCCTGATCGCCCTCGCCGGGACGGTGGCCTTCGCCGTCCTGTGGGCCGTCGTGGTGGTCCTCGTGGGCTCGCTCATCGCTCCGGGCGACGAGTTCCTCCCCGCGTTGCAGCAGTACTTCACCGGCCAGCTCTCCGGGTGGGCGCCGATCGTGGCGTTCTTCGTCGGGATGGCCGTCCTCATCCAGATCGTGAACCGCGCCCGCTGGTGGGGCTACATCCTGGGCGGGCTCGTGGTCGCGGTCTTCGTCTACTTCGTCTACATCGGCGCGGGTCTGATCGACGCCCACTACTGGCAGCGCACGCCCGACGAGTTCCAGGTCCTGCTGCGCAGCGCCTGGGTGAACCCGTTCGCCGTCCTCTCCGCTGTGCTCGCACGCGAGGTCTCGGTCTGGACGGGCGCCTGGCTCGCCGCCCGCAGTCGCCGGCTCAAAGCGCGCAACGCCGAGGCGCAGGCTGACTACGAGCAGCAGCTGGTAGACGCTCAGAACCAGGCCGTCGCCGCGTACGCGCAGCAGAGCTACTGAGCCCGGAGGCTCCGTGCGTGATGAGCGCGCCTACGCGACCGTCGTGGCGTGCTTCGCGGCCGGGCTCTACCTTGCGCTGTTGGTGGCGGGATTCGGCCTGATCTCCCTGGCGACGAACACCGAGGTGATCGCGGATTCGCGCGCCGGCCCGCTGATCGGCCCGGCGATGACCGGCGCGGCGGTCGCGCTGCTGCTGATCCTCCTCATCCTGTTCGGGCGCCGGGCGGCGGGGGAGCGCCAGCGCGTCGCTCCGGGTCTCGCGTTCGGCGCGGCCGCGGCCTGCTACCTCGTCTTCGCCGCCGCCGGGGGAGTGGCCGGCATCGCGGGCGATCCGGGCCAGCCGTTCCACTACGTCCTGTTCGCCGTGGCTCAACTCGGCAGCGTCTACGCGATCGTCGCCGGCCTTCTCGGCTTCGTCGTCGCTCTGCTCTACCAGCTTGTGCTGGTCGGCCGCTTCCGCCAGCGCGGCCGCCCGCGCTGGCCGTGGGAGGACGGCGACGAGGAATGACGGGCGGGGCGTCCCCGCCGCTCCGTTCGTCGGGCGGTTCTGACGGCCGCAGGCTAACAGAGGATTTTTCGGCGATATTCTTGCGAATCTCCTCCCTTTCGCGACATCCGCCCCTTCCCCTTCCCGAATCTCCTCCCTTTCTGTCGCCGGTCGGAAACGGAGCAGAAGATGGCTGGTGAACGGGGCAAGAGCAGGAAACGGAGGAGGACGCGGGAACTGGTGGCTGGTTCTCCTCCGTCTCCGACAGGGCGAGCCGTATCGAGAGGGCGAGCCGTATCGAGAGGGCGGACGGGACACCGCACTCTTCGCAACCTCGGGGGCAGCTAACAGGCGATCATTTGACCAGCTTTTGCACGGACGATAGTATTTATCGGGTGTGCGCTCTGTCGCGCGCTCGTCTTGTGGTCACCGACCGGCTCGGTCCGGGCCCGGGATGAGCGGGCCGGCACGTATTCATCCGATGGGCTGGGAGACCGCACGGGAACCCGCCCCCACGGCATATCGGCAGCTCGCCGATCACCCCACGACCAGAGGCGCCGCGAGGCGCGGCTGGGCCGCGGGAAAGCAACAACTGTCACCGTGCAGTCCTCAGAGGAGAAGTTCAGTGCCAACTATTCAGCAGTTGGTCCGCAAGGGCCGGACGCCGAAGGTCACCAAGACCAAGGCTCCCGCCCTGAAGGCCAACCCCCAGCAGCGCGGCGTCTGCACCCGCGTCTACACCACCACCCCCAAGAAGCCGAACTCGGCGCTCCGCAAGGTCGCGCGTGTCAAGCTCTCGAACGGGACCGAGGTCACCGCTTACATCCCCGGCGAGGGTCACAACCTGCAGGAGCACTCAATGGTGCTCGTCCGTGGCGGGCGTGTGAAGGACCTCCCGGGCGTCCGCTACAAGATCGTTCGCGGCGCGCTGGACACCCAGGCCGTCAAGAACCGCAAGCAGGCTCGCAGCCGCTACGGCGCGAAGATGGAGAAGAAGTAATGCCTCGCAAGGGTCCCGCTCCGAAGCGCCCCGTCGTCGCCGACCCGGTCTACGGTTCGCCGGTCGTCAGCCAGCTCGTCAACAAGATCCTCCTCGACGGCAAGAAGGGCCTCGCCGAGCGCATCGTCTACGATGCGCTCGAAGGCGTCTCCTCCAAGTCGGGCAACGATGCCGTCGCCACGCTCAAGAAGGCGCTGGACAACATCCGCCCGACCCTCGAGGTCCGCAGCCGCCGCGTCGGCGGCTCGACCTACCAGGTGCCGGTCGAGGTCAAGCCGCACCGTGCCAACACCCTCGCGCTGCGCTGGCTCACCAGCTACGCCAAGGGCCGTCGCGAGAAGACGATGACCGAACGCCTCGCCAACGAGATCCTGGACGCCTCCAACGGCCTCGGCGCGGCTGTGAAGCGCCGGGAGGACACTCACAAGATGGCCGAGTCGAACAAGGCCTTCGCTCACTACCGCTGGTAGCGATTCCGCTCGCCCGGGCGGCGCGCTCGTCAGAAGCGCACCGCCCGGACCGCGCCCCTTCCACTTTCTATCTTTCGGAGGAACCCTGTGGCACAGGACGTGCTCACCGACCTGCATAAGGTCCGTAACATCGGCATCATGGCCCACATCGACGCTGGCAAGACCACCACGACCGAGCGCATCCTGTTCTACACGGGCGTCAATCACAAGCTGGGCGAGACGCACGACGGCGCTTCGACCACCGACTGGATGGAGCAGGAGAAGGAGCGCGGCATCACCATCACGTCCGCGGCCGTCACCTGTTTCTGGAACAAGAACCAGATCAACATCATCGACACCCCGGGCCACGTCGACTTCACCGTCGAGGTGGAGCGTTCGCTGCGCGTCCTCGACGGCGCCGTCGCCGTCTTCGACGCCAAGGAGGGTGTCGAGCCCCAGTCCGAGACCGTGTGGCGTCAGGCCGACAAGTACGTCGTCCCCCGCATCTGCTTCGTCAACAAGATGGACAAGCTGGGCGCCGACTTCTACTTCACGGTCGACACCATCGTCTCGCGTCTCGGCGCGAAGCCGTTGGTGATGCAGCTGCCGATCGGTTCCGAGTCCGACTTCATCGGTGTCGTGGACCTCATCGAGATGCGCGCGCTGGTCTGGCCGGGCGACGCCAAGGGCGATGTGACCATGGGCGCCAAGTACGAGGTCCAGGAGATCCCCGCAGACCTCAAAGAGAAGGCCGACGAGTACCGCGCCAAGCTCGTCGAGACCGTCGCCGAGAGCGACGACGCGCTGCTGGAGAAGTTCTTCGGCGGCGAGGAGATCACCGTTCCGGAGATCAAGGCGGCCATCCGCAAGCTCACCGTGAACAACGAGATCTACCCGGTGCTCTGCGGCTCGGCGTTCAAGAACCGCGGTGTGCAGCCCATGCTCGACGCGGTCATCGACTACCTGCCCTCTCCGCTCGACGTTCCCGCCATCGAGGCGCACGACCCGCGCGACGAGGAGAAAGTCATCCTGCGTCACGCCGACGCCACCGAGCCCTTCTCGGCGCTGGCCTTCAAGGTCGCCGTCCACCCCTTCTTCGGCCGTCTCACGTACGTCCGCATCTACTCGGGCCGCGTCGAGTCGGGCGCCCAGGTCATCAACTCGACCAAGGGCCGCAAGGAGCGCATCGGCAAGATCTTCCAGATGCACGCCAACAAGGAGAACCCGGTCGACTACGTCACCGCGGGCAACATCTACGCGGTGATCGGCCTGAAGGACACCACCACCGGCGACACCCTGTGCGACCCGGCCAACGAGGTGGTCCTCGAGTCCATGACCTTCCCCGAGCCGGTGATCGAGGTCGCCATCGAGCCGAAGACCAAGGCCGACCAGGAGAAGCTCGGGACGGCCATCCAGAAGCTCGCCGAAGAGGACCCGACGTTCCGCACCGAGCAGAACCAGGAGACCGGTCAGACGGTCATCAAGGGCATGGGCGAGCTGCACCTCGACATCCTCGTGGACCGCATGAAGCGCGAGTTCAACGTCGAGGCCAACGTCGGCAAGCCGCAGGTGGCCTACCGCGAGACCCTCCGCCGCACGGTCGAGAAGCACGACTACACCCACAAGAAGCAGACCGGTGGCTCCGGTCAGTTCGCGAAGGTGCAGATCACCCTGGAACCGCTCGAGGTCACTCCGGAGACCTCGTACGAGTTCGTGAACGCCGTGACCGGTGGCCGCGTTCCCCGCGAGTACATCCCCTCGGTCGACGCGGGCATCCAGGACGCGATGCAGATCGGCGTCCTCGCCGGCTTCCCGACGGTGGGCGTCAAGGCGACGCTCGTCGACGGTGCCTCGCACGACGTCGACTCTTCGGAGATGGCGTTCAAGATCGCGGGCTCGATGGCCTACAAGGAGGCCGCCCGCAAGGCGAACCCGGTGCTGCTGGAGCCGCTCATGGCGGTCGAGGTGCGCACCCCCGAGGAGTACATGGGCGACGTCATCGGCGACCTGAACTCGCGTCGCGGGCAGATCCAGTCGATGGAGGACGCCAGCGGTGTGAAGGTCGTCAAGGCGAACGTCCCGCTGTCCGAGATGTTCGGCTACATCGGCGACCTGCGTTCCAAGACCTCGGGCCGGGCGGTGTACTCGATGCAGTTCGACAGCTACGCAGAAGTCCCGAAGGCCGTCGCCGACGAGATCGTCCAGAAGAGCAAGGGCGAGTGACTCCGGTCGCTCGCGAACGCGTCGTTCTGACACCCGGGCAACATCCCGTAACGTAACATAAGAAACCAATCCGTAGATCCGCCGTTCGAAGTCGTTTCGAACGGGGGCGCTACACGAGAGTCCTGAGGAGGACCCACAGTGGCTAAGGCCAAGTTCGAGCGGACTAAGCCGCACGTCAACATCGGAACCATCGGTCACGTCGACCACGGCAAGACGACGCTCACCGCGGCGATCTCCAAGGTGCTTGCGGACAAGTACCCGTCGGCGACCAACGTTCAGCGCGACTTCGCGTCGATCGACTCGGCTCCGGAAGAGCGTCAGCGTGGTATCACGATCAACATCTCGCACGTCGAGTACGAGACGCCGAAGCGCCACTACGCGCACGTTGACGCCCCGGGCCACGCCGACTACATCAAGAACATGATCACCGGCGCCGCTCAGATGGACGGCGCGATCCTCGTGGTCGCCGCCACCGACGGCCCGATGGCTCAGACCCGCGAGCACGTCCTGCTCGCCAAGCAGGTCGGCGTGCCGTACCTGCTCGTCGCGCTGAACAAGTCCGACATGGTGGACGACGAGGAGATCCTGGAGCTCGTCGAGCTCGAGGTCCGCGAGCTGCTCTCCAGCCAGGACTTCCCCGGCGACGACGCTCCGGTCGTCCGCGTCTCGGGCCTCAAGGCTCTTGAGGGCGACGAGAAGTGGGTGCAGTCGGTCCTCGACCTCATGGAGGCCGTCGACGCGTCCATCCCGGACCCGGTTCGCGACAAGGACAAGCCGTTCCTGATGCCGGTCGAGGACGTCTTCACGATCACCGGTCGTGGAACCGTCGTCACGGGCCGCGCCGAGCGCGGCACCCTGGCCATCAACTCCGAGGTCGAGATCGTCGGCATCCGCGCGACGCAGAAGACCACGGTCACCGGCATCGAGATGTTCCACAAGCAGCTCGACGAAGCCTGGGCCGGCGAGAACTGTGGTCTGCTCCTCCGCGGCACCAAGCGGGAGGACGTCGAGCGCGGTCAGGTCGTCGTGAAGCCGGGTTCGGTCACGCCGCACACCAACTTCGAGGGCACCGCGTACATCCTCTCGAAGGAGGAGGGCGGCCGTCACAACCCCTTCTACACGAACTACCGTCCGCAGTTCTACTTCCGCACCACTGACGTCACCGGCGTCATCTCGTTGCCCGAGGGCACCGAGATGGTCATGCCCGGCGACACCACCGACATGTCGGTCGAGCTGATCCAGCCGATCGCCATGGAGGAGGGCCTCGGCTTCGCCATCCGTGAGGGTGGCCGCACCGTGGGCGCTGGAACGGTGACGAAGATCCTCAAATAGTCGTCTCAGACCGCTCGGAGAAGGGCCGGACCGAAAGGGTCCGGCCCTTTTTCGTCGCACTTCTGACCACCCCCATTGGGGGCACTTGTCTCGCTGGATAGGTTCCGAGGGTTGGCCTGAGTCAGGGAGTGTGGTCGTGCGCGGTCGTCGGAGTCTGTCAGCGGTTCTGGGAGGCGCGGTGGTCGCTGTTGCGGCGTTCGTCCCGCAGTCGGCCTCGGCCTCCACCGGTCAGTCTGTCACCGACCTGTCCAGCGCCTCGGCGGAGGAACTGGTCGCCTCACTGGTGGGGCCGGGCGTGACCGTCTCCAACGCGACCGTCACCGGGTCACAGCGCCGCCGCCGGCCTCTTCGGCGGGATGGGTGCGGGCGCTCGGGCTGGAGGCCGGCGTCGCCCTCGGCACCGGCAGGGTCAAGGACGGCGTTCTCGGTCCCCACGGCGCCTCGAAGGCCAGCACCGACCTCCGCCAACCCGGCGACGACGATCTCTCGGCCCTTCTGGGCGGGCACACTCGCCTCTTTGACGCGGCGGTGCTCGAGTTCGACTTCGTGCCGCGGTCGTCCTCGCTCTCGATCGACTATGTCTTCGGGTCGATGGAGTACCCGAGGTTCGTCGGTCCCAAGTACACGGTCAACGACGTCTTCGGCTTCTTCGTGAACGGCAAGAACTGCGCCACCGTCGGCGGTCGGGTCGGGCTGTCTCGATCAAAACGGTGAACGCCGGCGTCAACCCCGAGCATTTCGTGGACAACGCGACCGGAGCGCGAGCCGGAGATGAGCGCCCCTGTCCTGCGCGAGCGGCACTACACGGCGGTCGCGGGCGCGGACACCGTGATCGAACTCGTTCCCCTGGACGGGGTGGGCGTCCCGGCCACGGCGGCTGCGACCCGGCAAGCGCTCAGCGACGTCGCCGCGCCCGTCAGCTACGCGGTCACCACCGCTCCGGAGCATGGAGCCCTGAGCGGTGACGGTGCGTTCCGGACCTACCGCGCGGCCGCCGATTTCGCCGGCGTCGACACCTTCCAGTACACCTCGTCGCGGGACGGCGTCACCAGCGGCCCCGCGACCGTGACCCTCGAGGTCGCCGCCCGTCCGGTTCCGCCCGTGCAGTCGCGCAGTGTCCCTGTCTTTCCGCCCGCGCCGGTGCGCATCGGCGACGGGCCCGGCACTCGGCGCTTGGCGGACACCGGAGCCGATCCCGGAACGACCGCTGCCATCGGGATGCTCGCGCTGTCCGCCGGTGTGGCCGCCCTCAGTGTGACAGCGCTGCGTCGCCGCGCTCGTTCCTGATCCCTGCCCGGGCCTTTACCTCAGCGCTCGCCCGGGCGCAGAATGGTCCTACCGATTCAACCGAACGGGTCCGTCGGCGAAGGGAACGCCTATGATAAGCCAGCGCCTCGCAAACCAGACCACACCGCTGACCAGATCCCGGGCGAAGAGTTCGGAGCGTGAGCGGTCTTGAAACGATCTGAGTGACGGCGCGAGGCGTCACTCGAGCGGGGCCGGTGGCACAGCCGGTCCCGCTTCTGATTGCGCTCCGAAGCGTTTCCTCACAGCGTTCCGGCCGGGTGTTCTCCGCCGCTGCGTCTTCTCCCGACCGGTCAGAGCTGTCGTCGCCGGGATGGGTGGCGAATGGGTCTCTGAACACAGCTAATCTTTGTGTGTACTGCTGTATCATGTCCTATATATCAGGCCCGAGACATCTGCCCGAATCCCGATCGCTGTCGTGGCCTGCTTCTATAACGCCGGCCCGGCGGTCAGCCGTTCCCTCGCCCGTCTCGCCGAGTTCGACCGCGGCGCGCAGATCGTCCTCGTGGACGATGCGTCGACCGACGTCACCGCGAGCAGACTTCGAGAGTGGGCTGCGGAGCGCCGGGAGGTCAGCGTTCTCGCCCTTGAGGAGAATCGGGGGCCGGCTGCCGCTCGCAACGCGGCGATCGGTCTGATCGAGCGCGAGTACGTCTGGTTCGTGGACGACGACGACCCGGCGCCGAACGCGCTCGACAGCTTCGCCGAGGCGATCTCCGGAAAGCCGGATCTCGTGTTCGCGCGTGCTCGCTTCCGCGCCGCGGACGGCAGCGAGCGCTGGATCGACGGAATCGGCGAACAGCGGACGACCGGCCGTGAGCGCGCGCTGCGAAGCGTTCTCGATGGCGACGTCCAGGGGTTCCTCTGGAGCAAGCTGTTCCGCCGTTCCGTGCTGCACGCGGAGACGTTCGGCCGCGACTATCCGCAGGAGGACTTCATCGGTGTCCTCGATGCGCTGGAGCGCAGTGAGCGTATCGTCTTCTGGCCGGAGTCTGTCTACACCTACGTCGAGCGGGAGGGCTCGCTGAGCCGGGAACGCACGCAGAACTTCGCGCGCTACGCCGTGGCACGCGACGCGGCTGTCGCTGCGGCGGAGCGAGCGGGAGTCGAGCCGCAGCGCATCGACGCCTTCCGGCTCTGGTTCTACGCGCTGGCGGTGGCCTTCGTTCCGGTCCGGCGCCGTGGCTCGCGAGCGGAGGTGAACGAGGGGATGCGGCTCGCCCGTCAGGAGCTGCGGACGATCCGGCTGGCTCAGGCCGGCGCCCACCGGCCGGTCGCTGCCCTCCACGGCTGGGTCATCCGCCTGTCCGGACCGCTCTACCCCGTCCTCCTGCGCTGCGCGCTCTGGGCGCACGACTCGATCAGAAAGGTGCGGCGATGAACCCGCGAATCTCCGCCGTGAGCGTTGTCATCCCGACGATGAACACCCGCGGTGCCCTCGACGATGCGGTCGCTTCCGCTCTCGCTCAGCGCGACGTGGACGTGGAGGTGATCGTCGCTATGAACGGGCAGGGCCCCGACCCCGTCTTGGGTTCTAACGGTCGTTGCAACACCTGGACTTTCTGGGAGTTGTAACGACCGTGGCCCGTTTAAGGAGCTATTCGAGGGATCGACGCTGTTTCACGCAGGCTGATAAGGACGCGTTCTTCGCGTTGTTCGAGGCGTGTGGGAGCATCACGATCGCGGCGCGTGAGTTGGGGTTCAACCCGGCGACCTGCGGGACGTGGGTATGGAAGGCCGGCCTGCGCAGCCAGGGGAAAACCGGGACTGGTCCGCATCCAGGAAAGGAACGCTACTTCCAGTTGCGACGCGATGGCATCTCGCGTCGCGAAGCAGCGGCTGCCGTCGGGGTGAACATCCGCACGGCACGGGATTGGGATAACGGTGTCCGGAAGACCGCTCATCGCCGCTATTACCCAGATGGTCGGGTCGTCGATTACAAAACAGGTATGACGACGTTTCTTGACGGCACCGAGACAATCTCGCCGGCGGCGATCTTTCAGCTGGAGAGGAAGCTCGATCCGCGGTTCCTTTCGCTGGAGGAACGTGAGCAGATCCGGGATCTCCTCCGCGATGGGTTGTCACTGCGGAGCATCGCCGCCCAGCTGCGGCGGTCGCCATCCACGATCAGTCGGGAAATCTCCCGGAACCGGTCCTCGACCGGGATCTATCACCCCTTCGCAGCACATCGCTACTCGGCGAAGCGTCGCCCACGGCCAAAGCCGCGAAGACTGGTGACAGAGCTGCGGTTGCGTGCTTTCGTTGAGTCGAAGCTGGCGTTGCGGTGGTCTCCCGAGCAGATCACTCGAGCCCTGATCCGTCAGTTCCCGGACGACGTTGGGATGCGAGTGGCGACCGAGACGATCTACCAGACGCTCTATCTCCAAGGACGCGGCCAGCTGCGCCGTGATCTCGCGACAGCGCTGCGTACCGGGCGCGCACGTCGCCGACCGAACCGGGGAACCAACGCACGTCGTTCGCGGTTCGTCGACCCGATGCTCATGATCTCCGAGCGCCCCGCTGAGGTCGCTGATCGTGCTGTTCCAGGGCATTGGGAAGGCGATCTCATCATCGGCGCTGACCACGCCAGCGCGATCGGCACCCTCGTCGAGCGAACCACCAGGTTCGTGATGCTCGTCCACCTCCCGACCGACCACGCTGCCGAGACCGTCCGCGATGGCCTCATTCGGACGATGAGCGGCCTGCCGGCCGAACTGAAGAAGTCGCTGACCTGGGACCAGGGTGCGGAGATGGCCGCCCACAAGACGTTCACGATCGCCACCGACATGGACGTCTACTTCTGCGACCCAGCCTCGCCCTGGCAGCGCGGTTCTAACGAGAACACGAACGGGTTGCTGAGGCAGTACTTCCCGAAGGGCACCGGGTCGAGAGGCGCGTCCGGTCGTGACGCTTCACGCCAGATAGCTCGTCTTCGCGATCTGCGGGGTCTCGTCGGCGCTCACACTTGCTTGGCAGGGGTGGGATTGAAGCTGAAGAGGCCTCCGGTAAGTCGTCTGAGGGTGGAATCGAGATGCGCGAGAGCGGTCGCAGGGTGCTCCATCGTGTCCAGTGCGACGGTCAGCGCGAGGTCGCGAAGCACCGCGTACACCAACGCAAAGAGTTGCGCCCTGGACTCGGTCATCACACGGGGGTACCACTCCAGTGCTGGATCAATTTCGACCTCCCACCCTTGTTCCCGCGCACGATCGATCTCCCGCATCGGTGCAAGTTGGTTCTCGATCATGCTCTGGATAGATTTGCGTGTCCCTGAGCTTTCGATCCGCCCGATCAGAGTCTTC
Source organism: Leifsonia xyli subsp. cynodontis DSM 46306 (assembly GCF_000470775.1). Lineage (NCBI taxonomy): Bacteria > Bacillati > Actinomycetota > Actinomycetes > Micrococcales > Microbacteriaceae > Leifsonia > Leifsonia xyli. The sequence continues at coordinate 390,321 of NC_022438.1, forward strand.
ACAGCGTCAGCGCTGACTTCGAATGTCAGTTCATGGGCAAGTTGGTTTCGTAAACTGTTGAAGCCGCGGATCGCGGCGGCGATGTCGGGACTGACGGCTCCAACGGCTTCCGCGATGGCCAGCTTGTGCTCGAAGCGCGCCCGCTTCCAGTCAATGGCATGAGGGCGCTCCAGCTTCCCGATTGCGGCGCGTTCGAGTAGTGATTCGATCCAAAGGTGCCCTCGCAGTAGTACCCCCGCATCATCGGACTCCTGGAGGACCGCGGCCACGCCTTCAAAGTCGAAGTCATCTACGTCGGATGGTTTGCGCGTCATGAACTGATGCTACTCACCGCTGGGAAAACCTCGCCGTTACCGCGGGAACACCGCGCACCGGCCCTCCCGCGACCCCAGTCGGGAGAAGGCCCTCGGCCCCGTACAAACGACCCTCCAGTGGGTATCAACAGAGTCAAGCGGCTCGCGTCAGCGGCCCGCGCGGGGAGCGTTCGCGCTGAGGTCCGGGCGCTCCGCGGCGGCGCACCCCTTCGGCGCTCTGCGCGAACGAGGCGGGACGGCTCCACGACTTCTCTGGAGGCGACGGCTTCTTCGGAGGTGACGACGCGACCGCTCCACTCGGCGCTGGCGTCGGCCTGGAGAGCGCGCAACCGGTTCGCGAAGCACCTCCCCGCGCGAGCCTTGAAGTTCAGGAGCTTCCGGTTCTCTTCCGCCAGACACCGTCCCGATTAGCGAATTCAGCGAAGCCGGATAATATACCTGGATGCGCGAATCGGACCAGCGCGACTCGGGTCAGCCGTTGGGCACCGAGTCTGAAACGACGAACACTCCCAGCGAGGCTCAGCCGGTCGGGAGCGCGCCCGCGACCCGTTCGGAACGGCGAGCCGCCGAGAGGGAGGCCGCCGCCCAGCGGGGTGGCAGACGGGATGCGCCCGCAGTCCTCAGCGGCGTGATGGCAGCGATCCGCAAACATCCGAAGGCGTGGATGATCGCCGGGGCCGCGGCGGTTTTCGTCGTGCTCGGCGTGGGAAGTGTGTCGCTGGGCGCGACGCTCGGGCCCGCCCCTGTGGCGGACGGGACTGTGGACGAGGCCACAGCCGACGTCGAGAAGACGCCGACGGCCGATCCTGCGCGGCCGGTTCCGGCGGCGCAGCCGGCGGCGGCCCGGTTGCGCACCTGTTCGGTCGCTTCCCTGGCGCAGGACAAGCGGCTCGGCAACCTGGAGGCGCAGGTCGTCAACGCAAAGACCGGAGAGGTGCTGTTCGACCGCAATGGCAGCAAGCCGGCACCGACCGCGTCGGTGCTGAAGACGCTCACGGCGGCGGCGGCGCTCGCCACGCTGGGACCCGACCACCGGGTGCAGACGACCGTGCTGGCCGGGAGCGTCCCCGGTCAGATCGTCCTGGTGGGCGGCGGCGACGTGACGCTCTCTCGCCTGCCGGGTGGGCGGGGCGCGTTCTACACGGGGGCGCCCTCCATCCAGGATCTCGCGGCTCAGACGCAGCAGGCTCTCGGCGGTCAGCCGGTGACCTCGATCGTGGTGGACACGTCGCTGTTCGGCGGTCCGGTGTGGCAGCCCAGCTGGGACGAGCACGAGGAGCGGGTGGTCGAGGGGTCGACGCCCTACATGACCGCCCTCATGGTCGACGGCGACCGCGACAACCCGGCGGTGGTCGAGTCGCCGCGGAGCACCGACCCGATCGGGCGTGCGGTGCGGTACTTCCAGGAGTACCTCGGGACAGACGCTCCGGTCTCGTCGGGCACGGCGCCGGCGGGCGCGCAGCAGCTCGCCGCCGTCCAGTCGCAGCCCGTGACAGCGCTGATCGAGCAGGCGATGAAGTACTCGGACAACACGATCATGGAGGAGCTCGCCCGGCTGGTGGCGATCAAGACGGGCGCCGGCAACACGTTCAACGCGGAGAACGCGGGTGTGCTGGCCGGGCTCAAAAGCTACGGGATCGACACGGCCGGCATCCACATCGCCGATGGCTCCGGGCTCAGCGCAAACAATGCGGTGCCGCCCTCGTATCTGACGCGCCTGTTCGTCAAGGTCCTCAGCCGCGAGAAGGGGCTCGGCGTGGTCTACGACGGGCTGCCGATCTCCGGACAGACCGGGACGCTCGGCCCGAGCTACAACCGGTTCACCGGGTCGTCCTCGGCCGCGCGGGGCGCGGTGCATGCCAAGACCGGCTGGATCGACAACGGCTACACGCTCTCCGGCGTGGTGGACTCCGCCGACGGCGTTCCTCTGACGTTCGCCGTGTTCGCGCTCGGCCCGGTGAGCGCCAACGCCAAACAGGCCATCGACGCGCTCGTCACCGGTTTCTACCGGTGCGGGGACAACCTCTCCAACAGCTGATCGGCGTGGCGGGCTCTGCTCGCGGGGCCGACGCGCCGCCGGTCGACTCGGTCTGAGCGGAACACTATGCTGATTGCTAATTCAGCTAGGTAATCGGCCCGGCTAGCGACGGAAGGCGGTCGGGATGTCGGGGTCGATCACGGGCGCGCCCGCCCGCTGGCTGCGTGTGGTCGTGCCCAGCGCGCTCATCCTCGTCTGGCTGCTGCTGGGCGGTCTCGGCGGGCCGACGTTCGGGAAGCTCTCCGGCGTCTCGAGCAACGACCAGGCCGCCTTCCTGCCGGCGAGCGCCGAGTCGACCAGAGTGCAGGAGTGGCAGCAGCGGTTCACCGACTCTGAAGCGATCCCCGCGATCGTCGTCGTTCAGGCGGAGGAGTCCATCCCGAAGAGCGATCTGCCCGCTTACGTCCAGCTGGGTGCGAAGCTCGGCGAAGTGGACGGCGTCCAGCCGCCCGAGTCCGGCCAGAGCACGAGCGTGGCCGGCCCGATCCCGTCGGAGGACGGCCGCGCGGTCGAGTTCATCGTGCCGGTCGCCGACTCGGACGAGGTCAAGACCGTCGTCGCGGAGCTGCGGACCACGCTGCGAGACACCCTCCCCGACGGCGCCGAGGGCTGGGTGACCGGGCCGGCTGGGCTGACAGCGGACCTCGTGGCCGCGTTCGGTGGCATCGACGGCATCCTGCTGCTCGTCGCGGTCGTGGCGGTCTTCGTCATCCTCCTGCTGGTCTACCGTGCGCTTCTGCTGCCCTTCCTCGTGCTGCTTACGTCGGTGTTCGCCCTGTGCGCGGCCATCCTCGTCGTGTACTTCTTCGCGCTGTGGGGCTGGATCAAGCTGAGCGGGCAGAGTCAGGGCATCCTGTCGATCCTCGTCATCGGCGCGGCCACGGACTACTCGCTGCTGCTCGTCGCCCGCTACCGGGAGGCGCTGGAGCGCGACGAGTCGCGCTGGTCGGCGATCGTCACGGCGTGGAAGTCGGCTTTCGAACCGATCGTCGCCTCCGGCGCGACCGTGATCCTGGCGCTCCTGTGCCTGCTGTTCTCCGATCTGAACTCGAACAAGAGCCTGGGGCCGATCGCTGCCATCGGCATCGTCTTCTCGCTGCTCGCGGCGCTGACTCTGCTGCCGACGCTGCTCGCCGTCTTCGGGCGTGCGGCGTTCTGGCCCTTCCGGCCGAGGTACGCGGGTGAGCACGGTCACGAGCATCGGCATGTGGAGGAGGAGCGGATCGCTGGGCTCGGCGGCCTCCGCGGCCTCTGGCGCCGCGTCGGGACGCTAATCGCCCACCGTCCGCGCGTGACTTGGATCGTGTCGTTCGTCCTCCTCGCCGCCTGCGCTCTCGGGCTCACGCAGCTGAAGGCGAACGGCGTCGAGCAGACCGATGTCGTGCTGTCGCACTCCGACGCTGTCGAGGGGCAGAAGATCCTCGCGAAGCACTTCGACGCCGGCTCCGGTTCACCCGTGCTGATCGACGCGCGCGAAGCGGACGGGGAGGCGGTGCTCGCCGCCGCCGAGAGGAACGACGGGATCGCGTCGGCTATTCTCTACACGGGGAATGGGCGACCGGTGACCGGTCAGACGTCCGAGCCGATCGTCGCGGACGGCCGCGTGCTCATCCGGGCGACGCTGACCTCCGAGCCGGACTCGGCCGCCGCCGAGCGGGTGGTGCGGGAGCTGCGGGCGTCCCTGCCCGCGAGCGACTCCACCGTGCTCGTGGGCGGCGTCACCGCGATCGCGCTCGACACGAACGACACCGCGCAGAGCAATCTGGCGAAGATCATCCCGATCGTGCTCGCGGTCATCCTCCTGATCCTGATGCTACTGTTGCGGTCGATGCTGGCCCCGGTGCTGCTGATCGGCAGCGTCGTGCTCTCCTATGGCGCTGCGCTCGGTGTGTCGGCGCTCGTGTTCGATCAACTCTTCGGTTTCCCGGGGGCGGATGCCGCTGTGCCGCTGTTCGGGTTCGTGTTCCTCGTGGCGCTGGGGGTGGACTACAACATCTTCCTCATGACGCGCGTGCGCGAGGAGTCTCTGAGGATCGGAACGCGGCCGGGCATCCTGCGCGGGCTCGGGGTGACGGGCAGCGTGATCACCTCGGCCGGGGTCGTGCTCGCGGCGACTTTCGCGGCGCTCGCGGTCATCCCGATCCTCTTCCTCGTGCAGATCGCGTTCATCGTCGCCGTCGGGGTGCTGCTCGACACCGTCATCGTCCGGTCCCTGCTCGTGCCGGCGCTCTCGTACGACATCGGACGGGCCATCTGGTGGCCGTCGCGGCTGTGGCGGGACACGGCGCACCGTGAGGGCCGGGCGCAGAAAGACTGACGCTCGCTCCGCGCCTGCCGAGACCGCGCCGCTCCCTTTCTGGGGAGTCTCCGTCCGCGTGTGCGCCTTCCGCCGATCCCGTCGTTCGATGTGCGAAGACCGAAGGAGGCGGATGGCCGGCAAGGGCCCCACGAGCGGCTCGCCGCGGACTCCGTTCTGACACCCGGCCCTCGACAGTGGAGGAGGCTGCCCATGCCGCGCACCGAGGCCGTCATCGTCGACGCGGTCCGCACTCCGTCGGGGCGGGGGAAACCGGTCGGCGCGCTCTCCGGCGTCCACCCCGCCGACCTGCTCGCGGGTGTGCTCGCCGAACTCGTGAACCGCACCGGTCTCGACCCGGTGCTGGTGGACGATGTGATCGGAGGATGCGTCACCCCGTCCGGGGAGCAGGCCGCCAACATCACGCGCACGGCCGTGCTCTCGTCCGGTCTGCCGGAGAGCGTTCCCGCTGTGACCATCGACCGGCAGTGCGGATCGAGCCAGCAGGCGGCGGCTTTCGCCGCTCAGGGCGTGATCGCCGGCGCGTACGACATCGTGATCGCCTGCGGGGTTGAGTCGATGAGCCGAGTGCCGATGGGCTCGAACGCGGGCGGCGCTTCCCCCAGCGGCGAACTGCTGAGCGCGCGGTACCCCGATGGGCTCGTCAACCAGGGCGTCGCGGCCGAACTGGTCGCCAGCCGCTGGGGCCTCTCGCGAGCCGAACTGGACGATTTCGCAGCGACGTCCCACCAGCGTGCCGCGGAAGCGGCGGCGGCGGGAGCCTTCGAGGGCGAGCTGATGCCGGTGCCCACACCGGGCAGCGGCAGCGTCAGCGCCGACGAGACCATCAGACCCGGCACGACCGTCGAGCGCCTGGCGCGACTCGCGCCCTCCTTCCGCACCGACGCGCTCGCGTCCCGTTTCCCGCAGCTGGAGTGGCAGATCACCCCGGGCAACTCCTCGCCGCTCACCGACAGCGCCTCGGCTGTGCTCATCATGGGCCGGGAGGCGGCGGAGCGGCTCGGGATGACGCCGCGCGCGGTTCCACTCCTTCGCGGTCGCGGGCAGCGATCCGCTCCTCATGCTGACGGGCATCGTGCCGGCCACACGCAAGCTGCTCGACCGCAGCGCAGTGGCGCTGGACGCGGTCGCCGCCTACGAGGTCAATGAGGCCTTCGCGCCGGTCCCGCTGCTCTGGCGCCGCGAGTTCGGTGCGGACCCCGGTCGGCTGAACCCGCGCGGCGGCGCGATCGCCCTCGGCCATGCGCTCGGCTCCTCCGGAACGCGCCTGCTCGCGACGCTCCTCGGCGAACTCGAGGCGAGCGGCGGACGCTACGGACTCCAGACCATGTGCGAGGGCGGCGGCATGGCGAACGCCACCCTCATCGAGCTTCTGCGCTGACGGACACGGCGGCCAGCGCATCCCCGGCGAAAGGACAGTCATGCAGATCGACGGATGCTCCGCCCTCGTCATCGGCGGCGCGAGCGGACTGGGCAATGCCACCGCTCGCGCCCTCACGGCGGCCGGCGCCCGCGTCGTCCTCCTCGACCTTCCCCGCTCGGAGGGCGAGAAGGCGGCGAACGCGCTCGGACCGTCCGCGCGCTTCGCCGCCGATGTCGCCGACGAAGGCCAGGTGCGGGAAGCGGTCGCCGTCGCCGTCGCGCTCGGCCCGCTCCGTGTCGTCGTCAACTGCGCGGGCATCGCCACCGCCCAGAAGGTGATCGGCCGGGACGGGGTGCTCCCGCTCGAGAGCTTCGAGCGGGTCGTCCGCGTCAACCTGATCGGCACGTTCAATGTCATCCGCCTGGCGGCGGCCGCGATGGTCGAGACCAGCCCGCTGGGGGAGGAGCGCGGTGTGATCGTCAACACGGCCTCCGTCGCGGCGTTCGAGGGCCAGATCGGGTAGTCCGTCTATTCGGCGTCCAAGGGCGGCGTCGCTGCCCTGACGCTGCCGCTGGCGCGCGAGTTCGCCCGCAGCTTGATCCGTGTCGTGACGATCGCGCCGGGGCTCTTCGAGACGCCGATGATGGCGGGCCTGCCGCAGGCCGCGCAGCACTCGCTCGCGGCGCAAGTTCCGCACCCCTCCCGTCTCGGCAGCCCCGATGAGTAAGCTCGGCTTGTGCTCGCCATCGTCGCGAACCCGATGCTCAATGGAGAGACGATCCGGCTTGACGGCGGAATCCGAATGCAGCCCGAGTGACCCCGTTTGACATCTCAAGCGGTATATTCCTCAGAGCCGGACCGATCGACCGAGGAGGCGCCAATGCGAAAAGAGTACACGACGGGCGGGCACTACGTCATCGTCGGCGGCGAAGGCGCGGCGTTCTGCTCGGCGGACACCCCGGTGGACATCGTCAAGCGGCTCTACCGCGCGCTCATCGATGAGCGCGGCGCGGAGGGTGTGATACGCGCCATCCTGGCCCTCGACCACAGTGCGATCTCGTCGCTCGGCGTCGTCGTCCGCGGTGCGGAGACGTGGCACGTCCTCGTCGCCGGGGTGGCCGAGGCGGTCGTTCTCAGCGCGGGGGAGGAGCGCAGCATCCATGGCTCCGGACGTTCTCACCTGGTCGGAGGTCACGGTGGCGCGGGCGGACGCCTTCCGTCTGGGCGAAGTCGACGCCCCGTTCGCCGCCGGTGACGCGCTGCCGTTCGAGGGCGGTGTCGTCCGGGCGGACGTGCTGAGCGTTGTGCTGACGGAGACGGGCACAGACGCCCCTGCGCCGGAGGAAAGGGGGGTCGGGAAACCGGGTGCTGTGGAACCTGCCGCCGCCGAACCCGTCGCGGTGGAGTCCGCCGAGGGTGGGCCCGCCGCTGCGGATGAGGCGGCGTCCGCTTCCGCAGCCTCCCCGGTCGCGAGCGCTCTGCCGCCCGGGGACGACCCCGCGAGCGGGCCCGTCCCCGGCGCGCACATCGTGCTCTCGACCGGGCGGGTGATCGAGCTGGACCGGCCTGTGCTGTTCGGCCGCGCCCCGCGCCCCTCCGTCCGCCCTGAGCTGTCAGGGCCGCGCCTGGTGACGCTGCCGCGCGCCTCGGCCGACGTCTCGCGGACGCACCTCCTGGTGGATGTGGCCGACGGCCTGGTCGCCGCCACCGACCTCGGCTCCCGGAACGGGACCGTCGTCACGCGGCCGGACGGCGAATCCATCCGGCTGACGGGCGGCGAGAGGACCTTTCTCGAACGCGGCGCCTGCTTCGAGCTCGGCGATGGCGTCTACGGAACCCTGGAGTTCGGCTGGTAGAGCGTTCACAGGGTGGCGCGTTCGTTCACAGGGCCGAGTGCGCCTCCAGGAACCTGTAGACATCCGAGTCGTCCACCCCGGGGAACGACCCGGACGGCAGCGGCGACAGGATGTGCGCGTGCAGCCGTGCGCTCGGCCACGCTCTGCCCGCCCAGCGTCCGGAGAGTTCCGCCGCCGGCCGCTTGCAGCACGACTCGTCCGGGCAGCGTGACTCGGTGCGGATGGTCGTCTCGCGCCCGCGGAACCACTTGGCCTGGTCGAAGGGGACGCCGACGCTGATCGAGAAACCGCCGTCTGCGGTGCTTCCGACCTGGGTGGCGCACCAGTACGTCCCCGCCGGGGTGTCGGTGTACTGGTAGAGCTCGGTCGTCCGGTTCGCGTGGGTGAACGCCGTCCGCGCGCCCCACTTGCGGCAGACGACCTGGCCCTCGATCGACCCGGTGACATCCTTCGGCAGCGGCAGCCCGTCGTTCTCGTAGCCCTTGTACAGCGCGCCGTCGTCGCCGACGCGCAGGAAATGCAGGGTCATGTCGAGGTGGCTCGTCGCCAGGTTCGTCAGCCGCAGGGCCGCCGCCTCGTGGGTGACGCCGAACGCGTCCCGGAAGTCTTCGACCGCGAGCTCCTTCTCCCGCTTCGCCTGGTCGAGGAAGGCGACTGCGGCCTCTCGAGGCATCAGGCAGCAGGCCGCGTAGTAGTTGATCTCCTGCCGCTGGCGCAGGAAGTCCGCGTAAATGCCCGGCCGTTCGTGCCCGAGCAGCCGGTGGGCCATTGCCTGGAGCGCCATCGAACGCAGGCCGTGGCCTCCGGGGATGGAGGCCGGCGGCAGGTAGATGCGCCCGTTCTCCAGGTCCGTGATCGAGCGGGTGGACCGCGGCAGATCGCTCGCGAAGATCAGCTCGAAACCGAGTTGCTCGGCCATCACGCTGACTTCGCGGTGTGTGAGCGCGCCCCGAGTGTGCCCGGAGGCGCGCACCCTTTCCTCCGCCAGCGCCTCGATCTCGGGGAGGTAGTTGTGCTGCCTCCGCATCCGTTCGCGCAGTTCGGTGTTGGCCCGGCGCGCCTCCTCGGGGGTCGCGATGGCTTCGGACGCCCGCCGTGCGAGCTCCCGGTGCAGGCCGACGAGTACACGCAGCGTCTCCGTCGGCGTGCCTTTGGTCGGTTTGACCGCGGGCAGGCCGAGGGAGCCGTAGAGGGTGCTGCGCTCCGCCCGGGTGAGCTCGATCTCGAGCGCTGCCCGCTCGTCGGGCGGCTCCGCGGAGAGCAGGTCGGCCACCGGGACGCCGAGCGCGGCGGCGATGCCCGCGAGCAGTGTGACCCGGGGCTCGCGCTTGCCGTTCTCGATGAGGGAGAGCTGGCTGGCGGCGACCCCGGCGGCGGCGCCGAGCTCGTCGAGCGTCAGCCCGCGCTGCGTGCGGAAATGGCGGATGCGATGGCCGAGCGTGGCAGTGTCGGCGACGGGATCGGCGGCGAGCGGGTCCATCTCTTCACGATAGCGAAAGAATCACGATTCTTAACCAGAAAATCGGATTCAAGACCTCGATTTCTCACAGATAGTGGATTCACCGCCGATCTTTCGACCGAGAGGACTGTCAGAATGAGCATCGCCGAACTCCCGCTCACAGGAACCGACCGCGACGCATCCCGCGACACCACCCGCGCCGCCGACCGCGACACCGCGACAGCCCCGCCCACCGCGTCCGCGTACACGGGGCTCGCGGCCCTCCACGCCTGGGTGGACGAGCTGGCGGCCCTCCTCCAGCCGGACGGCATCGTGTGGTGCGACGGCTCGCGGGGCGAGACCGACCGGCTCACCAAACAGCTGGTCGCCGAGGGCAAACTCATCCGCCTCAACCCGGAGTGGCGTCCCAACAGCTTCCTCTCCCGCACCGACCCCTCCGATGTCGCGCGCGTGGAGGACCGCACGTTCATCTGCTCGCTCGACGAAGCGGACGCGGGTCCGACGAACAACTGGCGCGAGCCGGAGGGGATGCGCGCCGAACTGCGCGCCGTCTTCGCCGGCAGCATGCGCGGACGCACGCTCTACGTCGTCCCCTTCTCGATGGGGCCGGTCGGCGGACCGCTCTCGCAGCTCGGCATCCAGCTGACCGACTCGGCCTACGTCGTTGTGAGCATGGGGATGATGACCCGCGTGACGAACACCGTGCTCGACTTGATCGCCGCCGGGCAGCCCTGGGTGCCCACGGTCCACAGCGTCGGCGCTCCGCTGGTGGATGAGGACGGCGTCCGCCACGAGGATGTCGCCTGGCCGTGCAACCCGCTCAAGTACATCGTCCAGTTCCCGGAGACGCGTGAGATCTGGTCCTACGGCTCCGGGTACGGCGGCAACGCCCTCCTGGCCAAGAAGTGCTTCGCGCTGCGGATCGCCTCGGTGATGGCCCGGGACGAAGGCTGGCTGGCCGAGCACATGCTCATCGTCAAGGTGACCTCGCCCGAGGGCCGCGTCTTCCACTTCGCGGCGGCGTTCCCGTCGGCGTGCGGCAAGACCAACCTCGCGATGCTGAGGCCCGGCATCCCGGGCTGGACGGTCGAGACCGTCGGCGACGACATCGCCTGGCTGCGGCCCGGCCCGGACGGTCGCCTGCGCGCGATCAATCCGGAGGCCGGTTTCTTCGGCGTCGCCCCCGGCACCGGCGAGCTCACCAACAAGGCCGCTGTCGAGACGCTGTGGGGCAACACGATCTTCACGAATGTCGCCCTCCGCGACGACGGCGATGTGTGGTGGGAGGGGCTCACCGTGGAGCCGCCCGCGCACCTGATCGACTGGGAGGGGAACGACTGGACGCCGGCGAGCGGACGTCCGGCCGCGCATCCCAACTCCCGCTTCACGGTCTCGGCCGCGCAGTGCCCGGTCATCGCGGACGAGTGGGACGCCGTCGAAGGGGTGCCGATCGACGCCATCCTGTTCGGAGGCCGGCGGGCGACCAATGTGCCGCTGGTCGCCCAGGCCCGCGACTGGAAGCACGGTGTCTTCATCGGCGCGACCATTGCCTCCGAGCAGACAGCCGCCGCGGAGGGGCCTGTCGGGGAGCTGCGCCGCGACCCGTTCGCGATGCTGCCCTTCTGCGGATACAACATGGCCGACTACTGGGCGCACTGGCTCCGGATGGGCGAGGAGCTGGGCGTGGACGCTCCCGCGGTCTTTCAGGTGAACTGGTTCCGGAAGGGCGACGACGGGCGCTTCCTCTGGCCGGGCTTCAGCGAGAACGCCCGCGTCATCGAGTGGATCGCGCGCCGCGTCGAGGGGAGCGCCGGCGCCGAAGAGACGCCGATCGGCCGCCTCCCGATCGCCGATGAGCTCGACCTCGACGGCCTCGGCCTGTCCGCAGAGGATCTCGCCGCGCTGTTCGACATCGACGCCGAGCGCTGGCTCGCCGAGTGCGATCTGACGGAGCAGTACTTCGCCCGCTTCGGCTCCCGGGTCCCCGCGGCCCTCACCGCCGAGCTGGCCTCCCTCCGTCACAAGCTTCGCGCCTAGCCGCCCCACCCGCCCTGTCCCGCCTCCTCGCCGCCCCGCTTCCCCCTGTCGCGCAGGGAGGAGAACCGCTCAGAATCCGGCCCAAACGTCCTCCTTTTCTTGCGTTTCGCCCGGATTCCGGCTCGATCTCCTCCCTTTCCGACGGTCGCGTCGCGGGGTCGGTGGCCGCGGCGCTACACGAGCAGCTGGTGCTTGGCGAGGTCGCGGTAGAGCGGAGTGGAGGCGACGAGTTCGGAGTGGGTGCCGACGCCGGCGACCCGGCCGTGGTCCAGGACGACGATCTGGTCGCTGTCCACGACGGTGGAGAGGCGGTGGGCGATCACGAGGAGCGTGCGGTCCTCCGCCACCGCGTCGATCGCCTCGCGCATGAGCTGCTCGTTCCGGCCGTCGAGGCTGGACGTCGACTCGTCCAGCAGCAGAACCGGGGGAGCGGCCAGCAGCGCCCGCGCGATCGCGAGCCGCTGGCGCTCGCCGCCCGAGAGCATGATGCCGTCCTCGCCCACCGGAGCGCCGAGCCCCTCCTCGCTGCGCTCGAGGACCTCGGTCAGGTTCACGGCGTGCAGCACCTCCACACAGCGCGCGTCGTTCGCGTGCGGGGCCGCGAGCATGAGGTTGTCGCGGATCGAGCCGGCCAGCACGGGAGCGTCCTGCTCGACGTAGCCGATCTGGGAGCGGAGGGATTCGCGGTCGAGGGTGCGCACATCCCTCCCGCCGAAGCGCACGTCACCGGCCTCGGGGTCGTAGAAGCGCTCGATCAGAGCCAGGATGGTCGACTTGCCCGCGCCGGACGGGCCGACCAGCGCGGTCCGCTTGCCGCGCGGCACCGAGAAGCTGACCCCGTGCAGCACGCCCCCGCGCGGCGCGGGCGGGACATCCCGGCCGCCGGCCGCCGCCTCCGCTCGCGTCACGGACGCCGAGGGATACGCGAAGACGACCTCTGCGAACTCGATCGCCGGAACATCCGGGTCCAGGCCCACGCTCGCCGCGCCGCCCGTCAGCGCCAGCGGCGCGATGTCCCGGTCGAACTGGTCTTCCGTTGGCAGTTCGAGGATCTCCTGGATGCGCCCCAGCGCCCCCAGCGCCGAGTTCACCGCCGTGATCGCCCCGAACGCCTGCCCGAGCGGCAGGATCATCATGAACAGGAACAGGATGAACGCCACCAGATTCGCCACCGTGATGTCCCCGCTCGCCACCCGGAACCCGCCGACCCCGAGGACGACCAGGAACGACACCTGTAGTGCGATCCCGGCCACCGGCACGACCAGGGCGGAGATCTTCGCGACCCGGACGCCCATCCTCCAGGCTCCGGCCGCGTCCTCGTCCACCGCGGCGATCTCGCGTTCGGTCGCGTTCGCCGCGCGGATCGTGCGCACCGAGCCGATCGCCCGCTCCACCGCCGCTGCCAGATCGCCCACTTTGGTCTGCGCTTTCAGACTCGCCACCCGGATGCGACCCGACAGCGTCGTCACGACCGCGACGGAGAGGGCGACCACGAGCACCGTCAGCCCGAGCAGCACCGGGTCGATGACCAGCATCGCGATCAGCGCCCCGACGAAGGTCAGCGCCCCGCCGATCGCCTCCACCAGACCCTGCGTGAGCACGGCTCGCAACAGGGTCGTGTCCGAGCCGACCCGGGAGACGAGGTCGCCGGTCCGGCGGGTGTCGAACTCGCTGATCGGCAGCCGCAGCATCCGGGCCACCAGCTTCCGCCGGGACGACAGCACCACGCCCTCCCCGGTCCGCTGGAGCAGGTAGTGCTGGTAGCCGGAGATCAGCCCGGCCACCACGACCAGAGCGACCAGCCCCCAGACCAGCGGGCCGAGTGGCCTGCCCTTGCCGACGATGTCGATCACCTGGCTCACGAGCAGCGGCTGCGCCAGGCTGGCGGCGGCGCCGAGCACGCTGAGGACCACCACGAACGTGAGCGCGCCGTGGTGCTCCAGGAGGTAGGGGAACAGCTGGCTGAACCGCGCTCGCGGTCCGTCCTCTTTCCCGCGCCGGGCGAAGGGGGAGCGGCGGCGGGGAGCCGAGGTCGTGTCAGAGCTCATGGCGAATCCATTCCGGGCCGGCGAAGAGGGGATGAGCGGTGCGAAGCGGCCATCCCCTCGACCGTACTTCCTGCGGACTGCTTATTCGCTGTGATTCCTCGGGCCAGCGTCGCTGTCGCGCGTCTCCGGTTTCGCCGGGAAGGATGAGCGGCATTGTTCCGCGACCGGGGATCAGCTCCCGGCGCCGGTGTAGTCCGCGTCTTTCGTCTCGGGGGAGAGCAGCAGCGCGAGGAGGGTGAGCGCCCCGGCGGCGGAGAGGTAAGCGCCCACCCACACGGTGCTTCCGCCCCCGATGGTCCACAGCCACACGGCGATGGTGGGAGCCACGGCCGCGCCGAGGACGCTCGACAGGTTGTACGCGACGGCGGAGCCCGTGTAGCGCACGTTGGTCGGGAACAGCTCCGGCAGTTCCGCGCCCATCGGCCCGAAGGTCAGGCCCATCAGGGTGAAGCCGACGATGAGCAGCCCCATCGTGCCGACCGGGCCGCCGGCGAAGAGCGGCACGAAGAGGAGCCCGAACGCGATGATGCCGAGCGTCACCCCGATCAGCGTCTTGCGGCGGCCGAAACGTTCGGCGAGCGGGCCCGACACCAGCGTGAAGACGCCGAAGAACACCACACCGACGATGAGCATGATGAGGAAGTCGTTGCGGGTGTAGCCGCGCCCGGGGACGAATCCGGCCGGGTCGAAGGTCTTGCCGGCCTTCTCGGCGGCGGCGCGCGCGGCATCCTGGGTCGCGGCGGTCGTGCCGTAGGTGAGCGTGAACGCCGTCATCAGGTAGAAGAGCACGTAGGTGGCCAGCATGATGAACGTTCCCAGCACGATCTGACGCCAGTTCGTCTGGAAGACCCGGGCCACCGGCAGCTTGGCGACCTCGCCGTCGTCGACGACTTTCTGGAACGCCGGCGTTTCCACGAGCGTGAGCCGCACGTAAAGCCCCACGACGATCAGCACAGCGCTCAGGAGGAAAGGGAGCCGCCAGCCCCAGGAGGCGAACTGCTCGGCGCTCATCGAGAGGCTGAGGACCAGGAACAGCACGTTCGCGACGATGAAGCCGATGGGCGCGACCAGCTGAGGGAAGGTGCCGTAGATCGCGCGTTTGCCGGCCGGGGCGTTCTCCGTCGCGAGGAGCGCAGCCCCGCTCCACTCGCCGCCGAGTCCGAGCCCCTGGCAGAACCGCATCGCGACCAGGAGGAGAGGCGCCCAGAGCTCCCAGCCCGGGACCTGGGCCGTCGGCAGGCAGCCGATCAGCACCGTCGCGATCCCCATCGTCAGCAGCGAGCCGACCAGCGTTCCCTTGCGGCCGATCCGGTCGCCGAAGTGGCCGAACAGGACGCTGCCGACCGGCCGCGCGATGAATGCGACGCCGAACACGGCGAACGACGAGAGCAGGGCCGCGGTCGGGTCCTCGCTCGTGAAGAACAGCGACGGGAAGACGAGCACGGCCGCTGTCGCGTAGACATAGAAATCGTAGAACTCGATGGAGGTGCCGATGAGGCTGGCGAGGATGACGCGCCCGCGCGGGTTGGCGGGTGCGGTGGCCGTCGAGGATATGCGTGCGGGGACTTCCGATGACGATGAGGGGCAGGGGACGGAGGCGTCCGCGAAAGCGGACAGTGTCGGTGGAGCGTCGCGCGGCTGGGGCAGCTGAGGGCGCTTGTGGTGTGCCCTTCAGCTTACGGTCGGGAGAGCCGGCCGTCTAACTCCGGTGACAGGGGAGGTCTGCGCGGAGCAACGTGGGTGAAGGCGGCTCCGGACGCGCTCGAACATGGAACCTGAGGTTTAAAGCTTCACTACGGGAGGAGGTGTCGCTAAACTCCGACGATTCGGGCCACCGTGTGTGACGCCGATTCGCATCCACGAAACGGCGTTCACGATGAATACTGAGACCCGAGCCAAAGGGAGCACGATGATTTCGATTGCCTATGTCAGTGAAGCCACGGCGCCGATGTCCGAGCGGGGCCTCGTCTCCCTCCTGAAGCGGGCCAGAGCGAACAACGACGTCCGTCAGCTGACGGGGGCGTTGCTGTACCACGAAGGGCGATTCGTTCAGATTCTGGAAGGACCCGACGAGGCCGTCGAGAAGTGTTTCGAGGCGATATGCGCCGATCGTCGCCATCGGAACATCCAGAAGATCAACGAGGAACAGATCCAGCAGCGGCGGTCCGCGGAGTGGACGATGGCGTTTCGGCACTCGTCTCCGGAGGTCACAGCCCATTCGCGCGGGTGGGATGACTTCTTCAGCGGCAGGACGGGGGAGGGCCGTCTCCGCCATGCCGAGAATCCCTCGCAGCAGTTCCTCGAGTGGTTGACAGATTACTGGTTCACCCCGTCTGCGCTTCGTTAGCCGCTGACCCGCTCGGTAGGCTGAGTGGCATGGAAACGCTCTTCGCTGTGCTGCATGTCGTGTCCGCCGTCTTCATCGTCGGGCCGATGGCGATCCTTCCGATGACCGCCATGCGCGCCGTCCGGGCGGGGAACGCCGGGCAGGTCGAGGTGCTCGCGAAGTCCACGAACCTGATCTCGCTGCTGTCGCTGCTCGTCGTGCTCTTCGGGTTCGGCGTGATGGGCCTCGCCGACAAGAAGTACGAGCTGAGCGTCACGACGCCGTGGATTCTGTGGTCGATCGTCCTGTACGCCGTCGCGCTGGTGCTCACCCTGTTCCTGGTCGTTCCCGCCATGCGCCGGGCCGCCGCGGCGATCCGCGGCGGCCAGCCGTCGGCGTACCCGGCGATCGCGGCCGGCTCGGGCGTCGCCAGCCTGCTGCTGGTGGCCGTCGTGGTGCTGATGGTCTGGAAGCCATAACCGGGGATCGCGGGCTGGGGGCGATTCGAGGTCACGGAGGGCGCATGACGGCGGCGCGTCGGCATCCGGGGTCGTCTTCACCCGGACATCCGGTTTCGTGCTGGTGAGGGGAGCGCCGCCGAAGGAGGCTCCTGCCGTCGTGATCTCCGCGAACCCCATGATGAGGCCGGGGGCGTCGACATCGACTCGGCGGAGGGTGAGGCCGAGAGGATGAGCGGAGTCGATCCCCTCCATCGTGTCGACTGCTTTCGCAGACGAGTTCGTCGCTCGCAAGCCGTCGACGACGATTCCGGTGAACCATGGTGTGGCGTGTCCTGTTCGGTCCCCGTAGTGCGTGTCGAAGACGATCGGCGCCTTCACATGATCGACGCAGATATCGCGATAAACGATGTCGTGGACAGTGCCGCCTGTCTTGCGTGAGCTCTTGATGCGGATGCCCGCAGCCGACTCGCTCGTGTTCCCGAAGGCGTCTGCGCCGCTGACGGTGTCGTCGGCGACCAGCACATCGCTGACGCCGGAGACCGTCTCGCTGCCGATGGATATCCCGTGCGTCCCGGAGAAGCGGTCGTGGGTGATCGTGATGTGAGCGGACGGCCCCGATCCTGCTTTGATCGCGATCCCGTCGTCGCCGTCCATGATCCATGAATCGGCGATCGTGACGTCGGTGGCGCCTGCGGGATCGATGCCGTCGGTGTTCCGCGCCGTCGCGGGGGTCTGGATGCGCACTCCCCACACGGTCAAGCCGTCGCCGTCCTTGTAAGAGACATGGAAGCCGGGGGAGTCGAGGAGATCCACGTCGTGCAGGGTGACGTCGTCGGCATGAGCCGCCTGAATGAGGCGGGGCACGTTCTGCATGCCGCCTGTCTTGGCGTTCTTCGACAATTGCCACCAGCTGAGGCTCTGGC
The DNA here is from genome assembly GCF_000470775.1 of Leifsonia xyli subsp. cynodontis DSM 46306. NCBI lineage: Bacteria > Bacillati > Actinomycetota > Actinomycetes > Micrococcales > Microbacteriaceae > Leifsonia > Leifsonia xyli. Next base: position 407,463 of record NC_022438.1, read on the forward strand.
CGAGCATGGGGAGGTCGCCCCGTCCGTCGATGCGTCCCTGGGCGCCGCTGGAGGTCTGGGCCGATTCGATGCCGGCGTGCGGCTCCGCGATCGAGACGAAAGGCTTGCATCCGTTGCCGTTGCCCGCGATGGTTCCGCATGTCGAATGCTTGGCGATCTGGTAGGCGGCAGGGTCCCGCGACGCGTACAGCGTGACGGCCGGGTCCAACAGCAGGATTTCGCCGCGCCGCAGGGAGAGCGGCCCGCTCAAGAAGCTCGTTCCGCTGTCAGACGCTGTCAGCCGCACGGCCACGACCGACGTCCCGTTCTGCGCGCAGTCGTCGAGAGCGCTTTGTATCCGTGCGGTGTCGGGTGGCGATGTCTCCTGGGAAGCGGTCGCCAGGCGGTCGATCATCGTGAGGCGGGCGGTGAGCGACATGCAGGTCGTCGTCGGCGCCGTCGGTTCGACGACCTCTCTCCGGTCGCCGAGGACCGTCGAACTCGACGGAGAGGCTGCCGATGCGGAGGAAGATCCTTCTCCTGCGACGCCGACAGAACCGATGAGGGCGAGAGACAGGAACATCCCGGAGAGAACCACGGCCCTGGGCGATCGAACAGGCGTGTGCTTCCCTGCTGCCGTCATCTCGCCTTCTCCTCGTGACACCGTGCTTGCGGATGCTCGTCGTGTGGTGGTTCCCCAGCGACCGCGGTCAGGTCCTGAATCCGCAATCGCCCGCGCTGTCTCTCTGAGGGGGAACCGCTCGAGGGGACGAGATGCGTGAAGTGTAGAGCAAAGCGGCCGAGTGGTTCACCCTGGATTTCGGCGACTCGCCCCGGTGCCGGAGTGCGACTCGAGCGTCCCGCAACGACGATCGCGATGTGACCCCTAGCCTCGCAGCTCCCGCAGCACCACCGCGGTCGCGAGCGCGGCGTGCGCCGCCTCCTCGCCCTTGTCCTCTCTGGACCCGGGGAGGCCCGCGCGGTCCAGGCCCTGGGCCTCGTCCTCCAGCGTGAGCACGCCGAAGCCCACGGGCTTGCCGGTGTCCAGCGCCACGCGGGTCAGGCCGTCGGTCGCGGCGGCGGATACGTACTCGAAATGCGGAGTTCCGCCGCGGATGATGACGCCGAGCGCTACGACGGCGTCGGCGCCCGCCTCCAGCGCCGCCTTGCTGGCCACCGGGAGTTCGAAGCTCCCCGGGACACGGACGATCGACCACGAAGCGCCGGCGGCTTCGAGCGTGCGCTCGGCTCCGGCGATCAGGCCGTTCGCGATCTCCTCGTGCCAGGCGCCGGCGACGATGACGACCCTCAGGCCGGTTCCGTCGATCCGCTCCGCCGCGTCGGGCGCTCCCGCTCCACTCATGGTGTCGTCCTCTCCGCGGCGGTCGCCGTCTCGTCGATGTCTCCGATAGCGTGACCCATCCGGTCGCGCTTGGTCTCCAGATAGCCCTCGTTGAAAGCGCCGACGCCGACGACGAGCGCAACGCGCTCCTCGACCTCGATGCCGTGCTCTTCCAGCTGGCGCACCTTCTCCGGGTTGTTCGTCAGCAGCCGGACCGAGCGGATGCCGAGGTCTTCCAGGATGGCCGTGGCGGCCCCGTAGTCGCGCGCATCGACCGGCAGCCCCAGCGCGAGGTTCGCGTCCAGGGTGTCGAGACCGTCCTTCTGCAGCTTATAGGCGCGTAGCTTGTTGATCAGGCCGATCCCGCGGCCCTCGTGGCCGCGCAGGTAGACGACGACGCCTCCCTCGCGCTGCACGGTCTCGAGCGCGGCGTCCAGCTGCGGTCCGCACTCGCACTTGAGCGAGCCGAACGCCTCGCCGGTCAGGCACTCGGAGTGGACGCGCACCAGCGTGCCGGTCGCGCCCGGGGAGCCGGCGACGATCGCGACGTGGTCGGCGCCGGTCATCCGGTCGCGATAGGCGCGCATCCGGAACGGCCCGTTCAGCGTCGGGACGCTCGTCTCCACCTCGAAGATCACGCGCGAGGACTCGGGGACGGGTGTCGGCGACTCGAGTCGCTGGTCGCAGTGGAACTCCTGTAGGTAAGCGATCAGCGCCTCGATGGTGATGATAAGGACGCCCTCGCGCTCGCCGAGTTCGATGAGGCCGGGCAGACGCATCATCTCGCCGTCGTCGGACACGATCTCCGCGATGGCGCCGACGGGTGTCATCCCCGCCAGCTTGAGCAGATCGACGGTGGCCTCGGTGTGGCCGTCGCGCTCGCGCACGCCGCCCTCCACCGCCCGCAGCGGCAGGATGTGGCCGGGCCGGCGCAGGCTGCCCGGCGTCGAATCCAGGTCCGCGAGCACCCGGAGCGTGTGTGCGCGGTCGGTCGCGCTGATGCCGGTGGAGAGCCGGTCGGCCGCGTCGACGCTCACCGTGTAGTTGGTGCCGCGGACGTCCTCGTTCGTCGCCACCATGACGGGCAGCTCCAGGCGGTTGGCGATCTCGTTCGTCATCGGGGCGCAGAGGAAGCCGGAGGAGTTCTTGACGGTCCAGGCGATCCACTCCTGGCTGGCGAGCTCGGCGGCCAGGATGACATCGCCCTCGTTCTCGCGGCTCTCGTTGTCCACGACGATGATCGGCCGGCCGGCGCGCAGCTCGGCGAGGGCCTCCGGGATGGTGGCGATGCTCATGACGCACTCCGTTCTGTCGGCGCTAGCGCGAGCATCCGCTCGACGTGCCGGGCCAGGATGTCGGTCTCGATGTTCACGCGATCGCCCGGTACACGCTCGCCCAGGGTGGTGGCGGTGAGCGTCTCCGGGATCAGGGACACCTCGAACCAGGCATCGTCGCGGTCGCCTCCGACGCCGCTGACGGTGAGGGAGACGCCGTCGATCGCGATGGACCCCTTTCGCGCGACGAGCGACGCGAGCCCGGGGTTCAGGCTGAACCGGACGACCCGCCAGGCGCCCCCCTCCTCCGTGGAGAGGACCGTTGCGGTGCCGTCGATGTGCCCCTGAACGATGTGCCCCCCGAGGCGGTCGCCGACGCGGGCGGCGCGCTCGAGATTCACACGGCGGCCCGGGGCGACGTCGTCGAGTGTGCTCATCGCGAGGGTCTCCGCCATCACGTCAGCGGTGAAGCTGTCCGCGTCCCGGCCGATCACTGTCAGGCAGACGCCGCTCACCGAGATGGAGTCGCCGTGGTTCGCGTCGCTCACCGCGAGCGGACCGCGCACGGTGATCCTGGCCGCATCGGCGGTCCAGCCGACGGCGGCGATCTCGCCGAGTTCTTCGATGATTCCGGTGAACATGTCAGCCTTCCTGGTCGGGGGTCGGGACCGGGACGGCCCGGAGGTGGAGGTCGCCGCCGAGCCGCTCGACGTCGAGGAGGCGGAGCCTGCGCTGTTCGCCGATGGTCGTGACGCCGATGTCGCCGAGGGCGAGCTGCGGTCCGCCGAGAAGGGACGGGGCCAGGTAGATCGCGTACTCGTCCACGAGTCCCGCGGCGATGAAGGCCCCGGCGAGGGTCGGGCCGCCTTCGACGTACACACGGCGGAACCCGCGCTGGTAGAGGTCGGCGACGACCTCCACCAGATCGTGCGTCCTCTCGACGATCGCGGGCTGCGGGTGCCGGAAGACCGCCGCGTCGCCGGGCACCGTGCGCGTGCCGACCACGACCGGCGTCGGCTGTTTCGGCAGCAACTCGCCGGCGTCCCCGCGAGCGGTCAGGCTGGGGTCGTCGGCGAGCACCGTTCCGGTGCCCACGACGATGGCATCGGCGGCCTCGCGCTGTTCGTGGACCCGCTGGCGCGCGGCTGTGCCGGTGATCCATCGCGAGCTGCCGTCTACGGCGGCTGTGCGGCCGTCCAGACTGCTCGCCCACTTCACGGTGATGTGCGGGCGGCCCAGGCGGGCGGCGGTCAGCCAGTCGTCCAGAAACTCTTCGATCTCGGCCGCGAGCACGCCGTCGGTCACCTCGACGCCGCCCTGGCGCAGCCGTTCGGCGCCTCCGCGGGAGCGCTCGCCGGGGTCGGCGATGCCGTAGACTACGCGGGCGACGCCGGCCTCGAGCAGCGCCTCCGAGCACGGACCGGTGCGGCCCCAGTGGTTGCAGGGTTCGAGCGTGACGACGGCGGTCGCCCCGCGGGCGCCGCCTGCGGGCACCTTGCTGAGTGCGTCCGCTTCGGCGTGCGGGGTGCCGGCGCCGCGGTGGAAACCCGTGGCGATAGTGCGGCCGTCGGCGTCCAGAAGCACGCAGCCCACGCGCGGGTTCACCCCTGCCGCCGGGCCGTTGGCGGCCAGCCGCAACGCTGCCCGCATCGGGTCTTCCCACGTCATCGCGATGCCGTCCTGTCTCTCGAGACCTGTTCCGGGGAGGGGTCGCGACGGTTCGCTGCGCGGGCGGCCGACACCGGCCGCCGACGTGCGCCTCCCATCCGGACTGAGCGCCAGGACGGAACCTGGACGCATTACCGTCGGTACCGGAATTCCACCGGTTCAGCGGCGGGCTCTCACCCTCCGCTCGCGGACTGTCACCGCCGGTTCGGACTCTCACCGACCCCGGAGCACGTAATTTTCTGTGCCGAGTCTAGCCAACGCACCCGTAGGCGTTTTCTATTCCCGCTTAATCTGACCGGTCGCACCCGCAAATCGCTTCTCCGGAAGCAAGCGAAACCGTATGGTTTATTTTTGTGGCTTACTTGAAAAACATCACTGTTATCCGGGCGGTCGCAACGGGAGGCGGTGTGCTGCTCGGCTCCGCTCTCCTGCTGGGCGCCGCACCCATCCCGGCGCCCGCTCCCGCACCCGTGCAGACCCGTGTGATCGTGGGCGCGCCCGATGACCTGTCCTCCGAAGTGTGTACCGGCAGGGCCGCGACACACACGCAGATCCAGACCCCGGACGGCGTGGTTCCGACGGTGTACGCCCTCGCCGGGGACACCCTCGATTTCTACGGCGAGACAAAGGCGTGCTAGAATGTGATCACGCCCATCGACGCGCTCGAGTGGGGTTTCACCGCCTCCGAAATCGCCTGGACGCTGCGGCCGGCGGGCGGCGGCTCGCAGTCCCTGGGCGCGGGCACGGTCCTCAAAGAGGGCAGAGAGACCGTCCCCACCACCAGCCGGATGAGTCGCACGCTGACCGCGGGGGACGACAACGCGCGGCTGTCCTTCGGCGTCCCGGTTCCGGTGGAGTCGCCCAATGGCATGGATTTCTCGGGGACGGTGACGACGGTGATCCTGCGCGTGGTCGACCCCGGCCTCGAACTGGTCAAGGAGGTCTGCGTCGCCGGCAGCGAGGCCGCCTGCGATGTGGCCGACGACGCCGTGTGGTCGTCGCGGGCCGTGGTCGATGCCGGCGCCGACGTGATCTGGCGGCTCACGGCCACGAACACCGGCACCATCGCCCTGAACGATGTCTGCGTCGCCGCTGACGTGCTCACCGACGGCATCGCCGCGGACAACACCTGCGCCGGAGCGGCGGTCGCCGCGACGCTGCTCCCGGGCTCCAGCGCTGCGATCCGCTGCACCACGTCCTCGCTCACGGGGGACCGGCCGGCGAACTACGCCAAGCTGACGAGTTCGTTCACCGACCCCGATCCGCGCCAGCGGCTCATCGAGCGCTACGGCAGCGACGGGGTCGAGTCGAATGTCTCGCGAGCCGATGTGCTTATCCCGGCTCCCGCTCTCGCGCTCGTCAAGCAGGTTTGCGAGACCGGCGCCGGTTGCGATGCGACCGATGACGCGCAGTGGGTCGATCACGCCACCCTGCCCCTCGGCTCCGACGCGCAGTGGCGGCTGACGGTGACGAACACGGGCAATGTGCCGCTCGCGGATGTCGCGGTGTCCCTCGAAGAGCTCAGTGGCGGGATGACCGGAACCAGCGCCGAGTGCTCGGCTCTCACCTTCGGGACCCTCGCCGCGGGTCAGTCGGCCTCCGCCGAGTGTACGACCACCGGGATCGCGGACACGTCCCAGGACACCGTGAACACGGCGGCCGTCACAGGGCAGCCGCTGGATGACGACGGTCAGCCGCTCGGGAGCGCGATCGGCTCCCAGCGAGCGCGCGCGGCCGTCACGACGTTCGCGTTCATCCAGGCTCCGATCGTCACGCCGACCGGTCCGGACGCCGCAGGCGCCCCGGATTCCGCAGACGGCCCGGACGCCCCGGCCGCCTCGCCGGCCGCGAACCGCCCCGGCTCGGGTGACCTCGCCCAGACGGGCCTCGACATCGGACTGCTTTCCGGGGCGACACTGGCTCTCCTCGCGGTGGGCGGCTGCCTCCTCGCGCTGTTCCGGAAGCGCCGCGTCCGCGTCTGACCCCGCGCTCCGAAAGGGCGGCCCGGCGCCGTCTGGCCGCTAAGCGACCAGCGCCCGGGCCGTTCCTTCGTCCACGACCAGGTCCGTGAGGAGGCCCGCTGCCAGCGCACCGCGCAGGCTGTGTACCTTCGACGGTCCCGAGACGATGCAGACGCGGCGCGGCACGCTTCTGATCAGGTCGATGTCGGGGCCGCTGGTCCGCTCGTTCAGCGGGATGCCGTGGTGGCTGCCGTCCTGCCGGAAGAACACCGTCGCGACATCGCCGACCACCCCGGACTCGTCCAGCGAAGCGTAGTCGGCCGCGTCGAGGTAGCCGCCGGCGTAGACGTGGGAGCGCACCTCGGAGAAGGGGGAGCCGAGGCCGAAGAGGGCGACGTCCATCCGCTCCTGGATGTCGAGGATGCGCCGTGTGCTGCGCTCCCGCCACATGGCCGCCTTCGTCTGCGGGTCGTCGAAGAGCGCGGGGACAGGGAACTCCTGGATCGTTCCCGAGAACGTGTCGCCGAACCGGCGCAGGATCTCGGAGGCGTAGAGCACACCCGTCGTGTAGGTGTTGCCCGCGCCGTTCAGCTGCACGAACTCCAGGTTGTGCAGATCGCGGGGGATGAGGTGGCGGCTCAGCGCGCTCATGGTCGAGCCCCAGGCGATCCCGACGCGCTGGTTCGAGTCGATGAAGCGGTCGAGAATACGTGCAGCGGAGAGGGCGACCCGTTCGAGCCGGTCGACATCGCTGATGGCGCCCGGCACGGGGACGATGTGCGCCGCCACCCCGAAGCGGTCGTTGATCTCCTGCTGGATGCGGATGGCGCCCTCGTGCGGCTGCGCGATCTGGATGGTGACCAGTCCGGAGGCCCGAGCGTAGGAGAGGAGCCGGGAGACGCTGGATCGCGAGATGTGCATCTCGTGGGCGATGGCCTCCATCGTCAGGTCCTGCATGTAGTACAGGTGGCCGGCTTTCAGGGCGTCGCGCACTCTGTCGGAGGAGCTCCGGGTTCCGGATGCGGACATTCGAGGCCGCTTTCTGAGGTTCGCGGACTGCACGTATGTGCATCCGACTTGATCGAAGTTGTGCCGTGTTCAAGACTATAACCGTATTCTGCAACCGAACCACCGATATTCCAGGAGTTGTCCGTGACGACGAAGTCGACCCGCCGCCCCGAGGTCCAGCGCATCGCGGAGCGGCCGACCGCCCAGGTGCTCATCGTCGGTGGCGGCATCAACGGGCTCGGAACCTTCCGCGACCTCGCCCTGCAGGGCGTCGATGTCGTCCTCGTCGAGCGCAATGACTTCGTCTCCGGTGCGTCAGCGGCCTCCAGCCACATGATCCACGGCGGCATCCGTTATCTGGAGAACGGCGAGTTCCGGCTCGTGAAGGAGTCGATCACCGAGCGCAACGGTCTGTTGCGGATCGCCCCGCACTACGTGAAACCGCTGGAGACCACCATCCCGATCTTCTCGACCTTCTCGGGGATCATGGCTGCGCCGCTGCGGTTCCTCACCCATAAGTCGGGCAAACCCAAGGAACGCGGCGCTTTCCTCATCAAGACCGGCCTGACGATCTACGATGCGTTCTCCCGCGATGGCGGCAGCGTTCCGCGGCACAGGTTCCACGGCCGCAAGAAGTCGCTCGAGGTGCTCCCCGCGCTGAACCCGGGCCTCAAATACACGGCGACCTACTTCGATGCCTCCGTTCATGATCCCGAGCGGCTCGCCCTCGATGTCCTCGCCGACGGTCTGGCCGCTGGGCCGCACGCCCGCGCCGCCAACTACGCGGAGGCCGTGGGAGCGAAGGACGGCGGTGTCCTGGTCCGCGACCGCGAGACCGGCGAGGAGTTCTCGATCACCGCGGACATCGTGATCAACGCATCAGGACCCTGGACCGATCTCACCAATGATGCGCTGGGTCAGGCCACCCGGTACATGGGGGGTACCAAGGGGTCGCATATCGTGCTCGACAACCCGCAGCTCATGGCAGCCTGCCAGGGTCGTGAGATGTTCTTCGAGAACGACGACGGCCGCATCGTCCTCATTTACCCGCTGAAGGGCCGTGTGATGGTCGGCACCACCGACATCGAGGCGGACATAGCGACTCCGGCCGTCTGCACCGAGGACGAGATCGACTACTTCATCGAACTGGTCGCACACGTTTTCCCGGGCATTCCGGTCACGCGAGAGCAGATCGTCTACACCTTCTCCGGTGTCCGCCCGCTGCCGCACCACGACGACACCGCACCCGGTTTCGTCTCCCGCGACTACCGTATCGTCCCCGGCGCCGTCTCCGGTCTCGGCGCTACGATGGTCCTCAGCCTGGTCGGCGGCAAGTGGACGACGTTCCGCGCGCTGAGCGAGCACCTCGCCAACGAGGCGCTGGAGGCTCTGGGCCTCACCCGCACCGTCTCCACCCTCGGACTGCCCATCGGTGGCGGAGCGGGCTTCCCGGCCACCCCGCAGGCCGAGCGCGACTGGATCGCGCGCTATGGCGCGGACATCGGCGCTGAGCGCGCCGCGACCCTCTTGCACCGCTATGGAACCCGCGCCTGCGCGATCATCGCCGCGATCGCCGCGTGGGAGGGCGACGACGTCGCGCTCGCCGGGGCACCCGGCTACTCCCGCGCCGAGATCGACCACCTCATCCGCACCGAGCACGTCGCCCACCTGTCGGATGTCTTTCTGCGCCGCACCAGCCTCGCGTTCACCGGCGCTGTCAGCGTGCCGCTCGTGCGCGAAATCGCGGAAATCGCGGCGAATGTCCTCGGATGGTCGCCAAAGCGGCGCACAGAGGAGGAAGATACTTTCCAAGCGGAACTAGCCGGCGCCCACCTGGTGCATCTCACGTCAGGGGACGGCAGCGAAGCCGCGGCGCTTCGATAATGCACAGACGTGCATGGCACGGTCCTTGTCAGGTGGAACTAACCGCAATAGCGTTCACATGTCGGCTCTGACGAGAACCACATCTCATGGCAGATCGTAGGGTGCGGGTCAACTGAACAACTGGAGGTCAACGTGGACAATATCGGTGTGGATTTCCTGTCCGAACTGGTCGGAACGGCGATGCTGGCCCTTCTCGGTACGGGTGTCGTGGCGAATGTCGCTCTTGTCAAGAACAAGGGCTTCAACGGCGGGTTCCTGATGGTGAACATCGGCTGGGGCATCGCGGTGTTCTCGGGTGTCGTCGTCGCTTACAACTCGGGCGCCCACTTGAACCCGGCGGTGACGCTCGGCCTGTGGGCCAACGGCGCGACCCAGTTCGGCAATAAAGACGCCCATACCCTCGTGGATGTGAGCTTCGCCACGGTCGTGCTCTTCATCCTGGCTCAGCTGATCGGCGCCTTCATCGGCGCCGTTCTCACCTGGCTGGCCTACAAGAAGCACTTTGACGAGGAGCCCGAGCCCGCCAACAAGCTCGGTGTGTTCTCGACCGGCCCGGCCATCCGCAGCTACGCGTGGAACCTCATCACAGAGATCGTCGGCACGTTCGTCCTGGTCTTCGTCGTGATCGGCTTCGGCCACCAGCCCGGCAACAATGTCGGCCTCGGCGCGCTCGGCGCGCTCCCCGTCGCCCTGCTGGTGATCGGCATCGGCGCGAGCCTCGGCGGTCCGACCGGGTATGCGATCAACCCGGCCCGTGACCTCGGCCCTCGCCTCGCGCACGCCGTGCTGCCGATCAAAGGCAAGGGCTCCAGCGACTGGTCCTACTCCTGGGTACCGGTCGTCGGCCCGATCGTCGGCGGTCTCCTGGCAGGCTGGCTGGCCATCCTCCTGCTGCCGATCCTGATGTGAGAGCCCGACTCAGGCACAACCCGGGGCCGGCCGGGAGATCCGGCCGACCCTCTCCGTCTCACCCCCGAACAAAGGAGTCATCTCTATGGCCGAGTACATCGTCGCCATCGACCAAGGCACAACAAGCACCCGGGCGATCATCTTCGACAAGTCCGGGTCGATCGTCTCGACCGGGCAATTGGAGCACGAGCAGATCTTCCCGAAGCCGGGCTGGGTCGAGCACAACCCCGTCGAGATCTGGAACAACACCCGCGAGGTCATCGGGCAGGCCCTCTCGAAGGCCGATCTGACCCGCCACGACATCGCGGCGGTGGGCATCACCAACCAGCGCGAGACCGCGGTGGTGTGGGACAAGAACACCGGGGAGCCGGTCTACAACGCGATCGTCTGGCAGGACACCCGAACGCAGCCGATCGTGGACCGGCTCGCCGCGGAGGGCGGTGTCGAGCGGTTCAAGCCGATCGTGGGACTCCCGCTCGCGACCTACTTCTCGGGTACCAAGATCGTCTGGATACTCGAGAACGTCGAGGGGGCCCGCGAGCGCGCCGAACGCGGCGATCTGCTGTTCGGCACCACCGACAGCTGGGTCCTCTGGAACCTCACCGGTGGCACCGACGGCGGTGTGCATGCCACCGACGTGACCAACGCCTCCCGCACCATGTTCATGGACCTGGAGACGCTGAGCTGGCGGGACGACATCCTCGACGCGTTCGGGGTGCCGAAGTCGATGCTCCCGGAGATCAAGAGCTCCTCCGAGGTCTACGGCACGGTCGAACCGTCGAGCCTGCTGCGCGAGGTGCCCGTGGCGGGCATCCTCGGCGACCAGCAGGCCGCCACATTCGGCCAGGCCGCGTTCGATCCGGGCGAGTCCAAGAACACCTACGGCACCGGCAACTTCCTCATCTTCAACACGGGTGAGGAGATCGTCCACTCCAAGAACGGTCTGCTGACGACGCTCGGCTACAAGCTGGGCGATGCGAAACCGCACTACGCCCTGGAGGGCTCGATCGCCGTCACCGGCTCGCTGGTGCAGTGGCTGCGGGACAACCTCGGCATCATCTCCAGCGCTCCGGAGATCGAGGAGCTGGCCAAAACGGTCGAGGACAACGGCGGCGCGTACTTCGTGCCGGCGTTCTCCGGTCTGTTCGCGCCGTACTGGCGGGCGGACGCGCGCGGTGCGCTCGTGGGCCTGACCCGCTATGTGAACAAGGGGCACATCGCCCGGGCCGCCCTGGAAGCGACCGCTTTCCAGACCCGCGAGGTGCTGGACGCGGTGAACGCCGACTCGGGCGTCGACCTCACGGAGCTGAAGGTGGACGGCGGCATGATCGCCAACAACACCCTGATGCAGTTCCAGGCCGACATCCTGGGCGTCCCCGTCGTTCGTCCGGTCGTCGCAGAGACCACCGCTCTCGGCGCCGCCTACGCCGCCGGCCTCGTCACCGGCTTCTGGGAGAACCTGGACGACCTGCGCAAGAACTGGCAGGAGGACCGCCGTTGGGAGCCCACGATGGACGCCGCCGAGCGCGACCGCCAGCTCCGCCTCTGGAAGAAGGCCGTGACGAAGACCTTCGACTGGGTGGATGACGACGTGCAGAACGGCTGACCCCTCACACGCGGAAGCGCCGTCCGGCTGGGGCCGGGCGGCGCTTCCGCGCGCCGGGCGCTGTCCGCCCCGAACTGGGGCCAGCAACCGGTTTCGTCCGCATTTTCGAGGACACTAGTCTCGGTCATACCTCGTGGCACCGAACGGCGGGGGCGGAAAGGGGTGGTTCCGATGGACATCAACGGCATCCACATCGCGGACACAGCGCTGCTGCGTGTGCTGGCTGGCCTTCAGCCGGGCACACCGGTCGTGTTCGTCTCGGACAACGCGCCGTGGGCGCCGGCGCCGGCGCTGCGCTGGCACGAGTCGCTGGCGACGGCGGTCGCCCGAGCGGTGCGGATCAGCGACGCGGTCCCGATCCTCGGCTGGCTAGAAGAGCCGATGGACGACCACGCCTACGAGAGCGCGTTCACCGTCATGGGCATCGCGGCGCACAGCGTGAACGGCCGCCTGCGCACCGTCCTGCTGACGGCTCAGGAGATGAACAGGGCGCTCCCGGAGCAGGCCCTGGTCATCCAAGTGCCGGGTACCGGCTCGGCGTGGACCTTCGCCCTCGTCACCCGCTGACATGGCAGCGGGGTGCGGTCGAGGCGAACAGCACGACCCGCGGAGCGGTCACAGCGACAGCTGCACGAAGGTCGCGTCCGGCCAGTCGCCGGCCGGCGCCCGTGGGTCGTCGGCGAGCATTCCCGCCTGCCAGCGGTCGCGGCGGACCCCGCCCTGCGTGACCCCGAGCCGTGCTGTGCCCTCGAACCGGAACCCGGCTCGGCGGGCGACGGCGGCGCTCGCCGCGTTGCCCGCGATGGCGTGCCACACCACCCGGTGCAGGCCGAGACCGGACGGTGCGCCCGCGAAGGCGAAATCGAGCACCAGCGCCACCGCTTCGGACATGTAGCCGCGGCCACGCGCCTCCCAGCCCAGCCAGAAGCCGATCTCGGCGGCGCCGTCGTGGATCTCGTGCAGTCCGACCACCCCGTGCAGCGCGCCCTCCGCCCGGATGCCCCAGGTGCAGACCCGGCCGCTCGCCCAGCCGTCCGCCACCATTCCGGTGACGAAGCCCTCGCCGTCGGAACGGCGGTAAGGGCTGGGCACTGTCGTCCACGCGGAGACCTCGGGATCTTGGCAGAGCTCCACGATCCGGTCGATGTCGTCCGTCGTCGGTGCGGCGAGCGTCACCCGCTCCCCGGTCAGCACCACCGGCCCCGCGGTCATCGGCGCGCGGGTCGCAGGAAGCCGATGGCTTCGTAGGCTTTGGCGAGCGTGACCTCGGCGGTCTCGCTCGCCTGGGCGGCGTTGCCGGCCAGGATGCGGTCGAGCTCGGCCGGGTCGGCCAGCAGCTCCAGGGTGCGCTCGCGAACGGGGCCGAGAGCGTCGACCACCACCTCCACAAGCCCCTTCTTGAAGTCGCCGTAGCCCTTGCCCTCGTAGTCGAGCTCGATCTCCTGGACGGCCCGGCCCGACAGCGCGGAGTAGATGCTGAGCAGGTTGCTGATGCCCGGTTTGCCCGCGCGGTCGTACGAGACCACACCGTCGGTGTCGGTCACGGCGCGCATGATCTTCTTGCGGGTGATGTCCGGCTCGTCCAGAAGCCGGACGATCCCCGCTTCGGAGTCGGCGGACTTAGACATCTTCGCCTCGGGGCTCTGCAGGTCGTAGATGCGCGCTCCGTCCTTCAGGATCATGGCCTGCGGCACCACGAAGGTCTCGCCGAACCGGCTGTTGAAGCGCTCGGCCAGATCGCGGGTCAGCTCGACGTGCTGGCGCTGGTCGTCGCCGACCGGGACCACGTCGGCGTCGAACAGCAGGATGTCGGCGGCCATGAGCACCGGATAGGTGAACAGCCCGACCGAGGTCGCCTCGGCGCCCTGTTTGGCGGATTTGTCTTTGAATTGCGTCATGCGCGCGGCCTCGCCGTAGCCGGTGATGGTGCTCAGCACCCAGGCGAGCTGCGCGTGCGCCGGAACGTGCGACTGCACGTAGAGGGTGGAAGCGGACGGGTCGATGCCCGCCGCGATGTACTGGGCAGCGGTGCGGCGCGTCTTCTCGCGGAGGTCGTGAGGGTCCTGCGCCACGGTGATCGCGTGCAGATCGACCACCGAGAAGAAAGCGTCGTGTACCGCCTGCAGGTCCTTCCATTGCAGGAGGGCGCCGACGTAGTTGCCGAGGTGCAGCGAGTCCGCGGAGGGCTGCATTCCCGAGTAGAGGCGGGGGGAGTCAGTCATGTGTGTGCTTTCGGGAAAGTGGAGGTGGAGGGTCAGAGGGCGTAGTCGACGACCACGGGAGTGTGGTCGGACCATCGCTCGTCGTAGGCGGCCGCACGGTCCACCGCGTAGCTCTTCACCGTCGCCGCCAGCGCCGGTGTGGCGAGCTGGTAGTCGATGCGCCAGCCGGTGTCGTTGTCGAAGGCCTGGCCGCGCCATGTCCACCAGGTGTAGGGGCCGTCGACCTCACCGGCCCACTTGCGCCCGACATCCACCCAGCCGAGGCCCGCGCCGTCGTTGTAGCCGGGCTCGTCTTCGGCGCCGAGGATGCGATCGAAGTAGGCGCGCTCCTCCGGGAGGAACCCCGCCCGTTTGACGTTGCCCCTCCAGTTGCGGATGTCGAGGGTGCGGTGGCCGACGTTCAGATCGCCCAGCACGACCGCGTGCTCGCTGTGCGCGGCGAGCTCGGGCAGCCGCGCCTCCACGGCGTCGAGGAAGGTGTACTTGTCGGACTGCTTCGGAGTGCCCGCCTCGCCGGAGTGGACGTAGGCGCTGACCACGGTGATCGCTTTCCCGCCCACTTCGTAGTCCGCTTCGAGCCAGCGGCCGGCGCTGTCGAAGCCGGCCGGCCCGAGCCCCGCCCGGTGGGTCGCTGCGCGGTGCCGGGAGGCGATCGCGACGCCCGCCCTGCCCTTCGCGGTGGCCGGGTCGTGCAGGATGTCCCACTCGTCGCCGAGCAGCCCCAGCAGGTCGTCGGTGGAGGCGCGCACCTCCTGGATGGCCAGGATGTCGACATCGCGGGCGGCGAGCCACTCCCCCATGCCTCTGCGGAACGCGGCACGGATGCCGTTGACGTTGATCGTCGCGATGCGCAGGTGTTCAGAGGGCATGGTCCCACCCTAGCGGGGACGGCCGACGCTCCCTCCGTCGAGCAGATCGTCGAGCCGGCGCTCAGCCCTCTCGGCTTTCCGCTGGGCGCCGGGCCGGGCCAGGAAGCGCGCGGCGGCGAGGGCGTCCCGCGCGTTCTGCAGCTCCGCCTCAGCGACGAGGACGCGCGCCCGATACTCGGCCGCGGCGCGCTCGGCTGCGGCCTGCTCGGGCGTGATCGCGCGCGGCGAGATCCCGCTGTCGAACATCCCGACCGCGATCCAGGAAGCCGACAGCAGGATCACGCGCGAGACGAGGTTGAACCAGAACAGCAGACCGACGAACACCGCGAAGGTCGCCAGCAGCGGATTCCTGGTCGCCGCGCCGAGCAGCAGACCGCCGAGGGCGCTCAGCCCGGCGAGCACCAGCGCCCCGAGCAGCACGCCGGAGAACAGGTTCCGCCAGGGGATCGCGACACGCGACATAACCCGGAACAGTGCGCCCAGCGTGACGATGTTCAACAGGACCGACACCAGCAGACCCGACAGCCTCGCCACGGCGCTGGTCCAGAACGAGTCGGAGCTGAGCCCCACCAGCGCGAGCACGAAGGTGAGCGCCTGCGTGCTCGCGAACGTCAGAAGTGCGGAGAACACGAGCACCAGCCCGAAAGCGAGCGCGAGGAACAGATCGCGGATCTTCTGCAGCACGTAGTTCGTTGTGTCCCGGCTGAGCCCGAACACGGCACGGACCGCCTGGCGTGTGTAGTAAAGCCAGCCGATGGCCGTCCAGAGCAATCCGACCGCGGCGACGACCCCCGCCCACCCGAACGCCGTCGCCTGCGACAGCTGCGACGAGTCGATCACCCCGGTGCTGGTGGAGGTCTGGAGCAGACCGGGGACCGCCCGGTTGATGAGCGAGACCAGCGCGTCGAAGAACTCCGGATTGCTGTTCAGCCCGATGCCCGCCACCGAGAAACCGAGCCAGATGGCCGCGAAGATCGCGAACAGCGACTGGAAACCCATCCCGGCGGCCCGCAGGTTGCCATCGGAGTGGGCGTAGTTGAGGTAGACGCGGGAGGGCCGCAGCGCCTGCACCCGCTTCGCCCAGCGCGAGACCCGCGCAACCGGCCGCTCAAGCCGTTCGCGCAGCGGCTCCGTCGGCGTGACTGTTCCCTCGGTGCGCTGCAGGGCGGGATCGGGCCGGACGGGGGCCGGCTTCGCCGGGCGACGGGAGTTCTGTGGCACGCAGCAAGGATAGCGAGGTGCGTGGGCGGCAGCGCCGGGCAGGGGATGTCCTCCTCCGCGTTTGGCGAGAAGGCCGCCCGAGGGAATCGAGGTCACCGTGAACCCCTGCGATCGAATCGCGTCGGCGACGATCCGCTGACCCGCTTCGTGGTCGCTGGAGAGGAAGAGCTCGTGTGCGGTCGCCGTGGTCTTTGCTGGGGTCCGGGTCCGGGGTTCGTGTCAGATTTTAGGACTCGCAGATACGTCGCAAGATGCCAAGCGTCTTAGAGATGGTTTCAGTAGTCGTTTTTGGTGAGTTTGCGGGCGCTGGTGATCGCGATTGCTAGAGCGACGAGCGCCGTGATCGTTGAGGCGGTGCGGTCGTAGCGAGTGGCGAGTTTCCGGAAGGCGAGGATCCAGGCCATGGTGCGTTCGACTACCCAACAGTGTTTACCCAGTCACTGTTTGGAGTCGACTCCGATTCGTGCGATGCGTGCCTTGATCCCACGACAACGCAGGTAACAGCGGACGCGGCGGTTGTCGTAAGCCTTATCGGCGTGGAAGATAACCGGGCGGCGTCTGGGCCGACCGCGGCCGACGCCCTTGATCGCGGTGATGTTGTCTAACACAGGTTCCACGAGCATGGAGTCGTGTCGGTTGGCGCCGGAGATCTCCACATGCAGCGGGAGTCCGTTGCGGTCGGTCAGGACATGGTACTTGGTGCCCCGTTTCCCACGATCCGTGGGGTTAGGTCCAGTGAGATCGCCCCCCTTTTCGCCCGGACACTTACGGAGTCCAGGCAGGTTCTTGACCAGTCGATCATGCCAGCCTGGCCGAGTTCGTCGAGCATGATCTTCCGCAGTGCATCCCACGCGCCCGCTTCGGACCATTCACGCAGACGCCGCCAACAAGTGACCCCGGACCCATACCCCAACTCGGGCGGGAGCTTCTCCACGGGATCCCCGTCAGCAGCACGAACACGATCCCAGCGAACACCTTCCGGTCAGGAACCCGAGGCTGCCCAGCCCGCCCATTGACCACAGGCGGCCGAGGCGGAATCAACGGCTCCAGCCGCTCCCACAACATATCCGTAATGAACCGATCCTCAGCAAGCGTCGACACTCGACCAGCATCCCCGCTAACCAGCCACAACAACCACCGCCACGCCGACTACTGAAACCACCTCTAAGTGCCTGTCGGCGAAAAGCAGACGCCTCCCCGGCTGACTCAGCCGGGGAGGCGTCGGAAAGCTCCTGGGGCGCTACGGCTTCCCGCGCATGATGGCCTGCTTGACCTCGGCGATGGCCTGCGTGACCTGGATGCCCCGGGGGCAGGCGTCGGTGCAGTTGAAGGTCGTGCGGCAGCGCCACACTCCCTCTTTGTCGTTGAGGATGTCGAGGCGCACCTGCGCGTTGTCGTCCCGCGAATCGAAGATGAAGCGGTGCGCGTTGACGATGGCCGCCGGGCCGAAGTACTGGCCGTCGGTCCAGAACACGGGGCAGGACGACGTACACGCGGCGCAGAGGATGCACTTCGTGGTGTCGTCGAAGCGGGCGCGGTCGGCGACCGACTGGATGCGCTCTTTGTCTTTCTCCGGCTTGGAGTTCGCGACCAGGAACGGCTGCACTTCGCGGTAGCTGGCGAAGAACGGCTCCATGTCGACGATGAGGTCCTTCTCCAGCGGCAGGCCCTTGATGGCTTCGACATAGATGGGCTTGGAGACGTCCAGGTCTTTGATGAGCGTCTTGCAGGCCAGCCGGTTGCGGCCGTTGATGCGCATCGCGTCCGAGCCGCAGATGCCGTGGGCGCACGAATGGCGGAAGGTGAGGGAGCCGTCCTGCTCCCACTTGATCTTGTGCAGGGCGTCCAGGATGCGGTCGGTCGGGTACATCTCGACGTCGAAGTCCTGCCAGCGCGGCTCGGTGTCCGCGTCCGGGTCGAACCGGCGGATGATCAGCGTCACGGTGAACGACGGCACGAGGGCCTCGGGAGCCGGGGGAGTTTCGAGCACGGCGGCGGTGGACATCAGTACTTCCTCTCCATCGGCTGATAGTGCGTCACGACGACCGGCTTCCAGTCGAGCGTGATGTGGTCTGCCGCGTCCGCCGAGTGGGGGTCGCCGGTGAGGTAGGCCATCGTGTGCTTCATGTAGTTCTCGTCGTCGCGCTTCGGGAAGTCGTCGCGCATGTGGCCGCCGCGGGACTCCTTGCGGTTGCGCGCGGAGTAGACGACGACCTCGGCGAGGTCGAGCAGGAAGCCGAGCTCCACGGCCTCCAGCAGATCGGTGTTGTAGCGCTTGCCCTTGTCCTGAACGACCACGTTCTTGTAGCGCTCGCGGAGCGTGTGGATGGTGCCGGTGACCTTCTCCAGAGACTCGTCGGTGCGCAACACCTGGGCATTCCGGTCCATCTCGTCCTGCAGCTCCTTGCGGATCGCGGCGATGCGCTCGGCGCCGGTGGAGTTGCGCAGGCCCTCGATGAGCTCGCGGACGTTCTTCGCCGGGTCCTCCGGCAGCGGCACGGCCGTGGCCGTCTTGACGTACTCGACCGCGTTGTTTCCGGCGCGCTTGCCGAACACATTGATGTCGAGCAGCGAGTTGGTGCCGAGCCGGTTGGAGCCGTGAACCGAGACGCACGCGCACTCGCCCGCGGCGTACAGGCCGGGCACGACGGTCGTGTTGTCGCGCAGCACCTTGGCGCTGACATTGGTCGGGATGCCGCCCATCGCGTAGTGCGCGGTCGGCATCACCGGCACCGGCTCGACCACGGGGTCGACGCCGAGGTACGTGCGGGCGAACTCGGTGATGTCCGGGAGCTTCGTCTCCAGCACCTCGGCGCCCAGGTGCGTGCAGTCGAGCAGCACGTAGTCCTTGTGGGGCCCCGCGCCGCGGCCCTCGGCGACTTCCTGCACCATGCAGCGGGCGACGATGTCGCGCGGTGCGAGGTCCTTGATGGTCGGGGCGTAGCGCTCCATGAACCGCTCGCCGGAGGCGTTGCGGAGGATAGCGCCCTCGCCGCGGGCGCCCTCGGTGAGCAGGATGCCGAGGCCGGCCAGGCCGGTCGGGTGGAACTGGAAGAACTCCATGTCCTCCAGCGGCAGACCTTTGCGCCAGATGATCCCGACGCCGTCGCCGGTGAGGGTGTGGGCGTTGGAGGTGGTCTTGAAGATCTTGCCGAAGCCGCCGGTGGCGAAGACGATCGCCTTCGAGTGGAAGACGTGCAGCTCGCCGGTCGCCAGCTCGTAGGCGACGACGCCCGCGGGCTGGTCGACCCCATCGACGTCGTTCATGATCACGTCGAGCACGTAGAACTCGTTGAAGAAGGTGATGCCGAGCTTGACGCAGTTCTGGAACAGCGTCTGCAGGATCATGTGGCCCGTGCGGTCGGCCGCGTAGCACGCCCGGCGGACCGGCGCCTTGCCGTGGTCGCGGGTGTGCCCGCCGAAGCGGCGCTGGTCGATCGTGCCCTCGGGCGTCCGGTTGAACGGCAGGCCCATGTTCTCGAGGTCGATGACGGCGTCGATGGCCTCCTTCGCGAGGATCTCGGCCGCGTCCTGGTCGACGAGGTAGTCGCCGCCCTTGACCGTGTCGAAGGTGTGCCACTCCCAGCTGTCCTCCTCCACGTTGGCGAGCGCTGCGGCCATGCCGCCCTGCGCCGCGCCGGTGTGGGAGCGGGTGGGGTAGAGCTTGGAGATGACCGCGACTTTGGCGTGCGGTCCGGCCTCGATGGCCGCGCGCATCCCGGCGCCGCCGGCGCCGACGATGACGATGTCGAACTCGTGGTAGTGGACGCCGTCGATGACGATGGATTCGGTCGTTTCAGTTGTCACAGCTCTTTGTTTTCCGTCAGTCTCACTTGGCCGGGCAGAACGAGGACAGCTGGTCGGCTGCGGCGCCGGCCGGGCACGGGTCGAACGTGAAGATCACGAGGGTGCCCAGCACGATCAGTACGACGACCGCGGCGGCGATGGCCCACTTGAGGATGCGGTTGAGCGTCGCATTGACGGTGTAGTCGTTGACCAGGGTCCGCATCCCGTTGCCGCCGTGGATGAGGGCCAGCCACAGCATCAGCAGGTCCCAGACCTGCCAGAATGGGGCGGCGTACTTGCCCGCGACGAAGGCGAAGTCGATCTGCTTCACGCCGTCGTCGAGGACGAGGTTGATCAGCAGGTGGCCGAAGATGAGGACGACCAGCAGCACGCCCGAGGCGCGCATGTAGATCCAGCCCCACTTCTCCCAGTTGTTCCTTCTCGTGCCGGTCCGGGCCGGCGTGCGCGGCGTTTCGATGGTCGTCACGTCAGTTCGCCTCCGAGAGGATGTGGATCAGCTGCACCGGGACGAACCCGGCCATCAGGACCGCCCAGAGCGCGATGACGATCCAGAACATGACCTTCTGGTACTTGACGCCTTTGCTCCAGAAGTCGATCAGGATGATGCGCAGGCCGTTGAAGGCGTGGAACACGATGGCAGCGACCAGGGCGATCTCGCCGAGTCCTATGATCGGGTTCTTGTACGTGCCGATGACCGCGTTGTACGCCTCCGGGCTGACCCGGATGAGCGAGGTGTCCAGGATGTGGACGAGAAGGAAGAAGAAGATGGCCACACCGGTGATGCGGTGGAGGACCCACGACCACATTCCTTCGCGGCCATGGTACAGGGTTCCCCCGGGCCGGTTCTTTGTCGGTTGCAGGGTCCCTGCCGCTTGCTCTGGCACGAACAACCCTCCCTGGGTGCATGTCGCTGACGGAAGGCGCGGATAGCGCACCCTCATTCTATGCGGCACGGGCCTCCCACGCCTCTTAGGGTGTCCTCAGCTCTCTCGACCTCGAGATAAGTGCGCGACCGGTTGACGGGAAGTGGCTGCGGCGTACCGTCCGGGCTATGACACAGGACGAACCCGTCATGGACGGGAGCACGGAGGCCGCCGACAGTGCGAAAATGGCCGGCATCGTGGAGCAGGTGCGCGCCGATATGCAACTGCTGCCGCTGGAAGGCAGCGAGAAGCTGCTGCGCGAGCGCTTCGACCAGGCCGGTCTCGCGGTGGACGATGCGGAGATCAGCCGGATCGCGCGCGATGTGCAAAGCGGCCCGTCGGTGGTGGACTGAGCCTCATTCCCTGCGCTGCGGGGTGCTGCGCCTGCGGGGTGGTAAAGGGAGGAGTCTTCGGCCGATCCGGTGCAGATTTCCTCCTTTCCCATGCTCTCCTTCTGAGCTGCGCCGAGATCTCCTCCCTTTTCGGCGCGGGGACGCCCGCGGGGAGTGTGCCCGCTGTGGTGCGCCGCCCGCTGCGGCGGCGTCGGCTACAGCACGTCGGTCGAGCCGGTCAGCTTGAGCGCGTCCACGACCGCCTTCACCCGCTGCGCGTTCTCGCTCGTCGTCACGAGGAGGGCGTCGGGGGTGTCCACGACGACGATGTCTTTCACACCGATGAGACTGATGACGCGCTTCGACCGGCTGACGACGATGCCGCTGGACGCATCGGAGAGCACCCGGGCGTCTTCCCCGAGGATGGCGAGATCCGATTTGCGCCCGCCCGAGTTCAGCTTCGCCAGCGAGGCGAAGTCGCCCACATCGTCCCAGTCGAAGGAGCCCGGGATGACCGCGAGGCGGCCGCCGGCGGCGGCGGGCTCTGCCACCGAGTAGTCGATGGCGATCTTCTCGAGCGCCGGCCAGATCCGGTCGACGGCGGGCCCGCGGGTGGCCGGGTCGTCCCAGGCCGCGGCGAGTTCCTGGAGTCCGGCGAGGAGCTGCGGGCGGGAGCGGCCGATCTCCTCCAGCAGGCGGCTGGCGCGGGCGATGAACATCCCCGCGTTCCACAGGTGCCGGCCGCCGGCGAGGTAGCGTTCGGCGGTGGCGTGGTCGGGTTTC
The DNA here is from genome assembly GCF_000470775.1 of Leifsonia xyli subsp. cynodontis DSM 46306. Lineage (NCBI taxonomy): Bacteria > Bacillati > Actinomycetota > Actinomycetes > Micrococcales > Microbacteriaceae > Leifsonia > Leifsonia xyli. The sequence goes on from NC_022438.1 coordinate 429,251, forward strand.
TCGACGAAGGAGTCGGCCGTCAGCGCGCTCGGGGCGCCGGCGACGGCGAGGGCGGCGCCGGTCTGGATGTAGCCGAAGCCGACGGCCGCCTCGGTCGGCTTGATGCCGATCGTGGCGATGTAGCCGGCATCGGCGGCGGCGGCGGCTTCGCGCACGGCGGCGGCGAAGAGCGGTTCGTTCTGGATGACGTGATCGGCCGCGAACGAGCCGACGATGACACCGGGCTCCCGCCGTTCCAGGATCGCAGCGGCCAGCCCGATCGCGGCCGTCGAGTCCCGCGGCTCCGACTCCAGGACGATGTTCGGATCGGTGAGCGCGGGCAGTTGCGCCTCCACCGCGGCCCGGTGCGCCCGCCCGGTGACGACCATGATCCGCTGCTCGCCCGCGAGCGGGGCCAGTCTGTCCCAGGTGTCCCGCAGCAGGGTCTGACCCGATCCGGTCAGGTCGTGCAGGAACTTCGGAGCGTCGGCCCGGGAGAGCGGCCACAGACGGGAACCGATGCCGCCCGCGGGGATGACGCCGTAGAAGCGGTCGAGGGGGGATGTCGTCATGGCGAAAGAATACCGAGCGGCCCTGGACACCTGCCGTTCACGGACGAGACACCCGCGCGGCGCACACTGGCGGTATGCGCGTCGCCATCGTCAGCGAGAGCTTCCTCCCCACGGTGAACGGGGTCACGACGAGCGTCCTGCGGGTGCTCGAACAGCTGGCCGCGCTCGGGCACGAGGCGATCGTGATCTGTCCGGACGCGGGCGCGCCGGCGGAATACGCTGGCTTCCGCATCCACCAGGTGCCGTCGATCGCTTACCGGCAGTTTCCGGTGGGGCTGCCGAGCCCGCAGGTGCAGCGCATCCTGGCCCGGTTCGCGCCCGATGTGCTGCACGCGGCATCGCCGTTCTTCCTGGGCGCTCAGGCGATCGCGGCGGCCAACCGGCTGGGGGTGCCGTCGGTCGCGGTCTATCAGACGGATGTCGCCGGTTTCGCGCGGCGGAACGGCTTCGGGATGACGTCGGCCATCGCCGGGAAGTACGTCGCCTGGGTCCACGAGGGCGCCGATGTGACCCTCGCGCCCTCCGCCGCCTCCGAGTACGACCTGAGGACGGCGGGAGTGAAGCCGCTGGGGCGCTGGGGCCGCGGGGTGGACCTGGAGCGTTACCACCCGAACAATCGCACCGCCCGCGCGGCCGTCGAACTGCGCGAGCGGCTGTCTCCGCACGGGGAGACGGTCGTGGGCTACGTCGGACGGGTCGCCCCGGAGAAGCAGGTGGAGCGCCTGGCCTCGCTGCGCGGCTTGCCGGGTGTGTCGGTGGCGATCGTGGGCGATGGGCCGTCGCTCCCGGCCGTCTCCGAGGCGCTGAGCGGGATGGAGGTCGCCTGGCTCGGGCGGCTCAGCGGCGCCGACCTCGCGGCAGCGTACGCAGCGTTCGATGTCTTCGTCCACACCGGTTCCGAGGAGACGTTCGGCCAGACCGTGCAGGAGGCGCACGCTTCCGGGCTCCCCGTCGTCGCGCCGCGGGCGGGCGGGCCGATCGACCTCGTCGATCACGGTGTGGACGGGCTGCTGTTCCCGCAGGCCGATGACAGAGCGCTGCGCGCGGCCGTCTCCATGCTGGTCCGGGACGCGCCGCTCCGGCTCCGGATGGGGGAGGCGGGACGGCGGGCTGTGCTCGGGCGCGGCTGGGACGTGCTCGTCGCCGAACTGATCCGGTACTACGAGCACGTCATCGTGAACGCATGCACAGCGACCGCGCAGGAAAGCGGGCAGCGCACCCGCAGACAGCGCGCTTACAGTTAAGTGGCCCAACGCCCCCCGGGCGACCAGCGGCATCCGACTGTCTGCACCCGCACCTGGAGCGAACGATGGCGAACCCGAACCGACGCGGTATCCCGATGCCCTTCACGTCCCGGTCGCGCCGCGGCGACCCTCTCCGTTCGCCATCGCCCTCCCTTGTCGAGCGTTCGCCCGCGCAGCGCTCCAGCATGGTCGACAGCGCGGTCTACGCGGACGGCGTGCGCGTCGCGTCGCCGCAGACCCTGGCCGAGACCTATCGCGCGCTCGACCGCACGCCGGGCGGGGTCGCCTGGATCGGCCTCTACCGGCCGAGCGAGCAGGAGCTCATGTCGCTCGCGGAGGAGTTCAACCTCCACCCGCTCGCAATCGAGGACGCGATCGTCGCGCATCAGCGGCCGAAGCTGGAACGCTACGACACGGTGCTCTTCGTCGTGCTCAAGGCGGCTAACTATCTGGATGTCCCCGAGGAGGTCGACTTCGGCGAGCTGCATCTCTTCGTCGGGCCGAACTTCGTGATCACCGTTCGTCACAGCGAGTCGCCCGACCTCTCCACCGTGCGGCAGCGGATGGAGCGTGAGCGCGACCTGCTCGCCCTCGGTCCGCAGGCCGTCCTGTACGCCATCATCGACGCCGTCGTGGACGCTTACAGCCCCGTGGTCGCGGGTCTCGCCAACGACATCGACGAGATCGAGACGCAGGTGTTCGGCGGGGACGCCCTGGTCTCCCGGCGCATCTACGAACTCTCGCGCGAGGTCATCGACTTCCAGCGCGCCACGCACCCCCTCTCCGCCGTCATGGTGGCGCTGGAACGCGGCTCCTCGAAATACGGCGTGACCCAGGAGCTCGAACGCCGCCTGCGCGATGTCGCCGACCACCTCACCCAGGTGAACGAGCGCGTCGATGGTTTCCGCTACCTGCTGCGCGACATCCTGACGGTGAACTCGACCCTCGTCTCCGAGCGCCAGAACGAGGAGATGACCCGCCTCGCGCACTCCAGCCATCGCCAGGGCGAAGAGGTGAAGAAGATCTCCTCGTGGGCGGCCATCCTGTTCGCGCCCTCGCTCATCGCGGGCGTCTACGGGATGAACTTCACGCATATGCCGGAACTGGAATGGCCGCTGGGCTATCCGATGGCGGTGCTCGCGATGCTGGGGCTGAGCACGCTGCTGTATGCGATCTTCAAGCGGCGCGGGTGGCTGTAGGGCGCGATCGCCTGCCGGGCTCGCGAACGGCCTCCGGCCCCCGTCGAAGGAGGCGGAATCGAGCCGATTCGCTTGCATTGACGCCGGTGTGCTCAAATGAGTACGTGCCAATCCGGCGAGCGTTTGTAGCGCTTGCATGAAGAAGCCGAACGTCCGAACGGTGCGGTTTGTCACATTCGGTAACCTGCATTGCATACCCTGGCCCGCTCTCATCCTGCGCGGGTCCCCGCAGCCTGGAGGAAAAGACCTTGACCATCACAGCTCGTAAGTCCGCGCTCACCGGCCTCGTCGCGGCCGGTGTCGTCGCGCTGCTCGCGGCCTGCGGCTCAGCGCCCAGCTCGTCGAACTCGGCCGGCGCGAACTCGACCTATATGCCCTGCATCGTCTCCGACCAGGGCGGTTTCAACGACCGCTCGTTCAACCAGCTCGGCCTGGAGGGCGTGCAGGAGGCCGCGAAGAAGATCGGCAGCTCCTACAAGCAGGTCCAGTCGAAGAGCGCCAACGACTATCTGCCCAACATCAAGAGTCTGATCCAGCAGGGGTGCAGCGTCATCGTCGCCTCCGGGTTCAACCTGGTCGCGCCGGTGAAGGAGGCCGCCGCCGCGAACCCCAAGGTGAGCTTCGTCATGGTCGACGACAACAGCATCAAGGCCGACAACGTCAAACCGGTCGTCTTCGACACCGACGAGGCCGGATTACTCGCCGGGTACGCGGCGGCGAGCTATTCGAAGACCGGTGTCATCGGCACCTACGGTGGTCAGAAGCTCCCCTCGGTCACGATCTTCATGGACGGCATCGTGGACGGCGTGAAGTACTACAATCAGCAGAAGGGCGCCGACAAGAAGGTCATCGGCTGGGATCTCGCGTCGCAGGACGGCCAGTTCGTCAATAGCTTCGTCGACCTCAACACGTCGAAGACGATCGCCCAGACCATGCTCGGCCAGAACGCCGATGTGCTGGCCCCGATCGGCGGCCCGATCTACCAGGGCGCCGGTGCGGCGATCAAGGACTCCGGCAAGGATGTCACCCTGATCGGGAACGACGCCGATGTCTTCCTCACCGACCAGAACGGCTTCAACAGCCTGTTCCTGACCTCGATCATGAAGAACATCAAGCCGACGGTCGCGACGGTCGTCGAGCAGGCCGCCTCCGGCAGCGCGTTCGACAACTCGCCGTATGTCGGGACGTTGAAGAACAACGGCGTCGGCGTCGCCCCGTTCCACGACTTCGCCTCGAAGATCGACTCCACCCTGAAGAGCGAGCTGGACAAGATTAAGGCCGGCATCGTCGACGGCTCGATCAAGGTCGAGTCGCCGTCGGCGTTCGCCCAGTAGATCGCGCGACCGCGGGGAGGCCGGCCTGCGCCGGCCTCCCCGCCTCCGCCTCGAGCACCCAGCCCGAAACCCCGAGGTCCTCATGAAACTCGAACTCCGCGGCATCACGAAGAGATTCGGCGCCCTGGTCGCGAACGACCGCATCGACCTGACGGTCGAACCCGGTGAGATCCACTGCCTGCTCGGCGAGAACGGCGCCGGCAAGTCGACCCTCATGAACGTCCTGTACGGCCTGTACCAGGCGGATGAGGGCGAGATCCTCCTCGACGGCGAGGTCCAGCGCTTCGACGGTCCCGGCGACGCCATGAAGGCGGGCATCGGGATGGTCCACCAGCATTTCATGCTCATCCCCGTCTTCACCGTCGCCGAGAATGTCATGCTCGGCCACGAGCAGACCAGGTTCGGCGGCCGTCTCGATCTCACGGCGGCTCGCGCGAAGGTGCGCGAGATCTCGGCACGGTTCGGCTTCGATGTCGACCCGGACGCGTTGGTCGAGGAGCTGCCCATCGGCGTCCAGCAGCGCGTGGAGATCATCAAGGCGCTCTCGCGCGATGCCGAAGTGCTCGTGTTCGACGAGCCGACGGCCGTTCTGACGCCGCAGGAGACCGATGAGCTCATGACGATCATGAAGCAGCTCGCCGCCGGCGGGACGGGCATCGTCTTCATCACCCACAAGCTCCGCGAGGTTCGCGAGGTGGCGAGCCGCATCACCATCATGCGGCTCGGCAAGGTGGCCGGCGAGGCCGACCCGGAGGCGTCCAACGCCGAGCTCGCCTCGCTCATGGTGGGCCGCAGTGTCGAGCTGAGCGTCCGGAAGGGCGAGCCGCGGCTCACGGACAATGTCCTCCGCGTGCGGGATCTCACCGTTTTCGACGCAGCCGGGGCCGTTCTGGTCGACGCGCTGAGCTTCGATGTCCGCGGCGGCGAGGTGCTCGCCATCGCCGGTGTCCAGGGCAATGGCCAGACGGAGCTGACCGAGGCGCTCCTCGGCCTGCAGAAGCGGGTGACCGGGTCGATCGAGCTCGACGGCCGCGAGCTCCTCGGCCTCTCCGTGCGGAGGATCCTCGACTCCGGCGTCGGGTTCGTCCCGGAGGACCGCAACGTGGACGGCCTGGTCGCCGAGTTCTCCATCGCCGAGAATCTGATGCTCGACCGCTCCGATGGCGCCCCCTTCGTCAAAGGGGTGAACCTTCAGCTCGCGTTCCGCGACACGTTCGCGGAGGAGAAGGTGCGCGAGTTCGACGTGCGCTCCCAGGGCATCGCGACCCGCGTCGGCCGGCTCTCCGGCGGCAACCAGCAGAAGGTCGTCCTCGCGCGCGAGCTGAGCCGCGAACTCCGCCTTTTCGTGGCCGCGCAGCCGACTCGCGGTCTGGATGTCGGCTCGATCGAGTTCGTCCACGAGAGGATCATCGCGGCGCGCGGCGCCGGGGTGCCGGTCATCGTCGTCTCCACGGAGCTGGACGAGATCGTCGCGCTCGGCGACCGCGTCGCGGTCATGTACCGCGGCGGCGTCGTGGGCATCGTGCCCGCCACCACGCCCCGGGAGATCCTCGGCCTCATGATGACCGGTGAGGCCCCACCGGCGGAGTACCTCGTCGAGACAGAAGGAGCCTCCGCGTGAGCGAGCAGATCCCCCGCGTGGACGCCGACGCTCTGGCGGGCGGAACGCCCGCCGCCGAACCCGCGCTCGACCAGATCCCCGCCGGGCGCGAGGCCCCGGAGCCGCCCGTCCCCGAGGAGTCCCGTTCGCACCGCGTCCTGCGCGAGATCGCCTCGGGCAGCGCGCTGCTCTCCGTCTGTGCGATCATCGTCGCGCTCGTCGTCGGCGGCGTCTTCATCGCCGTGACGAACCAGCAGGTGCAGGCGGCGCTCGGCTACTTCTTCGCGCGACCCGGAGACACCTTCGCCGCCATCGGCAACGCGGTCGGGGGAGCGTACTCGGCCCTTTTCCAGGGCGCTGTCTACAACGTCAACGCCCCCGATGTCGCCACCGGCATCCAGTCGCTGTCGACGACGCTCACCTTCGCCACGCCGCTCATCGCGGCCGGCCTCGGTGTCGCGCTCAGCTTCCGCGTCGGCCTGTTCAACATCGGCGGCCAGGGACAGATGCTCATCGCGGCCCTGTTCGCGGGCATCGTCGGCTTCAAACTGCCGATGGCGCCGGGCGTCCACCTCCTCATCGCGGTCATCGCCGGGCTCGTCGGCGGTGCGATCTGGGCGGCGGTCGCCGGGGTCCTCAAAGCGTACACGCGGGCGCACGAGGTCATCGTCACGATCATGCTCAACTACATCGCGCTCAACCTTCTCAACTACCTGCTCACGACATCCTTTCTGCGCGCCCCGGGCGCGAACGATCCGCGCACCCCGGCGACACTGCCGACGGCGGTGTTCCCCAAGCTCTTCGGCAGCGGGTATTCGCTGGACATCGGCATCCTGCTCGCGATCCTCGCGACCGTCGCCGTGTGGTGGCTGCTCGAGCGGTCGAACCTCGGCTTCCGCTTCCGCGCGGTCGGCGAGAACCCGAACGCCGCGCGCGTCGCGGGCATGTCGGTCACATCGGTCTACGTGTGGGCGATGGTCATCTCGGGCGCGCTCGTCGGCCTCGCCGGGGCGACTCAGGTGCTCGGGCAGATCACCACCGGGTTCGGCAGCGACATCGACGCCGGCATCGGCTTCTCAGCGATCACGGTCGCGCTGCTCGGCCGCTCGCGCCCGTTCGGCGTGCTCGTCGCCGGCATCCTCATCGGCGCTTTCCAGGCCGGAGGCTTCGCCATGCAGGCCGCCGACAACGTGCCGGTGGAGGTCATCGCGATCATCCAGTCCGTCACGGTGCTCTTCATCGCTGCGCCGCCGCTCGTGCGGGCGATCTTCCGGCTGCCCGCACCCGGCGCGCCGAGCCGGACCCGCAGAGCGTCTCGCACGAAGGGAACGGTCGCACGATGACCGTCGTCACCCCGCCCGCTGCCCCCGCGCCGACCGGGGGCGACGGAGCGTCTGCCCGCGTCGTGGTCCGCCACTGGCGCCTGCCGATCGTGTTCGCGGTCTTCGCTCTCGTGAGCATCGTGCTCTTCCTCGTCTTCCCCCGCTCCGGCGAGACGACGTACACGTTCACGGAGAAGAATGACTTCTTCGTCATCCCGAACCTGCCCGTGTACACCCTGGCGGCCGGTTTCGCGGTGACGGCGATCGCCCTGGTGGTCACGGCGTCCGCCTTCGTCCTCGTGGCGGGCGGCCGCCGGGTTCCGCTCTGGCTCGGGGCCGTGTTCGCCCTCGCGCTGCTGTTCGGGTTCGTCACCTGGTCGGCTGGCTCCGGGACGGTGCCCGTCGCGGGCCTGCTCGCGGCGGCGCTGGGCCTCAGCGTCCCGATCATCTACGGCGCTCTGGGCGGTGTGCTGTCCGAGCGCGTCGGCGTCGTCAACGTCGCCATCGAAGGCCAGCTGCTCGGCGGCGCCTTCACCTCGGCGATGCTCGCCACCATGACGCACTCGGCCGGCGTCGGTCTGATCTGCGCTGCCGTCGCCGGGATGCTCGTCTCGTTCGTCCTCGCGGCGTTCTCGATCAAGTACCTCGTCGACCAGGTCATCGTCGGCATCGTGCTCAACGTGCTCGTCTCCGGCGTGACCGGCTTCTTCTACACGGCGGTCATGGCGAACAACACGGCGGCCTTCAACCTGCCGCCCACGCTTCCGAGTCTGCCGATTCCGCTGCTGAGCCAGATTCCGGTGATCGGCCCCGTGCTGTTCGATCAGACGCTGATCGTGTACGCGATGTACGTCGCGGTGGCCGGTGTCTCCTTCTTCCTGTTCCACACCCGCTGGGGCCTTCGGGTGCGCGCGGTCGGCGAGCACCCGAAGGCGGCCGACACGGTCGGTGTCAGGGTCACCTCGACGCGGTTCTGGACGGTGCTGATCGCCGGCGCGATCGCTGGCTTCGGCGGCGCGTATTTCACGATCGGCGGCGTCGGCGGGTTCGTCAAAGACATGACGAGCGGCCTCGGCTACATTGCGCTGGCCGCTGTGATCTTCGGCCGCTGGAACCCGATCCGCGCCACTCTCGCCGCGCTCCTCTTCGGCTTCGCGGCCGCGCTGCAGAGCCTGCTCGGCCTGCTGCACGCCCCGATCCCGAGCGAGTTCCTGCGGATGCTGCCCTATCTGGTGACGATCGCCGCCGTCGCCGGTCTGGTCGGGGTCTCGCGCGGACCCGCCGCCTCCGGCAAACCCTATATCAAATCATGACAATCATTATTGAATGGGAGGCCCTTCGCGCAGCGGCCCGCGAGGCCATGGCCCACGCCTACGTCCCGTACTCGCGTTTCCCCGTCGGGGCGGCGGCGCTCGTGGACGACGGCCGCATCGTCAGCGGCTGCAATGTCGAGAACGCCAGCTACGGCGTCACGCTGTGCGCCGAGTGCGGGCTCGTCTCCGCGCTCGCGATGTCCGGCGGCGGCCGGCTCGTCGCTTTCACCTGTGTGAACGGCGACGGCGACACCCTCATGCCGTGCGGACGCTGCCGGCAGCTGCTCTCCGAGCACGCGGCCGAGGGGATGCTGCTGGAGACCGTCTCCGGCCTCCGCGCTATCGACGAGGTGCTGCCCGACGCCTTCGGTCCGCGGCAACTCGCCGAGCACCGCACCAACGACTGAGAAAGACATCCCGTGACCCAGACCGCAGGAATGGTCGAGGCGTTCGACGCCGTCGACCTGATCAGGACCAAGCGCGACCGCGGAGAGCTCCGCACCGCCGAGATCGACTGGCTGGTGGACGCCTACACCCGCGGCTACGTGGGCGACGAGCAGATGTCCGCGATGGCGATGGCGATCTTCCTCAACGGCATGACCCGCCGCGAGATCAAGGACCTCACGCTCGCCATGATCGCCTCGGGCGAGCGCATGGACTTCTCCGGTCTCGGCAAGCCCACCGCGGACAAACACTCCACCGGCGGTGTCGGCGACAAGATCACACTGCCGCTCATGCCACTGGTCGCCGCCTTCGGCGTGGCCGTCCCGCAGCTCTCCGGCCGCGGTCTCGGGCACACCGGAGGGACGCTCGACAAGCTCGAGAGCATCCCGGGCTGGCGCGCCGACTTGTCGAACGAGGAGATGTTCGCGCAGCTGCGGAACGAGGGCGGCGTCATCTGCGCGGCCGGTTCGGGGCTCGCCCCGGCCGACGGCAAACTGTACGCGCTGCGGGACATCACGGGCACGGTCGAGGCCATCCCGCTGATCGCCTCCTCGATCATGTCCAAGAAGATCGCGGAGGGCACCGGCGCGCTGGTGCTCGACGTGAAGTTCGGTTCGGGAGCGTTCCTCAAAGACATCGAGAAGTCGCGCGAGCTGGCTCGGACGATGGTCGAGCTGGGCACGGACGCCGGGGTCGCCACCTCGGCGCTGCTCACGGACATGAATGTCCCGCTGGGCCTCGCCATCGGCAACGCCAATGAGGTGCGCGAGTCCGTCGAGGTGCTCGCCGGCGGCGGTCCCGCCGATGTCGTGGAGCTGACGGTCGCGCTCGCGCGCGAGATGCTCGCGCTGGCCGGTCAGCCGGACGCGGAGGTCGAGGCGGCGCTGAGGGACGGGCGGGCGATGGACAAGTGGCGGGAGGTCATCCGCGCCCAGGGCGGCGACCCGGAGGCGGCGCTTCCGGTGGCGAGGGAGACGCACACCGTGCTCGCCGGGGAGGACGGCATCCTGATCGAGCAGCAGGCCCTCCCCTTCGGCATCGCCGCATGGCGCCTGGGCGCTGGCCGCGCCCGCAAGCAGGACCCGGTGCAGCCCGCGGCGGGCATCGACCTGCACGCGAAACCGGGCGATGAGATCCGCGCCGGCCAGCCGCTGTTCACCCTCTCCGCCGACGAGCCGGCGCGCTTCGAGCGCGCGCTCGAAGCGCTCGACGGCGCCTATCGGATCGCCCCCGCCGGAACGCCGTTCGAGCGCGGGCCGATCGTCGCGGAGCGGATCGGCCGCTCCCGGTAGATTGAAGGGTATGAGCGAGAACGAGACGTACGCGCTGCCCGACGGCACCGACATCCAGGCCCTGCCGAAAGTGTCGCTGCACGACCACCTGGACGGCGGCCTGCGCCCCCTGACCGTTCTGGAACTGGCCGATGCGGCCGGTCTCGAGATCCCGGCCGGCGATGCCGATTCCCTGGGCCGTTGGTTCGCCGAGAAGTCGAATTCGGGCTCCCTGGTCGAGTATCTCAAGACGTTCGATCTGACGACCGCCGTCATGCAGACCCGAGAGAGCCTCATCCGCGTCGCGCGCGAGTTCGTGCAGGATCTCGGGGCCGACGGGGTCGTGTACGGCGAGGTGCGCTGGGCGCCGGAGCAGCATCTGGGTCGCGGGCTCAGCCTCGACGAGACGGTCGAAGCCGTGCAGGAGGGCATCGAGCAGGGCATCCAGGATGTGTACGCGACCGGCGCGCGCATCCGCGTCGGCCAGCTGGTGTCCGCGATGCGCCACACCGATCGCAGTCTTGAGATCGCCGAGCTGGCGGTGCGGCACCGCGATGACGGCGTGGTCGGGTTCGACATCGCCGGTCCCGAGGCGGGCTTCCCGCCCTCGAACCACCGCGCCGCGTTCGACTACCTGGCCGCCCAGTTCTTCCCGACCTCGGTGCATGCCGGCGAGGCGGACGGTCTCGACAGCATCCAGAGCGCGCTGCTCGACGGGCGCGCGCTGCGGCTCGGGCACGGTGTGCGCCTGGCCGAGGACATCACGATCGAACGCCAGGACGACGAGAACACGTATGTGACGCTCGGGACGCTCTCGCAGTGGGTCAAGGATCGCGAGATCGCTCTGGAGACGAGCCCCAGCTCCAATCTGCAGACCGGGGCCATCGCGGCCTGGGGCGACGACATCCTGGACCACCCGTTCGACCTGCTCTACCAGCTCGGCTTCCGGGTGCTGGTGAACACCGATAATCGGCTGATGAGCGGCACGACGCTGACCCGCGAGCTGAGCATCCTGGCCGATGCCTTCGCCTACGACCGCACCGACCTCGAGATCTTCCAGCTGAACGCGGCGGCGGCGGCCTTCCTCCCCCTCGAAGAGCGCGAGGAGCTGGCCGGGATCGTCACAGCAGGTTTCGAGGGTTCCTGACCCACCGGGCGATACGCTGGAGGCATGCCCCTGCCGCCACTGCCCGCTTCCGCCGTGACCATCGGCGCCCACGCCGCCGATTGGCGCGAGGCTGTGGATCTCGCGGGGGCGGCGCTGGCGCGTTCGGGTGCGACGCAACCGGGATACGCGGCCCGCATGGTGCAGGTGATCGAGGAGTTCGGGGCCTACATCGTGATCGCCCCCGGCCTCGCTCTCGCACACGCGCGACCCGGCCCGGACGTGAACGTCGACGGACTCGCCGTGGTGACGCTGGCTGAGCCGGTCGCGTTCGGGCACCCCCACAACGACCCCGTCTCGGTGGTCATCGGCCTGGCCGTGTCCACACCGGACGCGCATGTCACCAGTGTCGCGGAACTGGCCAATGTGTTCAACGACCCGGATTCGATTCCGGCGCTCGCGGACGCGAGCGAGGTGGCCGAGGTGCAACGCATCCTGACGCTCAGCGAGGAAGAGGCCGCACGGTGAAGATCGTGGCGATCTGCGGCGTCGGCCTCGGAACCTCCGGCATCCTGAAAGTCAACGCCGAGCGGGTGCTCGAACGGCTCGGGATCGACGCGGTCGTCGCGGCGTCGGACGCGGTGAACGTCGCTTCCGTCGCATCCGACGCCCAGATCATCTTGACCTCGCCGGAGCTGGCCGATCGCATCGGACCGACCAACGCCGACGTGATCGTGGTGCAGAACTACTTCGACCTCGATGAGCTGGAGCGGAAACTGGACGAAGCGCTCGGTTAGGCCGTCAGCCCGTCACGCTGTCAGCGCCCGCATCGCCTCCGCCAGGGCAGCGACCCGCGCGGCGGCGGTCGAGCGCCGCTCGGCGAGGGCGCCTTCGTCGCTCGACGCGTCGATGTAGATCTTGAGCTTCGGCTCCGTGCCGCTCGGCCGCACCATCACGCGCGAGCCGTCCGCCAGCAGGATGCGGAGCACATCGCTCGGCGGGAGACCGCCGAGACCGTCGCTCAGGTCGTCGATCCGGCTCACGGGGACCGCGCCGAGGTGGCTCGGCGGGGTCGCTCGCAGAGCCGCCATGATCTCGCCGATGCGGGAGACATCGCTGACGCGGAGGGAGATCTGCTCGCTCGCGAAGAAGCCGAATCGCTCGGCGAAGGCGTCCAGCTGGTCCGCGATCGTGCGCCCCTCCGCGGCCAGGCTGCTGGCCAGGTCGAGCAGCGCGGTCGCGGCGGAGATGCCGTCTTTGTCACGGATGGTCTGCGGGTTCACGAGGTAGCCCAGCGCCTCCTCGTAGCCGAAGATCAGCCCGGGTGCGCGGGAGACCCATTTGAAACCGGTGAGCGTGTTCGCAAAGCCGAGGCGGTACGCCTCCGCGACCGCCGCCAGCGCGGGAGAGGAGACGATCGAGCAGGCGAGCGCCCCGCCCTCCCCGGCAGCCAGCTCGGCGGCGCGCCAGCCCAGCAGGGCGCCGACTTCGTTGCCGCTCAGCCGGCGGTAGCCCTCGGCCGCGGCCGGGTCGGGGATGGCGACGGCGAGCCGGTCGGCGTCCGGGTCGTTGGCGATGACCAGGTCGGCCCCGGCCTCGCGCGCCGTGGCGAACGCGAGATCCATCGCGCCCGGCTCCTCGGGGTTCGGAAACGCGACGGTCGGGAACGCCGGATCGGGATCGCGCTGCGCGGTCACGACCGCGGGCTCGGCGAACCCGGCGCGGGCGAACACCTCCCGGGCCGTGCGCCAGCCGACGCCGTGCATGGCCGTGTACGCGAACGAGACGGCGTCCCGCGGGGCGGAGGTGCTCGCGACGGCGGCGGTCGCCGCGATGTAGTCGCGCTCGACCTCCTCGCCGGCGACCTCGTACTGCTCCGAGCGGGGCAGTTCTGCGACGCTGCCCCGAGCGACCTCCAGGATGTGCGCGGCGATCTCCGCATCCGTCGGGGAGACGATCTGCGAACCGTGGCTCTTGCCGCCGAGATAGACCTTGTAGCCGTTGTCGTTCCGCGGGTTGTGGCTGGCGGTGACCATGACCCCGGCGCTCGTGCCCAGGTGCCGAATCGCGAACGCGAGCACCGGGGTGGGCAGCAGGCGCGGCAGGAGGATGGCGCACACGCCGGCTCCGGCCATGAGCTCCGCCGTGTCGCGGGCGAAGACATCGGAGTTCTTGCGGCCGTCGTAGCCGATGACGACCGAGGGGGTTCCGTCCTCGGCGTTCTCCATCAGCCAGTGGGCGAAGCCGGCCGCGGCCTGAGCCACCAGCACGCGGTTCATCCGGTTCGGGCCGGCGGCGATCTCGCCGCGGAGACCGGCCGTGCCGAAAGCGAGACGGGCGCCGAAACGCGAGCGGAGGTCCGCGATGGCCCCGGCCGAGCCGGACTCGGCATCGGCGAGGAGAGCCGTGAGCTCCCGGTGCGTCTCGGGGTCGGGGTCCTGCTCCAGCCAGACGCGGGCGTCGGCGAGGAGCTGCGCGGTGTCGCTCACAGGGCCTCCACGATCCGGGCGAGCAGGGCGCCGATCACCGGTTCGGCCTCGCGGCCGGCTTCGATGACCTCCTGGTGGCTGAGCGGGGTCTTCTGGATGCCGGCCGCCAGATTGGTGATGAGCGACATCCCGAGGATCTCCATCCTGGCCTGGCGCGCCGCGATCGCCTCCAGCGCCGTCGACATCCCGACGATGTGCCCGCCGATCGCCTTCGCCATCCGCACCTCGGCCGGCGTCTCGTAGTGCGGGCCGCGGAACTGTGTGTAGACCCCCTCGTCCAGGCTCGGGTCGATGGTGCGCGCGAGGTCGCGTAGGCGCTTCGAATAGAGGTCCGTCAGGTCGATGAAGGTCGCGCCCTCGAGCGGCGAGTCGGCGGTGAGATTGAGGTGGTCGCTGATGAGGACCGGGGTTCCGGCCGTCCAGGTCTCCTTGATGCCGCCCGCGCCGTTCGTGAGGATCATCGTCGAGGAGCCCGCGGCCGCTGCGGTGCGGACGCTGTGGACGACACGGCGGACGCCGTGGCCCTCGTAGTAGTGCGTGCGCGCGCCGATGACAAGGGCGTGCTTGCCGTTTCGCAGCCGGAGGGAGCGCAGGGTGCCGACGTGGCCCTCCAGCGCGGGCTTGCCGAAGCCGACGATCTCGGTGGCGGGGACGGTCGCGACGGTCTCGCCGATCAGGTCCGCCGCCCTGCCCCAGCCGCTGCCGAGCGTGAGCGCGATGTCGTGCTTGGCGACGCCGGTCTTCTCCGCGAGCTGTTCCGCGGCGCGTTCGGCCACCTCGAACGGATCGGTGGCAGGGTCGTCGAGCGGGTTCAGGGTTTCCGGCATGCGCCCACTCTACTGAGCGCTCTCCGCGGACGCTGCCAACCCCGGCGGCGCGACGGCGCAGCCCGCATACGGAAGAGCAGCCCGCATGCGGAAGAATGGACGGTATGGCCTACGAATTCGAGCGCAAGCAGCGGATCGCCGTCCTCGGCGGCGGACCCGGCGGGTATGAGGCGGCGATCGCCGGGGCGCAGCTCGGCGCCGATGTCACCCTCATCGAGCGCTCCGGCGTCGGCGGCTCGGCCGTCATCACCGATGTCGTCCCCTCCAAGAGCCTCATCGCGACAGCGGAGGCCACCAACTCCATCGCCGAGGCGGCTGACCTCGGCGTCCAGTTCTTCTCCCGCGGCGCCAGCGGCAAGCCGGTGCGCCCGGAGATCGCCGTCAACCTGGCTGCGGTCAACAAGCGCCTCATGGGCCTCGCCCGCCAGCAATCGGAGGACATGCGCGCCGAGCTCGTGCGCTCGGGCGTCCGCATCGTCTCCGGGGAGGGCCGGCTCGACGGTCCGGGCACCGTCATCGTCTCGACGGTGCGGGGCGACTCGGGCACGGACTTCGACAGCGTGGACGCGGACACCATCGTGGTCGCCGTCGGTGCCCGCCCGCGCATCCTGTCCTCCGCCGAGCCGGACGGCGAACGCATCCTGACCTGGACCCAGCTCTACGATCTGGGAGCGATCCCCGAGCACCTCGTCGTCGTCGGCTCGGGCGTCACCGGAGCGGAGTTCGCCTCGGCCTACACGGCGCTCGGCTCGAAGGTCACCCTCATCTCCTCCCGCGACCAGGTGCTCCCGGGCGAAGACGCGGACGCCGCCGGCGTGATCGAGAACGTCTTCAAGCGCAATGGGATGCAGGTGCTCTCCACTTCCCGCGCCGAGTCGGTGGTCCGCGCCGGGGACGGTGTGGTCGCCACGCTCTCCGACGGCCGCACCGTGGAGGGCAGCCACTGCCTGATGGCCGTCGGCTCGATCCCGAACACCGCCGGGATCGGGTTGCAGGAGTCCGGGGTGCAGCTGACGCCGTCCGGCCACATCCGGGTCAACCGGGTCGCCCGGACCTCCATCCCGAACATCTACGCCGCCGGAGACTGCTCCGACTCGCTGCCGCTCGCCTCGGTCGCGTCGATGCAGGGCCGCACTGCGGTGTTCCACGCGATGGGCGACGCGGTCAACCCGATCGAACTGCGCAATGTCACCTCGAACATCTTCACCCAGCCGGAGATCGCGACGGTCGGCTGGAACCAGAAGCAGATCGAGGAGGGCATCGCGCAGGGCGATATCTACAAGCTGCCGCTGAAATCCAACCCGCGCGCGAAAATGCTCGGCATCCGCGACGGGTTCGTCAAGCTCTTCGCCCGCACCGGGTCGGGGACCGTGATCGGCGGCGTGATCGTGGCCCCGCGTGCCTCCGAGCTGATCTTCCCGCTCGCGCTCGCCGTCGAGCACCGTCTCACGGTCGACCAGGTCGCCCGGGCGTTCACGGTGTACCCGTCCCTCTCCGGCTCCATCTCGGACGCGGCCCGCGCGATGCATATCGTCCTTTAGGGAGCGCGCGCATGGAGGAGATCCTGGTCATCGGCGTCCTCGCCATTCTGGCCATCGCGGCCGCCACGACGATCGGACCCCGCTTCGGCGTCGCCTCGCCGCTCGTCCTCGTCGTCGTCGGCATCCTGGTGAGTCTGCTGCCGTTCGTGCCCGCGGTCACGATCGAGCCGGAGTGGGTCCTCGCCGGTGTGCTCCCGCCCCTGCTGTATTCCGCCTCGGTGTCGATGCCGTCGATGAATTTCCGCCGCGAGTTCGGTGCGATCGGCGGGCTGTCCGTGCTCCTGGTCGTCGTCAGCTCGGTGCTGCTCGGCCTGTTCTTCGCCTGGGTCGTCCCCGGGCTCGGCCTGGCGTGGGGCATCGCGCTCGGCGCTATCGTCAGCCCGACGGACGCGGTGGCCACCGGGATCGTGAAACGGGCGGGCGTCTCGCCGCGCGTCGTCGCCATCCTCGAGGGCGAGAGCCTGCTCAACGACGCCACGGCGCTGGTGCTGCTGCGCGCGGCCGTCGCGGCCACAGCGGCGTCGTTCACGTTCGGCGTGGTGGTCGTCTCGTTCGTCTACTCGGTGCTGATCGCCGTCCTCCTCGGCTGGGCCGTCGGACGGCTGAACCTGCTTGTCCGGCAGCGGGTGAAGGATGCCACGGTCAACACCGTCATCTCCTTCACCGTCCCGTTCCTGGCGTCCCTCCCCGCCGAAGCGCTCGGCGCCTCGGGACTGGTCGCGGCCGTCGTCGCCGGACTCGTCACCGGCAGCCGCGCGCCTCGGGTGCTCTCGCCGGAGCATCGGCTCTCGGGCACGCAGAACTGGCGCACGGTCGAGATGGTGCTGGAAGGCGTCATCTTCCTGACGATGGGCCTCGAACTTTTCGGCATCCTGCAGAAGGTCGAGAACGACCGCTCCGGTCTGCTGCCCCTCATCGGGGTCGCCGCCGGGGCGCTGCTCCTGACGATCCTCGTGCGCGCCGCCTTCGTGGCGCCCCTCCTGGCGATGCTCGGCCGGCGTCATCGGCGCGGGCAGCGGATGCGGCCCGCGCTCGAGCGGATGCAGCAGCGCCTCGAAGACCCGGAAGGCGTTCAGCGCGCCATCGCCGAGCGGCTGGCCGGTGCGAGGCCGGCGCTGCCGGGCGTGGATGCGGGGCGTGCGGATGCGTCGGGCGTGGATGCGGGGCGTGCGGATGCGTCGGGCGTGGACGCGGAGCGGGCCGACGCGGTGCGCGCCGCCGGCGCGCCGTACGCCGTCGTCCCCCTCACCGGCCGCGCGGCTCGCGCCCGGAGAATCGTCCGCAGCAGAGTTCTGCGCCGCCGCCGCGTCCCCACCGCCGAGAACCTCGCCCGCTTCGGTGTGCGCCTCCGTCGGCTCCTCGCCGATATCGACTACTTCACCGAGGCTCCACTCGGCTGGCGGGAGGGCGGCATCGTCGTCTGGGCGGGGATGCGCGGCGCCGTCACGGTCGCCGCCGCGCAGAGCCTTCCGGCCGAGACCCCCGGGCGTTCCGTGCTGGTTCTCATCGCCTTCTTCGTCGCCGCGGGGTCGCTTCTGCTTCAGGGCGGCACGCTGGCCCTTGTTCTTCGGCTCCTCAAACCCAGCACCGCCGACCCCGACGCCGAGCGCGACGAGCGCCGCCGCCTGATGGTGCTGCTGCACGACGTGGGAAAAACCGTCCCTCTCCCTCTCACCGCCGAGCGCACCCCCGAGGTCTTCGATCAGTACAAGGCCGCCCGCCTCGCCCGCATCCGCGCCCAGCGCTGCGCCCTCCTCGACGCCCGCGACGAGGGCACCTTCAGCGCGAATGTCCTCGCCGGCGCCCTCAACAACCTCGACGCCGCCGAAATCAGCATCGACCTCAAAGGCGCCCCCGCCGATTCCCCCTGACCCCCGTCCCTCTCTCCCGCCCCACCCCCCGTCCCCTCCCCCCGTCCCCCTCCACCCCCCCGTCTTGTGTCGGAAAGGGAGGACTCCCCCTCCCCCCTCCGTCATATCTCCTCCCTTTCCTGCTCGGGCTCGGCGTGTCTGTACTATCCACCTCCCTTTCCGACAGGCTGTTTATCCACAGATGGCTCCTGCCGTCTCTGCCGGTCGGCGTGGCCGCCGACGATAGAGCGATGAACTGGATGCAGGAGTTCGACAAGCGCGGCGGAATCGCCTCCACGCGCCAGCTCCGCGATGCCGGGGCGACCGAGCGTGCGCTGGGGAGGGTGGTGGCCGACGGGCGGCTGATCCGGCCGCGAAACGGACGATACGCGAAACCGGGCGTCTTCGAGGCGGCGATCGCCGCGGTTCGCATGGGTGGACGGCTCTCCTGCGTTTCCGCCGCTCGCAGCTACGGATTGTGGGGAGGCATGGACGCTCGCACTCACGCGACCGTTCCGCCCACGGCGGGTCGCGCGGGCGTCGAGGCGGGTGCTGTGCTGCACTGGCGTGCCTGCCGAGCGCATCCGGAGATCTGGCGTGTCTCCGTGGCCGATTGCCTGCGTTCCGTGGTCGCTTGCGCCGACGAGGAGACGTCCGTCGCCGTCCTCGATACCGCGCTCAGCGCAGGGCTGGTCTCGATCCGGGACATCGAACGCACCTTCGCCTCCGAGCCGCAACGAGCCAGGACGATCGCGCGGCGCGCTCGTCCTGGCTCCGACTCGGGCGTCGAGTCCATTCTGCGTCAGCGCCTCACCGCCCGCGGCCACCTCGTCGAGCAGCAGATCGCCGTCCCGGGCGCAGGCCGGGTGGATGCCCGCGTCGACGGAATCCTCTACGTCGAAGTGGACGGTTTCGCGTTCCACTCTGGGCGTGAGGCTTTCGAGAGGGACCGGATGCGGGATGCGGCGCTAGCGCTGCGGGGCGATCGCTGGTTGCGCGTCTCGGCCAGGAACCTTCTCAGCACACCGGATTCGGTGGTCGCGACGATCGAGGCGGTGCTGGAAAGGGAGGAGTCGGGTCGTGCGAGACGAGGATAACGCGGGAAAGGGAGGAATTCTGAACCGATTCTCGGGTGGGAGTCCTCCCTTTCCGACATGGTGGGGGCGGGATGTGGACGCGGGGGCGGTCAGACGATGCTGAGGAGCAGGTGGCCGGAGGAGACGGTCTCGCCCACGGCGGCGTTGATGGCGGCGATGGTGCCGTCCTTGTGGGCGGTGAGGGGCTGCTCCATCTTCATGGCCTCGAGGACGAGCACGAGATCCCCCTTGACCACCTCGTCGCCGTCGGCGACCGCGACCTTGACGACGGTCGCCTGCATCGGAGCGGTGAGCGCGTCGCCCGTCGCGGTGTCGACCGCATGCCCGCCCCCGCGGCGACGCGGGGCGAGCGGGGCTTTCTCGGGGGAGCCGCCGGCCAGCAGGCGGGCGGGGAGGGAGACCTCGATGCGTTTGCCCTCCACCTCGACGACGACGTTGCTCCGGCGTTCCGCCGTGGACGGTTCGCCAAGCTCGCCGGACCACGGCTCGATGGCGCCGGCCCATTCGGTCTCGATCCAGCGGGTGTACACGGAGAATGGCTCGCCGTCCTGCGGAGCGAAGGCGGGGTCGCGCACAATCGCGCGGTGGAACGGCAGCACCGTCGGCAGGCCTGCGACCTCGAGCTCGTCCAGGGCGCGGCGCGAGCGCTCCAGCGCCTCCTCGCGGGTGGCTCCGGTGACGATCAGCTTCGCGAGCATGGAGTCGAACGCGCCGCCGATGACGTCGCCGGCCTGGATGCCGCTGTCGACGCGGACGCCGGGGCCGCCGGGCGCTTTGAAGACGTGGACAGGGCCCGGAGAGGGGATGAAGCCGCGGCCGGCGTCCTCGCCATTGATGCGGAACTCGAAGGAGTGGCCGCGGGGGGCCGGGTCGACTCCGTCGAGCTTGCCCCCCTCCGCGAGGCGGAACTGCTCGCGGACGAGGTCGATGCCGGTCACCTCCTCCGAGACCGGGTGCTCGACCTGGAGACGGGTGTTCACTTCGAGGAACGACACGGTGCCGTCCTTGCCGATGAGGAACTCGCAGGTGCCGGCGCCCTGATAGCCGACCTCCTTCAGAATCGCCTTGGAGGCGCTGTAGAGCTTCTCCCGCTGCTCCGGAGTGAGGAACGGCGCGGGGGCCTCCTCGACCAGCTTCTGGTGGCGGCGCTGTAGCGAGCAGTCGCGGGTCGAGACGACCACGACGGTGCCGTGCGCGTCGGCGAGGCACTGGGTCTCGACGTGGCGCGGCTGGTCGAGGTATTTCTCCACGAAGCATTCGCCGCGGCCGAACGCCGCGATCGCCTCCCGGGTGGCGGACTCGAAGAGCTCGGCCACTTCCTCCCGGGCGCGGGCCACCTTGAGGCCGCGCCCGCCGCCGCCGAACGCCGCTTTGATGGCGACGGGCAGGCCGTGCTCGTCCACGAAATCGAGCACCTCGGCCGCATCGGCGACCGGGTTGAGGGTGCCGGGGGCCAGTGGTGCGCCCACCTTCTCGGCGACGTGCCGGGCGGAGACTTTGTCGCCGAGACGTTCGATGGCCTCCGGCGACGGGCCGATCCAGACGAGGCCGGCGGCGATGACGGCACGGGCGAAGTCGGCGTTCTCGGCGAGGAAGCCGTATCCCGGATGCACGGCGTCGGCGCCCGAGCGGCGGGCGATGGAGAGCAGCTTGTCGATGACCAGATACGTCTCGGCGCTGGTGGAGCCTTCGAGGCCGTAGGCCTCGTCCGAGAGCCTGACGTGCAGAGCGTCGCGGTCCTGGTCGGCGTAGACGGCGACGGAGCCGATCCCGCTGTCGCGTGCGGCGCGGATGATCCGGACGGCGATCTCGCCCCGGTTGGCGATGAGGACCTTGGAGATACGTGGCACAGTTCTCTAGCCTATTGCGCGGGTCCGATCGCCTTTTGGACGATTCTCATAAAAATACATCCAAAAGCCTTCAGATTTTCTATAATGACGCTCCGGCACGGTTCCACAGCTCGGTCCACTCGATTCCGAGCTGGCGCACCAGGTCGCGCAGGGTCGAGAGGGACAACCCGACGACGGTGCTCGGGTCGCCCTCCACCCGGCGGATGAAGGGGCCGCCCAGACTGTCGATGGTAAATGCGCCCGCGACCTCCAAGGGTTCGCCGCTGGCGATGTAGGCGTCGATTTCGGCGTCGGTGACGTCTGCGAACGAGACGGCGGCCACGGCCGTCGCCCCGACAGCGGCGTTCTCCACGCCCCCGCGGTGGTCGATGAGCCAGTGCCCGGAGTGCAGGCGCCCGGTGCGCCCGCGCTGTGCCCGCCAGCGCTCGCGTGCGATCTCGGGCCGGTGCGGTTTGCCGTGGATGGCGCCGTCGATCGCGAACGCCGAGTCGCCGCCGAAGACGAGCCCGTCGATCGGTTCGCCGTCGAGCGTGCCGCGCACGGCCTCCGCCTTCAGCCGGGCGAGCAGCCGCACCATCGCGTCGGGGGAGAGCGGTCCGTGTTCGGCTTCCGCCGCGGCGACGGCAGCGGGTTCGTCCACCCGCGACGGCACGACGACGGGCTCGATCCCCGCGGCGCGCAGCAGCGCGAGGCGGGCTGGGGAGGTGGAGGCGAGGTAGAGCCGCATGGTCGTCACCTGTGGGATGCTCGATGGATGCCCCGGAAAGATGAGGTCGACCTCGACATTACCAACGTCGCGCACGGCGGCGTGTTCGTCGCCCGGCACGAGGGTCGTGTGGTCTTCGTGCCCGATACGATGCCGGGGGAGCGCGTCCGCGCCCGGATCGCCGACCGCAAGCACGACCGGTTCTGGCGCGCCGAGGCACTCGAGGTCCTGGAGGCGGCGCCCGAGCGTCAGGAGCATGTCTGGTCCGCTGCGGGCATCGACCGCGCCCCCGGTCAGCGGCCCGGCGGGGCGGAGTTCGGCCACATCCGCCTGGGTCATCAGCGCGAGCTCAAGCGGCGCGTGATCGTGGACGCCCTCCAGCGCACCGCCAAACTCGATCGGGGACTGATCGACGCGCTGGGCGTCGTGGTCGAACCGGTCGCGGGCGAGACCGAGGACGGCACCGGCTGGCGCACCCGCGTCCGGCTGCAGGTCGGCGAGGGCGGCGGCATCGGCCCCTTCGCGGCGCGCACCCACACGGTCGTCCCGGTCGATGACCTCCCGCTCGCGACCGCTCTGGTCCAGGAGTCCACCCCGTTCGGTCAGCGTTTCCCCGGAGCGGAGTCGGTGGAGGTCGTCGCCACCGGGCTCGGCACGGTCCATGTCCTCGTCAACGACGCCCCCGCGCGCCGGGGCGACCGGCTGGTCCGCCCGCCTCGCCGTCCGGCCCCGATCCGCGAGCGCGTGGGCGACCGCGAGTTCCGGGTGGACGCCCGCGGTTTCTGGCAGGTGCATCGGGCCGCTGCGACGACGCTGACGGCGGCCGTTCAATCGGCTGTCGATGAGGCCCTGTTCGACCCGCGCGCCGCGAACCTCGACCTCTACGGCGGCGTCGGCCTCCTCTCGGCAGCTCTCGGCGACCGGTTCGGCCCCACCCTGCGCATCACCTCCGTCGAATCCGACGAGGCTGCCACCGACGATGCGGCGGAGAACCTCGCGGACTGGGTCGGCGCTGCCGCGGTCACGGGGCGCGTCGAGCATATCGTCGCGGGTCTCGTCGCCGGTGCGTCCGCGATGGAGCGCGCCCGCCTGCGCGCGGCGACCGTCGTCCTGGACCCGCCGCGCTCCGGCGCGGGCCGGGCCGTCGTGGAGGCGATCGCCGAGCTGCGGCCCGCGCAGATCGTCTACGTCGCGTGCGACCCTGTCTCGTTGGCCCGGGATGTGGCCTCCTTCGCCGAGCGCGGCTATCCGCTGCGCACACTGCGGGCGTTCGACCTGTTCCCCCACACCCGTCACGTCGAAGTGGTCGCCGCGCTGACCCCCTGACCGGAGATGTATGCATTCCCACCGCTACGATGGAGAGCATGGTGCGGGTGTCAATCGTCGACGATCACGAGTCGGTGCGTCTCGGGCTGAGGGCAGCCTGTCAGGACGCGGGTTACGACGTCGTGGTCGCCGCTGCGACAGTGGACGGATTCGTGTCGCAGCTGGGGGCGCAGGAGTGCGATGTGGTCGTGCTCGACCTCTCCCTCGGCGACGGCTCGCGGGTGACGGACAACGTCAAACGGGTGCAGGCGACGGGCGCCGCTGTGCTCGTCCACAGCATCGCGGACCGTGTGGCCAGTGTGCGGGAGGCGCTCGCTGCGGGCGCAGCCGGCGTCATCCCGAAGTCCTCTCCGACGACGACCGTGATGAACGCGATCGTCACCGTTGCGCGCGGGGATGTGCTCAACAACCTCGAGTGGGCGACCGCCATCGACGCGGACAGCGACTTCGCCAAGGCGCAGCTCAGCCGCCGTGAGCGGGACGTTCTGCACCTCTACGCCTCCGGCCTGCCGCTGAAGGCGGTCGCCGCGCAGCTCGGGATCGCCAATTCGACGGCACGCGAGTATCTGGACCGCATCCGCGTGAAGTATGTGGAGGTCGGCCGCCCGGCTCCGACGAAGGTGGACCTGCTGCGTCGTGCCGTCGAGGACGGCATCTTGCCCGGGCTCGACTCCGATCCGCGCAATGAGCGGGTTTAGCCCTCCGGGCCCCGTCTCCGGGGCGCCGCCGGAGGGCGTCAAGCTTCGCAAACCGCTGAGCCGGGCTCGTATCGAGCGGATCGCCGACCGGACTGTGCCGGCTTTCGGGCTCGTGTTCGGCTTGCAGACCGTCCCGACCGTGCTCGGCCAGCTGGCCGACCTGCGGGAGCCGTGGGGGTCCGTCGTCCTGACCGTCGTCTTCGGCGGCCTCGCCCTGACCGTTCTGCTCGCGATCGTCCAGCGCTTCGTGAAGACGGCGATGGGCGTTCTGGCCATCGTGTACCTCGTGGTGATCGCGACGTGGCCGCTGCTGGTGAGCGACCCGGCGCCGTTCGCGAGAGACAAGCCGTGGGTGTGGTTCCTCTGCTCCGTGTTCACGGCCTTCGCCGCAGTGGCGTGGCCGCTCTGGCTGGCGATCGTGTACACGTTCGTCGCGCCGGTCGCTTACGGTTTCGTCCGCGCGCTGCCGGCCGGCGGCGGCGCCAGCGCCGAGCTGGCGGGGATCGATGCGGTGTACGCGATCATCCTGGGCGGTGTGATCCTCGCGATCGTCACCATGATGCGCGGGGCGTCGACGGCGGTGGACGCCGCCCAGGGCCAGGCGCTCACCAAGTACAGCACCGCCGTCCGCCAGCACGCGACCGAGGTCGAGCGGGTCCAGGTGGACGCGATCGTCCACGACAGCGTCCTGACGACCCTGCTCGCGGCGGCCAGCGCGCGCACGCCGGAGGCGAAGGAACTGGCGGCGCGGATGGCCGCCGACGCCATCGGGCACCTGCACGCGGCCGAAGCCTCCGGACCGGAGGACCAGCCTCCCGTCGGTCTCGACAGTCTGCACGAGCGCCTGCTGGCAGCAGCGGAGTCCTGCACCTCGCACTTCGTGGTGGAAGCCCGGGAGATCGCCCGGCGCACTCTGCCCGTCACGGTGGCCGAGGCGGTCTATTCGGCTGCGGTGCAGGCGATGATCAACAGCAAGCAGCACGCCGGCGGCCCGGAAGTGCGCCGGCGCCTCACCATCGTCGGCGGCGTGGACGGGGCGACGGTCCAGGTCATCGTCGAAGACTCCGGACGCGGCTTCGTCAGCGCGGAGGTGCCGGTCGAGCGTCTGGGGCTGCGCGTCAGCATCCAGGATCGTCTCACCAAGGTCGGCGGCCGGGCGACGATCCGGTCGGCGCCGGGCCGTGGGACGAGCGTCACGATCGTCTGGCCGAGCACTGAGCCCGCATCGTCGCCGGACCGGGAGCAGGAGACCGCCCGGTGATCACCCTCAACAGAGTGCTGTTCCTCGCGCTCGGCGCGATGTTCTCGGCCTATCATCTCTTCCTCGGGCTCTCGTCCCTCTCCATTCCCGATGACCCGGGCCCTGCCGTCGTCGCGATAGCGCTCTACGCGGTCGCCACCGCGATCAGCCTGTGGCCGACCAGCCCGATCGGGATGCCGCTCTGGCTGGCCGCCTTCGATCTCGCTGTCTCAGTGGTGGTCGCCGTGCTGGTCACCAGCCAGCTCGACCCCGCGAAGGACAACGGATACGCCACCTGGTACGTCGCCGCCATCGGGACGCTGATGACCATCTGCGCTGTCCGCCGGCAGCGGCTCGTGGCCTGGCTCGGCGTCGCCTTCCTCGCTGTCCAGACCGTGGTCTGGGCGGGCGCCGGCGCGCTCGCCGGCCTCGGCGTCATCGGCTCCGTGGTGTGGGTCGGCGTCGCCGTCGTCATCTCCGGGTCGCTAGCGAAGGCCGGCCGGGACGCGCTGCGATTCGGGCGGGCCGAGCGCGAGGCCACCGAGTGGCAGGCGGCTCAGGAGGCGCATGTCATGGAAAGGCGGCTGCGGCTGCGGCAGACCTACCGGGTGGCCGCTCCCATGCTCGCCGAGATCGTCCGTCGCGGCGGCGACCTGACCGAGACGGAGCGCCGGGAGTGCCGCTATCTGGAAGGCGCCATCCGCGATGAGATCCGCGGGCGGCGTCTCCTCAATGAGGAGGTCCGCCGTGAGGTGATGGATGCCCGGCGTCGCGGTGTCGTCGTCACCCTGCTCGACGAGGGCGGCATCGACGACCTCGGCCCGGCCGGCCTCGACACGGTCTTGTGGCGTCTCGCGGAGGCCATCCGGGGCACGACGACGGACAAGCTCATCGTGCGCACCGTCCCGCGCTCGTCCGAGACGGCGGTGACCGTCGTGGGGCTTCGCATGTCGGGCGATGGAGCCGCGAACGCTCTGGGCGTGGAGTCGGACGACGACGAAGTGGACCTCTGGCTCGAAATCCCGCGTCCGCTCCCCTCGGCCTGAGGCGTCGCTGCGCGCGCTGTCCTGAGCGCTGGGCTCAGCCGCCGGGTCCGGGCGTTCCCGGGCTGCTCTGGGTGCGATCGCGGCTGGCAATTTGCAATTTCATATGTATGATTCATTGACTGTCTCCTCGAATCCGGAGGGAGCGGAAGGGGTCTCGTGGGCGGGAGTGACGCGGAGCCGCTGGTGTTCGATCATCGCGCGGTGGACGCTCTGGTGCAGACGGCACGTGTCGGGGCCGAGCGGGTGAGGGCGGGCCAATCGGCGCGGAGGGGGTTCGCGCGGACGGCCACCGCGGAGTTCCGCGGGCTCTTCGCCCGGGAGTTCGCCCGCAGCCGTGAGCTGGCCGATCGGGAGGCCGCGCAGCTCGCAGACGGGTTGGACGCCCTGGCGGTTCTCGCGGATCGGTTGCAGGAAGCCGCGCAGACCGAGGAGTTGCGGCGGCGGCGGGTGGCGGGAGTGGCGGGCGCAGCGTCGGCGGCGGGAGCAGGCGGCCGCGGTCGCGGCGGGTGGGGTTCTGTGGCCGGAGGAGCCGGAGCCGGGACCGGGGGCCGTTCCGCCCTCGCTCTCGGCGGGCACCGTGCTGGTGGGGCGGCGGAGCCTCCCGGCCGTCGGCGGAGGGCAGGCCGGTGCGGGGAGCGGGACGGCATCCGCCCGCTCCGAGGACCTCCGGCTGTACCGCGCTCAGGCCGGGTCTCTGGATCTGGAACTGGCGGGCGCTCTCTCCCGCGTTCGCCGAGCGCTGGAGGATGTCGCCGCCGGATGCCGGTGGGGCCGAATCGACGGTTCCGGGGTCGTCGCCGGGTTCCAGCGTTGGATCGAGCAGAACCAGGCCGATGGCTCCTGGCTGGAAGGGGCGGCCGGTGCGTTCGAGACCGCGGGCAGCGGTGTCGCGCTGGGCTCGACGGTGTGGGCGTTCTTCGGGGTGCCGGAGAGCGGGGCCTCCCCGCTCTCCGCGGTCGAGTTGCTGGCCCTGCTGAAGGAGACGACGCCTGCCGAGTTGAGACGCCTGCTGGCCGCTGATGCGGGGCTGGCGCAGCTGTTCTGGAACGCGCCCCCCGCACCGGCCTCGACCGCCGCCTGGTGGGCCGGCCTCGATCAGGGGCAGCGGGACGCGTTCGTCGTCCAGGCGCCGATCGTCATCGGCAACCTTCCCGGCCTGCCGTATGCGGTGCGGAACGCGGCCAACCTGAAACAGTACGTGTACTGGCAGCAGCACCGCGAGAGTCTCAACGACGACCAGCGGAGGGCACTGGACGCCCTGGCGGGAGTCCTCCGCTCGCCGATCAAAGGCATGCCGGTGCAATTGGTGGCGTTGAATCTGTTCGCGTCGGTCCCGTTGCTGGCGGTCGGTTATGGGAATCTGGACGCGGTGACGAACACGACCTGGTGTGTGCCGGGGATGGGAACGGACGCCGCCGACGGCACAAACGCGTGGAGCACCGCCGCACGGAACCTCTACGCCGTGCAGAGCAGGCTCCCCGGGATGGTGCCGGGGGTGATCCGCGTGGCTCGGCTACGACACTCCGGACCCGGCCACGGTCACCGGAAGTGAGGCGGCGACGGCGGGTGCTTCCCGGTTCGCGGCGGAGATCGACGGGAACACCGCGGCTCAGGCGGCAGGGTCGGCCGGTCCGACCCTGCTGGGGGTCGTCGTGCACTCCTATGGCACCACTCTCGCCTCTTACGCCCTCACCCGCACCGACAGCCGGGTGTCCTCGTTCGTGATGGTCGGCTCCGCCGGGATCGACACCGCCCTGGTGCCTTCTCTTGCCGGGGTCCACGCTGATCGTGTTTTCACTACCAGCGCCACCGCGGACCAGTTGGCTCCGTTCGGTGCGGAGTTGGCCGGTCGGGCCGTGCCGAATCCGGAGGTCGCCCACCCGACCAGCCCGGCCATCGGCGGCTCCACCCGGTTCTCCTCGGACGGGGACGGCGGGGCGCTCCTACGCGTCGATGGGCACAACCCGCTCGGGGAGGCCCGTCCGGTACCGCTCGGTCGGGTGTTCAACACGGTCCCCTCCGCCGGCCACGGCTATTTCGACCCCAGAACACAGTCGTTGAAGAACATCGCCGCGATCAGCACCGGGAACCTCGACGAGGTGAGCGGGGCTCTCTCCTCGACCACGGCTGATGCGGCCAAGCACAATGAGGACGCGGAAATGATCCAGGACGCCCAACCCAAGAGCCCCCGTCTATGAACACTCGACTCCACCGCCCGGCGCACCGTGCCCTCGCCTTGTCCGCCATTCTGCTCTTGGGAGGATGCAGCATGCTCACCCCACCACCCCCGCAGAAGACCGGAGCGGAACTGCGCCAGCAACTCCTGGACTTCACCGCCGACGCCCTCACCGCCACCGCCCTCCCCGACGGATGGCGATACGGCCCCCTCCCCGACGCGGAACCCTGGGACCCCGACACCTCCGAATTTACTGACCTCGGTTGCAGCACCACGGACAACAATGACAAACGCCAACAATTCGGCCTCATTATCGATCACGATCCTGTGGGTGGTGCTGCTGATTTCGCGAACATCATCGCCGATCATTGGAATTCTCTGGGTTATCCGATCGAGGTCGTCACCCCCACCATGACCAACCCCGGCGGCAACCACTACACCGGAATCGCCACCACGCTTCCGAACGGTGCCTGGCTCATGGTCAGAGCGTCCGATTACATCTTCACCCTCGATCTCAACACCGAGTGCTCCACCGATCCTACGCTCAATCAGTTCGCGGGGCCTCACGGGTACCGCGACTTCGACCCGCTCAACCCTCTCGGCACTCCGACGCCTATACCGAGCCCGCCCGACGGCCGGGACCCATGAGCGGTCGCCGTCGCCGGGGAAGCGCGCTGACCGCCACGCTCGCCATCCTGCTCCGGGGAGGGGCAGCATGTGCGCTCCCCAAGACAGCGCACCAGTCGCTGAAACCAGCTCTTAACGGGGAAAGGGGCCGGCACCCGAATTGCCGACCCCTTTTTAAGCCCCGAGCCAGGGCGATAACCCGAATATCGCCCTGGCTCGCCCCCAAAGCACTCACCTGCTTACCCTAGTCGGCGAGTGATTGGTGGTGTGACTCATGAGGAGAGACACCTAGCGGTAATCATGATCACGGTCTGCTTGCAAAATACATAGTCGTCATTTTGGGGGGACAGTGGGGGACAAAACTGGACTGTGCCTAGGGGATACGTGTCGAGAATTTCGGGTGTCCCGTTATTGGGGGACATGGAAACCGGGGGACAAATCCGGTCATCCGCCCGAGAACGACCGCCACTGACCCGGCCCCGGAATCAGCAACGTGCGCAGTGGACGCTGACTGCGCTGCCAGCCGTCCGCCCCGGCAGCGGGCCGGGATCCGCGTGCTGCGGCGTCCTGCTCGGCCGCCGCGACGGTGAGCACGGCCGTGACCGCAGCGATCTCCTCCGCTGTCACGCCGCGCGTGACGAACCGCAGCTGCGAGGGGTCGAGGGCCTCGCTCACAGGGGGATGTTCCCGTGCTTCTTCGGCGGGAGACTCGCCCGCTTGGTGCGCAGCGCCCGGAGCGCCTTGATGACGGAGACGCGGGTGGCGGCCGGCTCGATCACGCCGTCCAGTTCGCCGCGCTCGGCGGCGAGGAACGGACTCGCGACGTTGTACGTGTACTCGGTTGCGAGCTTCGCCCGCACCGCGGCGACATCCTCCCCAGCGTCCTCCGCTCGTTTCAGCTCGCCGCGGTAGAGGATGTTGACCGCGCCCTGGCCGCCCATGACCGCGATCTCCGCCGTCGGCCAGGCCAGGTTGATGTCGGCGCCGAGCTGCTTGGAGCCCATCACGATGTAAGCGCCGCCGTAGGCCTTGCGGGTGATGATCGTGACCAGTGGCACGGTCGCCTCCGCGTACGCGTACAGCAGCTTCGCGCCACGGCGGATGACGCCGGTCCACTCCTGGTCGGTGCCGGGCAGGTAGCCGGGCACATCGACCAGGGTGAGGATCGGGATGCTGAACGCGTCGCAGAACCGGACGAATCTCGATGCCTTCTCCCCGGCGTCGATATTGAGGGTGCCTGCCATCGCGCTCGGCTGGTTGGCGACGATGCCGACCGAGCGGCCCTCGACCCGGGCGAAGCCGATGACGATGTTCGGCGCGAAGAACGGCTGGACTTCGAGGAACTCTCCTTCGTCCACGATGCCCGCGATGATCGTCGTGACATCGTAGGGCTGGTTGGGGGAGTCCGGGATGATCGTGTTGAGCTTGCGGTCGGCGTCGGTCGTCTCCAGCTCCGGCTCCGCCTCGAACGCCGGCAGCTCCGCCAGGTTGTTCTGCGGCAGGTAGCTGAGCAGGTTGCGCGCGTAGTCGAGGGCGTCCTCCTCGTCGCTCGCGAGGTAGTGGGAGACGCCGGAGACCTTGTTGTGGGTGAGGGCGCCGCCGAGCTCCTCGAACCCGACATCCTCGCCGGTCACCGTCTTGATGACGTCGGGGCCGGTGACGAACATATGGCTGGATTTGTCGACCATGATGACGAAATCGGTCAGCGCGGGGGAGTACACCGCGCCGCCGGCCGCGGGGCCCATGACGATGGAAATCTGCGGGATGACGCCGCTCGCCGCCGTGTTGCGCCGGAAGATCTCGCCGTACTTGCCGAGCGCGACCACGCCCTCCTGGATGCGCGCGCCGCCGGAGTCCAGGATGCCGATCATCGGCACACCCGTCTTGAGCGCATGGTCCATCACTTTGATGATCTTCTCGCCCGCGACCTCGCCGAGCGAGCCGCCGAAGATCGTGAAGTCCTGGCTGAAGACAGCGACGCCCCGGCCGTGGATGGTGCCGACGCCGGTGACGACCGCGTCACCGTAGGGGCGCTTCCCGTCCATGCCGAAAGCGTACGTGCGGTGGCGCACGAACTCGTCGAACTCCACGAACGATCCCTGGTCGAGCAGCAGGTCGATGCGCTCGCGCGCGGTGAGCTTGCCTTTGGCGTGCTGCTTCTCGATCGCCGCCCGGCCGCTCGCGGTGACGGCCTCGTGGAAGCGCTCTTTGAGGTCGGCGAGCTTTCCCGCTGTGGTGGCCAGGTCGAGGACCGGTGTGATTCCGGTGGGTTGACGTGCTTCGGTGTCGGTCACGCCGTTCACTCTACCGGCCAGCGGATGGGCGATGCCGTTGAGGAAACCCTACAAATACCGGGCCTCGCGCTGGCAGACTGAGCCTATGGAGACCTTTCGCCGCAGTCGCGCTATCGTCCCTGTGCTCGAGGTTCTCGAGGAGGCCGGCTCCACGAACGACGTGGTGCAGGCCCGCTCCGACGATCTTCCCGACCTCGCCGTCGTCGTCACCGGCAATCAGACCGGTGGGCGGGGCCGGCTGGGGCGGGTTTGGGTGGCGCCGCCCGGGAAGACGCTCGCCATCTCCGTGCTGCTGAAGCCCGACGGCCTGAAGCCGGACGCTTTCGGCTGGTTCCCGCTGCTCGCCGGTCTCGCCATGCGCCGTGCGCTGGCCGGTTTCGTGCCGCGGGAGGTCGAGGTCAAGTGGCCGAACGATGTGCTGATCGACGGCGCGAAAGTCAGCGGCATCCTGACCGAGCTGCTGCCCGGGATGCGCGGCGTCGTGGTCGGAGCCGGCGTCAACCTGACCGTGGCCGGGGACGAGCTGCCGGCGCCGACCGCGACGTCGCTGCGGCTGGCCGGCGCGACCGATCCCGACACCGACGCCGTGCTCGCCGCCTACCTCATCGAGCTGGTCGTGCTCTACCGCGACTTCCTCACGGCGGGCGGCGATCCGGTTCGCAGCGCGCTGCGCGACGAGGTCGCCGCAGCGTGTCACACCATCGGCCGGGCGGTGCGTGTCGAACTCCCCGGTGGCGGCAGCCTGACGGGCGTCGCCGTCGCTCTCGACGACACCGGACGGCTGATCGTGGAGTCGGATGCGGGCCGCACCGCGGTGGCGGCCGGCGACGTGACGCACCTGCGGTATTAATGGAAATCATGAGCAGCACGCCGGACGGAGCCGTCGGCCCGCCTTCCGAGCGGGTCGTGGCTCGGCTGCGCCCGAACGCACGGGCGCTTCTCTGGCCGTCCCTCGCGCTCATCGCCGCGAGTGGCGCCGTCGGTTTCCTCGTCGGGCGTCTGACCGAGGTGTGGGAGGAGGCGCTGCTCTGGTCGGCTGCGGCCGCTGTGCTGTTCCTCTTCTTCCTGCTGCCGCTCGCGGCCTGGCTGAGCCGCCGCTACACGATCACAACGCGCCGGCTCATCCTCCGGCACGGTTTCTTCGTCCGCGTCCGTCAGGAGCTGCTGCACTCCCGCAGCTACGATGTGAGCCTCAAGCGCACCTGGCTGCAGAGCGTGTTCCGCTCAGGAGATGTCCTGATCAACTCGGGCCTGGACCATCCCGTCGTCCTCAAGGATGTGCCCCGGGCCGATGAGGTTCAGCGCGCGCTCAGCGAGCTCATGGAGCGTGCGCAGACCATCGTCGGGACGCGCCGCCAGGAGTCCGAGTCAGTCCCCGACGAGACCACGGTCTAGGGTTCGCGCTAGCATCGCCGCCGCGACCGGTTCCAGCGCCGCGGCCGGAGGCCGCTGGCCGCGCGCGGGGGAGAAGACCCACCAGCGGTAGAGGGCGAAGCGGAACAGCATCCCGAGCGCCAGGCCGATCCCGTTGGCCGAGATGTTGTCGGCGATCGGCGAGGTCAGGCCGAGCAGGTAGTGCGACACCCCGATGCAGAACAGGGGGATGCCCATGCCCGCGAGGCTGACCGCGAAGAACTCGGTGCCTTCGCGCAGGGTGTTCCCCTGCCGTTGCCCGGAGAAAGCCCAGAACCGGTTCCCGACCCAGTTGGCGAAGATCGCCACGGTCGTCGCGATGACCGTCGAGAAGACAGTGGCGTGCGGGACGCCGCGGAAAACGATCAGCAGCATCGCATTGAACACGACGAGGTTCACGACCAAGCCCACAGCGCCCACAGCGCCGAACTTGATCAGCTGAGGCAGGAGCCGGGCCGTGCGCGCCGGGATGGTCTTCTCGATCGTCATGCTCCAACCGGGGATGCGGGATGATAGGGAGTGCGTTCGCCAGAGTACGCGAGCCGTGGCGTTCATGTCTGTGAGTTGCCCGCGGGCAGCATGAGGAGTATCAGAGGAGGGCCCCAGGCGATGGCCAGGAACAGAGTCGGTGTGATCGGCGGCGGACAGCTGGCGCGGATGATGATCCCCCCGGCGGTGGAGCTGGGCGTGGACATCCGTGTGCTGCAAGAGGCCGAAGGCATGAGCGCCCGATTGGCCGCCAGCGGCGTCGGCGACTACCGCGACCTCGGCGCCGTCCTCGCCTTCGCGGAGACGGTGGATGTCGTGACCTTCGACCACGAGCACGTTCCGCAGAGCATCCTCCGCGAGCTGGTCGCCCGCGGCATCCCGGTCCACCCGGGTCCGGACGCGCTGCTCTATGCGCAGGACAAGATTCAGATGCGCGCGAAGCTCGGCGATCTCGGCCTCCCCGTTCCGGACTGGGCGGCCGTGGAGACCTCCGGCGAGCTCGCCGCGTTCCTCGACGACCACGGTGGCCGCGCGGTCGTCAAGACGGCCCGCGGAGGCTACGACGGCAAAGGCGTCCGTCTGGTCTCGGACGCGAGCGGGGCGGATGACTGGTTCCTCGCGCTCGGCGAGAACGGTCGCGGCGGCGCTCTGCTGGTCGAGGAGCTCGTCTCCTTCCGCCGCGAGCTGGCCCAGCTGGTCGCTCGGCGACCCTCCGGCGAGGTCGTCGCCTGGCCCGTCGTCGAGACCGTGCAGCGCGACGGCGTGTGCGCCGAGGTGATCGCCCCGGCCCCCGGCTCGGCCGGCCGTCTCGCGCAGGTGGCGTCGGACATCGCTCACCGCATCGCAGACGGTCTGGGCGTGACCGGTGTCCTCGCCGTCGAACTGTTCGAGACGACCGACGGCCGGGTGCTGGTCAACGAACTCGCGATGCGCCCGCACAACAGCGGCCACTGGTCGATCGAGGGCGCCGTGACCAATCAGTTCGAGCAGCATCTGCGCGCCGTGCTCGATCTGCCGCTGGGCGCGGCGACGGCTCGCGAGGACTGGTCGGTGATGGTCAACATCCTGGGCGGGCCGTCGGAGGGAACTGTGCAGGACCGCTACCCTGCCGCGCTCGCGGCGCACCCCGAAGCCAAATTCCACGGTTACGGCAAGGCGCCACGGCCCGGTCGGAAGGTCGGCCATGTGACGGTCTGCGGCGACGATCTGGACGACATCGCGTACCGCGCACGGTCGGCGGCTGCCTTCTTCGAGGGGTAAAATCCCGGGGCTCACCGCGCCCGCGTGCCCTCCCCGGGGTCATGGCGACCGCCCCCTAGCATGGGTCCATGTCCGTTCCGCCCCCGCCCTTGGTGTCCGTCGTGATGGGTTCCGACTCGGACTGGCCGGTGATGCAGGAAGCCTCACGGCTGCTCGCCGAGTTCGGTGTCGCACACGAGGTGGAGGTCGTCTCCGCCCACCGCACGCCGGAGAAGATGATCGGCTTCGGCAAAGTCGCGGCCTCCCGCGGTGTCCGTGTGATCATCGCCGGAGCCGGGGGAGCCGCCCACCTGCCCGGAATGCTCGCCGCCGTCACCACCCTGCCTGTGGTGGGCGTGCCCGTGCCGCTGGCCCGTCTCGACGGGCTCGACTCGCTGCTCTCGATCGTGCAGATGCCGGCGGGCGTGCCGGTCGCGACCGTCTCCATCGGCGGTGCGCGCAACGCTGGTCTCCTGGCTGTGAAGATCCTCGCCACGGCCGATTCCGGGCTCGCGAGCGCGCTCGAGCGCTTCGCCGCCGAACTGGAGGCGAGCGTCGAGGAGAAGAACCGCGCGCTGCAAACGAAGCTATGAGCCTCGCCACCACTCCGCTGCGCAACCCGGACACGGCCTCGGCCGGGGTGATGACCAAGCGCGGCTGGTGGCTGGTCGCCCTCAATATCCTGCTGCCCGGGGCGGCGCAGCTCGTCGCGGGCGATCGGCGCCTCGGCCGGGTGGGTCTGATCGCGACGGCGGCGCTCTGGCTTCTCGCACTCGCCGCACTACTGATCCTGCTGATCTCGCCGTCCACCGTGTACACGCTGGCGACGCAGTCCGGCAGCCTGACGTTCGCGCAGATCGTGCTGATCGTGTACCCACTGCTGTGGGTGGTGCTGACGCTCGACACCCTGCGGCTCGTGCGCCTGGTGAAGGCGCGCTCGAAGGCCCGGGGCTGGATCGCCGCCTTCTCGGTCGTCGTCCTGGTGGGCCTCACCGGGACTGCCGCCTACGGCTCCGTCGTCGCCGCGTCCGCTCGCGGCGCGCTCGCCGGAATCTTCACCGCCGGCCCCTCAGAGCCGCCCGTCAAAGGCCGTTACAACATCATGCTGCTCGGTGGCGACGCCGGTCCCGACCGCGAGGGCCTGCGTCCGGACAGCATGTCCATCGTGAGCATCGACGCCACGACCGGCAAAGCGGTCACCATCGGCCTGCCCCGCGATCTCGACCCGGTGCCCTTCGTCTCCAGCTCGCCCCTGCACGAGCTGTATCCGGACGGCTATGGCGACAAAGGGCGCTGCGACGTCGATGTGTGCCAGCTCAACTCCATCTACACCGAGGTGGAGCTCTACAAGCCCGAGCTGTATCCGACGGCCAAGAAGAACGGCAGCGAGCCGGGGATCGAGGCCATGCGCGACGCGCTCGAAGGCGCGACCGGGCTCACCATCCAGTACTTCGTGCTCATCGACATGCAGGGCTTCGCCGATCTCATCGACGTCCTCGGCGGTGTGGATGTCACCGTGAGCGAGCGCGTGCCGATCGGCGGCGACGAGAACCTGAACGGCGTGGTCGAGTGGATAGAGCCGGGCGAGGGGCATCTCGACGGCTATCACGCGCAGTGGTACGCCCGCGCGAGGCACGGCACCAGCGACTACGACCGGATGGTGCGTCAGCGTCAGTTGCAGGACGCGATTCTGAAGCAGTTCACTCCGGCGAACATCGTCGCCAAGTTCCAGGACATCGCGAAGGCCGGAAAGCAGGTGATGAAGACCGACATCCCGCAGTCGATGCTCGGGTACTTCGTGGACCTCGGCATGAAGACCAAAGCGCAGAAAGTGGACCAGCTGGAACTGGTGCCGCCGACCATCGATCCGGAGAATCCGGACTACACGCAGATCCGCCGCCTGGTGCAGCAGGCTGTGGCGCCGGCCACCCCGAAGCCCTCCTCGATGTGAGCGCGACGCTCAGACGACCCCTGACCAGATGACAGGGACTGCCCAGGCTTCGCCGGTTCCGCCGCCCGCAGGGAGCGGGTACAGGTGGAGGAGTGGCACAGCACCCGGTGACGAAGGACGCTGGCCGGCTGGTGGCGCTCGACGGCCTGCGCGGCCTGGCGGCGGTCGTCGTCCTGTTGCACCACGCCCTCTACACGAACCCCGGCTTTCCCGGCTCGCCGGGCGGCGGGCATGCGCCGGCCGGTTCTGCGATGTGGTGGATCAGCTACCACGCCTCTCAAGCTGGCCACCGCCGGCGCGGAGTCGGTGATCGTCTTTTTCGTGCTCTCCGGGCTCGTCGTCACGCTCCCGGCTCTGCGGCGTCGCGGGTTCGACTGGGTGGCCTACTTCCCGCGTCGGGTCGTGCGCCTCATGGTCCCTGTGTTCGCGTCCGCGGCGCTGGCGGCGGTGTGGGTCGTGGCCATTCCGCAGCGCTCCACGCAGCCCGACGGCACCTGGCTCACCGCGTCGTCCACGCCGGGCTTCTCGTGGGAGTACCTCGTCAAGGCGTGGGATCTGCTCGGCGGCGATGGGCAGATCAACAACCCGCTGTGGTCTCTGCGCTGGGAGCTGATCTTCTCTCTGGCGCTCCCCGTGTTCGCGGTGACGGCGATCCCGGCGCGCACCCGGTGGGTCGGCGGCCTCGCCGCCGCCTGCGCGCTCAGCTGGCTTGGCGCGCGAACGGGCTCGGGGGCCCTTGAGTATCTGCCGGCGTTCTTCGTCGGCGCGGTGCTCGCCGTCCGCCTGGACGCCGTGCGGACCGTCGCCGACCGTATCAACGCCCGCTGGTTCCGGCAGCCGCTGTGGGCGCTGTTCACCGTGGCGAGCCTCCTGCTCCTCATCGCTCCGTGGCTGTTCGGTCCGGGCGTCGCGGACCGTCCAGAACTCGGCAGCGTGCTCAGGGGGCTGGCGCCGCTCGCGGCGGCCGGCCTGGTGGTCGCGGCGCTCGGCTGGCGTCCGCTGGCGGCGCTGCTGGAATCGCGGCCCTCGCAGTTCGCAGGCCGCATCTCCTTCAGCCTCTATCTGGTTCATGTGCCGATCGTGATCTTCAGCGTCTACCTGTTCCCCGGGCAGGTCTGGTACGTGCCGCTGCTGTTCGCCCTTCCCGTGGCGGCGCTGGTCGCTGTGGAATTCACCTGGCTGGTCGAGAGCCGCAGCCACCGGTGGTCGAAAGCTGTGGGGGTCTGGGCGTCGGAGCGATACCGCGCCTGGTTCGGGTGCGAGGCGAGCGAAGACCTCGCCGAGGGGGTCTCCCGCGATGCCCGCCAGCGCGCGCTGACCTCGGCGGATCGCTGACGCCGGCGGTCCTCGCCCGCCCAGGGATCAGAGGTCGGCGTGCAGCTGCCAGACGCGTTCGGCCGAGTCGCGCCAGCTGAAGGCCCTGGCGCGGTCCGAGGCGAGCACGCTCAACCGTGCGCGCAGGTCCGGTTCGCCGTGTACGCGGCCGATGGCCTCGGCGAGGCGGTCAGTGTAGGCGGCATCGTCCTCGGAGCGGCCCGGGCGCTCCACGACCAGGCTCGCGCCGCCCGCGACCTCGACGAGAGCGGGGTCGTCGGAGTGGATGACCGGGAGGCCGAACGTGAACGCTTCCACGATGGGGAGTCCGAACCCCTCGGCGAGGCTCGGATAGACGAACACGGTCGCCCGGTCGAGCACGACGGCGAGGTCGGGGTCGGAGAGGCGGCCGAGCGCGCGCACGCGGTCCTCCGGCAGGCCGGCTGCGGCCGCGACGCCACTCGCGCTGCGCTCGCCGTAGCGGTCGGGTCCGACGATGAGCAGGGGGATTCCGTGTACTTCGGGCCGTGCGACCGCGCGGATCAGTGCAGCAACGCCCCTGCGCGGCATGATCGAGCCGAGCGTCAGAGCGTACGTCTCCGGGAGCTCCAGTCGTGCCGCGCGTTCATCGGCGTCGGCCGGGAGCCGCACGGTGGTGGTGGGCGCGCCGCCGATCACCCGGATGCGGTCGCCGAAGTCCAGCTCGTCCGCCAGCCGGCTCGCGACCGCGTGGGTCGGGACGACGATGGCGTCGGCGAACCGTCTGGCGCGCTTAGCCATCGACTTGGTCCAGAGCGCTCTGGCCGTGCCGATCGTCTCCGGGTGCGACCAGGCCAGCGTGTCGTGGATCGTCACGGCGATCTGTTCGGAGGCGTCCGTCTGGCCGTGCTGGCGCAGCGGAGCCAGCAGGGCCGGCGCGTGCAGCATCCCGCTGAGCGAGCCGACGGGGAGGCCGGACTGCCAGGCCAGAGCCAGCTCGCGGTGGGCCAGCGGCAGCCGGATGACGTCGGCCACCCCCGGGAGCAGCAGGCGCACCTCGTCGAGCTTGTCGTCGGAGATGTTCGAGACGACGGCTTGGACGTCGCAGCCCGGAGGGGCGGTCGCGATCAACTGCCGGGTGAGCTCCTCCGTGTAGCGGCGCGAGCCGCCGGGAGCCACACCGGTCAGGTCATCGACCACCACCCTGAGTGTCGTCGTCATTCCGCTCCTGATCCAGGACTCCGTGTTGTGCTGCGTCGGCCAGCGCTTCCTCCCACGGCCGCATGGGTTCGAGGCCGACGCGCCTCCAGCCTTCGTGACCCAGCACCGAGTAGGACGGTCGGGGAGCCGGCCGGATGAACGTGGCGCTGTCGGTCGGAAGGACCCTATCAGGGTCCAGCCCGGCAGCGCTGAAGACCGCCTTGGCGAACGCGAACCAGCTTGCCTGGCCGGAGTTCGTGCCGTGGTACACCCCGGGGGGCGCGTCCGAGTCGAGGAGCGCCACGATCTGCTCGGCCAGGTCGCCGGTCCAGGTCGGCTGGCCGAGCTGGTCGGCCACGACGCTCACCGTTTCGTGGCTCTCGGCGAGTCTCACCATCGTCTTGGCGAAGTTCGCGCCGCCCGCGCCGTACAGCCATGCGGTGCGGACGATGTAGGTGCCGTCGGGATGCGCGGCCAGCGCGAGCTCTTCGCCGGCGGCTTTGGTGCGGCCGTAGGCGTTGATCGGGTCGCGCGGGGTGTCCTCGGCGTAGGGCTCGGCGCCAGACCCGTCGAAGACGTAGTCGGTGGAGACCGTCACGAACGTCGCGCCGTGCTGCGCCGCGGCCACGGCGAGGTTCTCGGTGCCGGTCGCGTTGATCGCGTAGGCGTCGTCCTCGTGGGTCTCGGCGTCATCCACCTTCGTGTAGGCGGAGGCGTTGATTACCACGTCGTGGCCCGCGACGGCGGCCAGAACAGGGTCACGGTCCGTGACGTCGAGATCGGCGCGGCCGAGGGCGGTCACATCCCGGCCGGCCAGCGCGCGCTGGAGGTCCTGACCGAGCTGGCCGCGGGCTCCGGCGATCAGATAGCGCGCCATGTCGGCCGGTCTCAGCTGTCCAGCGCGGCGCGAGCCTTCAGCGGCTCCCACCAGGTGCGGTTGTCGCGGTACCACTGCACGACCTCGGCGAGACCCTGTTCGAACGGCACCAGCGGCTCGTAGCCGAGCTCGCTGCGGATCTTCGAGATGTCCACCGAGTAGCGCAGGTCGTGGCCGAGGCGGTCGGCGACGCGGTCGACGTACGACCAGTCCTTGCCGGTCGCGTCGAGCAGCAGCTGGGTGAGCTCCTTGTTGGTGAGCTCGGTGCCGCCGCCGATGTTGTAGATCTCGCCGGCGCGGCCGTTCACCAGCACCATCGCGATGCCGCGGGTGTGGTCGTCGACGTGCAGCCAGTCGCGGATGTTGTTGCCTTCGCCGTAGAGCGGGACGTGCTTGTCGTCGATGAGGTTGGTGACGAAGAGCGGGATGACCTTCTCGGGGAAGTGGTACGGCCCGTAGTTGTTCGAGCAGCGCGTGATCGAGAGGTTGAGCCCGTGCGTGTGGAAGTAGCTGCGGGCGAGCAGATCGCTGCCGGCCTTCGACGCCGAGTACGGCGAGTTCGGCTCCAGCGGGCGCTCCTCATCCCACGAGCCCTCGGCGATCGAGCCGTACACTTCGTCGGTGGAGACATGGACGAAGCGTTTGACTTCGTTGCGGAGGGCGGCGTCCAGGAGCTGCTGGGTCCCGAGCACATTGGTCTCGACGAAGATCGACGCGTCGCGGACCGAGCGGTCGACGTGCGATTCGGCGGCGAAGTGGACGACGGCGTCCACCGAGGGGAACAGCTCGTCCAGCAGTCCGCCGTCGCGGATGTCGCCCTTCACGAAGGTGTAACGGGGCGAGTCGGAGACCGGCTCGAGGTTCGCGAGGTTGCCGGAGTAGGTCAGCGCGTCCAGAACGACCACCTCGGCCCCTTCCAGGCCCGGATAGGCGTCCTGGAGGGTGCGGCGGACGAAGTTGGAGCCGATGAATCCGGCGCCACCGGTGACGAGAATCTTCATGCGGATGGGCTGCTTTCTATGGGTGAACCGCGCACGAGTCTAGCGTGCAGGCCTGATTGGTAGACTCCCGGGGTGCAGATCCGAGAACTGACGATCCCCGACGCGTATGAGATCACCCCCGTCCAGCACGCCGACGACCGCGGACTCTTCTTCGAGTTCTACCGGTTCGACCGTCTCGAGGAGGCCGTCGGCCACTCTCTCGATCTCAAACAGGGCAACACCTCGGTGTCGCGGCGGGGGTCGGTGCGCGGCATCCACTTCGCCGACATCCCGCCGAGCCAGGCCAAGTACGTGATGGCCCCGCGCGGAGCGGTGCTCGACTTCGTCATCGACATCCGTGTGGGCTCGCCGACGTTCGGCCAGTGGGACTCGGTGCTTCTCGACGACAAGGACCGCCGCGCGCTCTACGTCGCGGAAGGGCTCGGCCACTGCTTCGTCGCCCTGACCGACGACGCCACCGTCAGCTATCTGGTCACCGATGTCTACACTCCCACGCGCGAGCACGGGATCAACCCGCTCGACAGCGACATCGCCCTCACGTTCCCGGTCCCGGAGGATGAGCTGCTGCTCTCGCTGAAGGACACGGACGCACCCGGGCTCGCTGAGGCGCAGGCGTCCGGCCTGCTGCCCACCTGGGACGCCGCACGCGACTTCTACGCCTCGCTCGCCCACAAGTAAGGGAAACTCCACACCATGCGCGGAATCATCCTCGCCGGCGGCTCCGGCACGCGGCTCTGGCCCATCACCAAGGGCATCTCGAAGCAGCTCATGCCGATCTACGACAAGCCGATGATCTATTACCCGCTGTCGACGCTGATGATGGCCGGGATCAACGAGATCCTCATCATCACGACGCCGGAGTACAACGACCAGTTCCGTGCCCTGTTCGGCGACGGCTCCGCGCTCGGCATCCGGATCGAGTACGCGGTGCAGCCCTCGCCGGACGGCCTCGCGCAGGCCTTCGTCATCGGCGAGGAGTTCATCGGCGACGAGTCGGTTGCGCTGGTCCTCGGCGACAACATCTTCCACGGTACCGGGCTCGGCTCGGCTCTGCGCCAGCACACCGACATCGACGGCGCGCTCATCTTCGCCTACCAGGTCAGCGATCCGACGGCATACGGTGTCGTGGAGTTCGACGACGACTTCACGGCGCGCTCCATCGAGGAGAAACCCGCGCAGCCGAAGAGCGAGTACGCGGTCCCCGGTCTGTACTTCTACGACAACTCGGTGGTCGAGATCGCCAAGACGATCGAGCCGAGCGCGCGCGGCGAGCTGGAGATCTCCACCGTCAACGAGCGCTACCTGGAGGCCGGGCGCTTGCAGGTGCAGGTCTTGGACCGCGGCACCGCATGGCTCGACACCGGCACCTTCGAGTCGATGATGCAGGCGTCCGAGTATGTGCGCGTCATCGAAGACAGGCAGGGCTTCAAGGTCGGCTGCATCGAGGAGATCGCCTGGCGGGCGGGATGGATCAGCGACGCGCAGCTGAGCGAGCTCTCGCAGCCGCTGGTCAAGAGCGGCTACGGGCAGTACCTGCGCCGGCTCCTCGGCGGCTGAACGGGTCAGCGACCGCGGGTGAGGAGCCAGGCCCGCACGCTCAGCGCCGCCCTTAGCGCCACTCGGACGGGCGCGAGGAGCGGACCGGGGTACTTCCCTGCGAGGAAGCGATAGGCGCTGTCGTGGTGGACGACGAGCATCCGCTTCGACTCGGATCTCGTGGAGAGCCCGCCGTGATGGATCACGGAGGCTGCGGGCTCGTAGCGGTTGCGATACCCGGACCGGGCGAAGCGGAAACCGAGATCGACATCCTCGAAGTACATGAAGTACGCCTCGTCGAAGCCGCCGATCCGCTCGAACGCCTGGCGCCGCACGAGGACGCACGCGCCGGAGAGCCAGCCGACATCGCGCGCCTCGAGCCTCCGCTCGGAGCGGTACGCGCGCGTCCACGGGTTCGTCGGCCACACGCGGACGAAAAGCGCGTGACCGATCCCCGTGCGCAGCGAGGGAATGCTGCGAGCCGACGGATAGACGGTGCCGTCCTCGTTCAGGATGCGCGGTCCCACCGCCGCGATCCGCTCGTCCGAGTCGAGCCGCTCACGCAGCACCTCGATCGAGCGGGGGCTGACGATGATGTCCGGATTGCAGATCAGGACGGCATCCACCGATTCCGGCAGCGTCCTCACCGCCAGATTGACCGCGCCGCCGTACCCGTGGTTCTCGGCCAGGGCGAGGACCCGGGCGCCGTGCGCGGACGCCACCCGCCGGGTCTCGTCGATGTCGGCGGAGCCGTTGTCTGCGATCACGACCGGATGACCGTTGTCGATCTCGGACTGCAATGAGCCGAGGAAAGAGCCGAATTGACCGCTCGAGTTATAGCTGACCGTCACGACGGCCGTCGCTTCGGCGGATCGGGGCACTCGTCGAGTGTACTTCATCCTCGCGGGGCGCTCTCAGACGCCCTTTATGCAAGGCTCCTCATCCTTCTGTGGCAAGATTGCGGACGGCACCCGACAATGGCCGAACGGCGCAAGACCAGGAAGACGAGAAAGACGACGTGACAGCAGTGAGCAGGCTATTCTCTCGGGCCGTCGAGCGCGGTCCCCGGGTGATCGCACGCAAGACCCGTACGGCCTACTCGATGCTCAAGAACAACGGTCTGCGGGCGACCTTCGGATATCTGAAGTTCAAGATCGGCTCTGTGACCGGCCCCCAGCGTCCTCGTCTGCTGGTCGACCTCGCCGATGCGGCCGCTGTGGACTGGACCGAGCTTCCGGCGCGGATCACCGATCCGATCGTCGTGTCGGACCGGCCGGTGCGGATCGCCTGGATCATGTCCCCTCCCGGCAAGGAGAGCGGCGGGCACCAGAATCTCTTCCGTTTCATCCGTTTCGCGGAGCTCGCAGGGCACATCTGCGATGTCTACCTCTACAACGCGGGCGACGCTGTGATCGACCTCCCGGTCATCCGCGACATGCTCGAGTCGTCGGAGGCCTACCCGAGGCTCGACGGCGAACTCCGGATCTGGGACCGGTCGGTCGGCGTCGCTGACGGAACCGAGGCGATCTTC
The DNA here is from genome assembly GCF_000470775.1 of Leifsonia xyli subsp. cynodontis DSM 46306. NCBI lineage: Bacteria > Bacillati > Actinomycetota > Actinomycetes > Micrococcales > Microbacteriaceae > Leifsonia > Leifsonia xyli. The sequence continues at coordinate 472,931 of NC_022438.1, forward strand.
GCGACCGGATGGGAGACCGCGTACCCCGCGTTCCTGGACGAGAGCCGCGCTCGCCGGCTCTACTTCGTCCAAGACTTCGAGCCGCTCTTCTACCCGCTCGGTTCGGAGGCCCTGCTGGCGCAGAACACCTATCGGTTCGGTTTCCACGGGATCACCGCGGGCGGCTGGCTCGCCGACAAGCTGAGGACCGAGTACGGGATGAAGGCGGACCACTTCGATTTCTCCGTCGATCGCTCGCTGTACACCTTCGACAACACCGGCCGGCGCAATGAGATCTTCTTCTACGCCCGCCCCGTCACCCCGCGCCGGGCGTTCGAGTTCGGCCTGATGGTGCTCACAGAGTTCGCCAAAATGCGCCCGGACGTGAAGATCAACCTGGCGGGCTGGGATGTGTCCAACTGGGAGATCCCGTTCGAGTTCGACAACCTCTCCAGCCTCCAGCTCAGCGAGCTCAACGCTGTCTACAACCGCTGTGCCGCCGGGCTCGTGCTCTCCCTCTCCAACATGTCCCTGCTGCCGCTGGAACTGCTGTCGAGCGGTGTCATCCCGGTCGTGAACGACGGAGCCAACAACCGGATGGTCTCCGGCAACGAGTACATCGTCTATGTGCCCACCTCACCGATGGCCATCGCGCAGAAGCTGGCCGAGATCGTGGATCGCCCCGACGCGCCCGCCTATGCCGCGCTGGCGTCCAAATCCGTCGCCGACACCACCTGGGAGGATTCGGGTCGGGCTTTCGTCGCCGCCTTCGAGAGGGCGATGCGTGGATAGCGCCGCGGTCATCGGAGCCAATGGGTTCCTCGGCTCTCATCTCGTCGACGCGCTCGTGGCCGAAGGGCTGTCGGTCACGGCGTTCGATCGCTTCTCGGCGCTGCCGTCGTTCGGCGCCGGCAGCGTCCGCCTCATCACGGGCGACTTCCTCAATCGGGCCGATCTGGAGCAGGCCGTCACCGGCCAGCGCTATGTCTTCCATTTCCTCTCCACCACGACACCGGCCACAGCGGCCGGCGACCCGACGTTCGACATCCGGACGAATGTCGCTCAGACGGTCGAACTGCTCGAGAGCTGTGCGGCCGCGGGAGTCGAGCGGGTCTTCTACGCCTCGACCGGCGGGGCGATCTACGGCGACCAGGGCAAGTCGGAGTATTCCGAGGCCGATCGCGCGCTGCCGGTCTCTCCTTATGGCATCGGCAAGCTCACGATCGAGCACTACCTCGAGTTCTTCCGCCGCACGCACGGGCTCGACTACACGATCCTGCGCATCTCCAACCCTTATGGAACCCGTCAGCACCTCAATCGCAAGCAGGGCCTCATCCCGATCGCGCTCCGCCGGATCGCCCGCGGCGAACCCGTTCTTCAACTGGGCGATGGCGGGATGGTGCGCGACTACATCTATGTCGAAGACCTGGTGCGCATGATCATGCCACTGGTCCGCGATGTCGGAGCCCACCGCCTCTACAACATGGGCAGCGGCACCGGCTGCTCGGTCGCACAGATCCTGGACGTGCTCCGGGACGTCACCGAGGTGGACTTCGCGATCGATGTCCGTCCGGCTCCCGCGACCTTCGTGGATCGTGTCGTGCTGGACACCTCCCGCTATGTCCACGAGTTCGGCGCGCTCATGTCCGCGACGGGGTTGCGCGAGGGCGTCGAAAGCACCTACGAAGAGATCCGGAGGCAGAGTGACTGACGCGGCGAAAGTGGACGTGACGATCGCGATCCTCACCTACAACGGCGAAACGTATCTGGGACGGATACTGGAGATGATCCGGCGGCAGGACTTCCCTGGCACGGTCGAGGTCCTGGTGGTCGATTCCGGTTCGACCGATGCGACGATCGGCATTGTCGGCTCCTTCCCCGAGGTCGTGCTCGAGCAGATCCCGAACAGCGAGTTCGGCCACGGCCGCACCCGCAACCTCGCGGCGCAGCTCGCCCGGGGCGAGTTCGTCGCCTATCTGACACACGACGCGATCCCCGCGTCGGAGTCCTGGCTCAGGGAACTGCTCGCGCCGTTCTCTCTCGACGAGAAGGTCGTGGCCGTGATGGGCAAGCAGGTGCCGCGACCGGGATGCTTCCCGCTGCTCAAGTACGAGATCCGCGGGATGTTCGCCGGGTTCGGGCCCGATTTCGGCACGACCGTGTTCTACAAGGACGACTTCGCGAAAGACGAGGGCGTGCTCGGAGCGATGAGTTTCTACTCGGATGTGAACTCCGCCGCGCGGCGCGCTTTCCTCGTCGATGTGCTGCCCTATCGCGATGTGCGCTACGCCGAGGACCAGCTGTTCGGACGCGATGTCATCGAAGCGGGCTACAAGAAGGCGTACGCCGGGCGCGCGGCGGTCGAGCACTCGAACGACCTCACCCTGGCCGAGTACGAGTTGCGCATCTTCGACGAGACGGTCGGCCTCCGGGAGATCGGCTTCCCCATCCCGGCGATGACGAAGCGCGAACAGCGCCGTCTCACGGTGCGCGGGGTCCTCGGCGACTCCCTGCGGATACTGCGCGACGGAGACTATTCCTGGAAGCGCAAGCTGTACTGGCTCGCCCGCAACCCCGTCTACCAAATCGTCAAGTGGCGGAGCTATCGAGACTCCACCCTCGTGGACCTCGACGATAAGGACGCGGTGAAGGCCAAATCCCTGGAGCATTCGCGCAAGCGAGGGTGATGCGCCTCCGGCTCGCCCCCGTCGTCCACTCCGGGCGTTTCCACTCCAGTTCTACGAAAGCCCTCAGCGTCGCAGCCGTGAGCCGTCGGCGCGATCGCTTCGCGGCGGCGAGTCGCTCACGAGGAAGAAAAAGAGCCGGTCTCCCTTGATCCGGGCTGCGCGAGACGCTCGGACGATCCGGTGAGCTGATCTTCCGCGCACGGTGGTCGAGCAGTATGCCGCGGAAGGCATCGGCCGTCGAAGACGGCGATCGACCGAGAGGCTGGGGCCTGCTCCCAAGCCGCTCCGGGTAAAGTTGGCAAGGATTTGTTTACCCTTTCTTAAGGGGAGGCAGACGATGCGCCGAATGAAAGAAAGAGGAACGATGACTCCGCGTCGAGCGGTCTACACTGCTCTGCTGGGCGACTACGAGGACATCAGCGAGCAGCCCATCGCACGGGAGACCGATGTGCCGTTCATCTGCCTGACCGACCGCGACGATCTGCTCAGCGACACCTGGACCTTCGTGCTCGCGGAGCTTCCCTTCCCGTTCGACCTCGTGCGTAGCCAGCGGGACTTCAAGATCCGCGGTCATCGTGTCCTGGACGAGTACGACGAGACGCTCTACATCGACAATTCTGTCCAGCTCCACGAGACGCCGGACGTCATTCTGGACGAATGGCTCGCCGACGCGGACTTCGCGGTGTCGGAGCACAGCTTCCGCGAGCGTGTCATCGACGAGTTCGATGAGATCGTGCGACTCAACTACGACGACGCCGGCCGTGTCAACGAGCAGCTCCTCCACTACGCGGAGGCTTATCCCGATGTCCTCCATGAGCGTCCGTACTGGAACGGGATGCTCGCTCGCCGGAGCACTGCCGCGGTGGCGGAGACGATGCGCATCTGGTTCGACCATGTCTTGCGGTACTCGCGGCGCGACCAGCTCTCCGCCAATGTCGCCTTCTCCCTCGGCCCGGCAGGGGTCCACTCCATTGCGGAGAACAACAACCGTTCGTCCTGGCACCGCTGGCCGGTCGATGTGAGACGACGGGTGGAGCAGAGCGTCCTCACCGGACGGCGGACCGGTCCGCTTCTCGCTGAGGTCGCCCGGCTGGAACGCGAAGTGCTCCTTCAGAAGAGCCGTTCTGACGAGCTCGTCGGCGAGGTCGAGGTCGCAGATCGGCGCAGGCAGGCGGCCGAGAGGGAAACGGCGCGGGCCATCGCAGAGAAGGCGTGTATCGAGCAGCGACTCGCCGAGACCCTTGGCACTCTGTCGCGGCGCGCCTCCCGGCCGATCCGCGCCGTCAGAGAGAGCCTGCGGAAACGCACATCGGGAGGGCCGACCGATTAGGGTCCTCGTCACCGGCGCTGCCGGGTTCATCGGAGCCAACCTCGTCCGTGCGCTGCTGGAACGTGGCGACGTCGTCGTCGGTATCGACTCGCTGACCCCGTATTACGATCCGTCGCTCAAACAGGCCAACCTCGCCGGCCTGGTGAACGATCGCTTCCGGTTCATCGAACAGGATGTCGCCGATCTGGACGCCGAGGCTCTGCGCTCGCTTCGGGTCGACGCCATCGTCCATCTTGCCGGTCAGCCCGGCGTCCGCGGGTCCTGGGGCGAGCAGTTCGGCGCTTACGCGCACGCGAACATCTCCACGACGCAGCGACTGCTCGAGGCGATGAAGGCCGTCCCCGATGCGCGCCTCGTCTACGCCTCCTCGTCCTCGGTCTATGGACAGGCCGAGAGCTACCCGACGACGGAAGACACGATCCCGGCGCCTCACAGCCCTTACGGCGTCACGAAACTCGCGGGGGAGCACCTCGTCCACCTCTACCGGGCCAATGACGGACTCGACACCGTCGCCTTCCGTTTCTTCACCGTCTACGGTCCGAGCCAGCGGCCGGACATGGCTTTCACGCGCTTCCTGAAGGCCGCGGCGACGGGCGAACCGGTCCACGTCTATGGCGATGGCGAGCAGATCCGCGACTTCACCTATGTCGGCGACATCGTGGCCGCTGTGCTCGCGGCGATCGACGCGGAGGGGCGCCTCCCCCGCGTGATGAATCTGTCAGGAGGTTCGAGCGCCTCCGTGAACGAGGTGCTCGATGTCATCGGCGACATCACGGGCTGCCCGGTCGAGGTCCGGTACGAGACCTCCGTGCGGGGCGATGTTCTCCGCACCGGAGCCATGAACGACCTCGCCAGGAGCGCGATCGGCTGGACTCCCCGGGTGTCGCTGAGCGAGGGACTCCGTCGCCAATGGAAGGCTGTGCGGGTTTAGAGGTGGTTTCAGTAGTCGGCGTGGCGGTGGTTGTTGTGGCTGGTTAGCGGGGATGCTGGTCGAGTGTCGACGCTTGCTGAGGATCGGTTCATTACGGATATGTTGTGGGAGCGGCTGGAGCCGTTGATTCCGCCTCGGCCGCCTGTGGTCAATGGGCGGGCTGGGCAGCCTCGGGTTCCTGACCGGAAGGTGTTCGCTGGGATCGTGTTCGTGCTGCTGACGGGGATCCCGTGGAAGAAGCTCCCGCCCGAGTTGGGGTATGGGTCCGGGGTCACTTGTTGGCGGCGTCTGCGTGAATGGTCCGAAGCGGGCGCGTGGGATGCACTGCGGAAGATCATGCTCGACGAACTCGGCCAGGCTGGCATGATCGACTGGTCAAGAACCTGCCTGGACTCCGTAAGTGTCCGGGCGAAAAGGGGGGGCGATCTCACTGGACCTAACCCCACGGATCGTGGGAAACGGGGCACCAAGTACCATGTCCTGACCGACCGCAACGGACTCCCGCTGCATGTGGAGATCTCCGGCGCCAACCGACACGACTCCATGCTCGTGGAACCTGTGTTAGACAACATCACCGCGATCAAGGGCGTCGGCCGCGGTCGGCCCAGACGCCGCCCGGTTATCTTCCACGCCGATAAGGCTTACGACAACCGCCGCGTCCGCTGTTACCTGCGTTGTCGTGGGATCAAGGCACGCATCGCACGAATCGGAGTCGACTCCAAACAGTGACTGGGTAAACACTGTTGGGTAGTCGAACGCACCATGGCCTGGATCCTCGCCTTCCGGAAACTCGCCACTCGCTACGACCGCACCGCCTCAACGATCACGGCGCTCGTCGCTCTAGCAATCGCGATCACCAGCGCCCGCAAACTCACCAAAAACGACTACTGAAACCACCTCTTAGCCGCGAGCCTGCGATGTGTCGTTCACCGAGACCTCGACATCCAGGCGGATGAGGCCCGAGCCCTGCTGCGGCGCGTCCACCTCGAAGGTCGCGGCCGGATTCAGGCGGAAGAGCGAGCGTCCCGCACGTTCCTCCAGAGAGCCGTTCACGATGTAGTTGCCGGAGCCGAGCCTGTGGTGCGGGAAGGTGAATTCGACCGTGTGCTCGCCCGCCGCGGTGGGAAGGTCGACGCCCAGCATCGTGGTGTCGACGCCATAGACCGGCTGTCCGGTGGACGTCTCGATCGCGATGCTCGCCACGAGGGGCTCCTGGGCGCTCCTGAGGTCGTACCGGTAGCGGAAGGTGAGATCGCTCGTCGCTGTGACGATGATGCGCTCCTCGGCGACTGTCGCACCGGCGACCTCGATCCCGACGATTCGCGCCGACGGCTCGACCGCCTCGCTGTGGGTGTGTTCGTGCTCCAGGCGTTCCTGCTCGAAGCCGAAGCGCAGAACGCGCAGCCCCTCCGACGGCTCGCCGTCGAAGATCATGTTGCCGTGGTTCAGGACGACGACACGGTCGCATAGCCGGCCGACCTGCTCGGCGGAGTGGCTGACGAGCACGATGGTGCGCCCGTCGCGCTGGAACTCCTGGATTTTGTCCATGCACTTCCGCTGGAACGGTTCGTCCCCGACGGCGAGGACCTCGTCCACGAGGAGGAGATCGGGATCGACATGCACGGCCACGGCGAACGCCAGGCGTACGTACATGCCGGAACTGTAGAATTTGACCTGGGTGTCGATGAAGGACTCGATCCCCGAGAAGTCCACGATCTCATCGAAGTAGCGGTCGGTCTCTTTCCGCGTCATGCCCAGGATCGCGGCATTGAGGTAGACGTTCTCCCGACCGGTCAGGTCCGGATGGAATCCGGCGCCGAGTTCGAGGAGCGCTGCCATCCGCCCCCGTCGCGCCACGGTCCCCGTGGTCGGCTCGATGATGCCGCCGACGACTTTGAGGAGGGTGCTTTTACCCGATCCGTTGTGGCCGACGAGACCGACTGTGCTGCCGATCGGGATCTCCAGGTCGATGTCGCGGAGAGCCCAGAAGTCGTCGCGATGCTGGCGCGAGGCGCTGAAGTTGACGACGCGTTCCTTGAGGGACTTGTCCTTGTGCAGCACGAAGCGTTTGGAGACGCCTACGGCGGAGATGAGTGAAGGCATGGGCATATGGGGTCACAGCTCCTGAGCGAAATTGCCCTGCAGACGGGAGAAAGTCCGCTGCGACAACCAGAGAAGAATGACGCTGACGAGGAGCGTCACGAGGAGGCGGACACCGAGATTCGGAGGCCACACCTGGCTGAGCGCGCCCTCGGACACGCTGCCGGCTGCCCAGAGGGCTTTCTGCATCGAGATGATGGCGACCGTCACCGGGTTGGTGAGGTAGAGCTGCTCCAACCAGCTCCCCTGGAGGAGCTTGTGGACGTAGGTGTACGAGTAGACGATCGGCGACCCCCAGAACAGGATGACGACGGCGATCTCGATCAGATGCTGCGTGTCCCGCAGGTAGACGTTGACCGCCGACAGGAAGAGCCCGATCGCCGTTGCGAAGACGACGAGCGTGACGACCGCCAGGGGCGCCAGAAGCAGGCTGAGGTTCCACCCGAACGGCACGGTGGAGAGGAGGACGATGGCGATCGTCAGCACCACGAGCTGCACCAGGAAATTGAACAATGCACCGCCGATCGCGCTCAGCGGGAAGATCTCACGGGGCAGGTACACCTTCTTGACCAGACCGGCGTTCGCGAGGATCGAGGTCGTGCTGCCGGTCACGATTTCGGAGAAGAGCCCCCACATCGTCAACCCGATGAAGACGAAGATGGCGAAGTCCGGTGTCGCCCGCGCGGCGCCGAGCACCTGACCGATCGCGAAGTAGTAGATCAGGAGCTGTGCCAGCGGGCGGAACAGGCTCCACACGACTCCGAGCGAGCTGTCTTTGTAGCGCGCCTTGAGCTCGCGCTTCACCAGCAGGCCGAGCAGCTCGCGATGCGCCCAGACATCCGAGAGCGAGTGCCGGGTCCCCCGGACGAAGCCGGAGCGCTGTCCGACCCGTTCGAACGGAAGCTCCGCTACGGCGGCGGCACGGGCGTCCGCGTCGACTGGTGTTATCATGCTCTACCTCGGAAGGGGCGGGTCAGGGAAGCATCGGGAGCGATCGCTCCGGGCACGAAGCGAGTTTAGCCTGAGTGTTGCCGGGAGTTTGCCGTAGATCGCGGCGCATGTCCGCTCAAGCGGGCGCACCGGTCGGTATGGCGGCGGCGAAGGCGTTGACCACATCCAGATACGGTTGCCCTTGCGAGAGCTGCACGAATCGCTCAAGTGAGGTGATCGGATGTTTTTTGCCTCCGCTCAGGAAGTAGATCGAACCGTCCGGGGTGCGGACGAACGCGGTCGCGTCGATCCCTTTGGGAACGATAGCGCAGGTGAAGGCGTCCAGCGGGGCGAATGCGAGCGGGTACAGGCTGGACGTCGTGGAACTGAGCGCGTGGACGGAGCCGCCCGCGCTCACATAGCGCTGGCTGCCGCACTGAAGTCCGAAGCTGAGCAGGTCCGGCGAAGTCGGGTAGGCGTTCAGGCGCGCGTCGCTCGTGAAGCTGAATTTGGTGAAGCCCGCTTCTGTGGCCGGATCGAACGTGGAGAAGGGGATCTTGCTGGTCACGCCGTTGACGAGGTAGACAGTGGCATTGCCGGGGCTCCTGACCAGTGTCGCCGGGTCGAGGGCCACCGGCCCGGATGGGAGCGAGGCGATGATGGACTGCGGGACGACGGCGATGGTCGGCGTTCCCCCGCCAGCCAGGGCGACGAGCGAGTCCCAGGAGCCGACCGGCCGGATGTCATCGGGCATGACCAGATAGACGGTTCCTCCCGCGGGCGACATGATCGCGCTGCCGACCTGGATGGGCTGGGTCACCGAGTACGCGCTCGCCGCCGCCGCCGGGGCTGTGACCGCGGTGAACGAGGCTCCGCCGACACCGGCTGCCCAGGGGCGGAGGCCGTTGGAGGAGATGACCGTCACCGACGAATCCGCCGCCGACCGGAACGCGCCGGTGAACCGAGTCCCGGCAGTCAGCTGCGCGACACTGGCCGGTTGCAGGGTTCCGACCGCCAACTGGGGCAGGCCGACCAGGGAAGCCGCGCTCGGGTCGATGGGGGAAGCGCTGCCCCCGATGAGAAGCACCCCTGTGCTGCTGCCCGCCGTCATCGCGTAGACGTTGTCCCGGACGACCGGTGCGCCGAACGCGAGGAAGGAGAGGGCTGTGGCGGAGAGGCTGTTGGCGCTGCCGGTGAGCCCCGCCTGCGCGAGCGAGACTTTGTCGAGCACCTCGTGCTTCTTACCGCCGGTGACGTAAAAGAGCGGGCCGCCCGCGGACGTCATGAGCGGCGTCACCGCGGGTCCGAGCGCGAAAGCAGCGGTTTGCGTCGCCGTGAGCTGGACATAGCCGCTCGGGTCGCAGCTGCCTCCGTAATCGGAGACGAGACCGCAGGAAGCGAACGGGAGCCTGATCCCGGAGTCAGCGAAGTAGATGCTTCCGTCCTGTCCGCGGATGATCGGGCCGGCCGCGTGCTGCGTGGCGAACTGATCGAGGTAGGATTGGGGGACGTATCCCACCTGGCCGAGGACGCTGAAGGTGCTGAGAGTGCTCGTGTTGGTCACCGGATACTTGTTCGCCCCGGACACGAGGTACACCGATGCGTTGTTCACCGTCCGCACGAGGCTCGATGTCAGTCCGAAGCTCTGGAGGTCGCGCTCGGAGCCGTTGAACACATCCTGGTCTCCGGGGAAGACTCCGCGGCTGGCGAACTGCCAGAGCGTGTACGAGGACCAGCCGGCGGGAAGGGCGCCCGCGCCGTCGGAGATGTTGTTGGGGTACCGGGCGATGAAGAGGGGGTTCGCCGCGAACGCCGCGCTGTTGCCGGTGCAGAGCTTCCACCAGTTGGTCGTCGAGTAGATGGCGGGCTGGCGGCCGGTTCGAGCCTGCACGGTCTGCGAGAAATCGTAGATCCACGACACCATGGCTGCCGGGGAAAGTCCGTAGCAGGTCGCGCCGTACGGGTTGTACTCGATGTCGAGCAGAGGAGGCATGGTGCGGCCGTCGGCCGTCCCCTGCCCGCCGTGGTCGAGGAACCAGTTGGCCTGGGCCGCCCCGGAGGAGGTGTTGGGAGTCGCGAAGTGATAAGCGCCGTGGAGCAGTCCGGCGTTGAACGAGTCGGTGTACTGCTCGGCGAACTGGCTGCTCACGTAGTCCGTGCTCTCTGTCGCCTTGACGTAGGCGAACCGGGCGCCGTTGGCCGCGATGGCGGCCCAGTCGCTGGCGTTGAGCACTTGCCAGCCGCTGACGTCGAGGCCGGGGACGCCGGGTGGGAACCCTGTCGCGCTGAAGGTGCGCGCTTGAGATCGCGAGCCCTCGGCGGCCGGTTCGTTCGCGGCGATGGTCGAGCCCATGCTGTGATCGCGCGCCGTGTTCATCGTGGCGAGCGGCGGGTCGGCAGAGACGGCTTCACCTGCTCCCGTCGTGGGCTTGGGGGTGCTGGGCGCCGGTGTCGGTGCTGGTGTGCTCGTCGGTGTCGGTGTCGGCGCGTCCGCCGAGAGCGGTGCGGGGGACGGCGTCGGCGTCGACGCGGCTGCCGGGAGCGAGCCGGTGGGCGACCCCAGCGAGAGCGCCGCCGCAGCCGACAGCGCAACGAGAATGCGAAAAGTCTCATGCATGCGAGGGGCCTCGCTTCCGATGGTGATCTGCCTCGGACACTAATAACAGGGATGTCCGAACCGTGGATGCCGTATTGCTGTATCTAAACAACGGAGAATCCCCGACGCACGCGACCACCCTTCAACGGGGGGGGGCGACCCGCCCGGCTTGTGCGAAGGGAGCTCCTCGCTTCGCCGCGTATCCTGAGGTGACGATTCCCCCATCAATCGTGAGGACGCCTCTCCCATGAAGACCAGAGCACTGCCACTCGTCGCCGTCTTCGGGCTCCTGTCTGCCTGCTCGATCGCCCTGTGCGCCTGCGCGTCGCCCGCCGTCGGCCCCCAGCCCCACCCGACGAAGCCCGTCCTCGACACGCCGTTCGAGTCGGCCACGGTAGAACCGGTGCTGGTCGTCGCGTCGGTGGACGTCGACGGGAAGCATGTCACCGCGTCGGGCTATGTCCAGGGCGTCATCGAGGAGTGCGGAACCTGCGTCTACACCTTCACACGCAACGGTTCGCCGACCATCACCGTCGAGCGTGAGGCCGTGGCGGACCGCGCGACCACCTCGTGCGGGACGGTCCATCCGGACGCTGCGGAGTTCGCGCGGGGGTCGTGGAGCGTCGCACTCGGCTATGCGGTTCACGGCCACGATTACCGCTCGACCCCGGTCGAACTGGAGATTCCATGATGCGCAGCACGTCCATCGTCACCGTCCTGATCGGAGCGCTCGTGGGCGGTCTGCTCACGGTCGCGCCCGTCGCGATGGTGGCGCCCGCGCCTGCCACGGCCGCCGATGCGAGACTCTTCGATCCGGGCAACATCATCAGCGATGCGCTGTTCTTCGACGGCGATTCGATGACCGCGGACCAGGTTCAGAGCTTTCTCAACGGCAAGGTGACGTCCTGCCGTTCCGGCTACACCTGCCTGAAGGACTACGCACAGCAGACACAGACCCGTGCTGCCGTGGACGGACGCTGCGCCGCCTACACGAGTCAGGGCACCGAATCGGCAGCGACGATCATCGCGAAAGTCGGCGAGGCGTGCGGGGTCAGCCAGCGGGCGATCCTCGTCTTGCTCGAGAAGGAGCAGAGCCTCGTCACCGACACCTGGCCGGGAGCAGGTCAGTATCGGAGCGCGACCGGATACGGCTGCCCCGACACAGCGGGCTGCGACACCCGGTACTACGGGTTCTTCAACCAGGTCTACAACGCGGCGCTGCAGTTCAAGCGCTATGCGGCCAGTCCGACGAGCTGGAACCACATAGCGGGCCGGGTCAACCAGATCCGGTTCAGCCCCACGGCCTCCTGCGGCAGCGGCTCCGTCTTCATCCAGAACCAGGCGACTGCCGGCCTGTACAACTACACGCCCTATCAGCCGAACGCCGCCGCGCTCGCGAACCTCTACGGCACCGGCGACTCGTGCAGCTCGTATGGGAACCGGAATTTCTGGCGTCTGTACACCGACTGGTTCGGATCGACCACGGGAGCGTCCAGTCTCGCGCGGACTGTCGACAACGGCACCGTCTACGTCCTGAGCGGCACGGTCAAATACCCGATCGCCAGCATCGACCTGCTCACCGCTCTCTCGCCTCTGGGCTCCGTCGGCTACGTGTCGCAGCAGTACCTCGACGGGTACCGCACCGGTCCGATCGCCGGGAGGATACTGCGCGGCAACGACGGGTCCGTCTATTTCTTCGACTCGGGGCTGAAGCTCCCGTTCGGTTCCTGCGGCCTTGTGGCCGACTACGGCGGTTCGTGTTCGGCCACCGGATACATGCAACTGACGGACGCCCAGCTCGCCCGCTTCACGACCGGACCGCTCATGACTCCCGCGCTCGGCACGACGAGCGGTTCCCGGTATTTTGTGACGGTCGGCACCAAGCGTGAGATCCTCGACGATGCTTCGCAGCAGGCGGCGGGCATCCCTCTCGCACGGAATGTCCTCACCGAGTCCGCTGTGGCCGCTCTGCCTCTGGGCGCCCCGGTGATCGCCGATCAGTCGTTCGCCCAGCAGCGCGGATCGGCCTCCGTCGCGTTCGTGTCCAGCGGCAGATCGTACTCCGTGGACGCGGCCTCCCTGGGGCAGTCCGGCGTCGCCGGCCGTGTCGGCGGGACGCTGAGCGCTGCGAGTCTCGCTCGCGTCCCTGCTTCCGGTGTCTCGTTCACCGGTCTGGTGAGCGTGCCGGGAAGCGGTTCGACGTCGGTGCTCGGTTCCGGCGGCAGATTCGTCTGGGCCGGAGGCGGCGGTGTCGCGAGTGCCTCAGCGACGCCGGTGACGCAGGCCTTCCTCGACAGTTTCCCGGTGAAAGGCACGGTGAGCGTCGGGTCCTTTGTGAAGGGGGACGGCGCGACAGTCTACATCGTGGGGCCGAGCGATCTCAAGCCGATCTCGTCGTGGGGTTCGCTTCTCGCGCTTCTTCCGCCCGGTGCCACGCCCACGATCATGACGATGCCCACGGCCGCATTGGCCGCGCTTCCGGCCGGCCGCGTCGCGCTGACGTCGGGGACGCTCGTCCGGAGTCCGGAGAACGCCACGGTCTATCTCGTGAACGGTCTGTCGAACAAGATCGCGTTCTCGACGTTCGACGTCACTGCCTCGATCGGCGTGGACGGCCTCTCCTTCGTGTCGCAGAGCGTCCTCGACGGGTACCCGGTCGCTGGGTCGCTTCTCGGCTACGGTGTCACCTGCCGTGGCGTCGACTATGTCGGAGCCTCGGGCACGCTGCGCGCCCTGGATGCGACTACCAAGCCGCTCTATCCGGTCAGCTTCACCGCTCTGGACGACTACACCTGCGCCCGATTGACCGTCGGCGCTCCCGCGACGAAGTTCATCCGCACTCCAGACGGCAGCATCTTCCTCCTCGAGGGCGGAAAGAAGCGGCCGATTGCGAATATGAACCGATTCGCCGAACTGGGTGGAGCCGTCGGCTGGACATCGGTGAGCGCGGGGTTCGGCGCGTCGATACCCACCGGTCCGCTGGCCTGACACACTCCGGCCGAGTTCGAAGTCGTGGTTTGTCCGCACTAGGGTGGGTAGCTCGACAGCGACCCGGAAAGAGAGTCCGTCCTCTGTGATCAAGGCAGCCGAAGGCACCAGCGCACTGCGCATCGTCCGCATCCTCCTGATGCCCGTTCTCGCTCTCCTCGTCTTCGGTGCGTGGGCGCTTTCCTCGCCACCGGGTTCCAGCCCGGACGACGACTTCCACCAGACCAGCATCTGGTGCGCCGACGGCGTCGTGAACGGGACCTGTGACGCCAGCTCGCGGCCCGGCCACTACACGGTTCCGCCGCTTGTGGCCAACGGCTCGTGCTACGCCTTCAAACCCGACGAGAGCGGCGCCTGTCAGGCGACGGTCGCCGGTACCCCGACGACAACCGACCGAGGCAACTTCGATGGCCTCTACCCGCCTTTCTATTACGCGTTCATGCACACCTTCGTCACCGGGGACGTCAACGTGTCCATCGTCGCTATGCGGCTTGTGAACGCGATCATCTTCGTCGCGCTGACGAGTGTCCTGTGCTGGCTGCTGCCGGCGCGGAGACGCTGGAACCTCGTGTGGTCGCTCGCGATCACGATGATCCCGCTCGGCCTCTTCCTCATCCCTTCGGTGAACCCCAGTTCCTGGGGCCTGATCTCTAGCGGGCTGGTGTTCCTCGCCGTCGTCGGCTACTTCGAGTCGACGGGATGGCGGCGGACGGCGCTGGGTGCTGTGGCGGTCATCGCCGCTTTCCTCGGCGGCGCCGCCCGATCGGACGGCGCTGTCTTCAGCGTCCTCGCCACGGGCGCGGCCATCCTCCTCACAATGAAGCGGGACCGGAAGTACTGGCTGTCGGCGCTGCTCGCGCTCGGCATCGTGCTGCTCTCGGCGGCGTTGTTCGCGACCTCGCACCAGAGCGGAAGCGCTCTCTCCGGAGGTCTGGCCTCGGGGGGCAAGGGCACGGCGGACTGGTCGTTCTGGTTCCCCATTCTCGGTCAGCTGCCCGTGCTCTGGGCGGGCGGGCTGGGCGCCGTGTTCGGGCTGGGGTGGGTGGACACGCAGATGCCCGGTGGTGTGTGGGTGGTCACGATCATGGTGTTCGCTGCGCTCGTCTTCGCCGGTGTGCGCATCATGGGACTGCGCAAGGGGCTCGTTCTCTCGGGCGCCGCGGCGGGGTTGATCCTGCTTCCGTTCTACCTTCAGGTCTTCACCGGCACACTGGTCGGAAACCAGGTGCAGCCGCGGTACATCCTCCCCATCCTCATCATGTTCGCAGCGGTCGCTCTCTGGGAGTCGGAGGACCGCCGCTTCGATCTCACCCGGACACAATGGTGGGTCCTCGCCGGGGGTCTGGGAGTCGCTCAGGCGCTGGCTCTGCACACCAACCTCCGTCGTTATGTCACGGGGGCCGATGTTCTGAACGTCAACCTGAGTACCAGGGTGGAGTGGTGGTGGAACATCCCCGTCACACCGATGTGGCTCTGGGTTCTCGCTTCGGGCGCCTTCCTCGCTCTGATGGCGCTCATCGTCATCGAATTCTCCCGAGTGAGCCCGAAGGCGGGCGTCCCTCGGCAGCCGAGTGCGCTGACCTGACCGGCTGACATCGGTTCGGACGCGGCGGCAGCGGCTGCTGAGCGAGCGAGCGGAGCGAAAGCCCCTCGTGCTCGCTCATTCCGGAGCTGTGCGCAGACAAGCCCGCGCACAGCTCCGGAATCAGTCCGGTCAGGCCAGCCGTGGCCTTCTTCCGCTCCCCCTGAGCGGGCCGGGGGTCAGCGGCGGATTCCTGCCCATTCGTGGTGCCGGCCCATCGTGGACAGGAGGAAGCGGATGACGCGCTGAGAGCTGTTCCCTACGAGGTACTCGGCCGGAACCTCCCGGGCGATGTCCGACTCCTCGGTCACCTCTTCGATGGCGGCGATGACCTCGTCCGCCTTCAGCCCGCTCATCACGATGGCTCCGGCGTCCAGGGCTTCCGGGCGCTCCATCGAGTCACGGATGGTGATGGCGGGGAAGTCGAGGATGGCCGACTCCTCGCTGATCGTCCCGCTGTCGGACAGAACGCAGCGCGCGCTGCGCTGCAACTGGCAGTAGTCGAAGAAACCGAATGGCGGGTGGAAGTGGACACCGTCGAGCGCCTGGAAGTACGGGAGGGCCTCCAGACGATTGCGGGTGCGTGGGTGGGTGGAGACGAGCACCGGCAGACCCCAGCGCTCCCGAACGGCCGCGAGGGCGTCCAGCAGTTCGCGAAGGCGTTCCGGCGAGTCGACGTTCTCCTGACGGTGGGCGCTGACGAGGAAGAACTCGCCGGGCGCGACGCCGAGGCGCTCAAGAGTGTCAGACCCCTCGATGCGGGGGAGGTAGTGGTCGATGACTTCTTTCATCGGAGAGCCGGTGACCAGAATGCGACGCGGGTGCAGTCCCTCGGCAAGGAGGTTCCGCCGCGCGTGCTCGGTATAGGCCAGGTTGAAGTCGGCGACGTGATCGACCATCCGCCGGTTGGTCTCCTCCGGCACGTTCTCATCGAAGGAGCGGTTCCCGGCCTCCATGTGGTAGGTCGGGATGTGCATCCGTTTGGCGACGAGTGCGGCGATCGCACTGTTCGTGTCTCCGAGAATCAGGACGGCGTCGGGTTCGACCTCGGCGAAGATCGTCTCGCTCTTGCGGATGGTCTCTGCCATGACGGCGCCGAGACTCGAGGTGTCGACGTTCAGGTAGTGGTCCGGCTGGCGGATGCCCAGGTCCTCGAAGAACACGTCGTTCAGCTGCCGGTCGTGGTTCTGACCGGTGTGGACGAGGATGTGGTCCACCCGCTCATCCAGTTTGGGGATGATGCGCGAGAGCCGGATGATCTCCGGCCGGGTGCCGACGACCGTGAGGACTTTCGGGGCCGTCATCCCAGCTGTGCCCGGAACTGCTGGATTTCCGGCAGAGTGAGGAGCAGACGCTCCACACCGGCGACGTCGAGGCGTTCGGTGTTGTGCGAGGTGTACGACTCGGTGGGCGCGCCGTGATCGGCTCCCTCCTCGAAGTACGGCGTGTAGTCGAGCGAGCGGGTGTCGAGCGGCACGCGGAAGTAGCCGCCGCGGTCTTCCGCCTTGGCCATCTCCTCGGACCCGAGGAGGGACTCGTAGAGCTTCTCGCCGTGGCGCACGCCGATGACATCCACGTCGGGCATCGGAACGCCGATCACGTTCGCCACCGCTTCGAGGAGGACGGCGACGGTGCTCGCTGGCGCTTTCCGCACGAAGAGGTCTCCGCTCGTCGCCTGGGTGAAAGCGTACTCGACCAGGTCGACCGACTGCGCCAGCGACATCAGGAACCGCGTCATCTCCGGATCGGTGACCGTGACGTTCTGGCCGGTCGTCAGCTGTTTGATGAACAATGGGATGACCGAACCGCGCGAGTACATCACATTGCCGTAGCGGGTCACGGAGACGACGGTCTCCGTGTCGAGGTTCTCGCGGGCCATCGCGAAGGCGGTCTTCTCCATGAGCGCTTTGGTCATGCCCATCGCGTTGATCGGGTAGACGGCCTTGTCGGTGCTGAGGCAGACGACCGACTTCGCTTGGTGCTCGATGGCGGCGCGGATGACATTGCCGCTGCCGGTGATGTTGGTCGCGACGACCTCGAGCGGGAAGAACTCGCCGGAGGGGACCTGTTTCAGCGCCGCCGCGTGGAAGACGTGGTCGCTTCCTTTGATCGCGCGGGTCACACTCAGCGAGTCGCGGACGTCGCCGATGTAGAAACGCATCCGGGAATCGTTGACCTCATGGCGCAATGCGTCCTGCTTGGACTCGTCACGGCTGAAAATGCGGATCTCGCCGACATCGCGGCTGAGCAGATGGCGCGCCATCGTCGATCCGAATGAGCCGGTGCCACCGGTGATGGTGACGATGGAGCCTTCGATCTTGCGTACGGTCATGAGTCTCTTTCGATGGATTCGGACGCGAGCGTTCTGACCATCGTCTCGATGGTCGGGATCTCGTCGTAGCCTGCGTCACGCCACAGAGTGGCGTTGACATCGGGGTGGATGGTGGTGAGGGTCCTGTCGACGGGGGTCCCGGTCTCGACGGGCAGGACGGAGACGTCCTCGCGGCCGTAGGCGGACAGGATCAGCCGGGAGAGGGCGTCTTTGTCGACGCTGTCGGCTGGCACGAGGTGGCGGGTTCCGCTGAGCGTGCTCCCTGTCTGGACGATGCCGGCGGCGATCGCCGCGAAGACATCCGTGGTGACGCCGTTCCACCGGTGGTCGAGGTAGCCGTTGAAGGTCGATCCCGGCTCGTGGGCGAGCACCCATTCCAGGAGCGAGTCGCGGCTCTTCTGCTCCGGACCGATGATCGAGCAGCGCAGGTTGAGGAAGTGGTCTCCGGGAACTTCGCCCAGACTCTTGGACTGGCCGTAGACGTCGGTCGCATCGTGGGCCGCCGTCTCGTCGTAGCCGCCCGTCTGGCCCGAGTAGACGCAGTCGGTGGCGATCTGGATGACGCGCACATTCCGCTCTCCGGCCGCGCGCGCGAGCGCGTAGGGGAGTTCAGCGTTGATCTTGATGGCGTTGTAGCGGTCCCCAGCGTCATCGTCGCGGAGACGGTGTTTGATCAGCCCGATGCAGTTGATGACGTAGTCGCCGGACGAGAATCCTTCAAGCAGCCCCGAGGGGTCGTCGGTGAAGGCGTCGAAGAGCCGGTGGCGATCTCTCCGGCCGGCGGGAACGAGAGCGAGATCCCGCACTGTTCCGGTGACATCGTGGCCGCTCCTGCGGAGGATCGAGGTGACGGTGCTCCCGAGCATTCCGGTCGCACCCAGAACGAGTACTCGCGCAGACATAATGCTCGATCCTACCGCACCGATTCCAGTGTCCTCTCGAAGCCGATCGCCGCGGACTCCTTGGAGAAGGCGGTCATCACGAACTCGCGCTGCCTCGCTCCGATCGCGGCCCGCTCCTCGGCGGGGAGGGCGGCGACGGAGATCGCACGTTCGACGACATCGGCCGGTCCCTCCGCCCAGGTGACGCCGGCCGTGTCCCCGACGACGCCGCGCAATCCCCGCAGCGAGGTGGAGACGGCGGGAACTCCGGCCGCCATGTATTGCAGCACCTTGTGCGGAAGCGCGACATCGGTGAGCAGCTGTGGCCGGAAGGGGTTGATGGCGACGTCGCCCGCTGCGAGATAGCCGGGCAGGTCGGCGTAGGGGATGACACCGGTGAAGATGACCTGTGACGGAAGGCCCAGCTCGACTGTGCGCCGGCGCAATTCGCCGTCGAGCTCACCCCCTCCGATATAGAGGAGCTTCAGCCTCGGATTCTCACGAAGGTGCGCCGCGGCTTTCTCGAGCACGATGTCCAGGCCGGAGAACCCGAAGAAGCTTCCCATGTACACGATGACCTTGTCGTTCGCCTCGAGTCCGAGCGTTTCCCGGACGTCGGGCTTCGCGTCGGCGAAGTGGCTCAGGTCGACGGGTGGCAGGTCCACGGAGACGGGCCCGGTCCGGCCGGCGAGGTCCACGCAGTACTCGGCCATCGCGGGATTGTTCGCGGAGATCAGGTCGGCGGTCGCATAGATGTGCCGTTCGGCCCGGCGGATCAGCGGACTGACCGGGGAGGTGCGGATCTGGTGGGAGACGTCCAGGGCGCGGAAAACGACGGGGACTCCGGCCCGTTTGGCGATGCTGACGGCCTGCCAACCGGTCGTCGGGACAGCGTAGAGGACGACGACATCGTAGCGGCCGGTTGTGATCTCCCGGCGGAGGCCCGGCAGGTTCAGGAGGGGGGCCGCGTAGCGCTCGACGGGGCGGCCGCCGAAGGTCGGCGGGGTGATCAGCTCGATCTCGGCGTCGGGATAGGCGCGGCCGGGGATGCGCCGCCGTGTCGTCTTCAGGGATCGGCTCGGTGTCACCGGCGCCTCCGGATAGTGGAAGAACGAGACATCGTGCCCTCGGAGCGCGAGAAGCTCCGGAAACTCGTGCATCTCGTAGATCACCTTGTCGAGATAGTTCACTTCATGGACGAACAGTATGCGCACCGGACTCTCCCTGAAAATCCCGGGACAGCGGCGCCCGCCGTCCGAACAGATAGATGAGGTGGACGGCCAGGCCAGCAGCCGGGCCGATCGCGACGGCAAGGCTCGCGCGCTCGAACAGGCCGCCGGGGAGCAGCAGTGCGAGGGCCGTCGCCCCGGCCGCTGTGATCCAGCCCGCGGTGAAGACGGTGTGGCTGCCCTGGACGAGGACGGCGGGCGCGGAGATGCAGATCGCCGAGACGAGCGCCGAGGTCGCCACGAGCACGGCGATGAGCCAGGCGGGGGGCACGGGCTGCCCCGGGAAGAGAAGGGAGAAGACCGGTTCGCCGAGGAGGAGGCCCAGGAGACCGAGGACGCCTCCTGCGGCCAGTGTCAGGCCCAGCAGAGCGCTCAGCGCGCGCCGGGGGTTCGGCGACTGCCGGAAGAAGACGATCAAGTAGCTCTGCAAGGCCATCGCCACGACGATCAACGGGGAACGGGTCAGCGTTGAGACCAGGAGGAGAAGTCCGAGCGCGGTCGAGGAGGCGTGTGGCGAGGTCACCGTGAGCAGCAGGGGAAATCCGCTGACGAGCACCCCCATAGCGGCGGCGGCGGCAACGGTCCGTGCCGAGTTCCACGCGAGCGTGCGATAGCCGGCGTCCAGCTGGAACCGATCGCCGAGAACCGTCCGCGACAGGAGGCCGACGATGAGGACCGCGACCGGGATGGGCGCGCACGCCGCCCAGGCGAGCAGGACCGGGTCGTGGCTGAACACGAGCGTCAGCCCGACCGAGAGAAGGCGGCCGACGCCCTCGATGGTCATGAGCGCGAAGATCAGACGCCAGTGGGACGCCGCGTAGAGCGTGCCGGCCAGCACCGCCAGGAAGACGTAGCTCACACAACCGGTGACGAGCGGCCAGAGCAAGGCGCCTCGCGCTCCGAACACGGCGCTCGCCCACAAGGGCGAGGTCGCCGCGATCGCCGCGGCCGAGGTGAGGGCCGCCCCGGTGGCGAAGAGCGCCGATCGGGGGGCTCGCCGGCCGGGGACGCGGGGGATGGTCGCTCGCGTCGTTTCCTGCTGGATTCCCGACAGCGCCGCTATGGCGAGGAAGAGCGCCGACCAGAACACCGCGAACGAGGCGTAGGGGCCGACTCCGATTGCGCGAGGCACCAGCCAGGTGATGACGTACCCGGCGACGCCCACGAGCGCGGTGGCGACCAGGATCAGCAGGAAGCCGGGGCTCCTCCGCTC
Organism: Leifsonia xyli subsp. cynodontis DSM 46306; assembly: GCF_000470775.1. Taxonomy (NCBI): domain Bacteria; kingdom Bacillati; phylum Actinomycetota; class Actinomycetes; order Micrococcales; family Microbacteriaceae; genus Leifsonia; species Leifsonia xyli. The sequence continues at coordinate 493,709 of NC_022438.1, forward strand.
TCCGCTTTCGCTCACGAGCCGGTGGACTCGTCGTGTGCTTCGAGCTGCTTGAGCCGCAGCTCCAGCAGGGCGCTCTGCTCCGCCAGGAGACGGGTCTGCGCTTCCAGGCGGGTGAGCTCCGAGCTGTTCTGAATGCACACCAGGAACAGGATCGCGACGCTCACGAAGAAGATGAGGTTCGTCGGCACCGCCACGCCGACGACCGCGGAGGCCCAGGCCAGCGTCGATGGGAAGACTCCGACGATCAGCGCCAGGACGCCCGCGACCAGCCACCAGATCGCGTGCCGTTCGCGCAGCCGGCGCCGGCGCATCATCTCGATGACCACGGCGAGCGTGATGAGGGCGGACGTGATACCGAGTAAGTAGCTTGCGAGACTCATCAGATGGCGATTTCCTTTTCGGTCACCACGACCGTGGGCGGAGCAGGGCGAACACCAGCGCCATGCCGGCGCGCCCGAGATAGATCGCCGACTTGAGCGGATTGTGCGAAGGCGTCCCTGTCGTCCGCCGTCGCATGGAGACCGGGAGCTGAGCGATGCGGCAGCCGGAGCGCGCGGCGATCACGAGCGATTCGATGGTGTCCCCGAGATACTCGGCCGGATAGTGATCGGCGAAGATCCGCACGGCCTTCGGGCCGCTGGCACGGAACCCGGAGGTGGTGTCCGTCAGCTTCGTCTTCGCGACCCGGGAGAGCACGGAGGCCAAAAAGAGCATCGCCCAGCGGCGTGGACCCCGGACCTCGTAGTCCCCTTCGCCGGCGAATCGTGCGCCGAGCACGATGTCATGGGACTCCAGGGCTGCGACGAGGCTCGGGACGCTGGCCGGATCGTGCTGTCCGTCCGAATCCACTTGCACGACATTGTCGAAGCCGTTCTTGAGCGCGTAGACGAAGCCCAGGCGCATTGCGCCGCCGACGCCGATGTTGTATGGGAGGGAGGCCACCAGGGCGCCGGCGGCTTCGGCTCGCTCTGCGGTCCTGTCGGTCGAGCCGTCGTCGACGACGAGACAGGCGACGCCGGGGAGCTTGTCGCGCACTTCCCTCACGACCTCTGCGACGGAGCCCTCTTCATTGAGCGCGGGCATCACGATGAGGGTGCGCGCAAGCGGATCGGTCATAGGAGACGAGTCTATCGAACCTCGCAGAGCGCAGACGGGCACCCGCGACTAGGATGACAGGATGCGCGCAAAACCCGGACCAGCGGTCTCTGTCGCGCTCTGCACCCGGAATGGCGAGCGATTCGTCCGTGCGCAGGTCGAGAGCATTCTCTCCCAGGACCCCGCGATCAGTGAGCTGGTGGTCTCCGACGACGGTTCGACCGACCGCACCCTCTCGATCGTCGAGGAGACGGTGCGAGGCAGCGGCGCGGCCGTCGTGCTGCGCATCCTGCGCAACAACGAGCCCCTCGGTGTGACGGCCAACTTCGAGCAGGCGATCGCGGCGTGCAGCGGAGAGCTCATCGCGCTGAGCGACCAGGACGATGTCTGGCACGCCGGCCGGCTGGCCGCTGTGCTCCCGCTCTTCGACCATGCGCGAGTGCAGCTCGTGCATACTGACGCCCGCCTGGTCGGCTCAGCCGGGGAGCCGCTCGGCGGCACCCTCTTCGGCGCTCTGGAGATTGCCTCCGGGCTCGTGGCGGAGGAGAACGACGGGGACGCCCTCGGAGTCCTCCTCCGGCGCAACACCGTGACCGGTGCGACCACCGTTCTGCGTGCGGGTCTGGTGGAGCGTGCCCGCCCCTTCCCCGACGCCTGGGTCCACGACGAGTGGCTGGCCGTGTGCGCCGCGATCGTCGGCGCTGTCCGCTGCCTCCCGCGGACCACGATCGACTATCGTCAGCACGGCGGCAATCAGATCGGGGTGAAGCGTCCCACCCTCGGGTACAAGGTCTCGCGGGTCTTCGAACCGGGAGGGGCCCGCCAGGAGCGGCTGGGCCTCCAGTTCGCTCAGCTCGCCGCCCGCGTCGATGCGTTCCCCGAACTCTCCGAGGGCGACCGCGACCGGATCGGGCAGAAAGCGGAGTTCGAGTCCGCGCGTTCGCGCCTGCCGGTGAATCGCCTCGCCCGGCTGGCGCCGCTGCGCCGCCTGGTTCGCGGCGGCCGATACGGACGCTACGCCAGCCAGGGGCGCCTGGACGTCGTCCGGGACCTGCTTCGGGCCCCCTAGGTGTGCTGCTCAGGGACGTTGGTTGAGGTGTGACGCGATAGATGGGTGAGGACCTCCCGGTCGAGAGTGGGGCTGTCTAGTTTCCCTGCACTCGATGACTTAGGAGGTCCTCGTGACCCACGCTAATGCTGCTTTGACTCCTCGCGAATGCCTCCGCCTGGCCCGCCAAGTCGTCGACGACGGCTGGTCCGTTGCTGCGGCGGCGACCTACTTCCGAGTGTCCTGACGCACCGCGGACCGATGGGCTCGTCGTTACGTGGAGATGGGCGAGGCGGGAATGCTGGACCGTTCGTCACGGCCGCATCACAGCCCGAACAAGACCCCGCGAAGACTGGTCCGCAAGGTCGTGCATCTGCGGTGGAAGAAGCGGCTGGGACCAGTCGGTATCGGCGCCCAGCTCGGCATGCCCGCCTCGACCGTTCACACGGTCCTCTCCCGGTGCCGGATCAATCGGCCCAGCCACGTCGACGTCCGCACCGGCGAACCCGCCCGCCGCTACGAGCACGAGCATCCCGGATCGATGATCCACGTCGACATCAAGAAACTCGGCAACATCCCCGACGGTGGCGGCTGGCGCTACGTCGGACGTCTCCAGGGAGAGCGGAACAAGGCCATCACCGCGAAGCGGACCGGGAAACACGGGATCACCGGCGACATGATCACCGGCACAGCGTTCGTTCATACCGTCATCGACGATCACTCCCGTGTCGCTTACGCCGAGATCCACGACGACGAAACCGCCGCCACTGCAATCGCTGTTCTGCGTCGAGCGGTCGGCTGGTTCGCCAGCCGTGGCGTCACCGTCGAACAGGTGCTCTCCGACAACGGCTCCGCATACCGCTCATACGCCTGGCGCGACGCTTGCGCCGAGCTCAGCATCCAACCGAAACGCACCCGGCCCTACCATCCGCAGACGAACGGCAAGATCGAACGCTTCCACCGCACCCTCGCCGACGGCTGGGCATACGCCCGGCACTACAACTCCGAATCAGCCCGCCGCAACGCACTCCCGGCCTGGCTGCACTCCTACAATCACCACAGGCCCCACACCGCCATCGGCAGCCAGCCACCCATCAGCAGATTGACCAACGTCCCTGAGAAACACACCTAGGTCTCTCGGCCTCGTGATTCCCGTCACCTCCCGGCGACGACTCGACGGACTCGATGAGCGCCGGTTCGTCCTCGATCGGATCCCCGGCATTCTGTGGACGCCCCCATCGGCATCGCGCTCCGAACCCGCGCCACTGATTCTGGCCGCACAGCCCCCTGGAGCCGTCGGCATCGATCAGAGCCATGAGCGTGTCCTCGGACGTGCTCGCCGCGCCGCGCAGGCCGGCTTCGCAACCGCCACCATCGAACTCCCCGGCAGCGGAGCGCGACCCCAGCCGCCCGGGGTAGAGCTGGCTCGCGCCGAGATGCGTCAAGCGATCGCGGCCGGCGAATCGGTTTCCGGCGACATCGTCGATCGGCTGGTTCTCCCGCTCGTCCAGGCGGCAGTGCCCGAGTGGCGGGCCGTCCTGGACGCACTGCTCGAACGGCCAGAGCTCCGGGGTCCCGTCGGCTACTCGGGCGGCCTGATCTCGATCGGCGTCCAGCTGGCGGCGGTTGAGCCCCGCATCTCGGCCGCGACGCTCTTCGCGGGGAGCTTCGTGCCCCGGTCCATCGTGGAGGTGGCTCGGCGGGTCACGATTCCGCTGTACGTCCTCTTGCAGTGGGACGATGAGGGAAACGACCGGCGAACGGCTCTCGACCTCTTCGACGCGTTCGGTTCGCGGGAGAAGACGCTGAACGCGAACATGGGCGGTCACAGGGGCGTTCCGTCCCACGCGGGCGAGGAGGCCACCCGGTTCTTCTCCCGGCACCTGAACGCCCCTGCGGGCTGAGGCGCGGGCCGGTGTGGACGGACGCTCTGGGACGCATGCGAATGCTCCGCTGACCGTCTCCTGGGCTTCCTCCGGCTAGTCCGCGCCGGGGCTCTGCGTCCCGCGCGCCCTCTCCTACTCGCGGAGGAATTCCCCGACCGTGTATTTGCGGTATTTGCGGTATTTGCGGCGTTTCGGCTCCCGTTTGACCGGGGCGAGGCCGGCGAGGAGATCGGCCGGGTCGATCTGCAGGGTGGCGCAGACATGCACGATCGTCTCGAGCGTGGGATTGGCGGCGCCGCGCTCCAGGCGGCCGTAGTTCGCCAGATCGACCTCGCAGAGCGCTGCGGCGTCCTGCTGGGAGATCCCGAGCGCCACGCGGTGCGCACGCAGTCGCGAGCCGAGAAGACGAGCGGCCTCGGATCGTGGAGCATTCATCATTTCAGCCTTCTCGGCACGGACTTGCCAGACCAGAGCGCAAGCGCCCGGGGCCTCAGGAGCTGGGGTCTTCGCGCCCTTTGTCCACGTCGCTCCGATCGTCGCGCTCCGCGGCCGCCCGCGCCTCGAGGAAGTCGGTCACGGAGTAGGCGTGCTCGCGGTCGGGCAGCATCCCGTCTCCGTAGAGGCCCTGCACGAGTCCCGTGGGATCGACGTCGAGGGCGGTCGCGAGACGGACGATCGTGTGCAGCTCCGAGTTCGCCTCGCCGCGCTCGACCCGTCCGTAGTTGGTCACATGCATCGCGGCGAGGTTCGCGATGTCCTCCTGGCTCATGCCGATGGCGAGGCGGGCTTGACGGATGCGCTGCCCGAAGAGCTCGGCGGCATGTGAGCGAGGAGTACCCATGCCTCATGACTACGCGATGTATGCCACATAGGCCAGAGTTTTAGTTACTCATGCTTTTTTGCCCGAGGCTTTGATGCCTAAAGTTTTCGCAGCAGTACAGAGGAGACGGTGTGATCGGCGTCCTTCCGCAAGACCAGCTTCGCCCGCGAACGGGTCGGCCGGATGTTCTGTGTGAGGTTCGGTTCGTTGATGTCCGCCCAGATGGCCGCCGCCCGCGCCCGCGCCTCCTCCTCGGTGAGCGAGGCGTAACGATGGAAGTAGGACTTCGGGTTGGCGAACGCGCCGCGTTGCAGGGTGAGAAACCGCTCCTGGTACCAGCGGGCGATGTCCCGGGTCCGCGCGTCCACGTAGACGCTGAAATCGAACAGATCGCTCACAGCGAGCCGGGTGCCGCCGCCCGCGGGCTGTAGCACGGTGAGCCCCTCGACGATGAGGACATCGGGCTGCCGGACGACGATCTCGGCGTCGGGCACGATGTCGTAGCTCAGATGCGAGTAGAACGGCGCGCGGACCTCCCGCGCTCCGCTCTTGACGGCGGTGACGAACCGCAGCAGAGCGCGGCGGTCGTAGGACTCCGGGAATCCCTTGCGCTGCATCAGGCCGCGGCGTTCCAGCTCGGCGTTCGGCAGCAGGAAGCCGTCGGTGGTGACCAGCTCGACGCGTGGGGTGTCGTCCCAGCGCGACAGCAGCTCGCGCAGCAGGCGGGCGATCGTCGACTTGCCGACCGCGACGGAGCCGGCGACGCCGATCACGAACGGGGTCGCCTGCGCTCGCTCCCCGAGGAAGTCGCTGGTGACCCGGTGGAGCTGACAGGCTCCGCCCACATAGAGATTGAGCAGCCGGCTGAGCGGAAGGTAGACCTCCTCCACCTCGCGCATGTCCAGCGGATCGCCGAGACCGCGCAACTGCACGATCTCGGCTTCCTGGAGGGGGAGCCGGGTGCTCTGGGCGAGCTCTGCCCAATCCGCACGGCCCAGCTCCACGAAAGGGGTGCTCGAGTCGCCGCCGGTCATCGTTCCGCCGCGAGCGGCGCCGTTCTCAGCCATCAAAGAACAAGTCTACGGTCTGCCCCGGGTTAGAATCGGGCCCATGTGTGGAATCGTGGGATACGTCGGCACGGACAAGAGCCTCGAGGTGCTGCTCGGCGGGCTGAAGCGGCTGGAGTACCGCGGGTACGACTCCGCCGGCATCGCCGTGATCGCCCCCGACGGCAGCCTCGCCACAGCGAAGAAAGCCGGCAAGCTGGCCGCGCTCACTGACGAGCTGCGGCAGCACCCGGTCCCCGACGGCGGAACCGGTATCGGCCACACCCGCTGGGCGACGCACGGCGGCCCCACGGACCGGAACGCCCATCCGCACCTGGGCGATGACGGCCGTCTGGCCGTCATCCACAATGGCATCATCGAGAACTTCGCGACGCTCAGGGACGAGCTGCTCGCCGAGGGATTCGCCTTCGAGTCGGAGACCGACACCGAGGTCGCGGCCATGCTGCTCGGTCGCGAGTACCGCGCCGCCGGCAGCCTCAGCGAGGCGTTCCAGCGCGTCGTGTCGCGGCTGGAGGGCGCCTTCACCCTGCTCGCGCTGCACCAGGACCAGCCGCACGTCGTCGTGGGCGCTCGCCGCAACTCGCCGCTGGTCATCGGTCTCGGCGAGGGGGAGAACTTCCTCGGCTCCGATGTGGCTGCGTTCGTGGAGCACACGCAGCGGGCGCTCGCGATCGGCCAGGACCAGATCGTGACCATCACGCCGGAGCAGGTGACGGTCACCGACTTCGCCGGCGCTCCGGTCGAGGTCGAGCCGTTCGACGTGGCGTGGGACGCGACGGCGGCGGAGAAGGGCGGCTGGCCGTCGTTCATGGCGAAGGAGATCGCCGAGGAGCCGGATGCCGTCGCCAACACCCTGCGTGGCCGTGCGGCCGATGGCGCCGTCCACATCCCGGAACTGGACGCTCTGGGAGACGAGTTCTTCCTCGCCATCGACCGGATCACGATCGTGGCCTGCGGCACCGCCGCTTACGCGGGGCTGGTGGGCAGCTATGCCATCGAGAAATGGGCGCGCGTCCCGGTCACCGTCGAGCTCAGCCACGAGTTCCGCTACCGAGAGCCGGTCATCTCCGACGGAACGCTGATCGTCTCGATCAGCCAGTCGGGCGAGACGATGGACACCCTGATGGCCGTCAAGTACGCCCGCGAGGCCGGGGCCAAGGCGATCTCGGTCTGCAACACCCAGGGCGCGACCATCCCGCGCGAGTCGGACGCGGCGCTGTACACGCATGCCGGTCCGGAGGTCGCCGTCGCCTCGACCAAAGCTTTCGTCGCGCAGATCGCCGCGCTGTATCTGTTCGGCCTCTCCCTCGCGCGCGTGCGCGGCACCCTGAGCGCCGCGCAGCAGCGGGACGCGGTGGCCGAGCTCATCGCCGTGCCGGCAAAGATCGGGGCCGTGCTGGAGTCGAAGGACACCATCGCCCAGCTCGCACACTGGATGTCCGACACCCGCTCGGTGCTGTTCCTCGGCCGCCACGTCGGCTACCCGATCGCCCTGGAGGGGGCGCTCAAGCTCAAAGAGCTCGCGTACATCCACGCCGAGGGCTTTGCGGCAGGCGAGCTGAAGCACGGCCCGATCGCGCTGATCGAGCCCGGTCAGCCGGTGTTCGTCGTCGTGCCCTCGCCGCGCTGGTCGGACGAGCTGCACAAGAAAGTCGTCTCGAACATCCAGGAGATCCGGGCCCGCGGCGCCCGCGTCATCGCGATCGCTGAGGCGGGGGACGCCGCCGTGCTGCCCTTCGCCGACGAGGTCATCCGGATTCCGCTCGCCGCCCCGCTGTTCGAGCCGCTGCTGAGCGTCATCCCGCTGCAGATCTTCGCCATGGAGCTCGCGGCCGCCAAAGGCCTCGACGTCGACCAGCCGCGCAATCTGGCCAAGTCGGTCACGGTCGAGTAGCCGCCGTGATCGCCGGCATCGGCGTCGACGTCGTGGACCTCGCACGCTTCGAGCGTTCGCTGGCCCGCACACCGGCGCTCCGGGACCGCCTCTTCACTGAGGCCGAGCGTGGGCTGCCCGTTCACTCTCTGGCTGCGCGGTTCGCGGCCAAAGAGGCGCTCATCAAAGCGCTGGGCGGCTCCGAGGGCGTGCGCTGGCACGACCTGGAGATCGTGTCCGACGAGGAGAGGAACCCCGCTTTCGTGCTGCGCAATGTGGTCGAGCGCCAGGTTCTCGAGCGAGGCATCGCGCACATCCATGTGTCGATGTCGCACGACGCCGGGATCGCGACAGCGTTCGTGGTGCTGGAGCGGGACTCGTGAGCGCTCCCTTCCGCGAGCTCGTCGTCGACCTCGACGCGGTGAGCGCGAATGTCGCGCGCCTGCGCGAGAAGGCCGGGACTGCCCACCTGATGGCGGTCGTGAAGGCGGACGCCTACGGCCACGGGGCCGTCGAGTCCGCTCGCGCCGCGCTCGCCGGGGGCGCGGACTGGCTTGGTGTGGCCGATCTCTCCGAGGCGTCGCAGCTGCGGGCCGCCGGGATCGATGCGCCCATGCTCGCGTGGCTCCACGACCCGGACGAGGACTTCGTCGCGGCCGTCGCGGCCGGAGTGGACATCGGGGTCTCCTCGCTCGCCCACCTGGAGGCGGCGGCAGCGGCCGGCGGCGGCCCCGCCTTCGTCCAGCTCAAGCTGGAGACCGGGCTCAGCCGCAACGGCCTCCCCGAGGAGCAGTGGGAGGCTGTGTTCGCCCGCGCGCGCGAGCTCGAGAGAAACGGGCGGATTGTGGTCCGCGGCGTCTTCAGCCACCTCTCCAACGCTTCGCCCGCGGAGGACCGCGTCGCCATCGCAGCCTACGAGCGCGGCCTCGCCCGCGCCGAGGCCGCCGGACTCGCGCCGGAGCTGCGGCACATCGCCGCGAGCGCGGCTGCGGTCAGCCTGCCGGAGTCGCGGTTCACCCTGGTCCGGCTCGGTCTCGCGATCTACGGCCTCAGCCCTTTCGGCGCCGCCTCCGCCGCCGAGCTCGGGCTGCGCCCGGCGCTGACGCTGCGGGCGCGCGTCGCCGCCGTCCGCCGCGTTCCTGCCGGGAAGGGCGTGTCCTACGACTACACGTACCGCACCGAGCGCGAGACCACGCTCGCGCTTGTCCCCGTCGGCTACGGCGACGGCCTCCCGCGTCACGCTTCCAGCCGCGGCCCGGTGTCGATCGGCGGCGAGCGCTTCCGCGTCTCCGGGCGCATCGCGATGGATCAGTTCGTCGTGGATGTCGGCGACGCGCCGGTGGCCGTCGGCGATGAGGTCGTGTTGTTCGGCGATCCGGCCTTCGGCGTCCCCGGTGCGGACGACTGGGCGGCGGCCGCCGACACGATCACCTACGAGATCGTCACGCGCCTGGGCGGCCGGCTCCGCCGCACGTTCCGCGGCGGCCCGGCGTGAGCGGCCGTGTGCTGGGCCCTCGTGTCGTCCCGACCAGCGCGGCCATGCACGAGCTCGGCCGCGAACTCGCTGGGACGCTGCGTGCGGGCGATCTCGTCGTGCTCACCGGGCCGCTCGGCGCCGGCAAGACGACCCTCACCCGCGGCCTCGGCGAGGGCCTGGGTGTGCGCGGGCCGGTGACGAGCCCCACTTTCGTGCTCGCCCGGACCCACCCGAGCCTCGTCGGCGGCGCGCCGCTCGTGCATGTCGACGCCTACCGGCTCGGCAGCGCCCTGGAGCTGGACGACCTCGACCTCGACTTCGCGCACTCGATCGTGGTGGTCGAGTGGGGGAACGGGATGCTGGACGGTGTGGCCGAGTCGTGGCTGGAAGTCGTCATCGAGCGGCCCACCGGCGCGCGCGCCGACGGGCCGGGCGACGGCGATCCCGCGCTGGACGCCGACGAACCGCGCACCGTCACCCTGACCGGATTCGGTCCGCGCTGGTCCGATCCTGCCTAGGCTGGTCCTATGCTGCTCGCCATCGACACCTCCGCCGGCACGAGCGTCGCGGTGGTCGATCGGGACGGTGTGCTCGCCGATGTCGTGGAGACCGACACCAGGCGGCACGCCGAGGTCGTCGGCGTCCTCGTCTCGGCTGCCCTGGACACCGCGGGCATCGCCCCGGCCGCGCTCTCCTGCGTCGTGGCCGGCATGGGGCCCGGGCCGTTCACCGGCCTCCGGGTCGGCATCGCCGCGGCCAAAGCGTTCGCCTTCGGCCTCGGCCGGGCGTTCCTCCCCGTCGTCAGCCACGACGCGGTGGCCTTCGAGCGTTACGGCGCCGGTCACGAGGGACCGCTGCTCGTGGTCACCGACGCACGCCGCCGCGAGCGCTACTGGACAGCGTATTCCGGTGTGGGGGCGTCCGGGCTCCCGGTGCGCTTCGACGGCCCGGGGCTCGGCAAGCCCGACGCGCTCCCGCATCCCGGGATCCCGCGGTTCGACGCCGGGGCGGTCTCGGCCGGCCGGCTCGGGATGCTGGCAGAGCTGCGCCTCGCGGACGCTCTCCCATTCGACGCCGATGAGCCCCTCTATCTGCGCTCGCCCGATGTCACCCCGTCCGCGGGCACGAAGCGGGTGACCGCGTGACCTGGCAGCTGCGTCGCGCCGGTATGGAGGATGTGCCGGCGATCATGGAGTTGGAACGCGGCACATTCGTCTCCGATGCGTGGTCCGAGTACACCATGCTCGCGGAGGTGACCGGCGAGCACAGGCACTACCTCGTCGCCTTCCCGCCCGGCGAGCCCGCCCGCATCGACGCCTACGCCGGGCTGCTCGCGCCGCGCGGCTCGGGCGAGGGCGATATCCAGACCGTCGCGGTGGCGCCCCGCGCCCGCCGGCGCGGTCTCGGCCGCACGCTCCTGCTGGCCCTGATCGGCGAGGCGCGCAAGCGCGGCGCACGCAAGGTCTTCCTCGAGGTCCGGGCCGACAATCCCGGCGCGCGATCCCTCTACCTCGAACTCGGCTTCGAGGAGATCGGTGTGCGCCCGCAGTACTACCAGCCGGACGGGGTGGACGCGATCGTGATGCGGCTGACCGTCCCGAGCACGGAGACCGCCCCGGCATGAACCGCACAGCGCCGACGGAGGACGGCCCTCTCGTCCTCGGCATCGAGACCTCCTGCGACGAGACCGGCATCGGCATCGTCCGTGGCACCACGCTGCTCGCCAATGTGATCGCGTCTTCGATGGAGGAGCACGCGCGTTACGGCGGCGTCGTGCCCGAGGTCGCGGCCCGCGCCCACCTCGAAGCACTGCCCCCGACGCTCCGGACCGCCGTGGCCGACGCCGGCGTCGACCTGGCCGCCGTGGACGCCGTGGCCGTGACGAGCGGGCCGGGTCTCTCCGGGGCGCTCATGGTCGGCGTCGGCGCTGCGAAGGCGCTCGCGCTCTCCCTCGGCAAACCGCTGTACGCCGTGAACCACCTCGTCGGCCATGTCGGCGCGGATCTGCTGGACGCGGACGGCGGGCACGGGCATCCCGTGGAGCTGCCGACTGTCGCGTTGCTGGTCTCCGGCGGGCACACCTCGCTGCTGCTCGTGCGCGACCTCGTCTCCGATGTCGAGCTGCTGGGCGAGACGATCGACGACGCGGCGGGGGAGGCGTTCGACAAGGTCGCCCGGCTCCTGGGCCTGCCCTACCCGGGCGGACCGCAGATCGATCGCGTCGCCGCCGCGGGCGATCCCCGCGCCATCCGGTTCCCGCGCGGGCTCACGAAGCCGCAGTACCTCGAACGGCATCGCTACGACTTCTCGTTCTCGGGGGTGAAGACCGCCGTCGCGCGCTGGGTCGAGAAGCGGCAGGACGCCGGAGAGGAGGTCCCTGTCGCCGACGTCGCCGCGTCCTTCCGCGAGGCGGTGGCGGATGTGCTGCTCACGAAGGCCATCGCCGCGTGCCTCGACCATGGCGTCCCCCGGCTGCTGCTCGGCGGCGGCGTCGTGGCCAACGCGCGCGTGCGGCAGCTCGCGGCGGAGCGGGCCGCAGCGGTGGGGGTGGAGCTGCGCATCCCCGCGCTCTCGCTCTGCACCGACAACGGCGCGATGATCGCCGCTCTCGGCGCTCAGCTCATCATGGCCGGGCACGAGCCGAGCGGGCTCGGCTTCGGGGCCGACTCGACGCTGCCGGTCACCGATATCCAGGTGGTTTGAGGCGGAGGCCCAGACGCGCCGGGCGCTCCGTTGACACACCGGTGCTGCGCTGCGAGCATAGATGTGTACAGCATTTTCTCAGCTAGACGTTACACGCAAGGAGATGGGCAACCATGACCGACCCGAACGCACACGCCGGACCGACCGAGCCCGAAGCGACCGAGGGGGCCGTCCCGCCCGCCGCTGCTCCGCCGGTTCCACCGGCCCCGCCCGCGTCCGCCGGCGACATCCCTCTGGCCCCTTCTGCTCCCGCGGTCGATGTTCCGCCCGCGCCGCCGGTCGCCCCGGCCAGCGCGCCGGTGCCGCCGCCGGCTCCGGGCTACGCGCAGCAGCCGTATGGCCAGCCGCAACAGCCGTACGGCCAGCCCGCCCCCGACTACGCGCAGCCCTACGGCGCGCCGGCCGCCAAATCGCCGATCCTCAGCATCCTGTCGCTCGTCGGGGGCATCGTCGGCATCGTGCTCACGTTCGCCTGGGGCATCGGATTCCTGTTCGGGGTCGTCGCGATCGTGCTCGGTTTCCTCGGCCGCACCAAGGAGCCGCAGGCTCGCGGCTTCTGGCTGACGGGAATCATCCTGGGCTTCGTTTCGGTGTTCATCGCGATCGTCTTCTGGATCGCCCTCGCCATCTTCTTCGCGAGCTTGTCCAGCTACAGCACGTACTGAGCCCGGCCAGCGGGCGTTCAGAGCCGCTCGGCCAGCAGCGCAGTGTGCCGTCCGGCGATCCTGGTGAGGACCAGGGTCGCCGAGCGGTCGCCCGCGAGTCCGAGCCGCTTCCGGAGCGCGGCGGGGTCCACATCCACGCCGCGCTTTTTGATTTCGAGGGTTCCGATCCCCCGCTTGCGGAGCGCGCGTTTGAGGTCGCGTTCCGCGTAGGGTAGCTGCTCCTGGATGCGGAACCCGGCGGCGAACGGGGTCTCGTGCCGCTCGTCGCCGGTGATGTATGCGATTCCATCGGCGAGCATCCGGCCGCCCAGACTCCGTGCCAGGTCTCCGATGAGCCGGGCTCGGATGACCGTGCCGTCCGGCTCGTAGAGGTACTCGCCGAGGTCGCCCGTCCCGGCGTCCTCGCTGTCGGCCGCCGCCGTCAGTTCGTGCGTCTTGTCGCCGCGCAGCACGAGCGCCGCGCGCCGGATGCCGGGGCGGGCCAGCGCGCCGAACCACAGTCCCAGCTCGACCGCCTGGCCGGCGGCGGACACCCACTGCGCCTCCGCCGCCGAGGGGATGCGGTCGCGGTCGAACCCCGGTCCGAGTTTCAGCCCGACCGGGCGGGTGGTCGCCAGTTCGTAGGCGAACCCCAGCGATGGCGTGTAGTCGCCGGGGTTGGTCAGGCGCTCGGTCTGCGTGTGCCCGGCCGTCCGCCGGGCGGGGTCGAGGTAGACCGCGCCGGCCCCGCGCAGATCGGCGTCTTCGGCGCGGCCGTGCCGAACGGTCGCGGACGGGAAGGGCGCCAGGTTGAACGCGGCGATGGCGGCGGTCACCTCGTCGGCCTCGACCGCCGTGACCTCGATCTCCAGGGCCGCGATCGCGAGAGCGTCGCCGCCGATCCCGCAGCCGAGGTCCGCCACCGTGCCGAGGCCCGCCGCACGGAACCGTCCGGCGTGCTGCGCCGCGACCGGCAGGCGGGTCGCCTGCTCCAGCCCGGCTTCGGTGAACAGCATCCTGTCTGCGAACTCGCCGAATTTGGCCGCGGCCTTCCGGCGCAGCTTCCCCTGCGTCAGCACGGCCGCGACGAGCCCGGGGGAGTGGCTGGCTCTGCGGAGGGCGGTGACCGTCCGCAGCACGTCCTCCTCGGTCCGGGCGGGCGGGAGGGCGTCGAGCAGCCGCAGCCCCTCGGGGCTCAGCAGCTCGACGAGTTCGGACCGGTCCATAGTCCTCACGCTACCGTTTGGCACTCACGTTGCGTGACTGCTAACGCACCCCCTAGACTCGTCCTTAGCACTCTCGCTGCGAGGGTGCTAACCCAAGCCTTAGGTACAAGAAAGAGGTCAACCGTGTCGGTCTCCATCAAGCCGCTCGAAGATCGCATCGTCATCAAGCAGGTCGAGGCGGAGCAGACAACCGCCTCCGGTCTGGTCATCCCGGACACCGCCAAGGAGAAGCCCCAGGAGGGCGAGGTCGTCGCCGTCGGGCCCGGTCGCATCGACGACAACGGCAACCGCGTCCCGCTCGATGTCGCCGTCGGCGACAAGGTGATCTACTCCAAGTACGGCGGAACCGAGGTCAAGCTGGGCGTCGAGGATTACCTCGTCCTCTCGGCCCGCGACGTGCTCGCGGTCGTCGTTCGCTGACGTTCCTCTCTCGTCGCGAAGGCCCGGATGCTCCGCGCATCCGGGCCTTCGCCGTCCCCGGGCCTCTCTGGACCCTCCTGCTGAGGGCCTGGTCGGCGCTGCTCATCCTGAGGCCGGCCTCGTCGTCGCTGCGCGCCAGAGCCGCCGGCAGGCCGCGCGGGACAGGGCGACGATCGAGTGAGCCGGACTGCGAGCCGGAATCTTCGCCCAGCTTCTGACGTTACGATGAGACATCCACTCTCGCGCACCACGGAATAGGGGTGAAATGGATCAGGCGGATCCGTTCGGCTTCATCGGTTTGACCTACGACGATGTCATGCTCCTTCCCGGGCACACCGACGTCATCCCGAGCGAGGCGGACACGTCGACGTTCTTGACCAGGCGGGTCCGCATGGCCTCACCCCTGCTGTCCAGCGCGATGGACACAGTGACCGAGGCGCGGATGGGCGTGGCGATGGCGCGTCACGGCGGCATCGGCATCATCCACCGCAATCTCTCGATCGACGATCAGGCGACCCAGGTCGACAAGGTCAAGCGCTCCGAGTCGGGCATGATCACGAACCCCGTGACCACCACCGCCGAGGCGACGGTCGAGGAAGTCGACCAGCTCTGCGGCCAGTTCCGCGTCTCCGGCCTCCCCGTCGTGGAGGGCGACGGCACGCTCGTGGGCATCATCACCAATCGCGACATGCGGTTCGTGTCGCCGTCCGACCGCTCGACCGCTCTGGTGCGCGAGGTGATGACCCGCCAGCCGCTGATCACCGCTCCGGTGGGCATCGACCCGGACGCCGCGGTCGCCATCTTCGCCGAACGCAAGATCGAGAAGCTCCCGCTGGTGGACGCCGACGGCAAGCTCCGCGGCCTCATCACCGTCAAAGACTTCGACAAGAGCGAGAAGTACCCCAACGCCACCAAGGACGACGACGGCCGCCTGCGCATCGGCGCGGCGATCGGTTTCTTCGGCGATGCGTGGGAACGCGCTATGACCCTCGTCGACGCCGATGTGGACGTGATCGTGGTCGACACCGCGAACGGCGACTCTGCCGGGGTGCTCGACATGGTCCGCCGGCTCAAGAACGAGCCGCGCGCCGCGCACGTCGACGTCATCGGCGGCAATGTGGCGACCCGTTCGGGGGCGCAAGCCCTTGTGGACGCGGGGGCGGACGCGATCAAGGTCGGCGTCGGCCCCGGCTCCATCTGCACCACCCGCGTGGTCGCGGGCGTCGGCGTCCCGCAGGTGACAGCGGTCTACGAGGCGTCGAGGGCGGCGCGAGAGGCCGGTGTCCCGGTCATCGCCGACGGCGGGCTCCAGTACTCGGGTGACATCGCGAAGGCCCTCGTGGCCGGCGCGGACAGTGTGATGCTCGGCTCCCTGCTGGCGGGCACCTCCGAGTCTCCGGGCGAGCTGGTGTTCGTCGGCGGCAAGCAGTTCAAGAACTACCGTGGGATGGGGTCTCTCGGTGCGTTGCAGACGCGCGGCAAGAAGACCTCGTACTCGCGCGATCGCTACTTCCAGGCGGACGTCCCGGGCGACGAGCAGCTGATCGCCGAGGGCATCGAGGGGCAGGTCCCGTTCCGCGGTCCGCTCGGCGCGGTCGCCTACCAGCTGGTCGGCGGCCTGCGGCAGTCGATGTTCTACGTCGGCGCGCGCAGCATCCCGGAGCTCAAGGAGCGCGGCCGGTTCGTCCGCATCACCGCGGCCGGGCTGAAAGAGTCGCACCCGCACGACATCCAGATGGTCGTGGAGGCCCCGAACTACCGGCGCTGACACCGCGCGCGTCCGGAAGCCGCCGTTCCCGTCCCGGGAGCGGCGGCCTCTACGCTGGTGGGATGCGGACACTGTCTCCCCTGAAGCGCCTTACGCACGTCCTCGTCGCCCTCGTGGCCGTCTTCGCGCTCATCGTCGTCGGGTTCCTCGCCTGGGCGTCCACTCCGATGATGGGCACGCGTTCGGCGGCGCTGGAGGTGTGGCGCGACCCGGCGGTGAGCGTCCGGGACGCCGGCGGCTCGGTCGTCCTCAGCCCGGCCAGTGCGCCGTCGGGAACCGGACTCGTGTTCATCCCCGGCGCCCGTGTCGATCCGTACGCCTACCTCTTCAAGCTCTCCGGCGTCGTAGCGGAGACGGGCGTCACGGTGGTCGTCGCCAAGCCGACGCTGAACCTCGCCTTCTTCGACCAGCGCCCCCTCTCCGCTTTCACGGAGGCGGCTCCGGGGATGAGCCACTGGAATGTCGGCGGGCACTCGCTCGGCGGGGTGCGCGCCTGCCAGCTCGCGGAGACGCCGGGGGTGGAGGGACTCGTCCTCTTCGGCAGCTACTGCGCGAACGATGTCTCGGCGACCTCCCTGCGCGTCCTCTCTCTCGGCGGCTCGAATGACTGCCTCAGCACTCCGGGGAAGATCGCCGCCGCCGCGCACCTGCTCCCGCCGGACGCGACCTTTGTGGAGATCCCCGGGATGGATCACGCGCAGTTCGGCGACTGCGCCGCGACGATCGGCGACGCGGAGGCACGCGGCGCGCTCACGGCCGCGCTCGCGACGATCCTCTCGCCACACCGCGATCTCCTCGAGCCGGGAACGACGACCTCGCCGGACGCCACGAGATTTCCCAGCACCCCGGGTGTCTAGACTGAACGCGTGAGTATGGAGATCGAGATCGGGCGCGCCAAGCGCGCACGCCGCGTTTACGCCTTCGACGACGTCGCTGTGGTGCCCAGCCGTCGCACCCGTGACCCGGAGGACGTCTCGGTCTCCTGGACGATCGACGCCTACCAGTTCTCCGTGCCCTTCCTGGCCGCCCCGATGGACTCGGTGGTCTCCCCGGCGACGGCGATCGCGATGGGCAGGCTCGGCGGTCTGGGCGTGCTCGACCTCGAGGGCCTCTGGACCCGCTACGAGGACCCGGAGCCGCTGCTCGCCGAGATCCGCGAGCTGTCCGCGGGGAAGGCCACCCGTCGGATGCAGGAGATCTACTCCGCGCCCATCCGGCCCGAGCTGGTGACGAAGCGCCTGGCGGAGATCCGCGCGGGCGGCGTCACCGTCGCGGGCGCGCTCTCGCCGCAGCGCACGCAGGAGCTTTACCAGACGGTCGTCGAGGCCGGCGTCGACCTGTTCGTGATCCGCGGCACCACCGTCTCGGCCGAGCATGTCTCGAAGAACGCCGAGCTGCTGAACTTGAAGAAGTTCATCTACGAACTGGATGTGCCGGTCATCGTCGGCGGGGCCGCCACCTACACGGCGGCGCTGCATCTGATGCGCACCGGAGCGGCCGGTGTGCTCGTCGGCTTCGGCGGCGGCGCGGCCTCCACGACCCGCTCGACCCTCGGCATCCACGCGCCGATGGCCACCGCCGTCGCCGATGTCGCCGGCGCCCGCCGCGACTACATGGACGAGTCGGGCGGCCGCTATGTGCATGTCATCGCCGACGGCGGCCTCGGCAGCTCTGGCGACATCGTCAAGGCGATCGCCTGCGGGGCCGACGCCGTGATGCTCGGCTCGACGCTCGCCCGCGCCACCGATGCGCCCGGCGGCGGCTGGCACTGGGGCGCCGAGGCGCACCACCCGCACCTGCCGCGCGGCACCCGCGTCCAGGTCGGGCATGTCGCCCCGCTCGAGGAGATCCTCTACGGTCCCGCACCGGTGGCCGAGGGGACTGCGAATCTCGTGGGAGCATTGCGCCGCAGCATGGCGACGACGGGATACTCGGATCTGAAGGAGTTCCAGCGCGTCGAAGTGGTCGTCGCGCCCTACCAATCGCACTAGGTTCCGGCCCCTCGCGGCCGGGGAGGGAGAGCACGATGGCGACAACATCCCCGTCCAACTCAGCGCAGTCCTCGGCTGTGTCCGCTCCATCGCGACTCGGCCCCGCCGAACGGGCCGCCGCGATCGCGGCGCTGAAGGACACCGAACTCGACATCCTGGTCGTGGGCGGCGGCATCGTCGGCACCGGCAGCGCGGTGGACGCCGTCACCCGCGGTCTGAGCGTGGGGCTGGTGGAGGCGCGCGACTTCGCTTCGGGCACCTCCAGCCGGTCGTCCAAGCTCGTCCACGGCGGCATCCGGTACCTGGAGCAGCTGGACTTCGGCCTCGTGCGCGAGGCGCTCATCGAGCGCGGTCTGCTGCTCCAGCGGATCGCGCCCCACCTCGTGAAGCCGGTGCGGTTCCTGTACCCGCTGCACAAGCGAGTGTGGGAGCGCTTCTACATCGGCGCCGGGATGATGCTGTACGACATCTTCTCCTACACCGGTCTGCGCCCGCCGGGAGTCCCGCACCACCGCCACCTCAGCCGACGCCAGGTGCTCAGAGCCATCCCGAGCCTGACGCCGAACGCCCTGGTGGGCGGCATCACCTATTACGACGCGCAGGTCGACGACGCCCGCTACGTGGCCACCCTCGCCCGCACCGCGGCGCACTACGGCGCCCGGGTCGCCGCCCGCGTCCGGGTCGAGGGCTTCGTCAAGGTCGGCGAGCGCGTCGTCGGCGTGCGGGCGCGCGATCTGGAGACGGACGAACGGTTCGAGATCCGCGCCAAGCAGGTCGTGAACGCGACCGGCGTCTGGACGGACGACACCCAGGCGATGGTGGGGGAGCGCGGTCAGTTCAAGGTGCGCGCCTCGAAGGGCATCCACCTCGTCGTTCCGCGCGACCGCTTCCAGTCGAAGATGGGTCTGCTGCTGCGCACCGAGAAGAGCGTGCTGTTCGTGATCCCGTGGGGCCGGCACTGGCTCATCGGCACGACCGACACCGACTGGAACCTCGACAAGGCCCACCCGGCGGCGACCGCGGCCGACATCGACTACTTGCTGGCCCACGTCAACGAAGTGCTCAACGTCCCCCTCACCCGCGAGGACGTGGAGGGTGTCTACGCCGGCCTCCGCCCGCTTCTGGCGGGAGAGTCGGAGGAGACCTCGAAACTCTCCCGCGAGCACCTCGTGGCGCATTCCGTGCCCGGGCTCGTCGTGATCGCGGGCGGCAAGTGGACGACCTACCGTGTGATGGCGAAGGACGCGATCGACGCCGCCGTGGACGCGCTCGACGGCAAGATCCCGGCCAGCGCCACAATGGAGATCGCGCTCGTCGGAGCCGAAGGCTACCAGGCCGCCTGGAACAGCCGCGGCCGCATCGCGCGGGAGAGCGGCCTCCATCCCGCCCGCATCGAGCGCTTCCTCAACCGCTATGGGACGATGACCGGCGACATCCTGGCGCTCATCCGCGAAGACCCGGCGCTCGCCGAACCGCTCCCGGGCGCCGACGACTACGTGGCCGCCGAGGTCGTCTACGCCGCCTCCCACGAGGGCGCCCTGCACCTCGAAGACGTCCTCGCCCGCCGCACCCGTATCTCCATCGAAGCCTGGGACCGCGGCGCCTCGGCGGCGCCCGTCGCCGCATCCCTGATGGCCAGGGTGCTCGGCTGGGACAGGGCCCGCGAAGAACGCGAGGTGCAGACCTACCTGCTGCGCGTCGCCGCCGAACGCGAGAGCCAGCTTCAGCCCGATGACGAATCCGCCGACCGCGTGCGGCTCGAAGCGCCGGACATCGTGGCGGTGGACGCCGCGGCCGAGACCGGGTCCGCGGCGAAAGCGCCGCGGACGGCAGCAGCGTCCCGGACGGCAGCAGCGCCGCGGACGCCCAAGGAGCCTAAGGGGTAGCCGCTCGACGGGCGGCCTCACCGCGCGCTCCCCCTGGCGGATCGCTGTCTCCGTGGACGTTCCGTGCCTCCGGTAGGCTGGAACCCAGTGCCCGCGACGGATGGAGACAGGGAAATGGTTGACGTTCGACGGGTCAAACTGCCCGGGGTCGGGGTGTTGCACACCTTTGTGACGGATGACGGCGGCAAGGTGGGCGTGATCGCGCACCGGTCCGGGCACAGCGACTTGATCACGTTCTCGGACTACGAAGACGGCTCCGATGTGACGAAGGTCTCGTTGCGCCTGAACGAGGACGAGGCGCACACACTGGCCGAACTGCTCGGCGGCACGCAGATCACCGAATCGCTGACCGCCCTCGACCAGATCCCGGGGCTCAGCATCGACTGGTTCACCGTCGACTACGAGGACTACATCGCCGGGCAGCAGCTCGGCGCTCCCGGCGATCGCGGTGTCGTCGGCCTCACCGTCGTCGCCGTCGTGCGCGGGGACTCGGCCAGCCCCGCGCCCGCGCCCGACTTCAAGGTCTTCCCGGGCGACACCCTCGTCGTCGCCGGGACGCCGGAGAAGGTCGCCAAGGCCTTCGCACTCTTCCGGACAGGCGAGACCGCCCTCCGGGCCGCCGCCGACGCTCCGCCCGGAGGCTGATCCATGCATCTCGGCGAAGACCTCATCATTCTGGGCCTCCTGCTGCTCGTCGCCTATGCGCTGGGACGCCTCGGCAAGCTGGTGGGTCTCCCCGCGATCCCCATCTACATGATCGTCGGGCTGCTGGCGAGCCCGCGCACCGGGTGGTTCCCCTCGATTTCGAGAGCCGCTACATCGAGCTCATCGCGGTGTTCGGGCTCATCCTGCTGCTGTTCAATCTGGGGCTGGAGTTCGACCAGGACGAGTTCTTCGGCAATTTCGGCAAGCTCATCATCTCCGGCGGCTCCTACATCCTCATCAATATGGGCGTCGGGCTCGCGTTCGGCTTCTGGGTCAGCTGGGGCACGCGGGAGGCGCTGGTCATCGCTGGGATGACGGCCACCTCCTCGTCGGCGATCGTCACGAAGCTGCTCATCGAGCTGCGCCGTCTGGCCAATCGGGAGACGCCGATGATCCTCGGCGTGACCGTGGTGGAGGACATCTTCATCGCGATCTACCTGGCGATCGTCTCGGTGGTGCTCAGCGGGGAGACGGCGCTCTGGCCGGTGGTCGGGAAGCTGGCGATCGCCTTCACCTTTCTCGTGGTGATGTTCACGCTGGCCCGGTGGGGCGGGAAGGTGTTCTCCCGGCTCTTCCGGACGAAAGACGATGAGCTGTTCACCATCCTGTTCTTCGGGCTCGCCGTGCTCTTCGCGGGCATCGGCGAGATCCTGGGCGTGACCGACGCGATCGGCGCTTTTCTCATCGGCCTCGTGCTCGGCGCGACGAAGCACCGGAACAAGATCGAGCACATCGCCATCCCGCTCCGAGATGTTTTTGCCGCCTTCTTCTTCCTCAACTTCGGGCTCGAACTCGACCCGGCGAAGTTCCCCGAGGTACTCGGACCGGTGCTCATCGCCGTCGCGATGACGATCGCGCTCAACATCCTGGCCGGTCAGGTCGTCGCGTGGATCAATCGGATGGACGCACAGGCCGGCATCAACACCACGGTCATCCTCCAGAACCGCGGAGAGTTCGCGTTCATCCTCGCGACCCTGTCGATCAGTGCGGGGCTCGACGCGCGCATCCAGCCGTTCGCGGGGCTCTATGTGCTCATCATAGCCGTCCTCGGCCCGGTGCTCGCAGCCAACTCCGAGAGGATCGGTGCCGTGGTCCTGCGGACCGGCAAGCCCCGGCGGCGCGGCCGGCGCAAGCCTCGCCATCCGATGCTCGACGAGGAGATCGCGCTTGTCGAGGCGGCGACCGCCGACCTCGACTCCGACAACCGCCGCGAGGAGAACAGCGCCGGAGCGAACGCGGAGGAGACCCGCCGGGCCGTCGACCGGCTCGTCGAGCAGGCCATGCAGCAGCAGGCCGGACCTCAGAACGACACCACCGGCGACCGAAAGCGGGGCTGACCCATCGAAACCACTCCGGCCCGCTTGGCGTCTCCGGGCGGGACCACCCTCCTCAAGACGATGCTGCGCCCTCGCTGGATCGGCGCGCTGGTGTTCGCGCTCGCCCTCGCCGCCGGTTTCGCCGGGCTCGGTCAGTGGCAGCTGGAGCGCGCGATCGAATCGGGCAAAGCGGTCGAGGCGCCGACCGAGACCGTTCTGCCCCTCTCGCGGGTCGCTCAGCCCGGCGGCCCCATTCGGGACGCAGCGGTCGGCCAGCTTGTGGAGGTCACCGGCACGTTCGTCCCGGGCGACGAACAGCTCCTCTCCGGCCGGCTCAACCACGGCGTGAGCGGTTTCTGGGTCGTCAGCCACGCGACCGTCGAGCTGCCCGGCGGCGAGACGGCGGCGCTCGCCGTGGCCCGCGGCTGGGCGAGTGACGAAGCCGCCGCCCGGGCTGCGGCCGGGCGGCTGGCGCAACAGCCCGAGACCCGGCAGTCGATCGTGGGCCGGATCTTGCCCGATGAGCAGCCCGAGGTGCCCGCCGACAGATCGAAGCCGACCGCGATGCGCACGCTCGGTGTCGGCGCGCTCTACAACCTCTGGCACGGCGTGGACGGCAGGGCGGTGTATTCGGCGTATGTGGTCGATCGCACCGCGCCCGCGGGCCTGGCGGCGATCGACTCGCCCCCGCCGATCGCCCAGACCGAGCTCAACTGGCTCAATGTCTTCTACGCGGCCGAGTGGATCATCTTCGCGGGCTTCGCGATCTTCCTCTGGTATCGGCTCGTGAAAGACGCGAAGGAACGCGAGGACGAGCTTCGCGGGCTCGCCGCGGCGCAGGACCCGGATGCGCAGTCCGGTGCCGCGGAGGCTGCTGCCGCGGAGAAAGTAGACTAGGCCCATGCCCCTCGCCCCCAAACCGGAAGACGTCCCGAAGATCCGCGGGGCGCTGCGGCTTTACCAGGTCTTCGCCTACGTCACGGGCATCATGCTGCTTCTGCTCTGCGCGGAGATGATCGTGAAGTACGGCCTCGGTCACCAGCTGTTCGCTTTCAGCAACTACGGCGCGCTCGCCTTCGTCCCGGTCGAGACCGCCGTCGCGCCCACGGGCGTGGACCTGAGCACCGGCATCCTGATCGCGCACGGCTGGCTGTACGTCGTGTACCTCTTCTCCGACTTCCGCCTGTGGAGCCTCATGCGCTGGAACTTCACGAAGTTCGTCATGATCGCCCTCGGCGGCGTGGTGCCGTTCCTCTCGTTCTTCGTGGAGGCGCGCATCAGCAAGCAGGTCAAGACCTATCTGGCCGGCCGTGGGGCCGCGAACCTCGTGGAGGCGACAAATTAGCACCGATCCCGCACTCTCGGACCGTGGGGAGGCTGCCGGCTCCGCGAACCCGAGCGGCCCCCTCCTCGTCATCGACTTCGGTGCGCAGTACGCGCAGCTGATCGCCCGCCGCGTGCGGGAGGCGAACGTCTACTCCGAGATCGTGCCGCACACCGTCACGGCTGCCGAAATCGCCGCCAAACGCCCTGCGGGCATCATCCTCTCCGGCGGGCCGTCCAGCGTCTACGAGGAGGGCGCGCCCCGTCTGGACGAGGGCATCTTCGAACTCGGCGTTCCGGTGCTCGGCATCTGCTACGGCTTTCAGGTCATGGCGGCCGCGCTCGGCGGCGAGGTCGCGAAGACCGGCCATCGCGAGTACGGCTCCACGGCGGTGCGCGTCTCCGCGGACGCCGGGAGCGGAGCGGGCTTTCTGCTGGACGGCCAGCCGGGCGAGCAGACCGCGTGGATGTCGCACGGCGACTCGGTCTCCCGGGCGCCCGAGGGCTTCGACGTCCTCGCTTCCACGGACGACACCCCGGTCGCCGCGTTCGCGAACGACGGGCGGAAGCTCTACGGCGTCCAGTGGCATCCCGAGGTCAAGCACTCGGAGCACGGTCAGGCGGTGCTCGAGAACTTCCTGCACCGTGCCGCGGGCATCCCGGCCGAGTGGAACTCCGGCAATGTCATCTCCGACCAGATCGCCGCGATCCGCGCCCAGGTCGGCTCCGGCCGCGTGCTGTGCGCCCTGTCCGGCGGAGTGGACTCCGCGGTCGCCGCAGCGCTCGTCCACAAGGCCATCGGCGACCAGCTCGTGTGCGTGTTCGTGGATCACGGCCTTCTCCGCCAGGACGAGGCGCGGCAGGTCCAGGAGGACTACGTCTCGGCGACCGGCGTCCGGCTCATCACGGTGGACGCGGAGGAGCAGTTCCTCGCCGCGCTGGAGAGCGTGAGCGACCCCGAGGCCAAGCGCAAGATCATCGGCCGCGAGTTCATCCGCGTTTTCGAGCGGGCTCAGGCCGATCTCATCGCCGAAGCCGCGAGCGAAGGCGACCCGATCCGCTTCCTCGTGCAGGGCACGCTCTATCCGGATGTGGTGGAGTCGGGCGGTGGCGCGGGAGCCGCGAACATCAAGAGCCACCACAATGTGGGCGGCCTGCCGGAGGACCTGCAGTTCGAGCTCGTGGAGCCTCTGCGCACGCTCTTCAAAGACGAGGTCCGCGCCATCGGCCGCGAGCTCGGTCTGCCCGAGGTCATCGTCGGCCGCCAGCCTTTCCCGGGGCCGGGGCTGGGCATCCGCATCGTAGGCGAGGTGACGCGCGAGCGTCTCGACCTGCTGCGCGACGCGGACGCCATCGTTCGCGCAGAGCTGACCGCTGCCGGTCTCGACAGTGAGATCTGGCAGTGCCCCGTCGTGCTGCTGGCGGACGTGCGCTCGGTTGGCGTGCAGGGCGACGGGCGCACCTACGGCCACCCGATCGTGCTGCGCCCCGTCTCCAGCGAGGACGCGATGACCGCCGACTGGACCCGTCTGCCCTCCGATCTGCTCGCGAAGATCTCCAACCGCATCACCAACGAGGTGGACGGGGTCAACCGCGTGGTCCTCGACGTCACCTCGAAGCCGCCGGGAACGATCGAGTGGGAGTGACCTCCCGCTGAGGCGAGACCCTCGCGCACGAAGGCCCGGGATGCTGTGGAAGCATCCCGGGCCTCTTCGTGCGCGGCGGCGTCTAGTTGCGCGAGATCGCGAGGAGTCGCAGGATCTCGAGGTACAGCCAGATGACCGTGACCATGATGCCGAACGCGCCGGACCAGCCGTAGATGCGCGGAGCACGGTTCCGGACGCCGCGCTGGATGAAGTCGAAGTCGAGCACGAGCGAGTAGGCGCCCATGATGACGACGACGACACCGAGGAGGATGCCGAGCGGGATGCCGAAGAGCCTGACATCGGTGCTCAGGTCGAAGGCGCTGTTCGTGACACCGGTCCACATCAGCACGACGTTGATGAGCGAGTAGGCCAGGTACCCGAACATCGCGATCATGAAGACCTTGGTCGCCTTCTTCGATGCGCGGATCTTGCCCGAGGCGAAGAGCGCGAGCGTCACGCCGACCACCGCGATCGTCCCGATGACCGCCTGAATGACGATGCCCGGCAAGTTCGTCTCGAAGATCATCGAGATCGCGCCGACGAAGACGCCCTGCACACCGGCGTAGCTGAGGATGAGTGCGGGCGACGGCTTCTTCTTGAAGATGTTGACCAGCGCGAGCATGAATCCGATCAGAGCCGCCGGCAGCGCCAGAGCGGGAACCAGCCAGCCGACGACCGCCCCCACGACCAGCAGGCCGAACGAGGCCGCCGTCTTGTGAATCGTGTCTTCGACGGTCATGCGGTCGGTGTCGAGGGCCGTCGCGGACGGCGCCTGGTACAGCTGCTCGAGGTTCTCGGCGTTCACCCCTCCGGCGGTCGCTGTCGCCGCGGCCGTGCCGTTGGTGCTGAAAGCCGGGTTGTTCGAGAAGGCCGGATTGGTGAGTGCCATGCATTCCTCGCTTGCTCGGGGGATCGCTCAGGATCCCTGTCCATCAAACTTAGCTTGTTGGTCTCTGTGAGGTCTGGCAGATTGCCATGAATCGGCCACACGTGCGATGAGACGGGCGAGCCAGGTCGCGCCGATGACGGCCAGCGACATCGTCAGAATGACGATCCAGCCTTGTTCGTAGTCGCTCACGACAAGCGGCAGGACGAGACTCGTAGCCACCGGCATCGCGAGGGCCGCGTATGACGGCACAGGCCGTATCCGCACCAGCAGCCACGCTGCGAGCAGAACGGCATAGCACCACGCGAACTGGGACCCTCCGAGCATCAGCCAGCTGAATCCGAGCACGGGGAGCGGGACGGCCGCACGGCGTCCGAGGGTGGTGGGGAGAACGGCCCAGCCGGCGGGCTGGAGGAGGGAGCCTGCCAGGAGGAAAGGCAGACTGTAGGCCGTCGTGGCGAGGATGCAGGCGGAGCCGATCGTGATCAGCGCGATGCCGGCGACGAGCCGCGGGCGGTAGGCTCCCCAGCGCAAGGGGAGCAGAGAAGCGGGTTCGCGCCAGATGCCGGATGCGGGCACGGCACGATTCTGTCACCGGGAGCGCTGCCGGGACAGCCCCTGCCTGCAGTCTAGGATCGCCACATGCCTGCCCACCGGAGCCCCCTCGTCATCGGCCACCGCGGCGCGCCGGGGTATCGGCCGGAGCACACCGCGGCCGCCTACGAACTGGCTTTCGAGCTGGGCACGGACGCGGTCGAACCCGATATCGTCGCGACCCGGGACGGGGTTCTGGTCCTCCGGCACGAGAACGAGCTCTCGGGCACCACGAACGTCGCCGAGCATCCCGAGTTCGCCGCACGCCGGACCACCAAGGAGGTCGACGGCGTCCCGCTCACCGGCTGGTTCGCCGAGGACTTCACCTGGGCGGAGCTCTCGGGGCTGCGCTCGCGTGAGCGCATCCCGTCGCTCCGGCAGGGGAGCGCGACCTTCGACGACCGGTATCCGCTGCTGCGGCTCGCCGACCTGCTCGACCTCATCGACCGCGCCTCCGACGCCGCGGGGCATCAGCTCGGGATGGTCGCCGAGCTCAAGCACGCCACCTACTTTGAGGCTGCCGGGCTCCCGCTGGACGAACTGTTCGCCGCCGAGCTGGCCGCCGCCGGATGGTCGGAGCATCCGGGGCTCATCGTGGAGAGCTTCGAGCGCACGGTGCTGACTCGGCTGTACGAGCGCGGTTTCCGCGGCAAGCGGGTCTACCTGGTCGACTCCGACGGCGCTCCGGCCGATCGCGTCGCGGCGATGGGGACGGACGCGCCCGGCTATTCCAGCGACCTCGCCCCGCGCGGTCTCTACGCGCTGAGCAGCGCCCCTGCCCTGGCCGAGCGGGTCGACGGGATCAGCGTCGGCACCGAGCTCATCCTCCGCGCCGGTTCTGTCTCTCTCGGGCTGTTCGGAGAGGACGAGGGCGGGACCGACATCGGCTCGGTCACCTCCGATCTGGTCGACCTCGCACACTTGGCGGGCCTCTCGGTCTACTGCTGGACACTGCGGCCGGAGAACGGGATGCTCCCCGAACCGTTCCGCGGGCCGGGCCGGTCCGAGGAGTGGGGCGACTGGCGGCGGCTGTACACCGTCCTGTTGCGCTCGGGTGTGGACGGGGTCTTCGCCGATCATCCCGACCTCGCCGTCGCCGTTCGCGACGGACGGTGACCCGGAGCGACGCCTCCCGCCCGGAATGACGGTGGAGGCGGCTAAAATCGTCAGCGATATGACGAGCCTCCCCGATGCCCCTTCCCCCTCCGCCGTTCCGATCGTCCTGGACGGGTGGGAGGGCGACCGCCGGTCCGCCGTCGGCACCGGCGCGGCCGATGCGGACGGGGCTCCGGGCGCAGCCTGGCTGAATGCGAGCCAGCGGCTGTTCGACGGTTTGAACCCCCAGCAGCGCATCGCGGCGGAGTATCGCGGCCAGGCGCTTCTCATCGTCGCGGGAGCGGGGTCCGGCAAGACGAGCGTCCTCACCCGGCGCATCGCCGGCCTGATCGAGAGCCGGGAGGCGTGGCCGAGCGAGATCCTCGCGATCACGTTCACCAACAAAGCGGCGAACGAGATGCGCGAGCGCGTCGAGCAGCTGCTGGGCGGGCGAGCGCAGGGGATGTGGATCTCCACGTTCCACTCGGCGTGCGTGCGCATCCTCCGCCGCGAGGCCGAGACCATCGGCAAGACCCAGAGCTTCACCATCTACGATTCCGGCGACAGTCGCGCGCTGCTGAAACGCATCATCAAGGAGCTGAGCGCCGACGCCCTCGGCGTCACCGTCGCGAGCGCCGGCGGCCGGATCTCCAAGCTCAAGAACGAACTCACCGACCTCGAGACCTTCGCCCGCACCGCCGATCTGAGCGACCCGAAAGAGGTGATGTTCGTCGAGATCTTCCGCCAGTACACACGGGAGCTGCGGCGCGCCAATGCGTTCGATTTCGATGACCTCATCGTCGAGACGGTCTTCCTCTTCCGTGCCTTCCCGAAGGTCGCGGCGCTCTACCAGTCCCGGTTCCGGCACATCCTGGTGGACGAGTACCAGGACACGAATCACGCGCAGTACGCGCTCATCCGTGAGCTGACCATGCCGATCGCCGCCGATATCGCGGACGAACTGGAAGCGAACGGCCGCGCCATCGGCAAGCTGCGGGACGCCGTCGGCGTCGTCCCGAGCGCGTCGCTCACCGTCGTCGGCGACTCCGACCAGTCCATCTACGCCTTCCGCGGTGCGGACATCCGCAACATCGTGGAGTTCGAGCGCGACTTCCCCGGGGCCAGGGTCGTCCTGCTGGAGCAGAACTACCGGTCCACGCAGAACATCCTGAGCGCCGCGAACGCCGTCATCGCCAACAACTTCGACCGCAAGGACAAGAAGCTGTGGACCGCCGTCGGCGACGGCGAGAAGATCGTCGGGTACACGGGATACTCCGGCCACGATGAGGCGCAGTTCGTCGCAGACGAGATCGAGAGGCTGCACTCCGGCGGGATGGACTACAAAGACATCGCCGTCTTCTACCGCACCAACGCCCAGACGCGAGCGCTGGAGGAGATCTTCATCCGTTCGGCCCTGCCCTACAGAGTCATGGGCGGCACGAAGTTCTACGAGCGCGCGGAGATCAAGGATGCGATGGGGTATCTCATCGCCGTCGCCAACCCGGCCGATATGCTCGCTCTGCGCCGCATCCTGAACACCCCGAAGCGCGGCATCGGACCGGCCACCGAGACCCAGCTCGCCAGTTATGCCGACGACAACGGGATCGCGTTCCGCGATGCCATGCGCGACGCCGGTTCGCTCGGGCTCGGTCCCAAGGTGACCGGCGCCATCCTGCAGCTGTCGGCTTTGCTGGACGACGCGACCGCCAAGGCCGACCCAGCGAATCCCGCGGGAGTCGCGCCGGTGCCCGACATTCTGACCTTCCTGCTCGACGGCAGCGGGTACCTCGACGTGCTGCGCAACAGCCGCGACCCGCAGGACGAAGCGCGTGCGGAGAACGTGGAGGAGCTCGTGGCCGTGACGCGCGAGTTCGTGCGCAACAACCCGGACGGGACGCTGGTCGACTTCCTCACCGAGGTCTCCCTCGTGGCCGCAGCCGATGAGATCGACGACTCCAGCGGGTCCGTCTCACTCATGACGCTGCACACCGCCAAGGGCCTCGAATACGATGCCGTGTTCCTCACCGGCATCGAGGAGGATCTGCTTCCCCACCGGATGTCCGCGAACGAGCCGGGCGGCCCGGCGGAGGAGCGGCGCTTGTTCTACGTGGGCATCACCCGCGCGAAGAAGCGTCTGTTCCTGTCGCTGGCGATGACACGCGCGCAGTTCGGCGAGACCGCCGTGGCGATGCCGAGTCGTTACCTGCAAGAGATCCCCTCCGATCTGATCGACTGGCGGCAGTCGCCTGGCGCCGCGAACGGCCGTGGCGGGTCGCAGTCGCGTGCGCTCAACGCGCGCCGTCTGGGGCTCGGCTCCGGGGGCACGGCCGGGCGCTGGAACGAGAGTTTCCCGGTCGGCGGCTCGGGCGTCCCGGAGCGGCCGAAGGCGGAATGGCCGAACCGGGTCACCGGCAAGGTTCGCGACAACGGCGACCTTGTGCTGGCGCCGGGCGACCGCATTCGCCACTCCGACTTCGGCGAGGGCCGCGTGACCACCGTGACCGGCGAGGGAGCGAAGCGCGTCGCGCACGTCCAGTTCGAGAAGGCGGGCGCGAAGAAACTCCTCATCAAGATCGCCCCGATCGAGAAACTGTGAGGTCGTTCGGACGGGTCTCGACGGACGAGGCCGGTGTCCGCGCCGTGTCCGCGGCTCCGGCTTAGCGCTCCGGCCGCAGGGAGCCGCTCGTGCCCAAGCGGCTGGTTCCGGTGCCCGTTCCGGTCTCTGCGTCCGTGTCGGGAGGGCTGCCGCTCGCCGTGTCGCCGGCGTTCCTGTTTCCGTCGCCGCTCATCGCGCCGGTGCTGTCGCCGCTGCCGGTGCTCTCGGCTCTCTCGCCGCTGCCGGCGCTGCCGCTGTGCACCCGGTCCGCTTCCGGGGTGGGCGGGGTACTCGTGTTCGACGCGTTCGCCATCGACTCCCGCAACCGCCGCAGGAAGAGGTCGCGGGGGCGGTGGCGGAGCCGGGTGGGCAGAAGCGGGTAGACCGACGCGATCCACCGCAGCTGTCGCTGGAAGCGGCGCTCCCGGCGCGCGTCCCACGGCAGGCCGAACTGTCGGCGGACATCCGCCGGGAGCAGCCCCGTCGTCAGGAGACGTGTGGCGGGCAGGGCCGGTCGCAACCAGGCCGGGACATCGCTCGGGGAGAGTAACTGGCGTGCGACGGCCCGGGCGCCGTCGGACACTCGGAGACTGCCGAGCGACTCCGCCCAATACGCATCGAAGGCCGCTGAGTCTCGCGGCCACACATCGGGATGTGCCTGTAGCATCCGGTCGCGCGAGCGGATCTGCTGGTAAACCTGCTCCCGCTCCGCCGGGCAGAGCGGGCCGAAAACGCACTCGTGGAGGTCGATCATCGTGTGGTGGAGCGTCGCGGCGACCCAGAGCTGGAGGGAGACGTCGTACGCGCTGTAGGCGGGCTGACCTTCGCTCGCTGGCGCGTGAACCGGAGCATGCGCCTGGTTCACTCGGCGGCGCGCCTCCGCATACTCCTCCGGTGTTCCGAACGCCGCGGCGTACACGAACATCATGGTCCCGTGGAAGCGGTCCATCGCCCGCGTCGCGAAGTCGCTGTGCTCCACGACTCCCCGCCCGACGGCCGGATGAGCGATTTGCAGCAGGAGCGCCCGCCCGCCGCCCGCGAGCGCGAGCGCTTCGGACGCGATCTGTTCTAACGTGGTCTCCCCGACCTTGCTGCGCACCCGCACATCCTCCTCGTTCCGGCTGAGCTTCTGCAGGGAGTTCTGTGCCGCACGGGCGCTGACCGCGTGAGCCGGTCCGGGCGGCGGTCACGAGCGGTTCCGCGCTCGCCGGCGTCGCACGACGCTCGCCACAGCGAGCGCACCGAGGCCGGTCGCCAGCAGTCCGAGCGCGATCCCCGGTTCGGCTGTCGACACCGGGCCGCCCGTCGCCGCCAGGGTGGCGGGGCGGTCGGGCGCCGCGACGGGCGGCGGCGCGTGCGCGAACGTCACCTCGCTCGCGACGCCGAACGCGCTCTGCCACGGGAGTAGCCGTGCCCCGCCCTCGGCGTCGGGCGTCCGTGCGGCGTCGATTCGTTCCGTCCACACGTAGTACCCTGCTGCCGGCAGCTCGCAGTCCGGCGTCTCGTACCCGCCTGTGCCGGTGACGACGGTCTCCACGGTGCAGACGGCAGGAGCGCCCTCGGGGGCGGAGGGCCCCGGCGCGATCGGCTCCGCGAAAGGTCCGTGGAGGGTGCTCTCGACCGTCGCCGTGACGGGAGCGAACCCGTCCTCGGACATCCAGACGCCCCAACTGGGCAGGAGACCCGCTCCGGTGGCGACACCGACGGTCAGGCGGTCCCTGATGGCCGCGCCAGGCGTTGCGGTCGCCGAACTGGTCACGGTGCTGACGACCGGCTGGAACGGCAGCGGTGACGGTCCCACACTCGACGCGCTCGCGGAAGCGGTGGCCGGGACCGCGACGAGGACAGCCTGGGCGTCGTCGCGGGGCACCGCCACCGTCAGCCGGTCGCCATACGGCAGGGCTCCGAGCATCGCGCTCATGCCGACGGCGACGCTCGCGGAGGAACCGGACGGGACGATCGGGATGTCCGTCCCGGTCGGGATGTCGGCGCTCGCTCCGCCATTCAGGAAGGTCGCTTCTCGAGCGCCACACGGGCGGTGTGCGCTCCGGGCGGCAGGGTTTCCGGTCCGCTCAGCCGGTCGACTGTCAGCTCGACCCGCACACGGCCCGGCCTCCGCCAGCTCCACGATCGCATCGGCGCGGACGGCCCTCGAGGCGAGGCTCGCCGACTCCTCTGCCATCGCGTGCGCCCGTGCCAGCACCGCGGCCGCGTCGG
The DNA here is from genome assembly GCF_000470775.1 of Leifsonia xyli subsp. cynodontis DSM 46306. NCBI lineage: Bacteria > Bacillati > Actinomycetota > Actinomycetes > Micrococcales > Microbacteriaceae > Leifsonia > Leifsonia xyli. The sequence continues at coordinate 525,991 of NC_022438.1, forward strand.
CGCCCGCTCCCGTGGCGAGCTGCTCGGCGCTGTGGTCTCCCATCCCGGCGACGAGCCAGGTGGCGATCTGCCCGGCCCCCGCGGTCAGCCGATCGCCGGTTCCCGCCCAGGACCGGGAGATATAGGCGAGCCGGGCCGACTGCTCGGGGGTGAACCAGCCGAGCGGGTGGCCGGTCGGACTGGGCTTCCCGGCGTTGAGGCAGAAGCCCTGTGCGCCGTCGTCGAGCCGGTAGGTGCCGAGCCACCAGCCTGTGGGGGAAAGGTATCCCGGCCCGTGGCCGATCCCGGCGAGCGGCTGGGTCGGCGGTGCCAGGACGACCGCTTGGAGGACGCAGAGGAGCGCTGCGGAGCACAGGGAGGCGAGTGCCGTGATGATGCGTGGTACGTGGTATGAGGTTCGTCATGGCTCCCACACTCGACGGAGCGGGGAGATCGCGGCCGAGCGGAACGAGATCTGTGGAGAACTCGTGAAACGCGTCTGCCTGTGGGGAGAAGCCGTTTCGGGGAGCTCGGACGGACACGCTAAAGTTCTCAGTGGCGAATTCATCTTGGCGTCGAGCTATTCTCCCGCCGGAAGCCCAGGAGATATCGACCGGCGGCGCCAGGGGCGCGCCGGACAATCAGCGGATTGGATAACCGTGGATCTATACGAGTACCAGGCCAGAGACCTGTTTGAGAAGTACGGGGTCCCGGTCCTTCCGGGCCTCGTCGCAGACACCCCGGAGGAGGTTCGCGCAGCCGCGGAGAAGCTCGGCGGGGTGACCGTGGTCAAGGCGCAGGTGAAGACCGGCGGCCGCGGCAAGGCAGGCGGTGTCAAGGTCGCCAAGACCCCGGAGGAGGCGGAGGAAGCGGCGAAAGCCATCCTGGGCCTCGACATCAAGGGGCACGTCGTTCGCAGGGTCATGGTGGCCGGCGGCGCGCGCATCGCCCGCGAGTTCTACTTCTCGGTGCTCCTGGACCGGGCCAACCGCTCCTATCTGTCGCTCACGAGCGTCGAGGGCGGCATGGAGATCGAGCAGCTCGCGGTCGAGAAGCCGGAGGCGCTCGCGCGCATCGAGGTCGACCCGATCGAGGGCGTCGACACCGTGAAGGCCACCGAGATCGCGAAGGCCGCCGGGTTCCCGGAGGAGCTGGCCGCCACGGTCGCCGCTGTGTTCGTCAAGCTGTACGAGGTCTACAAGGGCGAGGACGCGACGCTGGTCGAGGTCAACCCGCTGGTTCTGACCGAGGAGGGCGAGGTGATCGCGCTCGACGGCAAGGTGACGCTCGACGAGAACGCCGGGTTCCGTCACCCGGAGCACGAGGAGCTCGAAGACAAGGCCGCGGCCGACCCGCTGGAGGCGAAGGCCAAGCAGGCGGATCTCAACTACGTCAAGCTCGACGGCCAGGTCGGCATCATCGGAAACGGCGCGGGTCTCGTCATGTCGACGCTGGATGTCGTGGCTTACGCGGGTGAGAAGCACCAGGGCGTCAAACCGGCGAACTTCCTCGACATCGGCGGCGGCGCGTCGGCCGAAGTGATGGCGGCCGGGCTCGATGTCATTCTGAACGACCCGCAGGTCAAGAGCGTATTCGTGAACGTCTTCGGCGGCATCACCGCCTGCGACGCGGTCGCGAACGGCATCGTCAAGGCGCTGGAGATCCTCGGCGGCGACGCCAACAAGCCGCTTGTGGTGCGTCTCGACGGCAACAACGTCGACGAGGGGCGCCGCATCCTGACCGACGCGAACCACCCGCTGGTCACCCTCGCACTCACCATGGACGAAGGCGCCGACAAGGCCGCCGAGCTGGCCGCGAAGTAAGCGCCGAGTAAGGACGAATCAGAGATATGTCTATCTTCCTCAACAAGGACTCCAAGGTCATCGTCCAGGGCATCACCGGCGGCGAGGGCACCAAGCACACCGCACTGATGCTGAAGGCGGGCACGCGGGTCGTCGGCGGCGTCAACGCCCGCAAGGCCGGCACCACCGTCACCCACGGGGACGCCGAGCTGCCTGTGTTCGGGACGGTCGCCGAGGCCATCGAGAAGACCGGCGCCGATGTGTCGATCGTCTTCGTGCCGCCGGTGTTCGCGAAGGACGCCATGATCGAGGCGATCGACGCCGAGATCCCGCTGCTCGTCGTGATCACCGAGGGCATCCCGGTGCAGGACTCCGCCGAGGCGTGGGCCTATGCCAAGGAGAAGGGCAACAAGACCCGGATCATCGGACCGAACTGCCCCGGCATCATCACCCCGGGCGAGTCGCTGGTCGGCATCACCCCGGCGACGATCACCGGCAAGGGCCCGATCGGCTTGGTCTCGAAGTCGGGAACGCTGACCTACCAGATGATGTACGAGTTGCGCGATCTGGGCTTCTCGACGGCCATCGGCATCGGCGGCGACCCGATCATCGGGACCACTCACATCGACGCGCTCGCCGCGTTCGAGGCGGACCCCGAGACCAAGGCGATCGTCATGATCGGCGAGATCGGCGGTGACGCGGAGGAGCGCGCGGCCGACTTCATCAAGGCCAATGTGACGAAGCCTGTGGTTGGCTATGTCGCCGGGTTCACCGCGCCGGAGGGCAAGACGATGGGCCACGCGGGCGCGATCGTCTCCGGCTCTGCGGGCACGGCTCAGGCGAAGAAGGAGGCGCTGGAGGCCGCGGGTGTGAAGGTCGGCAAGACTCCGTCCGAGACCGCGGCGCTGCTCCGCGAGGTGTACGCCGCGCTGTAATCGCGCTGCCCACCTGCGAGACCGTCCGGACGGGCCGGGTTCCTCCCCAGGAACCTGGCCCGTCCGCCTTCCAAACGGATTGCGCGGGTTCGACTCTCGTGGCCCTCCTTGCTGGAGAAGACCAGATCAGAGCAGATGTTCTGGCAACAGGAGCGTCAGTTAGGAAGCGAGGAAAGGGGTACGGGTCCGCCGTCGGGAAGGACAACGGCTCCGGTCGTTGTCACTGTCCACGATCACGCCACTGACTTCTCCACAGAAACGAAATGTGTCATCGGCAGTTGGCTCCGCGGCGATACAGTGAACGCACTCGGTGAAGGGGGCGGCCATGACACGCTTGACGAAATCCGACCTTCTGGAGCGTCTCGCGGTCTTGGAAGCGGAGAACTCCTCCCTCCGCGCCCGCGTGGACGACAGCGTGACCGAGCCGTTGCCGGATGCGGCGGCCGGAACACCGCGGAAGCACCGGCGCGGGTGGGGATGGACGCTGCTGGCGGTCGCGCTGATCGCGATCGGCGCCGTTCTGGCCCCGGTGGCTGTGGTGGCGGCCTGGGCGAAGGCGCAGCTGACGGACACCGACAGCTGCGTCTCCGCCTATGCGCCGCTGGCGGACGACCCCGCGGTGCAGAAGTACATCACGGCCGAGACGGTCACGGTCATCCAGAGCCATGTCGATATCCCGGGCATCACCTCCGAGGTCGTCGACGGGATCACCCAGCTCGGCACGGCCCCGGCCGCCACGAAAGCGCTGGAACTGCTGAAAGGGCCGCTCGCTCAGGGGGTGGTTTCGCTGATCCAGACGACAGTCGGGAACTTCGTGTCGTCGGACGCGTTCGCTCAGGTCTTCGAACAGGCGCTGCGGACCTCGCACGACCAGCTCGTCGCGACGATGCAGAATGACCCGAAAGCGGCGATCAGCGTGGGGTCCGACGGATCGGTCGGCATCCAGCTCGCGCCGATCATCGACCGGGTGAAGCAGGTGCTCGAGGATCGGGGCATAACGTTCGCCTCGCGGATACCGTCCATCGATCAGACACTCACGATCGCCCAGAACTCCTCCAATCCCGACCATCCAGTTGTTCTACGGAGTGGCGGTCGCAGCGGGCGCGTGGCTGCCCTGGGTGTCGTTCGCCCTGCTCGCGCTCGGTGTGGTCGTCACCCGGCGCCGCCCGGTCGCGCTCATCGGGGCGTCGGCGGCGCTGGCGATCGCGATGAGCGCGATCCTCGCCGGGATCGGGATCGGCCGGATCGTCTTCGTGGCCTCGGTGTCGCCGTCGCTGATCCCGGCCGGGGTGGCGACCACGGTCTACGCCACTGTCACGACGAGGATGCAGGACACGGCGGTCGCGGTCCTCGTGCTGGCGCTCGTGGGCTGGTATTCGGGTCCGTTCGCCGTCCCGCGGCGGTTGCGGGGCTTCTTCGGCTCCGGCGCCGCCTGGGTGCGCGCGGCCGCCGAGCGGCACGGGATCTCGACCGGGACGGCCGGCGAGCGGTTCTACGCGCAGCGGGTGCTGCTGCGGAGTGCGGTCGCGGTCGTCGCGGCCGCGATCGTGCTGTTCGTCCGGCCGCTCTCGTCCGGTCTCATCGTCGGCACACTGGTTGTCGCGGCGGCCATCGTCGCCATCCTGGAAGTGGTGCAGCGACCGGTGATCACCGTGCCCGAGAACGCGAGCGAGGACACGCCGGTGATGACCGTCTCCTGAGCCCCGAAGTGTCGGGCGGGCGGCGCGGGCGGTGGCCGGTAGGCTCCATCCGGTCATGAATCGCACAACCGTCGCCCTGCTCGCCGCGCTGGAAGCGGTCGTCGTCGCGGCGGTCGGACTCGGGATCTGCGTCGTGCCGTTCACGATCCTCTGGGCGGCCCAGTATCACCTCGGCTCCGAATTCCTGGTCGTGTGGCGCGCGGCGGCCGATGTCTGGCTGACCGGTCACGGGGTCGACCTGACCGTGACGCTCGGCGCCCAGACCGTCGCGACGCTCGGGCTGCCGGGCGCGGCGACGCCGTTCCCTGTGACGATCGCCCTCCTGGGGTTCGCCGTCCTCACCGCCGGGCTCGGCGTCCGGACCGGGATGCGCGTCGCCGAGACGCCGTTCCGCTTCACCGGCGCGGTGAGTGCGCTCACCGCCTTCCTGATCGTGTCGGCCCTCGTGACGCTGACCGCGGGCAGCGCGCCCGTGCAGCCGTCGGTGTGGCAGGGGATTCTGCTGCCGCCGTTCGTCTACGGGGTGGGCATCGCTGCGGGGTTCGCGTTCGCCGCCGGGCACACGCCGCGCCCGGCCGACGCTGCGAGCGCGGACGCCCGGGCAGACGCTCCCGGCGGTGCGGCGACGGGTGCGCCAGCGCCGGACCCGGTGGCCGCGGAAGCGCGGGACGGCGCATCGGCGAGCCCCGTGGCCCTCCTCACCGCTCTCAGCACCCGAGTCCGTACGATCGCCCTCTCGGTCCCGGCCCCTGTCTGGACGGCGGCTGTCGGCGTCCTGCGCGCCGGGAGCGCCGCCGCCGCCATCGTCATCGGGCTGGCCTCCCTCATCCTGACGCTGCTCATCTTCGGCAACTACGGTGCGATCATCAGCCTGTACGAGCAGTTGCAGACCGGGGTCGCGGGTGGAATCGCGCTGACCGTCGGGCAGCTGGCCTTCCTGCCGAACCTCGTGATCTGGCTGGCGTCGTGGCTCATCGGTCCGGGCTTCGCGATCGGAACCGGTTCGTCGGTGAGCCCGATCGGAACCGATCTCGGACCCTTGCCAGGGCTCCCGCTGTTCGGGGTGATCCCGGCTCACGGGTACTCGTTCGGGCTGGTGGGGGTCGTGGTGCCGCTGCTCGCGGGTTTCCTCGCGGGGGCGCTGCTCCGGGGCACACGCCGGGTACACACCGATGGTGCGTTTGCCCTCTTTCTCATCGCACTTGGCATCGGTATAGTGTCTGGCGTCGAGCTCGGTCTGCTCGCGTGGGGGTCTTCTGGTGCGCTCGGCCCTGGTCGACTGCACGACGTAGGGCCGAGCCCGTGGCTGGTCGGAGCTCTCGCGGCGGCGGAGGTCGCGGTCGCGGCTGTGATCGGTCTGTTGGCGGGAGGACGAGGGCGAAGATGAGATTCTGGCGATGTCGCCAGCGGTCGGAGCCGGTGTTCCGGCGTCGGCGGGTCGAGGCGGAACAGCTTGTCGAGAGCCCATCCGTGCAGCTGCAGGAGTTCCTGGTCCAGCTCGGCGGCGCCCTGCTCTCGATCGGAATGGCGGCGACCGATATCCAGAACACGCTGAAACGTGTCGCCACGGCGCTCGGCGCGCCGAAGGCCGCGATTTTCGTGTTCCCGACGTTCATGGCCGTCGGGATGCCGGGGGAGCAGCAGACGCGCTTCGAGGTCTCCGTCCCGTCCGGCGAGGAGCTGCGCTTCGACCGAGCCTCCTCCGTCTACGCGGTCGCGGACCGGGCTGTCAGCGGGACGATCACCGCCACCGAGGGCATCAAAGTGCTGCACGCGGTCGAGGTCGCGAAACCGCGGTTCCGTGGTCTTGTCCGTGTTTTCGGACACGGGTTCGCCGCTGCCGGGGTCGCCCTCGTGCTCCTCGGAGCCGAACTTCCCACCATGCTGGACGCCCTGGTGCTGGGGATGCTCGTCGGTGCGGCGAAACTGGCGGTGCGCCCCGGAACCCACGCTGCCATCCTGTTTCCCGTCGCCACCGCCTTCCTGCTCGCGCTGCTGATCTTCTCGCTCGGGAAGACGGTGGTCGTCGGCGCGCCGTTGCAGGCGCTCATCCCACCGCTGGTCACGCTCCTGCCCGGCGCGGTCCTCACGACCGGTGCCCGGGAGCTCGCGGCAGGGGACACGATCGCGGGCGCCAGTCGGCTGGTCTCGGGGATCGTCCAGCTCGGTTTCCTCGCGACCGGCATCCTGGCTGCGATGACCATCACCGGTGTCCCCGCGCGCGCAGCGCTGGTCGCGACAACGCCCACGCTCGGCGCGTTCCAGCCGTGGCTCGGCGTGATCCTGTTCTCTCTGGGGATTTTCCTCTACTACTGCGGACCGCGGCGCTCGCTGTTCTTCCTGACGTTCGTGCTCCTGGGGGCCTACGGCGCACAGGTGCTCGGCGCGATGGCCGTTGGCACGGTTTTCAGCGGGTTCTTCGGCGCCTGCGCGCTCACGCTCCTGGCCTACCTGATCCAGTCGGCGCCGGGCGCGCCCCCGGCTGTCGTATGTTTCCTGCCTTCATTCTGGCTGCTCGTCCCCGGGGCGACCGGGCTGATCGAGCTCGCTCAGAGCGCGGCCGGTGTCGGCTTCGACCCGAGGAGCGTCCCCAATGTGCTGGGCTCCATCGTGGCGATCGCTCTCGGCGTGCTGGTGGGGACGGCGCTGTTTCGGCAGATCTACACGTTCACGCCGGCGCCCTGGAGGCTGCGTCCGGTCTGAGCGCGGTCGGGCCGCCTTCGTGCGCCCCGGTAGGCTGGACCCGTGCTTTCGATTGTGGTGCTGATCTCCGGCGCTGGCTCCAACCTGCGCGCTCTGCTGGAGGCCGCGGCCGATGCCGAGTTCCCCGCCCGTGTGGTCGCCGTCGGCGCCGACCGCGATGCGGACGGGCTCGCCCACGCGGAGGCGTTCGGCGTGCCGAGCTTCACGGTGCCCTTCACGTCGTACGACGATCGCGCCGCGTGGGGGGATGCGCTGCTCGCACAGATCGAGCAGTGGCAGCCGGACCTCGTCATCCTCTCCGGCTTCATGCGGCTGGTGCCTCCGCGCGTGGTCGCGGCGTTCTCGCCCTTCCTCCTCAACACCCACCCGGCCTACCTGCCCGAGTTCCCCGGCGCCCACGGGGTGCGGGACGCGCTGGCCGCGGGCGCGACCCAGACCGGCGCGAGCCTGATCGTCGTGGACGACGGAGTGGACGCCGGGCCCATCGTCTGCCAGGAGCGCGTGCCGGTGGAGCCGGGCGACACCGAGGCCAGCCTGCACGAGCGCATCAAACCTGTGGAGCGGCGGCTGCTCATCGGAGCCGTACTCGACATCGCCAACGGACACCTCGACCTCAAGGAGCTTTCCCGAGCATGAGCGGCCCCCGCCACGACACCAGCCTCTTCCGCGAACGGGATGTCGTTCCGATCCGACGCGCGCTGATCTCGGTCAGCGACAAGACCGGTCTGCTCGACCTGGCGGCGTCCCTGGCGGACGCCGGTGTCGAGATCGTGTCGACCGGGTCGACCGCCCAGACCATCCGGGAGGCCGGGCACACGGTCACCGATGTCGCGAGCGTCACCGGTTTCCCCGAGTCGCTCGACGGCCGCGTCAAGACCCTGCACCCGGCCATCCACTCCGGCCTGCTGGCCGATCTGCGGCTCGCCTCGCACGAGGAGCAGCTGAAGGCTCTCGGCGTCGAGCCGTTCGAGCTCGTCGTCGTGAACCTGTACCCGTTCGTCGAGACGGTCGCTTCGGGCGCGGTGGGCGACGACGTGGTCGAGCAGATCGACATCGGGGGGCCGGCGATGGTGCGGGCGTCCGCCAAGAACCACGCCAATGTCGCGATCGTCGTCTCGCCCGCCGACTACGCAGGTCTCGCCGCCGCGCTGGCCGCGGGCGGCACCACCCTGGGCCAGCGCCGCGAGCTGGCGGCGCGGGCGTTCGCGCACACGGCCGCCTATGACGCAGCGGTGGCCGCGTGGTTCGCGGGCGAGGTCCCGGACACCGCCGCTGCCGACGAGCGGTTCGAGGTGCGCGCCGAGCTGAGGCAGCCGCTCCGCTACGGCGAGAACGCGCACCAGGCGGCGGCCCTGTATGCGGACCCGGCCGGCCGCGGCATCGCGCAGGCCTCGCAGCACGGGGGCAAGGAGATGTCGTACAACAACTACGTGGACGCCGACGCCGCCCTCCGCAGCGCGTACGACTTCGCCGAGCCGGCCGTCGCGATCGTCAAACACGCGAACCCGTGCGGCATCGCGATCGCCGGCGACATCGCGGAAGCGCACCGCAAGGCCCACGAGTGCGACCCGGTCTCCGCTTACGGCGGTGTGATCGCCGCGAACCGGACGGTGACCCTCGCGATGGCGGAGACGGTGAGGGGCATCTTCACCGAGGTGCTGGTCGCGCCCGGCTACGAGCCCGGGGCGCTCGAACTGCTGCGGACGAAGAAGAACCTGCGCATCCTGGAGCTGCCGGCCGGCTATGCGCGGTCGCTGACCGAGTTCCGGCAGATCTCGGGCGGCGTTCTGGTTCAGGACACCGACCGCTTCGATGAGTTCGACTCCTCCGGCTGGAGACTCGTCGCCGGCCCCGAGGCGGACGCGGCCACTCGCGCCGACCTCGAGTTCGCCTGGAAGGCGTGCCGCGCTGTGAAGTCGAACGCCATCCTGCTCGCCAAGGACGGCGCCTCAGTCGGAGTCGGGATGGGCCAGGTCAACCGCGTGGACTCGTGTACCCTCGCCGTCAGCCGCGCAGCGGAGCGGGCCGTGGGCTCGGTCGCCGCCTCGGACGCCTTCTTCCCGTTCGCGGACGGTCCGGAGATCCTGATCGCCGCCGGTGTGGCGGCGATCGCGCAGCCCGGCGGCTCCATCCGCGACGAGGAGGTGATCGCCGCCGCGACGGCGGCCGGCGTCACCATGTACTTCACCGGCGAGCGGCACTTCTTCCACTGAGCTCCGCCCGGCAGGTCGGGCTGACCTCAAACGGGACGAATGCCAGCAATTGCATAGCAACTGTCCGATAGGTTGTGTCTATGACGTCTTCGTGGGGCCGCCGGCTCGTCGCATCCCTGATCGCCGCGTTCACGGTGGCCCTGGTCGTCCATGCGGCCATGATCGCCGCCTTCTATGTCGGCAGCATGGCCGGGTCGACGGCTCCCACGGGTGCGCTCATCGTCGCGGTCAGCAACTACTTCTCCTTCACGAGTGTGCTCGCCTTCGTGCTGCTCTTCGCCGCTGGTTCGGGCGGTGCGTTCGAGCGGTGGTGGACCGCGCTCATCGCCGGCGTGCTCGCCGGCTTTCTCGCTCCGGCGGCCGGCACACTGGCGACGGCGACCGCGGCCGGCTCTGCGTTCGGCGGCGACCTCTTGCTCGCGGTGCTGGGCACGCTGCTCGGGATCAACCTGCTCTACGCCGTCGGGATCGCCGTGCTGACCCCCACGTTCGGCCGCTGGCTGTTCCGCCTCGTGTCGGGCAGCAGCTTCGGGTCCGGCCGCAAGGTCGCGCTGGTCCGCATCCCCGCCGCCACCCTCGCGGGCGGCCTGGTCACCCACCTCGAGCGCGAAGCGGTCGACACCGCCAAAGCCGATGAGCAGTGGGACGCCTACGTCGCCGCTCTCGCGGGCGAGGGCTGGCAGACGGTCGAGGTTGCCAGCGCCGACGATCTCGCGGACTCAGTGTTCGTCGAGGACACCGCCGTCGTCTTCGGCGATGTCGCCGTCCTCGCGCGTCCCGGCGCCGACGAGCGCCAGCCGGAGGTCGCGGGCACGGAGGCGGCGCTGCGCACCCAGGGCCTGCGCCTGGAGCGCATCGAGGAACCGGGCACGCTCGACGGCGGCGATGTCCTGAAGGTCGGCACTATGGTCTACGTCGGTCGCAGTGGCCGAACCAACGCCGAGGGAATCCGCCAGCTGCGCGCCCTCGTGACGCCGCTCGGCTACACGGTGGTCGCGGTTCCGGTGACCAAAGCCCTGCACCTGAAGACCGCCGTCACCGCGCTGCCGGATGGCACTCTGATCGGGTACGAGCCTATCGTGGACGATGCCCGTGTCTTCGAGCGTTTCCTCCCCGTTCCGGAGGCACACGGCACGGCTGTCGTGGTCCTGGACGAGGGGACCGTGCTGATGTCCGCCAGCGCCCCGCAGTCGGCGGCGCTGATCCAGGACCTCGGCTACCGGGTCGTCACCGTGGACATCTCCGAGTTCGAGAAGCTCGAGGGGCGCGTGACCTGCCTCTCCGTCCGGCTCCGCTGACCTGCCCGGCTGATCCACCTGTTCTTCTTGCGTCGCATGCCAATCTGCCCTATCCTGCAGGGTTGCCTTGTCGCAGCAATCGGAAGACGCATTCGCTCTGTGGGAGGACGCCATGACAACGACGGGAAACACACGAATCCTGACCGTGTACGGGCTCGTCGCCGCCGCGTACGCGTCCCCGGAGCCGGCCCCAGCCGGGTAGGTCCCGGGAAGGCTCGCGCTTCCGGCTGACTCTCGCCGGCGCGCCGTCCGGGTGCCCCTCCCGGAATCCCCCGCTCGGCGCACGGTCAAGCGAACGCCTCTTTCGGCGACCTCTCAGCGCGCCCTCGGCGGGTCGGAGCCGATCCGCCGAGGAGAAGCATCGAAGAAGAACGACACAGAAAACGGAACTTATGTCTATCGTTGAAGCACCTCAGCACCCTCCGCAAAAAGGAAAACAATTAGAAGAGACGAGAGCCGACAACGCACGGGGACGGTCCGGACGCTGCTGCGCATCCTGCCGTTCGCGAAGTCGGCCGCTCCGCGCATCCTGCTCGGAATGGCCGCCGCGCTGCTGGCGAGCTTGGTCGCGCTGAGCATCCCCCAGGTGCTGCGCTGGCTGGTGGACGGTCCGCTCTCCACGGGCGACCCGAGCGCGGTGTGGCCTGCGGCGCTGCTCGTCGTCGGGCTGGGCGCGGCTGAAGCGGTCTTCATCGCGCTTCGGCGTTGGTTCGTGCTCACACCGGGCACGCACATCGAAGCGCGGATGCGCAACGCCCTGTACGAGAAGCTCCAGGATCTGCCTGTCGCCTTCCACGACCGCTGGCCGAGCGGCCAGCTGCTGTCGCGCGCGGTCAGCGACCTCGGCCTGATCCGCCGCTGGCTGTCCTTCGGGATCGTGCTGCTGGTGGTGAATGTGGTCACGATCGTGGTCGGCTTCGTCATCCTGATCGGCTGGAACGTGGTCCTCGGGACGATCTTCCTCGTCCTGTCGGCGCCGCTCTGGATCTACGGGTTCGTTTTCAAGAAGAAGTACTCGATCGTGGCCCGGCGCAGCCAGGACCAGGCTGGCGATCTGGCCACAGCGGTGGAGGAGTCGGTACATGGCATCCGGGTGCTCAAGGCGTTCGGCTGTGGCAAGCACGCGCTGAAGAAGTTCGCGTCGCAGGCGGAGGAGCTTCGCGGCACCGAGATCGAGAAGGCGAAAGCCATCGCCGGCATCTGGCTCTGGCTGCTGCTGATCCCGGATGTGGCGTTCGGGCTCTGCCTCGTCGCCGGCGTCTGACTCGCGGCCCAAGGGCAGCTGTCGGTCGGCGAACTGGTGGCGTTCTTCGCCACGGCGACCGTCCTCCGGTTCCCGATCGAGTCGATCGGCTTCCTGCTCTCGATGACTTTCGACACCCGCACGGCGGCCGACCGGTTCTTCGAGGTCATGGACGAGGGCAACGCGATCACCGACCCGGCCGAGCCGAAGCGGATCGCGGCTCCGAAGGGCGAACTCGTCTTCGAGGATGTGCGCTTCCGCTACCAGGACTCGCCCGAGCGCTTCCCCGATCTGCTCGACGGCGTCGACCTGAGGCTGGAAGCCGGGGGAGACGATGGCGCTGGTCGGTCTGACCGGAAGCGGCAAGTCGACGCTGACCGCGCTGACGACCCGCCTGTACGACGTGACCGGCGGCGCGGTGCGGGTGGACGGTGTGGATGTGCGCGACCTGACCCGCTACGAGCTGCGGAGGGCCATCGCGATGGCCTTCGAGGACGCGACGCTGTTCTCGGCGTCTGTGCGCGAGAACGTGCTGCTCGGCCGCGACGGGCTCGACCTCCGTTCCGCCGAAGCGGAGCGTGTGCTGGCCGAGGCGCTCGAGATCGCCCAGGCGGGTTTCGTGTACGACCTCCCCGAGGGGGTCGAGACGAAGGTCGGCGAGGAGGGGCTCAGCCTCTCCGGCGGGCAGCGGCAGCGGCTCGCGCTCGCGCGCGCGGTGGCGGCAGCGCCCAGCGTCCTCGTGCTGGACGATCCGCTGTCCGCGCTGGATGTGGACACCGAGGCCCTTGTCGAGGCTGCGCTCCGGCGGGTGCTGGCCGCCACGACGGCTCTGATCGTGGCGCACCGTCCTTCGACGGTGATGCTCGCCGACCGTGTCGCGCTGCTGCAGGACGGCAGAATCACCGCCGTTGGCACGCACCACGACCTGCTCGCTGGGAATGAGCACTATCGCTTCGTCCTCTCCAGTCTCGAGGACGAACGGAACGAGGGGCTTCGGAAGGAGGTAAACCTGTGAGCACGACGACCGTGACGGGGGGTCGAGGGCGAAGAGCGCCACGACCTCACCAAAGAGGAGAGCCGGCAGATTCGCCGGCGCTCGCTGCGCCTGCTCGGATCGCGGCTGCGCCCGCTGCGCCTGCGGCTGGTGCTGACGGCGGCCGTGGTCGTGGTCAGCACGGCCGCCCAGGTCGCCGGTCCGGCGATCATCGCGTTCGGCATCGACAACGGGCTGCCCGCGCTGCTCAAGCAGGACTGGTTCCCGCTGGCCGCGGCCGGTGCCGCGTACCTGCTCACTGGTGTCATCGGCGCTGCGCTGATCGCGTGGTACACGGTGCTGAGCGCGCGGATCAGCCAGGCCATCCTGATCGACCTGCGCAAACGGGTTTTCCTGCACACGCAGAAGCTCTCGCTGGAGTTCCACGAGTCGTACACGTCCGGCCGCATCATCTCGCGGCAGACGAGCGATCTTGACTCGATCCGCGAACTGCTGGACTCCGGCATCAACCAGCTCGTGCAGGGCTTCCTGTACATGCTGTTCATCGCGATCATGCTGTTCTCGCTCGATGGGGTGAGCGGCCTCGTGCTGTTCGGCTCGCTGGTGCCGCTGTACCTGCTCACCCGCTGGTTCCAGAAGCGCTCGCAGGTGCTCTTCCGCATCTCGCGGGTCGCCTCGGCCAAGCTGATCGTGCATTTCGTGGAGACCATGACCAGCATCCGCGCGGTCAAGGCGTTCCACAAGGAGAAGCGCAACGAGAAGGAGTTCGGCGGTCTGGTCGAGGAGTACCGGGATGTGAACGCCCGGGTCATCCAGCTGTTCGGGGTCTTCGATCCGGGACTGGTGATGATCGGCAATATGACGGTCGGCGTCGTCCTCCTGGTCGGCGGCTTCCGGGTGGCGGACGGCCAGCTCGCGATCGGCGTGCTGCTCGCGGCGCTGCTCTACACTCGCCGGTTCTTCGACCCGATGGAGGAGATGGCGATGTTCTACAACTCCTACCAGTCGGCTGCGGCCGCGCTCGAGAAGATCTCGGGCGTCCTGGAAGAGGAGCCGAGCGTCCCGGACCCGGTGAAACCGGTGGATCTGTGGACGGCCGAGGGGCGTGTGACCTTCGAGGAGGTGACGTTCGCCTACACGGAAGACCGGGTCATCCTGCCCGAGTTCAGCCTGGACGTCCCCGCGGGACAGACCGTGGCGCTCGTTGGCTCGACGGGGGCGGGAAAGTCGACGCTGGCGAAGCTCATCTCCCGGTTCTACGATCCGAGCGACGGTGCTGTCCGTCTGGACGGCGTCGACCTGCGGAGTCTGCACCCGAAGGATCTGCGCCGTGCGATCGTCATGGTGACCCAGGAGGCGTATCTGTTCAGCGGCTCGGTCGCGGACAACATCGCGCTCGGAATGCCGGACGCGACCCGCCAGCAGGTGATCGAGGCGGCGACGGCGGTCGGCGCGCACGAGTTCATCCAGGGTCTGCCGAACGGCTACGACACCGACGTGAACAAGCGCGGCGGACGGGTCTCGGCGGGTCAGCGGCAGCTGATCTCGTTCGCACGGGCCTTCCTCGCGAACCCGGCGGTGCTCATTCCTGGACGAGGCGACCAGCTCGCTCGACATTCCGAGCGAGCGTCTGGTGCAGGAGGCGTTGCAGACACTGCTCGCCGACCGCACCGCGGTGATCATCGCGCATCGTCTCTCGACGGTCGCGATCGCGGGCCGGGTGCTCGTGATGGAGCACGGCCGTGTGGTCGAGGACGGCGCACCGGGCGACCTCATCGCCGGCGCCGGCCGGTTCGCGCAGCTGCACGCGGCCTGGCGCGACTCGCTGGTGTGAGCCGCGCGAGAAGGACGCCGGAGGGGATCTCGTCTCCTCCGGCGCCCTTCTTCGCGTGGCCGACTCAGCGGTTCACGGTCACAACGAGCGGAGCGCCCAGCGCTGCCGGCCGCGGATATCCTGCCCTCCTTCGAGCTTGTGGGCGTGGCGCGCGGTCGGATCGCCCACATCCGGGGGGCCACCCGTTCTGGGCTCGGTGGTGGCACGGATGCGTGCGGGGCGCTCCCGGGTGAAGATTGTCCGCATGTGTTTTCGTGTTGTGATCGTCGACGACCACGCGCGATTCCGTGCACAGGCGGCCGAATTGCTCCGTCTGGAGCGGTTCTCGGTGGTCGGCACCGCGGAGACCGGAGCGGGCGGCGTCGAGCTGAGCAGGCACCTCACGCCCGATCTGGTGCTGCTGGATGTCGCTCTCCCGGATGCGAACGGCTTCGACCTCGTCGGCGCTGTGCATGCCACTGGAGCCGCTGTCGTCCTCACCTCCAGCAGGTCTTACCACGACTACGGGACGCGCGTCACAGACAGCGGTGCGGACGGGTTCATCAGCAAGGCCGAGCTGACGGGTGAGGCGATCCGCAGCCTGCTAAGGTAAGCGCGTGGTGGGAGTGAACTGGGAATCCCGCCCGCTTCGGGTCGCGGTCGCCGACGACGCGGTACTGCTGCGCGAGGGCATTGGCCAGATTCTGCGCGCGGGCGGAGTGGAGGTGGTCGCCTCCGTCGACACGGCGGGGCAGCTGCTCGATGTGGTCGCGCGGGACGGCGCCCTCGACGCCGTTGTCCTCGACATCCGCATGCCGCCGACCCACAGCGACGAAGGTCTGCGTGCGCTCGAAGACCTGCGGGCCTCCGGCTCGGAGATGGGCGTGCTGCTGCTCTCGATGTACACCACCGCCGCGTACGCCATCCGCGCCATGAGCGCCGGCAGCGGAACCGGATATCTGCTGAAGGATCGCGTCGCGGACGCCGGCACCCTCGTGAACGCCGTGCGCGCTGTCGCCGCCGGCGGTTCCGTGGTCGATCCGGAGGTCGTGCAGCTGCTTGTCGCCGCACGCTCGTCGGAGGTGTCGCTGGACGCGCTCTCCGCCCGCGAGCGCGACGTCCTCCGGCTTATGGCCGAGGGGCGCTCGAACGCGGGGATCGCCGCGGATCTGCATCTCAGCCTGCGCACCGTCGAGTCGCATATCGGCCGCATCATGACGAAACTCGGCATCGAGGACTCCGCGGAGGGCCACCGCCGCGTGCTCGCCGTTCTGCGCTTCTTCCGCCAGGGCGCCTGAAGCCGTGGCCGCTGCGCGCCTTTGGCTCCGCGCGCTCGCGGTCGTCGCCGCCATCGCCGCCAATGCGCTCGCCCAGGTGCTGAGCGCCGCCTGGGAGGATTACGGTCCGCGACCGCACGGCATCGGCTGGGCGCTGGTGTTCGTCGTGGTGGCCCTCGACTACGTGGTCTGCGCGATCATCGCGTGGCGTGCGGTGCGGAACCCGCTCCCCGGCTGGCTGATGGTCGCTGCCGCCCTGTTCTGGTCGGCGGGCGCCTGGTATCCGCTGGCCCGCGGTGTCGGCTGGCTGTGGCCGCTGCTGGCGGGGGCGACGGACCTGTGGGCGGTGCTGGTCGGCGTCCTGGTGCTCTCCTATCCGGCCGGAAAGATCCTCTCCGCGTTCGACCGGACCGTCGTCCTGGTGGTCTCGGCGGCCTTCCTGGTGCGCTTCGCCGGCATCCTCCTGTTCAGTTCGCTAGCGCCGTCCGCTTGCGGCTGCGTCGCGAACAGTTATGCGGTCCTGCCGAGCCAGGACGCCGACTACGGGCTGGGCTTCGCCTGGCGGATCATCGGGCTGGGGCTGATGCTCACCGTCGTGGTGCGGCTCGCCGTGCGCTGGTTCACGAGCTCGCTCCCAGCCAGGCGGGTGTCGTTCGTGATGCCGCTGGCCCTGCTGCTGTGGTGCTACGGGACGATTCAGGACTCCCTGAGCTTCGCGATCGGCTGGGACGGCGGCTGGTTGCAGTTCATCCCGCCGGTGGCGATCGCCTTCATTCCGCCGGTCTTCGTCGGCGGTGTCTTCTACGTCCGTGGCCTCCGCTCCCGGGTGGCCGATCTCGTCATCGTCGCGCGTGACAAAGTGGACAGATCGCTGTGGGAGTCGAGCCTGGCCCGGACGCTGCACGACAGCTCGCTGCGTGTGTTCTGGTGGGAGGAGAAGTGGCGCGGCTACGTGACCAGCGACGGGGAGCCGGTGCCGGCTGCGGCGGAGAGCCGCCCGGGTTGCTCGACCCTGGCGATCGACTCCGATCAGGGACCCATCGCGCTGATCGAGCACGATATCGCGCTGAGCCAGGACGACCGGCTGCTGGACGCGGTCTCCTCGGCGCTGCTGCTCTCCGTCGACAACGACCGGCTGCGGGACCGGCTGGAGCAGACCATCCAGGAGCTGCGCGAGTCCCGCCTCCGGATCGTCGAGGAGCAGTATCTCGCGCGGCGGCGGCTGGAGCGCGATCTGCACGACGGCTCGCAGCAGCAACTGGTTTCGCTCGCGATCGGCCTGCGTATCGCCACGGGCAAGGCGCAGAGCGCGGGGGAGACGGAACTCGTCGCGGATCTGGAACAGGCGTCCACGCAGCTCGCCGACGCACTGCGGGAGCTCCGGGAGCTGGCGCGCGGCATTCACCCCACTGTCCTGACCGACGGCGACCTCCGTTCGGCGCTCCTCGAACTCGCGCAGCGCAGCCATCTGCCGGTCGAGGTGGAGGTCGAGCCGTTCGAACGGCTGCCGACGGTCATCGAGGAGACGATCTACTATTGCGTCTCGGAGTGCTTGTCCAACGCAGCCAAACACGCGCGGGCGCGCACCTACGCCATCGTGGTCAAGCGGGATCGGGATGCGGTCGCGGCCACGGTGAAGGACGACGGCCGCGGCGGTGCGAGGATCGAGGCCGGCGGCGGGCTCGAGGGCCTGCGCGACCGGGTGGAGACCGTCGGCGGGCGTGTGGAGGTGTGCTCGGTGGCCGGGCTCGGGACGATCGTGGAGCTGCTCATCCCCGTGCCGACATGATCACTTGCCGCTCGCGGCCTTCGCGGCGTAGGTCTGGTCGCCGAGCACGAACGCGCTCCAGCCGCCGCCGCAGTCGCTCGCCTTTTCGGGCAGGCCGCTGATCGGCCACCAGCTGTCTTGGATCTTCGGCTTGGGCATCGCCGTCTCGGTCTCGCACGTTCCTGCGAGGACGTGCGTCGGCGAGGTGTAGGTGAGGATGGCCTCACCCGTGCTGGTGTCGTAGTTCACGCGGATCAGGGTCGCGTCGCCCGGCACGAAGCCGGGCGAGCCGAACCTCGCCGTGCCAGCCGCTTCGAAGCCCTTGGCGGTGTCGAAGATGGCCGACTCGACGTGTGGGGCGAACATCGACACGACCGAGCAGCCCGAGAGGGTGATCAGGACGGGGACGGTGGACGCCGCGATGGCGACTCGGCGAGCACGAGGCACAGCTGACTCCTGAGTGACGATGACGATCCTGCCAGTCAACACCATTCACCTGAGTGCAAGCGTCGATCGCGAGAACGACGCTCCGGAGCGGGTTCCTGTCAGGGGCGGTGCCGGGCGTTTCGCAGGTCCACACGGTAGGCAGGGCCGTCCACGCCGAGCAGGGGTGTACGCTCCGCCCGATAGCGCTCCAGGGCGCTGTGCTCGTGGTTCACGGCGGGATGGCCGCTCGCGCGGACGACGCGCCACCACGGCACGCCGCTGCCGAAGTGGGCCAGCGCCTGCCCGACACGGCGGGCAGCGCGCGACCCCAGTGCGGCGGCGACATCCCCGTAGGTCATCACGCGACCGGGAGGGATCTCGCCCACAACGGCCAGGACGCGGGAGGCGAAATCGTCCTGCTCCCCGCCCGGGACCGCCGGCTCAGAGTTCGAGGGCACCGATCGTCTCGCCGTACTGCGTCTCGCCGACAGGACGGAAGCCGCTGCGCAGGAAGAACTGCTCGGGGCCCTCCTCGCCGGCCTCCCAGATCACAGAGAGACGCTGGTGGCCACGCGCACGGGCCTCGTCGGCCAGCGCGAGGACCGCGAAGGTGCCGACGCCGCGGCCCTGCTCGCCGGCCTCCACGTTGATGCGCCAGAGGATCGCCTGGAACTCCTCGTGCTGGGCGTGAGGGTTGAAGTCGCCCATGATGAAGCCGACGACATCGTCGCCGTCGAGCACGACGCGCTGCCAGGAGGTGCTGGGGTCGGCGACAGCGGCCTCAGCCGAGTAGGACACCGGAGCGACGAACTGCTCCTGGCCCGGCTTCAATGTGAGCGCGTTCGCTGCCACCACGGTCCGCGCGCTCAACTCTTCCAGTCTCAACTCAGCCATAACGAAAGGGTAACGTGCGAGGCCGATACTGGCATAGTCGCCGGACGGGTGAGCGCCGCCCGGAGCAAAGTGTCTCGATGTCAAGACAGTTGCCGCGCTCGGGTAAGCTGTCGTCGGCTGAATCACGGCACCGAAACCAGGAGAACCAGTGGACAAGATCAAGGTTGAAGGAACGGTCGTCGAGCTCGACGGCGACGAGATGACCCGCATCATCTGGAAGGCGATCAAAGACTCGCTCATCCACCCGTACCTCGACATCGACCTCGAGTACTACGACCTCGGCATCCAGAAGCGCGACGAGACCGACGACCAGATCACGATCGACGCGGCCCACGCCATCCAGAAGCACGGCATCGGCGTCAAGTGCGCCACGATCACGCCCGACGAGGCGCGGGTCGAGGAGTTCGGCCTCAAGAAGATGTGGAAGAGCCCGAACGGCACCATCCGCAACATCCTCGGCGGCGTGGTCTTCCGCGAGCCGATCATCATCTCCAACATCCCGCGCCTGGTCCCGGGCTGGAACAAGCCGATCGTCATCGGCCGCCACGCCTTCGGCGACCAGTACCGCGCCACCGACTTCACCTTCGACGGTCCGGGCACCCTGACTCTCAGCTTCCAGCCGAACGGCGGCGGCGAGGCGCAGAGCTTCGAGGTCTACCAGGCTCCGGGCGCCGGTGTCGCGCTCGCGATGTACAACCAGGACGAGTCGATCCGCGACTTCGCGCGCGCCTCCTTCAACTACGGTCTCGACCGTCAGTACCCGGTGTACCTGTCGACCAAGAACACCATCCTGAAGGCCTACGACGGCCGGTTCAAGGATCTGTTCCAGGAGGTCTTCGACGCCGAGTACAAGAAGAGGTTCGACGCGGCCGGCCTCACTTACGAGCACCGCCTGATCGACGACATGGTCGCCTCCAGCCTCAAATGGGAGGGCGGCTACGTCTGGGCGTGCAAGAACTACGACGGCGATGTCCAGTCGGACACCGTCGCGCAGGGCTTCGGCTCCCTGGGTCTCATGACCTCCGTGCTGACCACACCCGACGGCAAGGTCGTCGAGGCGGAGGCCGCGCACGGCACGGTGACTCGCCACTACCGCCAGCACCAGAAGGGCAAGCCCACCTCCACCAACCCGATCGCCTCGATCTACGCCTGGACGCGCGGCCTCGCGCACCGCGGCAAGCTCGACGGCAATCAGGAGCTCATCGACTTCACGCACACCCTCGAGGACGTGGTCGTGACGACGGTCGAGGAGGGCAAGATGACCAAGGACCTCGCGCTCCTGGTCGGCCCGGAGCAGACGTTCCTGACGACAGAGGAGTTCCTCGAGGCGATCAGCGCGAACCTCAAGGCGCGCCTGGGCTGAGCCCGCGGTCGCACCCGGGCGGCCCGGTGGACCGAGACCCGGTGGCTCCCGGTCCACCGGGCCGCTCTCCGTCGCAGGCTCGCGTCTCCTGTCGCCGGCTCCACCGGCGAACCGGACGGCCTCGACGCAGCAGAGCGGCGGTGAGCGCTCCAGGGGCCGCTCGCTCTTCGCGGCTGCGGCGACAGGACCGCGATCGAGGTTAGGCTGATCGAAGGCATCGCCGCAGCGGTGCGGGTCCTCGCGCTGACCGTCGAGGCCGACACCGTGGTGATCGGCGGCGTCAGCCCCTCGGGGACCGGCTGCTGTGGCCATGTCCACGAGGTGCTCGACAGCGGTGCGGGACGGCCTTTTCCGTTCCTCGCCTCGCTGGCGCTGGCGCTGTCGCGCCGTGTCCGCCTCGTCCCCGAAAGAACATCTGTCGCCGCGCTCGAAGCGGCGCTCGCGAGGAGGAACAGTTGGCTGAAGTCGTCGTCGTCCCGGATAAGGACGCAGCAGGAGAGCTCGCAGCGGAGTCGATTCTCGACCTGATCTCGCACAAGCCGGACGCCGTTCTCGGCCTGGCCACCGGGTCCACTCCGCTTCCGGTCTACCGGGCCCTCGCGCGTCGCGTGGGCGAGCGGAAGGTGGACGTCTCCCACGTACGCGGCTACGCACTGGACGAGTACGTCGGGCTCGAGGCCGGCCACACGGAGTCCTACCGAGCGGTGATCACCCGCGAGGTCGTGGAACCGCTCGGGCTCACCCCGTCGCTCGTCCATGTGCCCAATGGCGCTGTCGACGGCATCGAGCACGCGGGCCTCGACTACGAGCGGGCGATCGCCGAGTCCGGCGGGGTGGATGTGCAGCTCCTCGGCATCGGCACCGACGGCCACATCGGTTTCAACGAGCCCGGCTCCTCGTTCGCCTCGATCACGCGTGTGAAGACCCTGACCGAGCAGACGCGCCGGGACAACGCGCGCTTCTTCGCCTCCGAGGACGAGGTGCCGATGCACTGCATCACGCAGGGGCTCTCGACCATCCTGAAGGCGCGACATCTGCTGCTGCTGGCTTTCGGCGAGGGCAAGGCCGAGGCTTTGGCTGGCGCCGTCGAGGGGCCGGTGTCGGCGTCGAACCCGGGCTCGGCCATCCAGCTCCACCCGCACGTCACCGTCCTGGTGGACGAGGCGGCCGCCTCACAACTGAAGAATATCGACTATTACCGCTACGCCTACGACCACAAGCCGAGCTGGCAGACGCTGTAGCCAAGCGGCGGCGAGAGGGATATCCGGCCGAGGGAGGCGGGATGTCCCTCTGCTGTCTCTCACGTACTTCCGGGGCTTTTCTGTGTGCTTCCGTAGTTTTCCGAGTACTCAGCGCTCCACTCAATATGGATCGCGCGAGCGCTGTCTCCGCCGGCGACCTCTTAGAGATGGTTTCAGTAGTCGTTTTTGGTGAGTTTGCGGGCGCTGGTGATCGCGATTGCTAGAGCGACGAGCGCCGTGATCGTTGAGGCGGTGCGGTCGTGCGATGCGTGCCTTGATCCCACGACAACGCAGGTAACAGCGGACGCGGCGGTTGTCGTAAGCCTTATCGGCGTGGAAGATAACCGGGCGGCGTCTGGGCCGACCGCGGCCGACGCCCTTGATCGCGGTGATGTTGTCTAACACAGGTTCCACGAGCATGGAGTCGTGTCGGTTGGCGCCGGAGATCTCCACATGCAGCGGGAGTCCGTTGCGGTCGGTCAGGACATGGTACTTGGTGCCCCGTTTCCCACGATCCGTGGGGTTAGGTCCAGTGAGATCGCCCCCCTTTTCGCCCGGACACTTACGGAGTCCAGGCAGGTTCTTGACCAGTCGATCATGCCAGCCTGGCCGAGTTCGTCGAGCATGATCTTCCGCAGTGCATCCCACGCGCCCGCTTCGGACCATTCACGCAGACGCCGCCAACAAGTGACCCCGGACCCATACCCCAACTCGGGCGGGAGCTTCTCCACGGGATCCCCGTCAGCAGCACGAACACGATCCCAGCGAACACCTTCCGGTCAGGAACCCGAGGCTGCCCAGCCCGCCCATTGACCACAGGCGGCCGAGGCGGAATCAACGGCTCCAGCCGCTCCCACAACATATCCGTAATGAACCGATCCTCAGCAAGCGTCGACACTCGACCAGCATCCCCGCTAACCAGCCACAACAACCACCGCCACGCCGACTACTGAAACCACCTCTTAGCGTGACGAGTTAAACCTTCGTTATCGGGAGAGGAAACGACGATGTCTCTGCAACAGACCGGCCAGACTCTGAACGACCGGGCCGTCACTGGACTCGACACGGATGCGACGGCCAGCTTCTCGGCGCAGCACCACGAGGTCACGTGTTTCGTCATGTCGATTTTCGTGGTGGCGGCGACGGCGGACATCGCGGCCTACGACATGGCTATCGGCGCGTCGGCCCTGGCCGCGACGGCCTTCGCCGTCTAGTCCGGGGACCTCGGGCTCTGGCGAGATCGCGCAAGACGCTGCGCGGGCGTGCCGGATGCCCCTCTTCTGTCTCCGGGCACTTCAGGGTTTCTCCGGGTACTCAGTGCTCCACTTAGTTTGGGCTGTGCCCCCGCTGTCGTCGGCGGCGGCCTCGTAGGGTGACGAGCGAGACCTTGCTTGTGGGAGAGGAAATGACGATGTCTTTGCAACGAACCTTTGCAACGAACCGCACAGATCGTGAGCGACCGGATTCCCGCCGGACTCGATACGGGATCGACCGCCAGCTTCTCGGCGTCGCCTCAGGAGATCACGTGTTTCGCAGTGATCGCTCTCGCCGCTGCGCAGGCGGCGTCTGACTTCGCCGCTATCGACATCGCCGACCTTGCGGCCATGGCGGCCGTTGCGGCCGTCGGGTAGTCGGTGAGGTATCGAACAGTGGCGAAATCGCGTATTGGGGTGCGATCGTTGCGCGCGTGCGTATCGAAGGCAGGCGGCCTGAGCCGGGAGGGCACCCTCCGCATCGCGGAGTGCCTGAGCGCTGTGACTGTGCTCACGAGTGTCGCCGAGTATCTGGCGAACTCGGACGATCGCCGTCGCGGTGGGCTCAATGCGTGGGCGACGCTGCGGGAGGAGCAGCGCCGCATCCTGCCATCGGTGCTCTTCCGGCTGGTCGATGTGGTGTCCGGCCGGGGCGTCAGCCTCGCTCTCACGCTGTTCCGGGGCGCGGCTTCGGCGGCCGTGCTCTCGGGTCGCGTCAGCGGACGTGCCGGCGGCGCCCTGCAACTCGGGTCGGCGATCGCCCAGATGCTCCTGGGCCCGAGGACCCGGCGCGGCTCGGACGGTTCGGATCAGGCGGTCATGCAGACCACGCTCGCCGTTGGAGCCGCCCGGGCCATCGGCACGCCCCGCGCGGCCGACATCGCCCTCAGCCATCTGGCCCTCCAGTCGACGCTCGCCTACCAGGCATCGGGGTGGGCCAAACTCCCCAACCCGGACTGGGAATCCGGGAAAGCCCTCACCGGTGTCATGCGGACCCGCGCCTACGGCGATCGCGGAATCTGGCGGATGCTGCACGCGCACCCTGGACTCGCCCGGATGCTGAGCCGCGGGATGCTCGGCTTCGAGTGCGCCTTCGCGCTGGTGCTCCTCCGATGCGCTCCCGTGACCTGGCTGTTCACGCTGATCGCGGCGGGCTTCCATGTCGCCGTCGGAGCCACGATGGGGCTCGGACGCTTCGTCACCGCTTTCCCCGCCATGCTGATCGCGGTCCCGTACGTCTTCGGGTCGCGACGTCGCAGCGCCCAAGACCGGTCGGTGCCGCTTCTGCTGGCCGGCACGATCGCGGCGGGGGTGACCGCCGGGGCGGTGAGCGCTGGCCGGCACGAACGTCGCTGGCGCGACGAGCAGAGCCTGCTCGAGCGGCGTCTCACGGCCGCCGGGACCACCATCAGCTTCAGCGAGCGCCGCTCCTCCGGGCCCGGCGAGGTCTGTTTCGTCCTCTTCCCCGGTCTCGGATCACTCCACCACGATCTCACCCGGTGGGCGTCTCTGCTGTCAAGCGGTGGGCGCGTGATCGTCCTCGCCGATGCGCTCGGCGGCCAGAGCCTCTCCGCCGGGGGGATCGAAACAGCGTTGCGCGGCCTCTGCGACTTCGTCTCAGCGCTCCCGGGGCGGGTGGTGCTCGTGGGGCATTCGCTCGGAGCCTGCATTGCCGGGTCGATCGCCGCTCGCGTGCCGGAATCGGTCTCGGAGCTCATCCGGGTCGATCCGACCGATCCCGCCGTGGTGGACACCGATCCGCGGACCAACCCGACGCTCAGGGCCATGCACCTTCTCCCCGCGACGCTGCTCCTCAGCGGCGGCCTGCTCTTCACCCGGCCGGGATGGATCGCGGGACTTCCCGGCCCGGCCGGCAGCCGCTCCTGGGACGCGCAGCGGACCCCGTCATGGTGGCGGCGGGCGGCGGCCCTCTGGCGTCTGATCCTCGAGGACTGGGCGGCGAACGGCGTCCCCGGGCTTGTCGACGCCACCGGGATCGATATCTGGTCCCAACTCGTCTCCGCGCAGCTGCCCGCCGACGAGTCCCCCGAGAACGGGCGTGTCCGCCTGGTGGTGCGGGGATGCGACCACCACACCATCCTGAGTTCGCGTGAGCACGCCGAGACGGTGGCGGCGCTCATCCTCGAACACCTCGAGGCGCCCGCATGAGGCCGGCCGCGGGGGTCGCGGCCCGCTGGTCTTTCTCTGCGGCATCCTGTGCGCTGCTGTTGCTCACTCTGCTGCGTCAGCATCCCAACCGCTCCGTCCGGCTTCTGCCGCAAACGCGGACGGTTCGGCCCCTCTTCGACGAACTCGTGCCCGATTGGCGATTCTTCGCCCCCCGGCCGATGACGACGGATGTCCTGCTGTTCGCGCGAACGCTCGACGCCGCCGGCGAGACGTCTCCGTGGGTCCCGCTCACCCGCTATCCGCGACGGTCCGCCACCCAGCTGCTCTTCTTCCCCGACCGGCGGCGCAGCAAAGCCTTGCTGGATGTGACGAACCTGTTCCTGAATCAGCTGGCCGCGAACCCGGGCGGGGTCGAGCGTTTGCCGATGTACCGTCTCCTCGCCGATCGCGCTCGTGTGCTCCTGGAACCGTTCGACGCCGGTGTCATCGGTTTCCAGTTCTGTGTGGTGAAGGACAACGGCCACGAAGGGGGCGATATCGACATCCCGTTCACCTCGGGGTATCTCTCCCTCGCCGCAGAGCGCGGCGAGACGGAGGAAGAAAGAAGATGACATGAAAAGAAACATGACGATGAGCCAGACTGCTGAGACCGTGAACGGCCTCCTGAGTTCGCGGCTCAAAACGACGACACCGGCGGAAGGGTTCCGGTCTCAGAGCGAGGTCACGTGTTTGTCGGTTGCTGCGGTCATGGCCTACGCCGCATTTCTGGGAGCCGAAGCGACGGTGGACGTCGCGGTGGGCGTGGCGGCCTCAGCGGCCACCGCTCTGGCGGTATGAGAGGAGGGGCTTTCCGATATCGCCGCCACGGGTGACGTTTCGGCATCACAGCGCACCGCCAGGAGTGTCGAGTTCAAACCTGATACCCGCGTCGACCCGCGTGTCGCTGCCACAACGGCAGCGTATCCGGGCTCCTTCCCAGCAGCCCCGCGACGTGACGGATCGCGGCCATCATCGTCGCATGATGGCCGCGTCTGGCGGGGTGGTGTCGTTCCGTGCCGCGTGGTGAAGGCGGTGAGCCCTCGTGCGATGGTCAGTGAGAACGTTCTGACAGTTACTCACGAGAAAGACACAGAGCACGAGGGCTCTCGACCAGTCTGCTCTCCTCGACCTGCTCGGGGAATCGAAACTCGCTCATACGACCAGACCGTGTCGGGGGCGTGCCCGCGACGTCATGCCCGCCCGCGCGCTTTCGTCAAGGCTGGCTGAGCCCGCTCGCCACGCCACGTCGTCCCGGCTCTGGCGAGTCGAGCGGACCGCCCCTGCCCTACGCTTGTGAACATCGATTGCTACCGCCACGCTTACGATCGCAAGCCGAGCTGGCAGAAGCTGTAGCGAAGCGGCGGCGAGAGGGGCATCCGGCCCGGGGAGGTGGGATATCCCTTCTTTTTCCTCTGGGTACTCAGTGGTCTTTCAGAGTACTTAGCGTTCCACCCAATTCGGGTCGCGCGACCGTTGTCGTGGCTGGCGCCTTCTTAGCGTGATGGTAGCGAAAATCTCGCGCTGAGGAAGAGGAAACGACGATGTCCCCGCAACAGGCCGCCCAGACACTGAACGACCGGGTCGCCACCGAACTCGACACGGATGCGACAGCCAGCACCTCGGGGCTGCACCGCGAGAACATGTGTGTCGGAGTGGTGACGGTCGTCGTGGGGGCGGCGGCGGACATCGCAGCCTTCGATGTCGCCGCGGGCGCCGCGGCCCTGGCCGCGACGGCGCTCGCCGTGGTGTGTTTCTCAGGGACGTTGGTCAATCTGCTGATGGGTGGCTGGCTGCCGATGGCGGTGTGGGGCCTGTGGTGATTGTAGGAGTGCAGCCAGGCCGGGAGTGCGTTGCGGCGGGCTGATTCGGAGTTGTAGTGCCGGGCGTATGCCCAGCCGTCGGCGAGGGTGCGGTGGAAGCGTTCGATCTTGCCGTTCGTCTGCGGATGGTAGGGCCGGGTGCGTTTCGGTTGGATGCTGAGCTCGGCGCAAGCGTCGCGCCAGGCGTATGAGCGGTATGCGGAGCCGTTGTCGGAGAGCACCTGTTCGACGGTGACGCCACGGCTGGCGAACCAGCCGACCGCTCGACGCAGAACAGCGATTGCAGTGGCGGCGGTTTCGTCGTCGTGGATCTCGGCGTAAGCGACACGGGAGTGATCGTCGATGACGGTATGAACGAACGCTGTGCCGGTGATCATGTCGCCGGTGATCCCGTGTTTCCCGGTCCGCTTCGCGGTGATGGCCTTGTTCCGCTCTCCCTGGAGACGTCCGACGTAGCGCCAGCCGCCACCGTCGGGGATGTTGCCGAGTTTCTTGATGTCGACGTGGATCATCGATCCGGGATGCTCGTGCTCGTAGCGGCGGGCGGGTTCGCCGGTGCGGACGTCGACGTGGCTGGGCCGATTGATCCGGCACCGGGAGAGGACCGTGTGAACGGTCGAGGCGGGCATGCCGAGCTGGGCGCCGATACCGACTGGTCCCAGCCGCTTCTTCCACCGCAGATGCACGACCTTGCGGACCAGTCTTCGCGGGGTCTTGTTCGGGCTGTGATGCGGCCGTGACGAACGGTCCAGCATTCCCGCCTCGCCCATCTCCACGTAACGACGAGCCCATCGGTCCGCGGTGCGTCAGGACACTCGGAAGTAGGTCGCCGCCGCAGCAACGGACCAGCCGTCGTCGACGACTTGGCGGGCCAGGCGGAGGCATTCGCGAGGAGTCAAAGCAGCATTAGCGTGGGTCACGAGGACCTCCTAAGTCATCGAGTGCAGGGAAACTAGACAGCCCCACTCTCGACCGGGAGGTCCTCACCCATCTATCGCGTCACACCTCAACCAACGTCCCTGAGCAGCACATTTAGGCCGGGGGACCTCGGACCGTGGCGAGATCGACATCCCGTTCACCTCGGGACACCTCTCCCTCGCCGCAGAGCGCGGCGAGACGGATGAAAGAAGGAGATAAGAGGACATGACTCTCACAGACACCCAGGTTCTGCTCTCGCAGGCCACCGCGAACGAGCCGCTCACGCTGGAGACTTCCCCGGCCTTCACCCGGCGACCGGGTGAGACGACCTCAGTGGTGACGTTCATCGTGGGGACGGCGGAGGTGGCGATCTATGTCACCGCGGCGGCGGACATCGCGGCGGGGGCGGGGCCGCAGAGGCCACCGCTCTGGCGGTGTGACGACCGTGGTGGCTCAGACCAGGAGGACTCTGCCCTGACCGCCCCTCACCGGAACTCGCACCGGCCGTTGATCACGCCGCTGACCGTCGCGATGAGGGCGAACGCAGCCGCCACGATCGGCTGGCCGAGCCCGAGCCAGGCGAACGCCACCGCGCCCATGACGACCAGTTCGACGAGTGCCTTCGCGAACGGGTCGACCCGCAGCACGGCCCGGGGGGAGCGGAACAGCGCCCAGAGCAGGATGGCGAGGACCGGCGCGCCGAGGCCGATCGCGATGTTCCACGGCAGCGGCCACACGAGGAAGCCCCAGCTGCCGAGCGACACGATCGCGAACAGCTCCAGCACGAGACGGAGGAGGTCGTTCGGCCCGACGCTGTGCTGTTCGGTGTTCTCCGGGGGTGTTGCGATCACGGGACCAGTTTACTCAGCGGAAGATGATCGTCCGTGCCCCGTCGAGCAGCACTCGGTCCTCAGCGAACCACTTGACAGCCTGGGTGAGCGTGCGGCTCTCCTCGTCCTGGCCGATCGCGACCAGCTCCGGCACGCTGCTCGCGTGATCCACTCGGACCACGTTCTGCTCGATGATCGGCCCCTCGTCGAGGTCGCTGGTGACGAAGTGCGCCGTCGCTCCGATCAGCTTCACACCCCGCGCGTGCGCCTGGCGGTAGGGGTTCGCGCCCTTGAATCCGGGAAGGAAGGAGTGGTGGATGTTGATCGCCCGGCCCGCGAGCCGCTCGCACAGCTCCGGCGACAGGATCTGCATGTAGCGGGCGAGGACGACCAGCTCGATGCCGTGCTCCTCGACGGCGGTCAGTATCCGCTCCTCGAAAGCGGCCTTCGAGGCCCGGCCGGTGACCGGGGCGGACTCGAAGGGGACGCCGTAGAAGCCGGCGAGGTCGCGCAGCGTTCCGTGGTTGGACAGCACCAGCGGGATCTCGACCGGCAGCTGGCCCGCGCGCTGGCGGAACAGCAGGTCGTTCAGGCAGTGTGCGGCCGTGGAGACCAGCACGAGTGTGCGCAGCGGCCGCCCGACGTTGTCGACGCGGTGCGACATCCCGAACTGTGTCACGACCGGGGTGAGCGCCCGCTCGAACTCCTCCCGGTCGGCGGCGGACTCGACCTGCAGCCGCATGAAGAAGCGGCCGGTGTCGGTGCTCGTGAACTGCTGGCTCTCGGTGATGTTCCCGCGCGCCGCGACGATCGCCCCGCTCACCGCATGCACGATGCCGGGCCGGTCGGCGCAACTGAACGTGAGTACCCAGTGGTTGGGGTGCGTGGGCGGCGCGGGCGAGTCCATCCGACCAGGGTATCCTGACGGTCCGGGCGCCGTGCAGAGAAAGCGGCGCATGACCAGCGCGGCCGGGGAAGCCCTGCCCGCATGCAGGTGGCCTCCGGGGTCCGGCGCCGAGCCGAAGCGGCCCTGCACGATCCAGCGGCCCGGGAGGAAAGGCCGTGCCCACGACCTGCTCCGGCGGTGGCCCGCCATCGCAGTCTCCGTGTTCCGGCGGAGCTTGCGGTTCCTTCCCGCCCGAGTTCGGCCTCGTCCTTCCGGCAGGCGGTGCCTGTGCGGCACTCACCGGCGGCGCGTTCTCGACGCGATGACCCTCTCGGCGCCACTCATCGAGGCTGGCGGCAGCCGCTTCCCGATCCCGGCGGCGTAGACTCGACGCGGTCGGTTGACCCAGCCGGCCCTGGGCGCGCACACGGGCGCGAAGCCGGTCCGGTGGCGCTCCACCCGGCCGCCATCCGCCGGACAGAGGCTCATGACCGCGCCACCCCCGTCTTCGTCATCCCTCACCGCCCGGTCCCGCGTTCCCCTGGGCCGGGCTCATCGCGCTCGCCGCCGCCGTCTTCCTCTCGGTCACCAGCGAGATGATCCCCACCGGCCTGCTGCCGGACATGAGCGCGTCGCTCGGCGTCAGCGAGGCGCAGATCGGCCTCCTGGTCAGCGTCTTCGCCTTCACTGTCGTGGTGTCGAGCCCGCCGCTCACCGTGCTCACCCGGCGCTGGCCTCGGCACGGGATGATCGTCGGCGTCCTCGTCGTCCTCGCCGTCGCGAACGCCCTCACCGCGCTCGCGCCCGACTACAGCTGGGTGGTCGTCGCGCGCGTGTTCGGCGGTCTCGGGCACGGGATGTTCTGGTCGGTCGTCGGCGCGTACGCCGGTCACCTCGTTCCACACCGGCAGATCGGCCGCGCCGTCGCCATCACCCTGAGCGGCGGGACGCTCGCCTTCGTCTTCGGTGTCCCGCTCGGCACCTTCGCCGGGCACCTGCTCGGGTGGCGGCTCGCGTTCGGCACGCTCGCACTGCTCATGCTGGCGGGCGCCCTGCTCATCGCCAAGCTCCTGCCAGCGGTCGAGCGGGACGCGGAAGAACGCGACCGCGACCGGTCGCAGCCGCGGGCCCGCGACCGCAGCGTCTCGGTGGTCCTCATGATCTGCCTCATCGCCGCGGTCACGATGATCGGGCACTACGCGTTCTACACCTTCGTCGTGCCGTTCCTGACCGGACCGATGGGGGTGCCGCCGGGGGATGTCGGAGCGCTGCTGTTCCTCTTCGGCATCGCTGGAGCGGGCGGTCTGCTGCTCGCCGGTTCCGTGCTCGGTTCGCGGCCGCAGCGGGGAGCCCTGCTCGGGCTCGCGGTGACCGGGGTCGCGGTCGTGGTGCTCGCGGCGTTCGCGTCCTTGCCCGTGCTCGGGATCGGCGCGTTCGTCCTGTGGGGGCTCGCCTTCGGCTCCCTCCCGCCGCTGCTGCAGACCCGGCTGCTGCACACCTCGAGCGCGCGCTTCCGCGACACTGCCTCCGCGCTGTACACGAGCTCTTTCAACATCGGCATCGGCGGCGGTGCGCTCGTCGGTTCGCTGATCTTCGACACGGGCGGGCTCGGGCTGCTCCCCGTGTTCTACATCGGCGTCCTGGCCGTCTCCGTGGTCCTGGTCGTCGTCATGGGACGGATGTCGGCGGCGCTCAGTCGCGTGTGATGGCAATCGGCGCCTCGGCGAGCACTCCGTGGCGGCCGTCCGCGGTGTAGGCGAACCCGATCCGGTGGTCGCCCGGGCTCCGCCACTCGTACTGGGAGGCGAACACGCCGTCGTCGCCGATCCTCCCGGTGTGGCCGCTCGGCTTGCCGTCTGCGTAGAGGGCGATCTCCCGCCCCGGAACACCCTCCACGATCACGGAGAACACCGTGCCACTGGTCTCGGCGGCGACGGAGGGCACCGCGATCTGGCCGCTGATCGTCTCGCTGGCCGCCGAGACGACGCCCGACGAGTCGCTCGAGCGTGCGCTGATCGCGAAGGACGCACCGGTGCCGAGCGGGTCGGTTCCCCAGCGGCCGTCGTCCCCCGTCGTGACCGTGGCGAGCAGCGAACCGCGATCGAAGACTTCGACGGTCGCGCCCGGCTCCGCTGTCCCGGAGACGATCGGGAGCAGATAGCCCGAGCCGGTGTCGACGGCGATCGTGGGTGCAGGGGGCCGGCGATCGACCACGACCTCGATCGGGACCGGGGCAGAGGCCGCGCCCGAGACGACCTGCACCAGAGAGAGCGCCCAGGTGCCGTTCGCCAGCCGGTCGATCGGGAAGGCGGCGGCCCACGACCCGTCGGGGGAGGCGGTCGTGGTCCCGAGGAGGATGTCGCCGTACCGGAGTTCGACCGTGGCGCCGGGGACGGCGGTTCCGGCGAAGGCCAGTTCGAACGCCGCGGTGGTCATCCTGGTGGCGGAGCCGAAGGAGAGCGGGTCCGGGCGAGCGGCGAGCGGCGCAGCCGCGGGATCTGCCGTCGGCGTCTGCGCGGGGGCGGGGAGCGGGGGCGCTGCGGGCGTCGAGACGGGAGCGGGCGGTGTCGTCGCCGGGGTGGGAGGCTCGGCCGTCGGCTCAGCGGGGCCGGCCGGCCCGTTCGGCGGTGTCGCCGGCTCCGGCTCACGGGGCCGCGGTGCGCTGGGCTTCGGAGCGCTGGGCTCCTGTGCGGCGGGCGGCGGCGAGGTCTCCGCGGCGCCCGGCGCTTCGGCGAAGAGTCCCGGGCCGAGAATGAGGGCTCCGGCCACGGCGGCGGCGAGCAGCGCGCCGCCGGCTGTGAGACCGGCGATCGTCATACCGGACATGGCAGCGCCGCCGGCCGAGCTCGTCCCGCTCGAAGCGGCCGAGCCTGTGCCGGCCGAACCACCGGCCGCGCCCGTCCCGGCCGCCGTTGCGCCCACGGTCACCGATCCGGGTAGCGCCGCCCCCGCCGAACCGAGCGCGTAGCCCACCGCGTTCGCTCCGGTCTGCGCCCACGCGGTGTACGCGGCCGTCCCGCCGACGCCGACCGCCAGGGGGAGCAGCACCAGCGCCAGCCGGCTGCCGATGTCCTTCGCCTCTTCGGCGACGATGGCGCAGCGGGCGCAGTCCGCCAGGTGGGACTCGATCTTGGCGGTGTCGCGTTTGCCGAGGCCGTTCCGTGCGTAGGCACCGAGGCGGTCCGTGGCCCAGCGGCACTCGGAGTCTTCGGGGCTGTTCGCGATGTGGGCCTGCACCCATGCCTGCCGCAGTCCTTCGCGGGCTCGGTAGGCGAGCGCGGCGACAGCGCTGGCCGACATCCCGAGCAGGGGTGCGACATCGGCCGGCTTCATGGCCTCGACCTCGCAGTACCAGAGCACCTCCTGCCAGCGCGAGGGGAGCGAACGGAAGGCCTGGGCTGTCAGTGAGCGGTCGAGCTCGGCGAGTGCATAGTCCTCGTCGAAGGCTGGATCTGCGAGGGATGCGGTGTCGTCGATGGGCGTCTCGCGGGCTGTGCGACGGCCCCAGGTGGAGGCGACGTTGCGGACGGTGGTGAAGAGGTAGGCCCGGAAGGACCCGATGGGTCCGTGGCCGCGGGAGAGGGCGTGGAAGATTTTGGCGTACGCCTCCGCGACGAGATCGTCGGCGTCGATGCTCGTGAAGCCGTGCGCGACCGTCCGGCCCGCCCGGGCGTGCCGGCGCCAGAGCTCCCCGAAGGCCGTGCTGTCGCCCGAGCGCGTGAGGTCCACCAGATCGGCGTCGGAGAGATCGGTCACAGAGGGCATCCATCGATTCTGCTCGATCAGCGAATGAGATGTTCGAAATTCATTGTTTCAGGAGGTGAAGGAATATGAACAAGTCGCGTCATGGATGGGGAGGTCGATGGTCTCTTATCGTGTGGCGCGCTTCGCGGAGCGGATCGCCACAGTGTGTGACCGGCGACCCGAGCGCCGATCACACCGGGGAGGTCCGGGGCCGGGTTCGTCAGAATCCGGCCCCCGCACCCGCGCTGGGCACATCAGGACCGGGCGACCGGCGAACCGGCCGCCCACACCTGCACCACCCGGAAGTCGTCGTCCAGCAACACCGCGTCCGCCGCGAACCCGGCGGCGAGTCGGCCGAACTCGTCCCCGCGGCCGATG
Source organism: Leifsonia xyli subsp. cynodontis DSM 46306 (assembly GCF_000470775.1). Classification (NCBI taxonomy): domain Bacteria; kingdom Bacillati; phylum Actinomycetota; class Actinomycetes; order Micrococcales; family Microbacteriaceae; genus Leifsonia; species Leifsonia xyli. Next base: position 559,638 of record NC_022438.1, read on the forward strand.
GCCGTGGCGGGCGTCTCGGTGAGGGCGAGCACGGCGTGCTCGACACCAATCCCCACCTCCGTCACGGCCCGGCGCAGAGCGTCGTCCAGCGTCAGCGTCGAACCCGCGATCGAGCCGCCCTCGGCCAGCCGGGCGACGCCGCCGCGCACCTCGACCGCAAGCGAGCCCAGCAGATAGTCCCCGTCCGCTGACCCGGCGGCGGCCATCGCGTCTGTGATCAGGGCGATGCGGCCGGGGGCCGATGCGAACAGCATCCGCACGACCTCGGGGTGTACGTGCGTGCCGTCGTTGATCACCTCGAGCGTCACGCCCGGGGTGCGCGTCGCCGCCGCCACCGGGCCGGGCGCGCGGTGGTGGAGGCCATCCATCGCGTTGAAGGCGTGGGTCAGGATGCGGGCGCCCGCCTCGAACGCCGCCAGCGTCTGCCCGTAGTCGGCGGCGGTGTGCCCGACTGCGACAGCGGCGCCGGCCTCCGCGAAGGCGCGCACGGCCGCCATCCCGCCGGGGAGCTCCGGCGCGATCGTGATCTGCCGCAGGGTGCCGCCGGCGGCGTCGAGCAGCAGCGCGATGTCGTCGCCGGTGGCCGGGCGGAGGAGCCCGGGGTCGTGCGCCCCCTTGTGCCCCACGTCGAGGAACGGGCCTTCCAGGTGCGAGCCTAGGACGCGCGGGTCGTTCGCCGCGAGCTCCCTCACACCGCGGAGGCGCTCCGCCAGCTGCGGCACCGAAGCGGTCACCAGCGAGATCACCGCACGGGTCGTCCCGTGCCGGCCGTGGAGGTCCAGCGCCGCACGGATCGCGTCGGGGCCGTCGTCGAAGCTCGTGCCCCCGCCGCCGTGGCTGTGGATGTCGACGAAGCCGGGCGTCAGCCAGCTGCCGTCGGCGTCGGTGACGATCGCCTCCGGGTCGCCCGCGACCGCGGCACGCCAGGTGTCACCGGCCCCGGTCTCGGCGATCCTGTCGCCCGCGAAGCGGACCCAGCCGGTGTGCGTGATTCGGCCCTCGCTGACGAGGCGGGCTGAGTGGATGAGGTGAGTGGACATCCCCACAACCTACGCGACGCGGGCGCTGAGTGCCTTTCCTTCCGTCCACGCCGGGCTGTCCCGATCCCACCGGTCTGTCTCCTCGGAAAGGGAGGAGATTCGGGAGGATGTCGGCGCGAATTCCTCCGTTCCCTGTGGCCGTCGCTCGGGGGGAGGGGGGAGGAGGGCAGGGCAGGGGCGCGCTCAAGCGACGATGACACCGACGCCGTGCTCCGCGAAGGCGGCTCGCTGCTCGTCGGTGATGCCGTCGTCTGTGATCAGCGTCGTCAGAACCGCGGGTCCGCCGAGGGTCGCGAACGCCGTCCGGCCGATCTTTCTGGAGTCGGCCACGATCACCGCGCGCGTCGCCCGCCGTGCCATCAGCGAGTTCACGCTCGCTTCGCCCTCGTCGTGGACGGTCGCGCCGACGAGCGGGTCGATCCCGTTCACGCCGATGAACGCGATGTCCAGGGTGATCTTCTCCAGCACGACATCGCTGTACGGCCCGACCAGTTCGTACGAGCGGGCATGCACGACACCGCCGGTGACGACGGTCTTGATCTGCGGCCGCATCACGAGCTGCGCCGCGATGTTGATGGCGTTCGTCACGATCGTCAGCGTGGGATGGGGCGACGGCTCCATGAGGTCCGGTCGCGATCCCAGCACGGTTGCGACGGCGGTGCTCGTCGTCCCGCCGCACAAGCCCACCACCGCGCCGCGCGGGACGAGCGCGCTGGCCGCCTGCGCGATCCGCAGTTTCTCCGGCGCGCGCTGTTCGCGCTTGTAGCGGATCGGGAGGTCGTAGGCCACCGATTGCCCGACCGCTCCGCCCCGCGTGCGCGTCAGTAGCCGCTGCGAGGCGAGCGCGTCGAGGTCGCGTCGCGCGGTCGCCGCCGAGACATCGAGCTTCGTCACGATGTCCTCCACCTCGATCTGACCGGAGCCGGCCAGCAGGTCGAGCACGGCGGTGAGCCGTTCCGCCCGGTTCATGGCGTCGTCTCCTTCGTCCGTTCCCCCTCGCCCTCGGCGCTCGCTGCCACATCGAACAGCCGCATCAGCCGGGCCGCCTCCGCCGTCATCGCCGTGCGTCCTTCGCGCAGGTACGTCCGCGAGTCGACCGTGTCGGGATTCGCGGCGAGGTGCCTGCGGACCCCTGCGGTGAACGAGCGGTTCAGCTGGGTGGAGACGTTGACCTTGGTGATGCCCGCCCGGATCGCCGCCTCGATCGTCTCGTCCGCGGCGCCGCTCGACCCGTGCAGCACGAGCGGCACCGGAACAGCCTGCCGGAGAGTGGCCACCAGCCCGAGGTCGAGCCGGGCGGTCCGCTCCGTCATGGCGTGCGAGCTGCCGACCGCGACGGCGAGTGAGTCGACGCCGGTCTCGGCGACGAAGCGCTGCGCCTCGTGCGGTTCCGTGCGCACACCGGGAGCGTGTACCCCGTCCTTGCCGCCGATCTCGCCGAGTTCGGCCTCGACCGACACCTCGTTCGCGTGGGCGTGCTCGACGACCCGCACGGTCGCCGCCACGTTCCGCTCGTACCCCAGCGCCGCTCCGTCGAACATCACCGAGCCGAAGCCGAGGTCGATCGCGCGCCGCGTCAGCTCCTCATCCTCCGCGTGGTCCAGGTGAACGGCCGCGGACGCCGACGACCCCGCCGCGGCCGCGAGGGTCGCCGCCGCGATCGGCTCCAGCGCACCGTGGTACTTCATACAATTCTGCGAGATTTGCAGCACGACCGGCAGCCCCGTCTCCTCCGCGGCGGCGAGCAGCGCCTCGGCGGTCTCCAGATGGATGACGTTGAACGCGGCCAGTCCGGTGCGGTGGGCGACGGCTCTGCGCAGCAGGTCGAGCGTCGGGACGAGGGGCATGGGGACTCCGGTCGGTCAGGCGGGGACGAGGCGGGCCTCGAACTCCGCGTAGGCGGGGTCGAGCTCGCCCGCGAGCGCTGTGGCGACGGCCGCGACGGCGGCGTCACCGGCGCCCGTCGCGTTTCCCCTGAGCGGTTCGGGCAGGCGCACACCGACGGGTTCGGCTCCGGGGCGCACGGCGAGCATTCCCTCGGCGCCGAGCGACACGAGCACCAGCCCGGCGCCGGCGTCGAGAAGGAGGCGGGCGCCGGCGACCGGGTCGTCCGTCCCGGCGGCGCCGGGCCAGCTCGCGCCGATTGGGTTTGAGCACGCTCGCCCCGGCCTCCGAGGCCGCGAGGAGCGAGCGCCCGGCCGCGTCGATGACGCTCGGAATCCGGTGGGCCAGCGCGATCGCGACCAGCTCGGCGTAGATGTCGTCGGGCGCGTCCGGTGGGAGGCTGCCCGAGCCGACGAGGGCGGTCGCGTGCCCCGCGAGCCGGTTCGCTCCCTCCCGGAGCGCGTTCCATTCGGCGGCGGACAGCGCCCCGCCGGTCTCGGTGAGGATTGTGGCGGTCCCGGCGCTGTCGTCGACGATCGCGACGGTGGTGCGGGTGGCAGCGGCGACCGGCACCAGCTCGGAGGGGACGCTGCTCGTTTCGAGATCGCCGGCCAGGCGGAGCCCGGACGCGCCGCCCGCCGTCGTGAGCGCGAACACCGCCCCGCCGGTCTGGGCGATCACCCGTGCGACGTTCAGGCCCTTGCCCTCGGCTCGAGCAGCCGGGGGAGCGACCCGGTGCGTCTCGCCGGCTTCCAGCGCGGGGACGCGGTAGGTCAGGTCGATCGCGGGGTTCGGCGTGACGGTCAGGATCACAGGGCCGGCTCCCGCGCCGTCGCGGCGAGCAGGTCTCTGGCCCGCAGCGCAGCGCCGATGACCCCGGCGTTCTCGCCGATGAGGGCCGGCAGCAGTGCGGGCCGCCGCTGGAAGGTCAGGATGGTGTCGAGCTTCTCCGCGAGCGGCACGAACAGCGCATCCCCCGCCTGTGAGAGCCCGCCCCCGATGACGATCGCCTCCGGGGCGAGCAGCGCCACCGTGTGCGAGAGGTCGAGAGCGAGCGCGTCGAGGGCGCTCTCCCAGACCCTGGTGGCGGCCGGGTCCCCGGCTTGAGCGCGCTCGAGCACCTCGCGCGCTCCCGGAACGGAGCGACCGGTCAGCGCACTGTACCGGCGCGCGATGGCCGCGGCCGAGGCCACCGCTTCGAGACAGCCGTGTCCGCCGCACGCGCAGTCCTGCCCCTCGGCGACGCGGGAGTGTCCCATCTCGCCGGCCAGCCCTCCGCCGGCGTGCAGGCGGCCGTCCAGGAAGATCGCCCCGGCGATGCCCGTGCCGATCGCCATCACCACCGTGTCGCGGAACGGCGCTGCGGCCCCGAGCCGGTGCTCTGCCTCGCCCGCGCCGCGCACACCGTGGCTGAACGAGACGGGCATGCCGAGCGCCGCAGAGGCGCGGTCGCGGAACGGGAAGTCCCGCCAGCCGAGGTTCTCCGCGAAGACCCCGACTCCGGTGTCGTCGTCCACCTGGCCGGGCACCAGCAGACCCGCGGCGGCCGGGCGGACGCCGGGATGCGCGCCCGCGAACCCCGCTGCGAGATCCGCCACGGCCGCGACGACGGCCTCACCGGTGCGTTCCCCCTCGAGCGGTGTGGGACGCCGTACGATTTCCGCGATCCGGCCCGCCGGGTCGATCAGCGCCGCCTTCATATCGGTGCCGCCGACATCGAACGCGAGGACGGCCTCTCCGTCGCCGAGGGGAGTGGGGGAGGGGAAAGCTGGCTGATTCACGAGGACAGGATGACAGATCGCGTCAGGTTGCGTGGCCGGTCGGGGTCCAGCCCGGAGCGCCGGGCCCGTTCCAGGGCGACCCGTTGCGCGCGGACGAGGTCGGCCATCCCGTCGATGCCGCGGTGCTCGAAATGCGCCCCCGTGGCCGCGATGTCGTCGGCGAGGCCAGCCGGGGTGTCCCCGAACATCCAGGTCACCCGCCCGGGCGCGGCGATCGCGATCGGGCCGTGCCGGTACTCCTTGGCCGGGTACGACTCGGTCCACGACTGGGATGCTTCGCGCATCTTGAGCGCGGCCTCGTGGGCGAGCCCCACGCTCCACCCGGCGCCGAGGAACGAGTATTGGTCCGCGGTGACGAGGGTCTCGTCGAGCTCTTCCCCGATCGCGGCGCTGGCATCGTCGATGGCCGGTCCCAGATCGTGACCGAGGGAGGCGCGGATGAGCGCGAGGGCCGTCGTGGCGAAGCGCGTCTGCACCACCGAGCGCTCGTCGGCGAACGGCAGCGCGATCACGTCATCCACGAGCGTCACCAGCGGTGTCTCGGGGTCGCCGACGACACCGACGGTGCGGGCTCCGCTCCCGGAGGCCCGCAGCCGTTCGAGCAGTTCCAGAACCTCCGTCGTCGTCCCCGAGCGGGTGAGCGCGACGACGGCATCGTAGTCGCGGTCCACGAACGCCTCGGAAGCCGTGAACGGGTCGGTCACGCCGTGCCCGGCCGTCTCGCGCAGCGCCGCGTACGACTGCGCCATGAACCAGGACGTGCCGCAGCCGACCACGGCCACCCGCTCCCCGCTCGCCGGGAGGAGCGCCTGCTCGGCGCGCAGTCCCGCCGCACGCTCCCAGGTCTCGGGCTGCGAGCGCAGCTCGGCCTCCATGTGCGCGCCGGGTGGGGGTGTCCGTCACTGTGCTCACTGCATATCGTCGCGGATTGCCGCGACAATGATTGCTGATGAGCGATAAGTCTGTCTAGTGATCATCTTCGATCGTTCGGGTCGTGTTGACGCCACGGCTCCTCCCCGCATCACAGGCAACTGCTGCTAGCGTGGAACCCCTGTGCCACCGGGTCAGAGGCGCGGGCCCAGCCGCTTCGACCGGCGATCGTCATCCCGCTTCCGGTGGTGAGCGGACTTCCGGCTGCGCTCGGGTGGCCGCACAGCCCCTCAGCATCCTGATCTCTGCACCGATCTGCCTCCCGGCGGGGCGCACCCGGGTGCCCGCACCGAGTAGCATCGGAGGCTATGATCGCGGGCGTCATCAGTCTTGTCCGACCGGCAGGCAGCGGGCGGCAGCCAGCGCACCCGCGCATCCCGCTGTTCGGCCGCGAGTGGCGCTGGTGGCCGTTGCTGCTCGGGGTTTTCGCGGTGTCCCGTCTCCTCACGACGGCTTTCATGCTGGCGCTGTATGTGGCGGAGACCGCCGGGCACTGGCCCGCGGCCAGCCCGATCGGGCAGCACGGCTTCTTCCGCTTCTCGGCCACCTGGGACGCGTCCTTCTATCGGCGGATCGCGGACGGCGGCTACCCGCACACCCTGCCGGTCGATTCGTCCGGGGACGTCGAGCAGAATCCGTGGGCGTTCCTGCCGCTCTATCCCCTGATCGTGCGCGGTCTGATGGCGGTCACAGGGCTCGGCTTCGATCTTCTCGGCGTCCTCGCCGCGGTCGTGTTCAGCGCGCTCGCGACGCTGGTGCTGTACCGTCTCGTCGCCTCCCGCGTCGGAGCGCTGAGCGGCTTCTGGGCCGCGGTCTTCTTCTGCTTCGGGCCGCTCTCGTTCGTGCTGCAGATCGCGTACGCTGAGAGCCTCTTCCTGCTGCTGATGTTCTCCGGTCTCTGGATGATGATGGAACGCCGCTACCTGGCCGTCATCCCGCTCGCCGTCGCGGCCGCCTTCGCGAAGCCCGGGGAGCTCGCGCTGCCGCTCGCACTCGGCATCGTCTTCCTGGTCCGGCTGGCGCAGGCTCGGCGAGGCGGCGAGGAGTTCCCAGGCCGCCAGCGCGCTGCGATGATCGCCGCTGGCATCGTCTCGGCCCTCGCCGGACTCGCCTGGCCCGTCGTCGCGTCCGCAGTCACCGGCATGCCGGGCGCCTATGTGGAGACCGAGCTCTCCTGGTGGACGGGATTCGTCGGCCGGGTGACGTTCGTGCCGATGACCCCGTGGTTCCTGCTCACCTGGACGTACGCGGGCCTTGCCGGGGCGGTGCTCGCCGTCTCCGTCGTCGCCGGGTACATCTGGCTGTTGCGCCGCCCCGGCATCCGGGAACTCGGTGTCGAGGTCGTCGCCTACGCGGCGAGCTACGGCCTCTACCTCTTCGCCGTTTTCCTGCCGCAGCAGAGCCTGTTCCGGCTGCTGATGCCGCTCGCACCCCTCGCGGGCACGCCGGGACTCACCAGCCGGGCTCGCGCGATCGTGCTCGTCGCCGGTGTCGCACTGCAACCCGTGGCCCTGCTGCTGCTTTGGTTCCTCGGCTACCCTTAGGCGGCGATCGACTGGATGAGCGAGGCCAGTTCCGCGCGGTTCGAGACAGAGGTCTTCCGCATGATCCGGTGCAGGTGGCTCTCCACGGTCCGCACGCTGAGCACGAGTCGCGCGGCGATCTGCGGGTTGGACAGGCCGCTCGCGACGAGTCGCGAGATCTCGCGCTCGCGTTCGGTCAGGTTGATCGCCGTCGCGAACATCCGGGTCGCGTCGTAGCTGCGGCCCGGCAGGTCGGCGATGAACGCCTCGCGCACCCGGTCGAACTCGCGCGCCCGCTCGTGCTCGCCATCCTCGTTCAGCCACTCGGCGGCCAGGCGGAACGCGACGACGGCCAGACCGGGCCGGCCGCTCGCGGTCAGTCGTGGCGCGAGGGCGGCGATCGCGTCCGCGTCTCTGTCCTGGCGGGCGATCAGGAAGGCGAGGTGTGCGTCGAAGAACTCGGACTGCATCCCGCGGAGGAGAGCGGATGCGTGCTCCACGCCGGCCGGGTCCGGGTTGAGTTCGAGGGCCGACAGCAGGGCGAACACGCTCCCCGAGTGGATCCCGATGCCGTGGAGGTGATCCGAGTGGGCGCGGAGCAGCTGTGCTGCCTCGTTCGGCTGTCCCCGGTAGGCGACCAGCTGGGCGGTGCTCCAGGCGAGACCCGAGCGGCCGATCAGAGTGCCGGCGGCGGGAGTGGCGGCGATGTCGGCGCGCAGCCTTTCGCCGAGGGCCGCGTTGTCCCGGCGGACTGCGACCACGGAGGCCAGCGCCTGGATGCCGATGTGGTCGGTCAGATCCGTGAGCGGGGGCTCTCCGAGAGCGAGCGCGACGGAGATCACATTCTCCGCCTCGCTGTACTGCCCGGAGACCGTCAGGCACAGCGCTGCGACGAAGCTGTGGGCGCGGAGCCCGGAGACATCCAGATTGGCGTGCGCTTCGTCCACACCTCGCTCCGCCCAGGCCAGCGCCTCGGCGTGCCGGCCCTCGCCGAGCAGGGTGTAGCCGTGCGCGGCGACGATGTCGGTCGAGATGTCGGCGGTCCCCAGTTCGGAGAGCTGGTCGAAGAGCGCGTGCGCCTCAGCGAACCGGCCGCGGAGGGCGGCGATGGTGAGCGCGATTTCGAGCAGCCGTGTGCGGATCGGGTGCGGGAGGTCGCCGCCGGTCTCAAGCCGATCGTCCGCGTCGTCCGGGATGCCGCGCACGGCCGCTTCGAGGAGCACGGCCTCGGCGTCGGCCAGCCGGGTCGCGGGGCCGAGCCCGGTGGTCCGCTCGCGCAGCTCGCGGAGCACCTTCTCGAGGTCGCTCCCGGAGGCGAGCTGCCACTGAGCGCGCAGCACGGCCAGCCGGGCGAGGTCGACCGGCTCGCCGGCGCTGTTCTCGGTCTGGGCGAAGGTCCGGGCGACGAGGCTGTCCGAGTCGGCGTCGGCCAGGAGCGCCTGCAGGTATAGCGCGGTGGGCGGAGCCGGCTTCCGGCGCGTTGCGCCACTCCGCTTCGGTGACGACGCGGCGCGTTCGTGCGCGCTCATGGACGAGACGCACGAACAGAGCGTCCCCGTCGCCCAGGCCGTGCGGGACGACCGGGGTGTCGGCGAGGATGGCCTCCAGCGAGTCCAGCGAGCCGAGCACGACCCGGATCCGGCTCGCCAGGCGCTGCCGCCGCACGGCGGAGGACTCGTGCCGGTAGAACTCGGACAGCAGCGGCGGGCCGACCGTGACCAGCTGGTGGCTGCCGCTCGGGACGATCCGGAGGACGCCCGCGTCCGCGGTGTGCTGCTCAGGGACGTTGGTTGAGGTGTGACGCGATAGATGGGTGAGGACCTCCCGGTCGAGAGTGGGGCTGTCTAGTTTCCCTGCACTCGATGACTTAGGAGGTCCTCGTGACCCACGCTAATGCTGCTTTGACTCCTCGCGAATGCCTCCGCCTGGCCCGCCAAGTCGTCGACGACGGCTGGTCCGTTGCTGCGGCGGCGACCTACTTCCGAGTGTCCTGACGCACCGCGGACCGATGGGCTCGTCGTTACGTGGAGATGGGCGAGGCGGGAATGCTGGACCGTTCGTCACGGCCGCATCACAGCCCGAACAAGACCCCGCGAAGACTGGTCCGCAAGGTCGTGCATCTGCGGTGGAAGAAGCGGCTGGGACCAGTCGGTATCGGCGCCCAGCTCGGCATGCCCGCCTCGACCGTTCACACGGTCCTCTCCCGGTGCCGGATCAATCGGCCCAGCCACGTCGACGTCCGCACCGGCGAACCCGCCCGCCGCTACGAGCACGAGCATCCCGGATCGATGATCCACGTCGACATCAAGAAACTCGGCAACATCCCCGACGGTGGCGGCTGGCGCTACGTCGGACGTCTCCAGGGAGAGCGGAACAAGGCCATCACCGCGAAGCGGACCGGGAAACACGGGATCACCGGCGACATGATCACCGGCACAGCGTTCGTTCATACCGTCATCGACGATCACTCCCGTGTCGCTTACGCCGAGATCCACGACGACGAAACCGCCGCCACTGCAATCGCTGTTCTGCGTCGAGCGGTCGGCTGGTTCGCCAGCCGTGGCGTCACCGTCGAACAGGTGCTCTCCGACAACGGCTCCGCATACCGCTCATACGCCTGGCGCGACGCTTGCGCCGAGCTCAGCATCCAACCGAAACGCACCCGGCCCTACCATCCGCAGACGAACGGCAAGATCGAACGCTTCCACCGCACCCTCGCCGACGGCTGGGCATACGCCCGGCACTACAACTCCGAATCAGCCCGCCGCAACGCACTCCCGGCCTGGCTGCACTCCTACAATCACCACAGGCCCCACACCGCCATCGGCAGCCAGCCACCCATCAGCAGATTGACCAACGTCCCTGAGAAACACACCTAGCTGCTCCAGGACGCTGTTGTCGCTCAGCTTGAGGGCCGTCTCCAGGTCGCTCACGCCGACCATCGCGATCATCTCGAGCGCTTCGCGGTGCTCGTCGCCGAGGCCGGAGAGATAGGTCTCGACCGCGCTGCGCAGGGATGGGCTCCACAGGCTGCGCCGGGCCATCCAGACCTCGTTCGTCAGCAGCAGGCGTCCTTCGCGCGCGGCGAGGTCGATCATCGTGAGGGCGAGTCCGACATTGCCGCCGGACTTCGCGTAGACGCGGCTCATGGTCCCTGCGTCGATCATTCCGCCGAGCCGTTCGGTCAGCACGATCTCCAGATCGTCGTACCGGAGCGAGGGGAGGTCGATCACGTATCCGGCCGCGTGCGCGCTGTCCGCGCTGAGCCGCGAGCGCGTCCTCGCCGTCGGCACCCGCATCGAGCGCTGGACGGCTTCGATCGCTCCGAGCGAAGCCTCGTCGAGCAGGTCGGCGTCGTCGATGAGAATCACACTGCGTCCGCCCCCGACCGATGCGCTGAGCGCGTCGATCGCGTTCTGCAGCGGCGACGCGGAGCGGCGGTCGCCAGTGAGCTGAGAGCCGATGCCCGCGGCGTGGACCGCGGCCAGCGGATTGCCGCGCAGCGAACGGATGCCGTTGATCCGCACGACGCTCGCCTGGCTGTCGGCGGCCGCGAGCGCGAGCGCGTCGAGCACGCTGGTGCGGCCGCTTCCGCCGATGTCGATATCGGCGCCCACGGAGAGCAGATCGCGCGCCAATCTGAGCACAGACTCCCTGCCTACCAGGGCGGGAGTGGGACGGGAGACGAATGATTCGAGCATAAGGATATTTTCGGATCAGGATAAGAGATTTCGGGTTGCGCAATCTAGAATCTCAGATTATGATTGAATACGCAAGATAGGAATTTCCTATACGCAATACCCTTTGCGTACCTCGCTAAGCCCGCTTGGCGGCACGTGCTTCCCTGAAGCGCTCGGTACGAGGCCCCGACCCGCGGGAACAATCGGTCCGAGCGGAGGTGAGACCCGAATCCATGACGAAACCCCTGATCGAATCAATGCCCGACATCGCGAACCTCGGCCCGGCCAGCCGATCCGCCGCGCCCCTGGAACTCATCTCCCGGCGCGTTCTGGACGATGCGCTGGCCGCCGCCCGCCCCGGAGCCGTCCTCCTTCTGGAAGGGCCCTCCGGCTCCGGTAAGGCGCTCGGCTGTCCTGGCCTCCGACGGCAAGCGGGACGCGATCGTCGCCACGGCCGACGGTCTCGCCGCCCCCGAACTCGAGGCGATCGCCGCTGCGGCCGGCGTTCCGGCGCTCCTGATCGCGGCGGACGACAGCGCGCGTGTCCGGCTGCTCGCCCGCGGCATCACCCCTGTCGTCATCGGTTCGGACGAACTCCGCTTTGACCTCGCCGAGGTCGCCCGCGCCGCCGGTCTCGCCGCCGTGCGCCTCAGCCGCCGGCAGCTCGCCGCGCTCGCGGCCCGGACACAGGGCCGTCCCGTCCTGGTCGCTCGCCTGCTCGCCACGCTTCCCCGCCACGTCACGCTCTCCGACGGCGCTCTGCACGCCGCGTGGACGACGCTCGCCCGCGTCACCGCCGACGACCTCGCCGAGCGCTTCGGCGCAGCTTGGACCGCGATCGCCTCCCGCATCGCCGATGTGCCCGTTCTGACGGCGCCGCTGCGTTCGCGGCTCGCGTCTCTCGAACCGGCGGCCGAGGAGATCCTCTCCGTCCTGGCGGAGCGCGGTCTCGCCGCCGAGACGCTCACCCTCGGGGAGCCCGCACTCCGCGTCTGCGGTGTGGACGCCGATCCGGCCTCCACCGTCAGCGACGACGCCTGGCTCGCCCTCGCCCTCTCCGAGTACCGTCGAGTCGGCGCCGACCTGGAGCTCGCCACGTTCTACGCCGACCGCGGCGACTGGGCGGAGCTCAGCGGCCTGGTCCGTCGCCGGTGCGCCGAACTGCTGCGCTCGCCGGAGCGCGCGGCGGAGATCGTCTCCCGCATCCCGGCCTCCGTCTTCGCCCAGGACGCCTGGCTCGTCGTCGTCGAGCGGATGCTCGGCGCCGAAGCGGGCATCGCTGTCCCGCCCCGCCGGCTCAAGAAGCCCGCTGGCACCATGCCCGCCGCTGAGCGCGCCTGGCTCCAGGCGGGCAAGCTGCGGATGGAGATCGCGGACGGATCGTTCACCAAGGCGGTCGCCGAGGCCACCTACCTCAACACGTCTCCTCGGCCAGGCCGACCTTCCCGAGGACGAGACGGCCGAGCTCTGGCTGCAGAGCGCCCTTCCCCCGTTCCACACGGGAAACTACGCGGAGGCGGCTCAGCGGCTGGAGGCGGCGCTCGGCCTGGCCGAGCGTGCGGACCGCCGGCACGTCGAGCTGGCTGCCAACGGCCTGCTGGCGCTTTGCCACGCTCTGCGCGGGCGCCTTCCCGCGGCGGAGACGGTCATCGAGCGCATCCTCCCGTCCGAGCTGTCCGGGAGCGAGGTGACGGCGTGGAGCATCCCGGCGTTCATCGCGTCCGCTTTGATCAGCGCGGAGAGCGGCGACGCGGCCGGCGCGAGTCAGGCCCTGGGCCGGGTGCGCTTCGATCGCCTCGGCCCCTTCTGGGCGCTCTTCGCCGCGGTCTCCGGTCGCGCCGCGCTCGCCGACGATCTTCCCGAGCTGACCGTCGACCGCCTGCGCGTGATCGAGCAGTTCGCGGGCGACACCCCGGCGAGCAACCACGATCGTGGGCTGTTCGCTGCGGCCCTGGTCCTCATCCAGCTCGCCGCCGGCCGGCCCGCGGCCGCGATCCAGACCCTGACCGGGTTCGACGACGGCCGTGAGAGCACCCTGCTCGTGTGCGCCCTCGCCGGACACGCCTCTGGCGGTGCGGACGCCGTCGTCCAGCTGATCGAGCGCGTCGAGGCGCGTCGTGTGTCGGCCGTGACCCGTGTGGGTGCGGCGGCCGCCCGGATCGCGCTGGTCGCGCCGGAGCGCCGCCAGGACGCGCGGGCGCGGCTGGACGAGCTGTCCAGGAACTGCGGACTCGAGAACTACGCCGCCCTCATCGCGGAGGTGGCGAGCCGATGAACCGCAAGAACAAGAGCAGACGGGGTCGCAGAAGCGCGAACGTCCGTCGGAGCCGCCGCCTGGTCCTGGTCTGGATGGGCGTTCTTCTCGCCGGCGTCGTCGGCTGCGCGGCCTGGGTCGGCATTCGGATGTTCCTCTCCTATACGGAGCTGAGTCAGGCCCAGACCGAGGCGTCCGCCGTGGTCGCGGCTGTGTCGGCCGATCCCGCTCAGGCAGCCGAGTACGAGTCCGCCCGGCTGGACGCGCTCGCCGCCCGGCTGGATTCGGCGAGCGCCCTCACGGCGACCCGATCTGGCGGGTCGCGGAGGCCATCCCGTTCGCGGGCGACAACCTGCGCGCCTACTGGCTCACAGTCGACGGCCTCTCCACCGCGGTCGGTGACGGTCTGCGCCCCGCTTGTCCCCGCGTTCGCCCGGATGGGAGCCGCGATCTCGCTGACCGACGGCCGCGTCGACCTCGCGCAGGTCGCGGAGAGCGCCCAGGAGCTGGGCCGGGCGTCCAGCGTGCTCGAGGAGAGTCGCAAGACGCTCGCCGGCGCTGACGGGGGAGCCGTCGTGACTCCGCTGGCGGACGGCGTCCGCAAAGCGGGTTCGATGGTGGACGACCTCTCGCACACCGTGTCGGCGCTGTCGACCGCAGCGAAGGTGATCCCGGCCGCGCTCGGCGCTGATGGCGAGAAACGCTATGGGCTCCTCATGAACAACAATGCGGAGCTGCGCACGACCGGCGGCATCGCCGGTGCCATCTCGCCCGTGACGGCGACCGACGGAGCCATCGCGCTCGGTGACCAGCTCGTCCCCGACGACCTCAACCCTGCGACAGCCGCCGCCCCGGCGGTGACCCGCGAAGAGGCGACCCTCTTCGGCCCCACGCTCTCGTCGTACATCCAGAACGTCAATGCCACCCCGGACTTCTCCCGGACGGCCGCTTTCGCCTCCGAGCTGTGGGCCGATGCGCGCGGCGAGAAGCTCGACGGTGTCGTGTCGGTGGACACGGTCACCCTCAGCCGGCTGCTCGCGGTGACGGGCCCGGTCACGGCCGAGGGCCGTGAGCTGACCTCCGAGAACGCGACGAAGGTTCTGCTCAACGACATCTATCTGCAGGTGACCGATCGCGCGGAGCACGACCGTTTCTTCGGTGCGGTGACCCGTGCGGTCTTCGACAAGCTTCTGCACGGTGGCGCCTCGGCGCTCGGCATGGCGAAAGCGCTCGATGCCGCGGCGGAGGAGGGCCGGATCTCGATCTGGTTCGCCGACCCGGCACTGCAGAGCGCGATCGCGGGCACGAACCTCGCCGGACCGACGGCGCGGCTGAGCGACGACGGGGCGCCTGTCGGCGTGTTCCTCATCGACGGCACCGCCGGAAAGATGGACTACTACCTCGACGGCTCGCTCGCCGCCTCCTGCACGAACGGCGGCAAGAGCGGCGTCTCGGTGACGACCACCCTGCGCTCGACCGCACCCGCGGAGATCGCGAACGCGCCCTGGTATGTGACCGGAGCCGGACAGTCCACCACATCGGTCGGCAGCATCCGCACCATGCTCCAGTTCGCCTCCACAGACAGCCTGCGACCCGAGCGGGTGACGGTCGACGGCAAGCCGGTCACGCTCAAGTGGGCGACGATCGACGGCCGCAATGTCGCCGTCGCCGTCGTCGACCTCGCTCCCGGAGCCACGGCGACCGTCGGCGCGGACTTCGCGCTGCTGCCCGCGAAATCCGTCACCCTCGACCGGATCGTCGGCACGCCCACCGCGACCGCCTTCGCCACGAAGGTCGACGCCGGCCGCTGCGGCTGAACGTCCTCTTGCCCGCCTGAAATACGAACCACCCCCCGAAAGGAAACACACATGCGTAACAAACTAATGGGCGGCCTCCTCGCCCTCGCACTCGTCCTCGCGCCCGCGTCCGCCGCGAACGCGATCTACGAGGGCAACGAACTGCATGGCACGCTCAGCAGGGCCACGGTCAAACCGTTGGAGGTCGTCACCTACACCGCTGACCCGGGAACGTACGACGCCAACGAGGAGGTGTCCTTCACGATCGGCGGCATCGCCGCCAGCACCATCACGACCGTGTCGACCGTCTCCGAGCTGAGCGTCAAGTCCCCCGCCGAGGCGGACGGCTCGCTCGTCTTCTCGTTCTACCCCGAGGCCGGCGACAAGGACTACACCTTCACCACCTACCGCGCCGACGGCCGGGTCTGGGATGAGCTCGGCTTCACCGTGCTCGGCAATGCCGCTGTCGTCGACGGTGTGGCAGCAACGGCAATGGCAATGGCGGTGGAAACGGCACGGCCGTCTCCTCGGGCGCCAACGGCGGTCTCGCCAGCACCGGTTCCGACATCGCGATCTTCACGATCAGCGGCGTCGTGGTGCTGCTGCTCGCTGCCGGTGTCGTCCTCCTCGTCGTCCGTCGTCGCCGCTCCGGCGCCGACTCGGCGGCGTGACGGACGGACTTCGTCCCCGCCGACGTGCGAACAGCGGGGGCGGAGCGGGGGACCCGTTCGCGGTCTTCGGCTCTGCCCCCCGCGTCTCGCGCGTGCTCGCCGTCTGCACCGGCAACGTCTGCCGGTCGCCCGTGATGGAGCGCCTCCTGGCGCAGAGGTCACGGGCGGCCGGACTGGACCTCGCGGTCGCCAGCACCGGAACCCGGGCGCTCGTCGGCCAGGACATGGAACCGGGGTCGCGTGAGATCCTCACCCGCCACGACGCCGACGCTGACGGATTCGTCAGCACGAGCATCAGGGCGGTCGATCTCGAATCCTACGACCTGATCCTGACCGCCTCCGAAGCCCACCGCCTGCGCGTCGTGGAGCGTGATCCCGTGCTCCTCGCCCGAACGCGCACCCTGCTCGGGTTCCTCGACCCCGTCGAAGACGAGATTGTCGACCCCTACCGCAAGTCCCCCGAAACCTACCGTGCGATGGAGCGGCAGATCGTCCCCGCGATCGAGGCCGTCGTCGCCTACCTCTTGCGACAAAGGCTATGACTCACCTCACCGAACGACTGCCCATCGACCTCCTGCCGTCGCGACGCACCCGAAGCGCCGCGGCCCGTATCCTGCGGCTCCTCCCGCTCATCGACACGCTGGCCGTCACCGTGTGCCTCGCGATCGCTCATCTGATGCGCTTCGGGTTCAACACCGGCGGCGTCTTCGCCGTCACCGGGCACGCGGTGGACTACACGGTTGTCACCGTGATGACCGCCGTGTTCTGGTCTGCGGCCCTCTACGTGTTCCGCCCGCGCGAGCCGCTGGCGTTCGGCCGCAGCGACGAGGACTACCGTTCGGTCATCCGCGCGACCGGGCTGGTGTTCACCGCCTTCGCCTTCCTCAGCCTGGTCTTTCAGGCAGAGCCGTCGCGGGTGTTCCTTCTCTATGCCTTCCCGGTGGGAACCATCGTGCTGCTCGCGACCCGGTGGGCCCTCCGCCGTCGTGTCCGCGGGCTGCGCACGGAGGCCGAGTACCACAAGAACACCCTCGTCATCGGAACGGGTGTCGAGCTGAGCTGGATCACGGAGAGCCTGGGCGACTCCGACACGAGCGGGATGCGTCTCGTGGGCAGCGTCGTGACCGACGACGGCTCGACGGAGCCCGACGAGGAGTGGCTGGCCGACATCCGCAGCCGCGTCGAGCGCGAGGGGATCGCTGCCGTCATCGTCGGCTCGCTCCCGCCCGGCCGCACGGTCGGTCTCCGTCAGCTCTCGTGGGAGCTCGAGCAGTCCGGCGCGCAGGTGCTGCTGGCTCCGGACCTCGAAAGCGTCACCTCGTCCCGCATTAACGTGCTGAGCTTCGAGGGGACCTCGATGATCCTGGTCCAGCAGCCGCTGTACACCGGCGAGAAGTACGCCTACAAGCGCATCCTGGATGTGCTGGGCTCCGGCATCGGCCTCCTGGTCGCCGCGCCGATCATCGCGATCGCCGCGATCGCGATCTGGCTGGAGGACGGCGCGAACCCGTTCTTCAAGCAGCAGCGAGTCGGAGTCGACGGCAAGCCCTTCACCATGCTCAAGCTCCGCTCGATGAAGGTCGGCGCCGACGCCGCGGTCGCGGCCCTCGCCGCGTCCAACGAGGCCGAAGGGCCGCTGTTCAAGATGCGCGAGGACCCGCGGATCACCCCGATCGGCGGTTTCCTCCGCCGTTACTCCATCGACGAGCTGCCCCGGCTGTGGAACGTCTTCCGCGGCGACATGAGTCTGGTGGGACCGCGGCCGCCGCTCCCGCGCGAGACCGTGCAGTACGAGAGCTGGGCGCACCGCCGCCTGCTCGTCAAGCTCGGGCTGACCGGTCTCTGGCAGGTCAGCGGCCGCTCCGACCTCGGCTGGGAGGAGGGGCTGCTGATCGACCTCTCCTATGTCGAGAACTGGTCGGTGATCGGGGACCTGGAGATCATCGCCAAGACGGTGCGCGCCGTGTTCGCCAAGCACGGTGCGTACTGATGACCACCCAGCCGATCCGCGTGCTGCACGCGCTCGATTCGATGGCCGGTGGCGGCGCTCAGCAGGTCGTGCTCGACCTCGTCGCGTGGTCGGCGTCCGCGGGGATCGCGACGGCCATCGTCGCGGCCGACGGGCCGCGCCGCGGCGACATCCCGGAAGGCGTGGAGTTCCTCCCGGCGGCGGACGGGTCGTTCCTCGCCTACACTCGCACGCTGTTCTCAGCATGCCGCCGGTTCCGCCCGACGGTCCTGCACGCGCACCAGCGCCGGGAAGCGCTCGCCTCGCTGCTGGTCGGACGAGCGCTCGGCATCCCGGTCGTGGAGCACGCGCACACCGTTCTCCCCGACACCCGGCTGAAGGGTCTCTCCTTCCGCACGCGCCGTATCTTCTCGGTCGGCCCGGCGGTGACGCGGATGCTCACCTGTACGTTCCGGGTCTCCGCCGACCGCATCGACACGATCGGCAATCTGGTTCCGGGCGCGGCGCTCGCGCCCGCGGCGGATCGGAAGCCTGCACCCGGCGCGGTCATCGGTATCGGGCGTCTGGAGGAGCAGAAGGACCCGCTTCGCTTCAGCGACATCGTGCGCTCCGGCGTGGGCCGCTTCGAGGGCGTCTGGTACGGTGACGGGCCGCTTCGCCCGGACGTGCTCGCTCACGCGGCGCGCACCGGTTCGCCCGTGCGGTTCGCCGGACGCAGCACCTCGATCATCGCTGAGATGGACCGGGCTGCCGCGCTGCTCCTGACCTCCCGCTGGGAGGGGACCCCCTCGTCGTCCTCGAGGCGTTCGCTCGCGGCCTGCTCGTCGTCGCCATCGACGCGCCCGGGGTGACCGAACTCGTCGAAGGGCGCGGTGTGCTGCTGCCGGCGGAGACCTCGCCCGAGGCCGCCGCGGACGCGGTGGCCGCCGCGCTGGCCGCCGACACCTCCGAACTCCGCACCGCCGCCCGGCGCTATGCGGACGAGCACGCGGACCCCGCCGCCGTGTTCGCCCCCGTCCTCGCCTCGTACCGCAGACTCACATCCGCCTGAGCCCGATCTCCCCGCTCGACCCGACCAACCCGACCCCGCTCGACTCCGAAGGACACCCGTGCTTTCGAAACACTCCCCCCTCCTTTTCCCTCCCGCGCCGCGCGGGCAGCCCCCTCCTCACCCGGTTCCGTCCCGATGTGGAAGGACTGCGTGCTGTCGCCATCTTGCTCGTCGTCGCCAATCACGCCTGGGGCTGGCCGGCCGGCGGGTATGTCGGTGTGGATGTGTTCTTCGTCGTCTCGGGCTACCTGATCACCCGCGGCCTGATCCGCGACCGCATCCAGCACGGCTCCGTGCGGCTGGCGGCGTTCTACGTCAAGCGCGTCGCCCGCCTCGTGCCCGCTGCGGCGCTCGTCATCGCCGTGACATCCGCCCTGATCGCGCTCGTCTATTTCCCGCTGACGTCCGAGGTTCTCGCCACCCAGCCATTCTCCTCGCTGTTCGGCGTGCAGAACTGGAGCATGGTGCGCTCCGGAGCGGACTATCTCAACCCCTCGGGCGCACCGAGCCCGTTCCAGCACTTCTGGTCCCTCTCGCTCGAAGAGCAGTTCTACGCGATCTGGCCGTGGACGCTCGCGGCGGTCTGGTTCCTGGCCGTCCGGGTCCGCCGGGGGAGCGCCGAGCGCTCTGTGCGCACGGCGACGTTCGGCGTCGTCATCGTCATGATCGCGCTTTCCCTCGCCGCATCCGTCCTGATCACCGCTGTCAACCCCGGGGCGGCGTACTTCCTGCCGGTCACGCGGTTCTGGGAGCTCGGCGTGGGGGCGGCGATCGCCGCGGCCGGCCTCGGGCTGCGCGGCGTCGGCGTCCCGGCCGTCGCGATGCGCTGGGCGGGTCTTGCGATGATCGCGCTCAGCGCCGTCCTCTACACGCCGGCGACCCCGTTCCCCGGCATCGCCGCGCTGCTGCCCGTCGCCGGGACCGCCCTGGTCGTCCTCGCCGCCGAGCGCGCTGACGAGCCGTCGCCGCGAGTTCAGCGACGCCGCAGATCTCGTCGGACGCCGAACTGCAGGCCGCTCTGCGCACCACCGTCGAAGCCTCCGGCTGGTCCGCCTTCTCCGATCAGCTGAATGCGGGTTCCGTCGCGGGCGCGCCACAGCTCGACTGCCTGCGCGACCCGGTCACCGGCTCCTCCGACTCCTCGGCCGCCCTGGTACCCTGCACCGATGGTCCCGCCGACGGCCCTCTCGCGATCGTCATCGGGGACTCGATCGCCATGAGCTGGACGCCCGCGGTCGAACGAGCCCTCCCCGACGGCTGGAGAGTCGCGGCGCTCGGCGTCAGCAGCTGCCCGTTCGCGCTCGTCTCGGTGGACGAGAAGCACGGGCGCTCCGCTTTCCCGACCGCGTGCGAGGAAGCCAGGAACCGCGATATCGACGCCGCGCTCGGCGCGCAGCCGGAGCTGGTCGTCGTGGCGAGCGCAGAAGGCTCCTTCACCCGCCTCACCAGCGGTGCGACGGGGCAGAGCGCCGTCGCCGAGTGGCAGGCCGGCCTTGAGAAGGCTCTGGATCGGTTCCGTGAGGCGGAGGTCCCCGTCGTCGTTCTCGGCAATCCGCCGGAGACGACCGCCGCGGCCGACTGCGCTGTCCGGTCCGGGCGACCCGCCGACTGCGTCCGGCCGCCGTCCAGCGCCTACGAGTTCAAGGCGCGAGCCGAGAAAGCCGCGGTGGAGAGCGCGCGGGACACCGGTATGACGGTCGACTACATCGACCCAACCGGCTGGTTCTGCGTCCCCGGTCTCGGCTGCCCGCCCGGCGTCGACGGGGTTCTCGCCAAGCTCGACCACGGGCACCTGACGGAGACCTACTCGGCCATGCTCGGCCCGTTGCTGCGGGCGGAGCTGTCCGTGGCGGTGACCGGCCGTGGGTAGCTCGGCCCTCGCGGCCGCGCTCGCCGCCGCAGCCGTCGGTATCCTCCTGGTCCTGCTGGTCCCGGCGCGTCTGGCCCGTGCCACTGCCCTGTCTCTCGCGCTGGTGGTCGCGGTCGTCGGCGCGACCCTGACCGCGGGCTCGAACGTCTCGATGGCCTCGATGGCCTTCGGGTCCGTCCTCCTCGGCATCTCCATCGTCCGGGTGCGCTCGTCGTCCTCGGGGGAGAGACTGCTCCAGGGGGTCCTGTGTGCCTGGTGGGTCCTCGCGATGCTGAGCACGCTGATCATGCACGGTCGCAGTGTGGCCGGGATGCTGGTCTTCGGGACGTTCGCGCTGCTCGTGAGCCACGTCGCGCTGCATCTGGATCGCGCATCGGTGCGGTTCTTCGTGCGCGTCGCGCTCGCGGTCATGGTCGTCGAGGTCGCGCTGGCCGCCCTCGAGTTCGGCGTCGGGATGCAGCCGCTGTGGGGCTACCTGGGAGACGCACGCGCGAACCCGCTCATCGAGGGCTTCGATCGCGCACAGGGCACCTTCGGCCACCCGATCGTCTTCGGCTGGTTCCTGGCCGTGTGCGCGACCCTCGTCTGGGTCGACGCCGGGCGGCTCAGCCGCCGGTTGTGCTTGACGTTCCTGGTCGTCGTTGCCGCCGGCCTGGTGCTGAGCGGCACCCGGAGCGCGATGGTCTCCTTCGCCGTGGGCGTCATCCTGCACCTGGTGATGCGCCCCGGGCTGGCGACGTGGATGCGCAACCTGCTGATCGCCGGGGGAGCCGTCTTCGTCGTTCTCGCGATCGGCGTCGGTTCCCGCATCAGCGAGCTGACCGCCGACCTCCTCGATTCCGGTTCGTGGACGCAGCGCATCGGCAACATGGCCCGCGTTCCCGACCTGCTCGCGCGACCGCCGATGGAGTCGCTGTTCGGGGTCGGCTGGGGCCGGGACGACCAGCTCTTCGTCGAGGGCGATCTGGTCAGCCCGTTCAACTTCCGCGTCGTCGACAACATGCTGGTCGAGGCGCTCGGCACGGTGGGGATCCTCGGCCTGCTCGTGCTGATCGTCATGGTCGTGATCGCGTTCGTTCGCGGCGATCGGGCCAGCCGTGCCGTCACGGCGACCATCGCGGCGATGATGTTCTCCTTCGACACGATGGTGTGGCCGTTCACCGCCATCGCCCTGATGCTGTTCTTCTCGCTGCCGCGGCTGAACCGGAACGCACCCCCGGAACGGCCGGAGGCGGTCAGCGGAACGGAGCAACCGGTGACACGGCGTGCGCTGAACGGACGACGGACCCGCTGAGCTTCTGGACACCGCCGGGGAACCGCGCCGAGTCCGCTGAGGCTTTCGAGAACGGGCCGCAGCCGCCTGTCAGTGTCGCAACGCCGTGAGGACCCGGGACAGACTGGTCGTAAGAGAGGCCACGACCAGGACGCCGCTCGCTTTCGCGCCGACATCCCCGACCACTCGTTCCGAGCGCTGAGGCCACTCCGGCCCGGGGCTCTCCACCTATCCTGGCGACGGAGAATCGACTCCGCCGTCAGCTGAGAGGGAACGCCGATGTCCATTCGCCGAACCAACAGGACCGTGAACGATCTGCTCGTCGCCGATCTCGATACGCACTCGAGTGCCGTTGTCGCGGAGTCGCGACACGAGGTCACCTGTCTCATAACAGCCGCTTTCGCCGCTATCGCATCGACGGTGGAGATGGCGGCCATCGACATCGCCGTCGACGCGGCGGCCGAAGCGGCGACCGCGCTCGCCCTCTGAGCGCGGAGCGCCTGGAGCTGCGGGAAGCGCAATGCCGGGAAGCGCCGACAGTCGCTAACCGTCGTGCCGCACCGAGGCGCGGAATCCTCCTGACCGGTGGCGGAGCGTTCCGCTGAACCCGGTTCCTATCCGTGCCGGGCGGCCCGGCGGTCGCGGTTCGCGGGCTCGGCGGCAACCGGCTCCGGGATGCTGTCGGCTGTGCTGTGCCGGTCGGCTGCTTCCGGCTCGGCTGTCGTCGGCACGGGGGCAGTGGCCGGCATCGGGGCTGCCTCGGGCCCGGCCGTGAGGGACGCATCGTGGTAATAGCCGTACCCGTACTCGGCACCGTAGTAGCCGTAGTTGACGGCGTCGGCGCGGGACGCGGTTGAGGACGACGCCGGTGAGCTTCCCGGCGGCCTGGTCGAGGGTGCGGAGGGCCTTGCCGAGCTGGTCGATCTTCGTGCGCTTGGCGTTGACGACCAGCAGCACACCATCGACCGATTTGGAGAGCACGGCGGCGTCGGTCACCGGGAGCAGCGGTGGGGCGTCCACGATGACCACGGCGAGTTCGGAGAGGGCGCCGAGGAGTTCGCGCATCGTCCGAGAGCCGAGCAGCTCGCTCGGGTTCGGCGGTGTGCGACCCGCGGTGAGGACACGGATGTTGGGGGAGAAGCCCGGGTCTTGCAGCACTTCGCGCAGAGAGACCCGGCCGGCGAGGACATCCGAGAGCCCGGTGCCGTTGGGGATGCCGAAAAGTCTTTCCCTGCGAGGGGTGGCGCATGTCGGCGTCGACGACGACGACCGGCTGGCCGCCGCGGGCGATCGTCACCGCCAGGTTGGCCGAGAGGGTCGACTTGCCCTCGGAGGGCATGGAGGAGGTGACGAGCAGGATGCGCGGGGGGTTGTCCACATCCACGTACGAGAGGTTTGTGCGGAGTTCGCGCAGAGCCTCCATCGCGCTCACGGAGTCGGAGGTGTTTTTCCCGCTCGTGCCGATGATGTGCGAGTTCTCGGCCAGCTCGTCCGTGATGGGGACGGTGCCGATGACCGAGACGCCGAAAGTGTTCTCGACCATCTCGGCTGACCGGACGCTGCGGTCCAGCTGGTTCCGGATCAGCGCGTAGAGGGCGGAGAGGAAGAGCCCGACGATGAAGGCGATGCTGAGGGTGATCGGGACGTTCGGCGACGAGGGCAGCGAAGGAAGCGGGGCGCTGGCCGTCGGGGTGAACTGGGTCGCTGCGCCGGAGGCGTCGTCGGCGCCCTGCAGCTGGGCGATGCGGGTGACGAGCGCCTTGATCCACGCGTTGGCGATCTGCTGGGCTTCCTGTGGGGTGCGCGCTGTGGCGGTGACGCTGATGATCGCCGTGTCCTGCGGCTGGGTGGCCCGGACCTGGCCCGTGAGGGCGCCGGGGCTGGTCTCGATCCCCAGATCGTCGATGACGAGCTTCGCGACTTCCAGTGAGGTCGCCTGCTGAACGTAGGTCTGAGCCCGTGATTTGGCGAGGCTGTCCCCGGCGTACTGCAGGCCCAGATCGTCGCCCGTCGTCGCCTGCATCATCCCGGACGCGGTGGAGCTGTACACCCGCGTCTGGGCGATTGTCCACACGGCTGCGGCAGAGACGCTGACCAGGATCAGGACGAGCATCCCCGCCCAGTACGTGCGGAGAATACGCAGGTACTCGCGGAGATTCGTCGTACGGACTTGATCGGACTCGCGGTGCTGCATCGGATCGGGACTCCTCAGGGCGGAAGTGTCTGTGTTCGACAGGAGGTTCTTCGTGTATGAAATATCTAACTATAACATATTACAAGAGTGCCCCTCTTCAGAGGGGCCTCCGTCCCGAAGAAACAGCGAATCAGACGGTGGCTCTCTCCGGCCATGGGACCCCGGCCACGCTCCGGTACTGGGTGCCGTGGGCGTCCCAGTGCTCCGCGAGCCGGCCCAGGCGTGCGGCGAAATCCTCGAAGTCGCGCGCGGAGTCCGTGCCGGAGGGCGTGGCCGACCAGCCGATCTCGGCGACGGCCGCCATCCGGGGGAACACCATCTCTTCGGCGTCCTCGATGGTCGGGACGGTCTCGGTCCAGAGCGGACCCTCCACGCCCAGGATGTGCGATTCGTCCAGACCGGGCACGATGCGCGCCGGCTCCCACCCGTAAGCGCTGGCGAGATCGGTCGGCCCGTCGGCCCAGTCCTGGCCGATCGCGTCGCCCTTTTCGTAGACCATGTCGAGGTAGGCCACGTCGGCGGGCGACATGATGACCGAGCCGCCCTGCCGCACGAAAGAGAGGGTCTCCTCGCCGGTCTTGTCGCGGGGAGTGCGGAACGACCAGTATTGCCCGATGGTGCCCTGCGGCAGCCGGTCGCTCCGGCCCATCTCGTGCCAGCCCACCGGGGTCTTGCCGGTCTCGGCCACGAGGCCGGCGGCGCGCTCGATGAAGGCGCGGAAGTCTTCGGCGGGGGTGCTCAGGCACTCGTCGCCGCCGATGTGGAAGTACGGGCCCGGCGTCAGCGCGGCGACCTCGCGCACCACATCCCGCAGGAATCGGTCGGTCGTGGCGTCGCCGGTCATCAGACTGCTGAAGCCGACCTTCCTCCCCGTGTACAGCTCTTTGGCGACGCCGTCCGGGTTCAGCTCCGGATAGGACGCCAGTGCCGCGTTCGTGTGGCCGGGCACATCGATCTCGGGCACGATCGTGATGTGACGCTCGGCTGCGTAGTCGACCAGCGCCCGGTACTCGTCCTGGGTGTAGTACCCGCCGGGGCTGCCGTCGCTGCCCGTGGAGCCGCCGATCCGGGTCAGCTCCGGCCAGGACTCGATCTCGATGCGCCAGCCCTGGTCGTCGGTCAGGTGCAGGTGGAGGTGGTTGATCTTCAGCAGCACGATCGCGTCGATGAAACGGCGGATGTCGGCGGGCGGGAAGAAATGCCGTGCGACATCCAGCATCGCGCCCCGGTAGGCGAAGCGCGGGTAGTCCTGGATGCGGACCGCCTCGATCGTGAGCGGGTCGTCCGCGCCGGCCGTCGGCACCAGCTGGCGGAGCGTCTGCGCGCCCCAGAACGCCCCGGTCGCGGTGGCCGCGCCGATGCGCACGCCCTCTGCCGAAACCTCCAGGGTGTACACTTCCTCGCCCTGCCCCTCCGGACCCTCGTGCTCCGCGATGACGATCGCGATGTCCCCGAACGCGGGCGGCTCGTGTACCACCTCGAGCTCGCGGCGGCCGTCGCTCACCAGCCCGTCGCGCAGGTGCCGGGCCACGGCGTCCGCGCCCGGACCGGCGACGCTGATGCGCGCGCTGTCCCCGAGGACGAACGGGGCCTCACTGCTTTTCTCGGACCGGACGGGGAGGGGGACGACCACAGCTGCTCCTCATACAAGTGTTTTTCGGGGGAGGCCGACGCTGCCCGCCCGCTGGTCGGCCACTGCGAGTATTGCAGGAGCCCTCACTCTGAGCAAGGTTTCGGCCGGCGCTGCCTTTGCTATGCTGGCTTTCGTCGCGACTGGCGCTCAGATGGTCACCATCGGGAAGCGACGACGGTACCTCGAACGAACGGGTGGATTCGGCCGCGCGCCTGGGTCGATAGCAACAGAAATGTCCACGCCTTTTTTGAAGGAGCCGATTGTGACCGACACCCTCCCATCCACCTTCACTGCGCCGCTCGCGGAGGTCGATCCGGAGATCGCCGAGGTGCTCCAGTTGGAGCTCGCCCGCCAGCGCGACTACCTGGAGATGATCGCGTCCGAGAACTTCGTGCCGCGCGCCGTCCTGGAGTCCGTCGGTTCGGTGCTGACGAACAAGTACGCCGAAGGGTATCCGGGGCGTCGCTACTACGGCGGCTGCGAGTACGTGGACATCGCCGAGCAGCTGGCGATTGACCGGGCGAAGAGCCTGTTCGGCGCGGAGTACGCGAACGTCCAGCCGCACTCGGGCGCCTCGGCCAACGCGGCCGTGCTCTCCGCCATCGCGACCCCGGGCGACACCATCCTGGGCCTCGAACTCGCCCACGGCGGGCACCTGACGCACGGGATGAAGCTGAACTTCTCCGGCAAGCTCTACAACGCGGTCGCCTACGGCGTGGACCCGGAGACCTTCCTCGTCGACATGGACGTTGTGCGCGACAGGGCGCTCGAGCACAGACCGCAGGTCATCATCGCCGGCTGGTCGGCCTATCCGCGCCAGCTCGATTTCGCTGCGTTCCGGGCGATCGCAGACGAGGTGGGCGCCAAGCTGTGGGTGGATATGGCCCACTTCGCGGGCCTCGTCGCGGCAGGTCTCCATCCCTCGCCCGTCCCCTACGCGGACGTCGTCTCCTCGACCGTCCACAAGACGATCGGCGGCCCCCGCTCCGGTTTCATCGTCAGCCGGGACACGGAGCTGGCGAAGAAGCTCAACTCGAATGTGTTCCCCGGTCAGCAGGGCGGCCCGCTCATGCATGTGATCGCCGCGAAGGCGACTGCGTTCAAGCTGGCGGCGACCGACGAGTTCAAGGACCGTCAGGCCCGCACCATCCGTGGCGCGCAGCTCCTCGCCGAGCGGCTCACCGCCGCCGACTCCCGCGCATCCGGTGTGGATGTGCTCACCGGCGGCACCGATGTCCACCTGGTGCTCGCCGATCTGCGCACATCGGAGCTCGACGGACAGCAAGCGGAGGATGTGCTGCACGAGGTCGGCATCACGGTCAACCGCAATGCGGTGCCGTTCGACCCGCGCCCGCCGATGGTCACCTCGGGCCTCCGGATCGGCACCCCGGCGCTGGCGACCCGCGGCTTCGGCGACACCGAGTTTGCCGAGGTCGCCGACATCATCGCGCTGGCGCTCCGTCCCGGCGCCGACACCCGTGCGCTCCGCGCGCACGTCGACGCCCTGACCGCGGCCTTTCCGCTCTACCCCGGCCTCACTCCCTCCTCCAACTGACCCCTCGCCGCCATCGTTTCCTCACTTCTTCCGGGGATTCGGGCCGAAAACGCGGAAGAACTGAGGAAGAGACGGTGAGAGGACGGGGATGAACGCGAGGACACTGGACGGGAAGGCGACAGCGGCTGCGATCAAGGCGGAGCTGCGGGAGCGGGTGAGCGCCCTGCGCGAGCGGGGGGTGGTGCCCGGGCTCGGCACCGTTCTCGTCGGCGACGACCCGGGATCGCAGTGGTACGTCGTGGGAAAGCACCGCGATTGCGCGGAGGTGGGAATCGCGTCCCTCCGCCGCGACCTGCCCGCGGACATCTCGCAGGCGGAGCTCGAGGCCGTCGTGCAGGAGCTGAACGCCGACCCCGGCTGCACCGGGTTCATCGTGCAGCTCCCCCTGCCGAGCCATCTCGACACGGACGCCGTTCTGGAACAGGTGGACCCGGCGAAGGACGCCGACGGACTGCACCCCACGAACCTCGGACGGCTCGTGCTGAATGTCAACCGGCCGATCACGACCCCGCTGCCGTGTACCCCGCGCGGCGTGATCGAGCTGATGCTGCGCCACGGTATCGACCTGGCGGGCAAAGATGTCGTGGTCGTCGGCCGCGGTGTCACCGTCGGCCGGTCGATCGGCGCGCTGCTGACCCGCCGGGAGGTCAACGCCACGGTCACCCTGACACACACGGGAACGAAGAATCTGGACGAGCATCTGCGCCGCGCCGATGTGATCGTGGCGGCGACGGGTGTGGCCGGGCTGGTTTCGGCGCACAACGTCAAACCGGGCGCGGTCGTGCTGGATGTCGGCGTGAGCCGCGTCGAGGACCCGGAGACGGGCAAGAGCCGTGTCGCGGGGGACGTTGCGGCGGATGTCGCCGGGGTCGCCTCCTGGATCTCGCCCAACCCCGGCGGCGTCGGGCCGATGACCCGGGCGCTGCTGTTGCAGAACGTGGTGGAGGCCGCCGAGCGGGCGCTGATGTGAGCGAGGCGGACGCGCGTTCCGTTCGCACCCGCCCCGGTCGGACCCGGGGGACCGGCGGGTGACCATCAGACTGGAGAACATCGGCATCGCTGTCCGCGATCTGGAGGCGGCGATCGCCTTCTTCACGGACCTCGGCCTCACGCTCCTCGGCCGTGACACGGTCAGCGGCGAGTGGGCGGACACCGCGGTGGGACTCGACGGCAATCGCGCCCGGATCGCACTGTTGCAGAGTCCGGACGGCCACGGTCGCCTGGAGCTCTTCGAAATACCTCCACCCCGACGCCGTCGAGACGGAGCCCACGCTGCCGAACGAGATCGGCATGCAACGCGTCGCTTTCTCGGTCGACGACATCGACGCGGCGCTCGCGATCGCCGCCCAACACGGGTGCTATCCGCTCCGGGGCGTGGCGACATACGGGGACCTCTACAAGCTGACGTACCTCCGCGGCCCGAGCGGCATCCTCATGATGTTCGCCCAGGAGCTGAAGCCGGCCTAAACCGCGGCAGGGTGCTCGCTGATGTGCGTCAGATACGCAGCGGCGTTCTGCCGGATCGCCGCGCGCTCGTCCTCGGTCAGCTCCCGGCGCACCTTCCCCGGAACGCCCGCGACCAGGGAGCCCGGCGGGATGACAGCCCCCTCCAGCATGACGGTCCCGGCGGCCAGCAGCGAGCCCGCGCCGACGACGGCCCCGTTGAGGACGGTCGCGTGCATCCCGACCAGCACACCGTCCTCGATGGTGCAGCCGTGCAGCACGGCGTTGTGGCCCACGCTCACCTCCGCGCCGATGGTGAGCGGGTAGCCGCGATCGACGTGGCAGAGACATT
This sequence comes from Leifsonia xyli subsp. cynodontis DSM 46306, assembly GCF_000470775.1. NCBI lineage: Bacteria > Bacillati > Actinomycetota > Actinomycetes > Micrococcales > Microbacteriaceae > Leifsonia > Leifsonia xyli. The sequence continues at coordinate 588,537 of NC_022438.1, forward strand.
GTCCTGGATGTTGCTCCGCGGACCGAGCACGATCTCCTCCGCCTCCGCCCGGAGCACTGCATTGTACCAGACGCTGGAGCCGGCCTCGAGTCGCACGCGCCCGCTGAGGACGGCTCCGGCGGCGACGAAGGCGTCGGCGGCGAGGGTCGGTGTGGAGCCGTCGGCGAGGGTCACGATGGTCATGGTTCACACCCTAAACGCTCAGGCGGGGTCTCTTAGAGGTGGTTTCAGTAGTCGGCGTGGCGGTGGTTGTTGTGGCTGGTTAGCGGGGATGCTGGTCGAGTGTCGACGCTTGCTGAGGATCGGTTCATTACGGATATGTTGTGGGAGCGGCTGGAGCCGTTGATTCCGCCTCGGCCGCCTGTGGTCAATGGGCGGGCTGGGCAGCCTCGGGTTCCTGACCGGAAGGTGTTCGCTGGGATCGTGTTCGTGCTGCTGACGGGGATCCCGTGGAGAAGCTCCCGCCCGAGTTGGGGTATGGGTCCGGGGTCACTTGTTGGCGGCGTCTGCGTGAATGGTCCGAAGCGGGCGCGTGGGATGCACTGCGGAAGATCATGCTCGACGAACTCGGCCAGGCTGGCATGATCGACTGGTCAAGAACCTGCCTGGACTCCGTAAGTGTCCGGGCGAAAAGGGGGGGCGATCTCACTGGACCTAACCCCACGGATCGTGGGAAACGGGGCACCAAGTACCATGTCCTGACCGACCGCAACGGACTCCCGCTGCATGTGGAGATCTCCGGCGCCAACCGACACGACTCCATGCTCGTGGAACCTGTGTTAGACAACATCACCGCGATCAAGGGCGTCGGCCGCGGTCGGCCCAGACGCCGCCCGGTTATCTTCCACGCCGATAAGGCTTACGACAACCGCCGCGTCCGCTGTTACCTGCGTTGTCGTGGGATCAAGGCACGCATCGCACGAATCGGAGTCGACTCCAAACAGTGACTGGGTAAACACTGTTGGGTAGTCGAACGCACCATGGCCTGGATCCTCGCCTTCCGGAAACTCGCCACTCGCTACGACCGCACCGCCTCAACGATCACGGCGCTCGTCGCTCTAGCAATCGCGATCACCAGCGCCCGCAAACTCACCAAAAACGACTACTGAAACCATCTCTAAGTGTGGGATGCATGTGTGGTGTCCGGTGGGTGATGGCGGCTTTGGTCGTGATGGCGGCCGGCGCGTTGCTCGTAGGATGCGCCAGTGTCAAGCCGATGCCGCAGGCGGGCACACCGGTCCGCTCGGCGGCGCCCGTCTCGCCGTCCCCCGCGACGGTGGACCCGGAGGCTTCCGCTCGGCTCCTCGCTGCCGTGAGCGCGGGCGACCACGATGCCGTGCGCCATGCGATCGCTGCTGGTGCGGATATCGAGATCCGGGGCGACCACGGCCGCACGCCCCTCTTGGTCGCGACGAGGGCGGGCGACACCGCGATCGCGCGGGAGCTGATTCTCGCCGGAGCCGATGTGAACGCCACAGACGAGCTGCAAGACAGCGCCTTTCTCTACGCGGGCGCCGAGGGGCTGGAAGACATCTTGCGGCTCACGCTCGACCACGGCGCCGATGTGGACGCCAAGAACCGGTATGGCGGCACCGCCCTCATCCCGGCTTCCGAACACGCGCACCTCCGCGTCGTCGCGATGCTCATCGAGGCCGGTGTGGAGTTCGACCATGTCAACCGCCTCGGCTGGACCGCGCTTCAGGAGGCCATCGTGCTGGGCGACGGCGGACGGGGAGCGCAGGATGTCGTCCGGCAGCTCCTCACCGCCGGGGCCGATCCGGACATCAGGCACGCCGACGGCCGCACTCCGCTCTGCAACGCGGAGCGGAAAGGGTTCCGCGCCATCGCCGGCCAGCTGAGGACCGTCGGCGCTGTCGGCTGCTGATGTCCGGGCCGGCGAGCGTGCCGGTCGCGCTCCCGGCGTCTTCGCTCCACCTCCTTCGCGGGGAATGGCCCGGGGCTCAGCTCTCCCGGCGCGCGCCCGCGGAGGCCCGCACCGTGAACAGATCCGGTTGGCCGAAGCCGTGCTCCGCGAACGCGCCGTCGAGAGCGATGAGCACGCGGCTCCCGGCGTCGGCCGGCACCAGGGCGAGGGCCGAGCCGCCGAAGCCGCCCCCGGTCATCCGGGCCCCGAGCGCGCCGTTGGCCTGGGCGGTCTCGACAGCGAGGTCGAGCTCGGGCGCCGAGACCTCGAAGTCGTCGCGCAGGGAGGCGTGGGAGGCGTCCAGCAGGCCGCCGATCGCGGCCGGACCGTGTTCGCGCAGCGCGCGGACGGTGTCGAGCACACGCTGGTCCTCGGTGACGACGTGGCGGACGCGGCGGAAGGTCACCTCGTCGAGCAGCCCGCGGGCGCGGTCGAGATCGGCGGCCGACACCTCCCGCAGGGACTCCACGCCGAGCGCGCGGGCGCCGGTTTCGCAGGACGCGCGGCGTTCGGCGTACCCGCCGGTCGCATGGGCGTGGGCGATGCCGGTGTCCACGATGAGGATCTCAAGGCCCGCCTCGTCCAGTCCCAGGGGGGATGACCTCCGACGCCAGCGAGCGGCAGTCCAGGAAGACCGCGGCATCCTCTTCGCCCAGGAGCGAGGCGGACTGATCCATGATGCCGGTGGGCGCGCCGACGGCGACGTTCTCGGCGCGCTGACCGGTACGGGCGAGCGCGCGGCGGTCGAGGCCGAGCCGCCAGGCGTCGTTCAGGGCGAGCGCGGTCGCCCCCTCGATCGCGGCCGACGAGGAGAGACCGGCCCCGACTGGGACGTTCGAGTCGAGCAGCAGGTCGAAGCCGGGAACGGCTGTCAGGTCGGCGACTCCCCGAGCGCCCACGCGACGCCGAGCGGATAGGCCGAACAGCCGCTGAGCGCGTCCGGGGCCAGCCGGTCGAGGTCGATTTCGACGAGTTCGTCGGCATAGGCGCTGCCGACGCGGACGGTGCGGTCCTCGCGGAGACTGAGCGAGGCGACCGTGCGGCGGTTGATCGCGAATGGCACAGCACGAAGCCGAGGTTGTAGTCGGTGTGCTCGCCGATGAGTTTCACGCGGCCGGGGCTCGACCACACCCCGTCCGGTTCACGGCCGAACACCTCGGCGAAGTCGTCGCGGACACCGGTGCGCAGGTCGGTCATCGGGTCGCCTCTCGGTCGGGGGAGTCGGAAGCGGCCACGGTCACGAGCCCGGAGACGCCGGCGGGCAGCGGACCGACGGGATTCTCCCGGTCGGCGCGGACCATGGCGTCGCGGAGCGCGGCGGCCGCCTGCTCCGGCGGGATGTCGCCCACCCAGGCGCCCATCGCGGCCTCGGAGCCCGCCAGGAACTTCAGCTTATCCGCGCTGCGGCGCGGCGAGGTGATCTGCAGCATGAGACGCACATCCTCGCGTCGCACCGCCACCGGCGCCTGGTGCCAGGCGGCGATGTACGGGGTGGGGGAGTCGTAGAGCGCGTCCACACCGCGCAGCACGCGCAGGTAGAGGGTCGCCAGCTCGTCCCGTTCGACGTCGGCGGTGGCGGCGAGGTCCGGGATGTGCCGGTGCGGCAGGACATGGATCTCGATCGGCCAGCGCGCCGCGAAGGGCACGAAAGCGGTCCAGTGCTCCCCGGCGAGCAAGACCCGCTCGGAGGCTCGCTCGCGTTCCAGGATGTCCGCGAAGAGCGCGGGCCCGTAGGCGTCGAGCGAGCGCAGCAGCGCGCTCATGCGCGGTGTGATGTAGGGGTAGGCGTAGATCTGCCCGTGCGGGTGGTGCAGTGTGACGCCGATCGCTTCGCCGCGGTTCTCGAACGGGAAGACCTGCTGCACGTCCGGGATGGCCGAGAGCGCAGCGGTCCGGTCCGCCCAGGCTTCGATGATCGTGCGGGCGCGCGAGGCGGTCAGCGTGCCGAACGAGCCGGTGGTCGCAGGGCTGAAGCAGACGACTTCGCGGCGGCCGACGGCCGTGCGGCTGCGTTCGATGCCGACGGCGGCGAGGTCAGCGAGGTCGTGCGGGGCATCTGCGTCGGCGGTGAGCGGCCCGAAGGACGGCGACTTGTTCTCGAACACGGCCACGTCGTACACGCTCGGGATCTCCGACGGGTTGCCGGGGCTGGCCGGCGCCAGCGGGTCCCGTTCGGCGGGCGGCAGCATCACCCGGTTCTGTCGGGCGGCGGCGATGGAGACCCACTCGCCGGTGAGCGGGTCCTGGCGCATGGAGGCGGTGGGCGGCCGCGGCGCGGGCTCGCGCAGATCGGGCGCGCGGTCCGGGGCGAGCGTCGTGTCGGCGTCGTAGTAGATGAGGTCGCGCCCGTCCGAGAGCTGGTGCGGACGCTTCGTGATGGCGGCCATGCGAACCTTTCTTTTCCGAAAGTGAATGTAGTGGATAGCTTACGGATTGACAAGAAAACGCAAGCACACGAGCATGGCTCTATGAGCGAACCGCTGCCCGCCGCCCTCCGCCGCGAGCGCATGCTCGAACTGATCGGGCGCGCGGGCTTCGCGCGGGTGGCCGAACTGAGCGAGGCGTTCCAGGTCTCCGATGTGACCGTCCGCACCGACCTGGACGCACTCGACGCGCAGCAGAGCATCCGCCGGGTCCACGGCGGCGCCGTGCTGCGCGGCAGCGGGACGCGCGAGCCGAGCTTCGAGGAGGCGCTGGCGTCCTCCGCCGACGAGAAGCGCCGCATCGGCCTCGCCGCGGCGGCGCTGGTCGAGCCCGGCAGCAGCGTCCTGCTCGACGTCGGCACGACCACCGCTGCGATCGCCCGCGCTCTCGCCGACCGGGAAGACCTGGAGGGCGTCACGGTCCTCACCAACGGCCTCACGATCGCGCTGGAACTCGAGCGCGCCATCCCGCGCTTCCAGGTGATCGTCACCGGGGGGACGCTGCGGCCCCTACAGCACTCGCTGGTCGAGCCGCTCGCCGCGGTGCTGCTGGAGCGTGTGCATGCGGACCTGGCCTTCATCGGCTGCACCGGTGTGCATCCCCTCGGCGGCGTGACCAATGTGAACCTGCCGGAGGCCGATCTCAAGCGGGCGATGGTGGGCTCGGCCACCCGCGCGATCGCCGTCGCCGACGGCGGCAAACTCGGCCGCGTCCATCTCGGCCGGATCGCCGCTGTCGACGAGTTCGCCGGGCTCATCACCGGCGAGACGGCGGGCGAGTCCGCGGTCGCAGCCCTCCGGGCGACCGGACTGGCTGTGACCGTCGTGTGAGCCTCCGCCGGGGCTTGCGGTGAGCAGCGGCGTGGCGTCTCGTCCGCCCCGTCGCAAAGGGAGGAGAACCGGCCCCCTTGCCTCCGTTTTCTCCTCCGTTCCCTGCCTCCACCCCCACTGCCAGCCGTGATCTCCTCCGTTTCCGACGGGCGACGGAAACGGAGGAGAACAGGGGACGGGAGGGGCCGGATGTCGGGAAAGGGAGGAGATTCGCGAGGATACCGGCGAGAACTCTTCCATCTCCCGCGGGTGCGGGTACGGGGTTGTGAGGCTGAGGAGAGGGGGAGCGGGCAGCACAGCTAGCTCTCAGACCGTGCCAGTCGCCGCCGCCAGCTCATCCCCTGGGACGCCTTGACCGTGCAGATGACGAGCAGCATCCATCCCGACTCCACGAGGATGCTGCTCTCGAACACGCTCGTGACGAGCAGCGCGACGAGCACCAGCGGCGCCCAGGCGTAGACGACGCTGCGCCGGGCGGAGGCGAGCAGCCAGGAACGCACGAACGCGAGGGCGACCAGCACGATGAACAGCAGCAGACCGATGACACCGACCTGGAGGTAGACGTCGAGGTAGGCGTTGAGCCCGTTGGGGTGGTACATGCCGGTCGCGGCCTGGATCGCGCTGAAGGGGTACAGATCGGTCGGCCACCCGCCCACCCAGCCCCAGCCCACCGACTGCTGCACCGGGATGAGCTCCCAGATCTGGAGCCACAGCTGGTAGCGCACCTGGAAGTCGGCTCGTGCGTTCAGCAGGTCGATCACCCGGATGCGGGAGAGGTACGCGGCGACCAGCACCGCGACCGTGAACAGCGCGAGCCCCCACTGCGCGTAGCTGCGTGCGCCGGCCGGGACTTTGCGGATGCTGTACAGCGCCAGGGTCGCCAGGCCGACGACGACGGAGACGGCTGCGATCACGGGGGAGTGGGCGAACAGGAGGCACAGCGCCGCCAGAGCGATCGAGAACGCCGCGAGCTGGGGCCGGACCGAACGCGTCCGCAGTTCCACCAGGAAGGTGACGAACGCGATCAGAGCGACGATGCTCAGCTGATTGCGGGTGCCGAAGAGACCTTGGATGGGTCCGCCGGACGCGATGTTGCCCAGGATGCCCAGGAAGCGGATGGGCATGTCGAGCAGGAGCCCGCTCAGGACCTCCAGGGCGAGGGAGACTGTCAGCAGCACCCGCAGCGCGTCGCCGACGACGCGCACGATCTGGATGGCGTCGCGCACCAGGGCGATGTAGACGGCCAGGAACGCGAACAGCAGCTGGTAGAGGACGGCTCCGAGCGTCGCCACCTGGTACTGGCTCCAGAAGAACGACAGGGCGCACCAGCCGGCGAACACGAGCGCCGAGACCGGCAGCAGGCCGTGCCACTCGATGAGCTTCCACTGCGCGGAGAACGACAGCGCGGCGAGGACCACGAGAGCGCTGAGTGCGCCGATGAGCCCCGGCCAGCCGATGACGGCACGGATCGCGTGCGTCGAGAACCCGACGATGACGCCGAGCAGCGCGAGTGTCGAGGTGAACCGGGCCGATCCGAGAAGCTCGACCACCGCGGCCGGGACCGGGGTTCGAGAGGGTGCGGCCATAGCTGAATCCTACGGGGCGGTCTGCTTGGTCTTCACCGCGAGCACGACGAGCAGCGCCCAGCCGCCTTCGATCAGCATCCGGCTCTCCGCGAAGCTCTGGGCGAGCAGAGCGGCGAAGAGAAGCAGGGGGAGCAGGGTCAGCGCGGTGTGTGCTTGGTCGTCGCGGACACTCGTCCGCGGCCGGTCGACGGCACGGAACCACGACCGCCACAGTGTGCTGACGGCGAGCAGGACGACGAGCGCCAGCCCGACGATCCCGAGCTGCATCCAGACGTCCAGCCAGGCGTTGTGCGCCTGCAAGTAGACCACGCCGTTGCGCTTGGCGAGGTCGCTGAAAGGCTCGGTCCACGGCGCCCAATAGCTCACCCAGCCCCAGCCGAAGACCGGCCGCTGCTGCGCGAGACCGATCACCCTGTCCCAGATGTCGAGCCGTCCGGTCAGATCGTCGCTTTTGCCCAGCAGGGCCGGGAGGCGGGAAGCGAACAGCGCGAGGCTCGCCGCGCCGACGGCGACCAGCGCGGCGGCGCTCAGGTAGACCGGGCGGCGGCGCTCCGGCCCCGCTCGGCGGGTCCAGAGCGCGAAGCAGAGCACCACGGCGGTGAACGCGGTCGCGACGATGACCGTCGATGACCGCGTGAGCGCGAGGGTGAGCGTTGCGACGACGATCCAGGCGATCGCGCTGCCGCGGCGGGCGGCGCGATCGGCCAGGCGGACGCCGAACACGATCAGCGCCAGCAGCGCGATCATCGCGAGCAGATTGCTGTTGCCCACGATGCCCTGGATCTGGCCGCCGTGGAGCAGCAGATCGCGGCTCCAGTAGAATGCCGACGGCAGCTTTCCCGCAGGGAGGGGCTGCATCGGCGTCAACGGCAGCACCGGCCGCCGGACGAACACGGCGACGATGAGCTCGAACAGCAGCGACAGGCCGAGGATCCAGCGGAACGCGTTCGAGAGCGCGGTCAGCAGCGCCGGCCAGCCGAGGCACAGGGCGAGGAACAGCGCGCTCGCCGTGGTGGCGAGCTGTGCGAGGACGCCGAGGGCGCTGGCCCCCGGATACGCGGACCACGCGATCGACAGCACGGCGAGAGCCAGGAAGAGCCCGAGGGGCTTGGGGAGTGTACGCCAGCGGACGGCGGTCCGTGCCCGCACCAGCAGGACGACGCTGCCCGCGGTGAGCAGGGCGGCGAGCGCGAGGTAGCCCGGCCAGCCGATGAGGTTCCGCCAGAAGTCGCCGGCGAACAGCGTGAAGAGCAGCAGTGAGGCGAACACGAGGACTGCTGTCCCCGAGCTGTTGCGGGCGGCGTACACGCGCGCGGCGAGCGAGGGGTTCGGGCTGCCCATCCCGGAAGGATAGCTCACGCGTTCGGCGTGGCGACGAACAGGGTGCCCGCTCCGGACGAGACCGACAGCGTGCCCTCGTCGGCGGTCGCCACCGCCGCCTCGCCGCGCGTGAGCCGCAGGCCGCCCGTCGCGCCCTGCACCTCCGCAGCGCCGGCCGTGCAGAGCACGATCGCGGTGCCCGGCAGCGTCACCTCCGTCGCCGGCGTGTCCGCACCGATCTCGATCCGGTACAGCCGGAAGTCCGCCACGTCCGGCACGAACTCCTCGACACCGGGCGCGGGCCGTTTCGCGGTCATCGGGGTGGCGGCGAACGGCGCGAAGTCCAGGATGCGGACGAGTTCGGGCACATCCACCCGCTTCGGTGTCAGACCGCCGCGCAGCACATTGTCCGAGGCGGCCATCAGCTCGATCCCGAGACCGCGCAGGTAAGCGTGAATGTTTCCGGCGGGCAGGTAGAGCGCCTCTCCCGGCCGGAGCGTCACGCGGTTGAGGAGAAGGGCGAGCACGATGCCCGGGTCGCCGGGGAAGGCTCGGGCGAGCATCCGAACCGTGTCCGCGTCCGCCCCCTCGGCCCTCTGCGCCGCGTCCGTCACCGCGCTCACGAGCGCCGCGACCTCGGGTGTCCCGCCCAGCAGCCACTCCGTCGCCCGGCGGAGCGCTTCGGCCGGCTCGCCGTCGAGGGTTCCGGCGAAGGCGGCGACGCCCGGGTCGCTGCCGGCCAGGCGCTCCAGCGCGGCGCGGCTGTCGGCGGGCTCCCGGAAGCCGCACAGCGCGTCGAACGGGTCGGACAGTGCGAAGATCATCTCCGGTTTGTGGAACGGGTCTTTGTAGTTGCGCTCGGGGGAGCCGGGGGCGAGCCCCTCGGCGTTCTCGCGCTCGAATCCGGCGCGCGCCTGCTCGGACGACGGGTGCGCTTGCAGCGACAGGGGACCTGCGGCCGCGAGGACCTTCAAAAGATAGGGGAGCCGCCCGGCCGTCTCCGGCCAGTGCGCCAGGTCGGCCGACCCGCCGGCCTCCGCCGGGTCGAGGATGCGCGCGGGGGAGCCGGGATGCGCGCCCAGCCACAGCTCGGCCTCCGGGCCGCCGCTCGGTTCGGTGCCGAGCAGGCCTGCGATCGCCGTGGTCGACCCCCACGCGTAATCGCGGGGCTGGTTGCCGATGCGCACAAACATCTTTCGTCGTCCCTTCCCGATCGTTAGACCAAACTACCAATCGTTTTGTCACGCCCGGGTGTCGTCTCTAGGCTGGCGCTGTCTCAGTCCGATCGGACGCAAGGAGAACAGATGGCCTCCCGCCCCCTCGCCAGCGACTTCTACGGCTTCGAGAGCCTCCTCGCCGAGCGCGAGAAGGAGTTCCTCGCGAACCTCCGCGCTTCACTCGAGACCCATGTCAAGCCGGTCGTCAACGAGTACTGGGAGCGTGCGGAGTTCCCGCCCGGGATCATCGAGGTCCTGCACCGCGCCGGCGTGATCGGCCTTGGTTTCGCGGAGACGGCCCCGTTCGAGAATTCGGCGGTGTTCCGGGGCTGGGTCGCGCTGGAGCTGGCCCGTGTGGACGCCTCCGTGAGCACGTACGTCGGCGTCCAGAACGGTCTGGCCCTCGGCACGATCGGCGTCTGCGGTTCGCCGGAGCAGCGTGCCGAGTGGCTGCCGAAGCTGGCCAGCGGCGAGGTGCTCGGGGCGTTCGGGCTCACCGAGCCCCTGTCGGGGTCGGACTCGGCGCAGGGCCTGCGGACGGTGGCCGTGCGCGACGGCGACGACTGGGTCCTGAACGGATCGAAGCGCTGGATCGGCAACGCGACCTTCAGCGACATCACCGTGATCTGGGCGAGGAGCGCCGAGGACGGCCAGGTCAAGGGCTTCATCGTTCCCACGTCCACTCCGGGCTACACGGCCACCAAGATCGAGGGCAAGCAGTCGCTCCGGATGGTGCAGAACGCGGACATCGCCCTGGAGAACGTGCGTGTGCCGGAGTCGCTGCGGTTGCAGAATGCGAACAGCTTCAAGGACACCGCCGCCGTGCTGCGGCTCACGCGCGCCGAGGTCGCTTGGGCCGCTGTCGGCGTCGCGGTGGGCGCCTACGAAGCCGCTCTGGCCTACAGCAAGGAACGCGTGCAGTTCGGCAAACCGATCGCGAAGCACCAGCTCGTCCAAGATCTCCTGGTTCGCTCCCTCGGCGACATCACCGCCTCGATCGCGCTGTGTGTACGCGTCTCGCAGATGCTCGACACGGGCGAGCAGCGGGACGAGCACTCGGCGCTGGCGAAGGCGGTGGCGACCGCCCGGATGCGCGAGATCGTCGCCCGCTGTCGCGAGGTGCTGGGCGGCAACGGCATCGTGATCGTCTACGACGTCGCCCGCTTCTTCGCCGACGCGGAGGCGCTCTACTCCTACGAGGGCACCCGCGAGATGAACACCCTCATCGTCGGCCGTGCGATCACCGGAGAAGCGGCGTTCGTCTGATCCTCGCCCCGGGCTCGTCCGGCGCTGCTCGGCGGGGGCGTTCAGCTGGGAAGCCGCTTCGGTGTCAGCCGCCTCGCAGGCTTCCTCTCGCACTGCCTCACGCTCAGCGCGATGCCGCCGTCCGCGCGTCCAGCGCGAGAAAGATAGTGTGGGCTGATCGCAAGACAGCAGTGGCAGGAGGGCATCCGTGGCGTGGTTGGTGACCGGGGGGGCTGGCTACATCGGCGCCCATGTGGTGCGGGCGTTCCTGGCCGAGGGGATCGATGTCGTCGTGGTGGACGACCTTTCCAGCGGACACCGGGAGTTCGTGCCGGCGGGTGTCTCGTTCTACCGCGGAACGATCCTCGACGGGGGCCTGCTGGAAACGGTGTTCTCCGAGAACCGCATCAGCGGCGTTGTGCATGTCGCCGGTTACAAATACGCCGGCGTGTCCGTCCAGCGGCCGCTGCACACCTATGAGCAGAATGTGACGGCCACCGCTGTGCTGCTCGCCGCGATGCAGGAGGCGGGGGTCGGCTCGATCGTCTTCTCGTCGTCGGCGGCGGTCTACGGGACGCCGGAGGTGGAGCTCGTCACCGAGGACACCCCGAAGAACCCGGAATCGCCGTACGGGGAGTCGAAACTGATCGGCGAGTGGCTGCTGCGCGACCAGGGGGTCGCCCGGGGTCTGCGCCACACCTCGCTTCGGTACTTCAACGTGGTCGGCTCAGGCGATCCGGCGCTGCGCGACACGAGTCCGCACAATCTCTTCCCGCTCGTCTTCGACGCCCTGGTGGCGGGCCGTATCCCCCGGATCAATGGCGACGACTACGCGACGCCCGACGGCACCTGCGTCCGCGACTACATCCATGTCGCCGATCTCGCGGTCTCGCACGTCGCGGCGGCGAAGCGGCTGGAGGCGGGGGAGGACATCCGGCCGGTCTACAATCTCGGCAGCGGCGATGGCGTCTCGGTCGGTGAGATCATGGCGACAGTGGCCGATGTGACGGGCATCGACTTCACCCCAGAAGTGGGGCCTCGACGCCCGGGCGACCCGGCGAGGATCGTGGCCTCGGGCGAGCTCGCGGCGCGCGATCTCGGCTGGACGATGAGCCATTCTCTCGTCGAGATGGTGCGCAGCGCCTGGGCAGCGCGCCAGGCGGTCTCCTGATCGCCGGCTCGACGGGTGGCCGGTCCGGGTGTGTCGCTGATTGTTGGCGGACATCGGCGCGTCGTAAACTCTCGACCAGCGATCAAGGCTTTACGATTCGCGACTTGACGGACGCGAATGACAACGGTGTAATTATTGCAGTGCATTAAAAATGCGTGCTTTTACAGTTCAAAGGCGGGGAGACCGATATGACAGTTCCTGAATATCGTTCTGGGGTGCCCGACGACTGGTTCATCGATCCGGTGCGCCTCGGGGTCCCGGGAGTCCGGGCGGGCGCCGACGACGACAACCCCCTCGCCTGGCAGACCGACGCCCTGTGCGCCCAGACGGACCCGGAGGCGTTCTTCCCCGAGAAGGGCGGCTCCACGAGGGATGCCAAGCGCATCTGCTCCTCGTGCGAGGTCCGGGCGCAGTGCCTCGAATACGCTCTCGCGAACGACGAGCGGTTCGGGATCTGGGGCGGCCTCTCCGAGCGGGAGCGCCGCAAGCTCCGCAAGCGCGCCGGCTGAGCCGAATCCGCGCCGCGCCCGAGACGCTACCGGGATCAGCGCACCCCCCATTTAGGCTGACTCCCGATGTATCCGAGAGTCACCGCCATCATCGTCGCCCAGAGCGGCGGGCCCCGCCTGCAGCGCACTCTCGACGCCATCGCGGCACAGTCCCGTCAACCGGATGCCGTGATCGCCGTCGACTGCGCCAGCGTGGACGATGCCGTGCGGCTGCTCACCGAAGCGAATCCGACCCAGCTGCTCAGCGTGCCCGAACGCATCCCGTTCGGCGAGGCCGTCGCGACCGCTGTCCGCGTGCTCCCTCCGGCGACCACGGCGTCCGAGACGCTCTGGCTGATCGCCCAGGACACCGCCCCCGAGCCAGAGGCCCTCCGATCCCTGCTCGCCGCCCTCGAGGTCTCGCCGTCGGTGGCGGTCGTCGGGCCGAAGCTCGTCGACGACGACGACCCGGCCTTCATCCGTGAGTTCGGCGAGACGATGACCCCGTTCGGCGCCTCCGTCCCGCTCGTGGAGAACGAGCTCGACCAGGCCCAGCACGATCGCCTCAGCGATGTGCTCGCGGTCTCCTCGGCCGGGATGCTCGTCCGGCGGATCGTGTGGGAGAGACTGGACGGCTTCGACCCGGCCCTCCCCACGGTGGACGACGGCCTCGATTTCTGCGTCCGTGCCCGCCTGGCCGGCTTCCGGGTGACCCTCGTCGCCCCCGCCCGTGTCGCCCTGCGCGGCGACGGCATCGCCGGACCGAACCTCTCGCCGAAGTGGACGGTCCGCCGCCGCCTCGCGGGGGAGCGTCGGCGCGCGCAGCTCCACCGGCGGATGGCCTATGCGCCCGGCTGGGCTGTCCCGCTGCACTGGCTGACTCTGGTTCCGCTCGCTATCCTGCGCTCTCTCCTCCGGCTGCTCCGCAAGGAGCCGGGCTCCGTCGGCGGCGAGCTCGGCGCGGCCTTCCGCGTGGCGTTCTCGGGCACGGCGGTCGGCGACGCCCGGCGCCGGCTCGCCCGCGCCCGCTCGGTCGGCTGGGCGGCGGTCGCCCCCCTTCGCCTCCCGTTCTCCGACATCCGGCGGATGCGTGCGCTCAAACGCGAGGCCGCGCTCGTCGGTCAGCAGGGCGAGCGTCAGGACCTCGACTTCTTCGGAACCGGCGGCGGCTGGACGGTCTTGGTGGCTCTCATCGTCGGTATCGCCCTCTTCTTCCCGCTGATCGGCTCCGGCGCGGTGAGCGGCGGCGGTCTCCTCCCGCTCGGCAGCTCCGTCGGCCAGCTCTGGGCGAACCTGGGCTACGGCTGGCGTGACCTCAACCTCGGTTTCGTCGGCGCCGCCGACCCGTTCTCCGCCGTTCTCGCCGTCCTCGGCACGATCACTTTCTGGCAGCCCTCGGCGGCCCTGGTCGGCCTCGTCCTCCTCGCCATCCCCCTCGCCGCGCTCGGCGCCTGGTTCGCCGCCGCCCGGATCACCGCTCGCGCGACGCTGCGGGCCTTCGGCGCTTTCGCTTACGCGCTCGCGCCGACGCTGCTCGTCGCGCTGCTGGACGGCCGCCCGGCAGCCGTTCTGGCGCATGTACTCTTGCCGTGGCTGTTCTTCGCGGGGCTGGCGGCGCGGCGATCGTGGGCGTCCAGCGCGACGACGGCGCTGATCGCCGCGGCGACGGTCGCCTGCGCGCCCGTGCTGATCCCGGCGCTGCTGGTCGCGTGGGCCGCCGCGATCGTCTTCGCGGGCAGGGGCGCCGCGCGGATCGCGCTCATCCCCCTGCCTGCGGCCGTGCTGTTCCTGCCGCTTGTGGCGCAGCAGGTCTTGCGCGGAGCGTGGCTCTCGGCGCTGGCGGACCCGGGGCTCCCGGTGGACGCGCGTCAGACGCCGGCCTGGCAGCTCGCCCTCGGTTTCCCCGACGGCACGCTCGGCGGCTGGCACGCGCTGGCCGGACACCTGGGTCTGCCGGTTGCCGGGCCGAACATCCTGGTGCCGATCCTGCTGGCTCCGCTCGGTGTTCTGGCCGTCCTGGCTCTGTTCCTGCGCGGGACCGTGCGGGCGACCGTCGCTCTGCTCGTCGCGCTCGCCGGCTTTCTGACCGCGGTGGCCGCCCTGCGCATCGAGGTCGCCGTGCAGGGCTCGACGGCGATTCCCATCTGGCCGGGAAGCGCGGTGAGCCTGTACTGGCTGGGGCTGATCGCCGCCGCCGTCATCGGCCTGTCGGCGCTCGGCCGGGGCGCGACGGCGCCCGTGTGGGTCGCGATCGCCACGCTCGCGCTGGTGGCCGTTCCGTTCCCGGTGGCGTTGCACTCCGGGAAGGCCGCGGTCGCCGGGAGCGACGGGCGAACGATGCCCGCTGTCGTGACCGCGAAGGCAGCGACGCAGCCGCGCACAGGGACGTTGCTGCTGACACCGCAGCCGGACGGCGGTATCCGAGCGGTCGTCGTGCGCGGTTCGGGGGCGACCCTCGACGCGCAGACGACCCTGGGCTCCACGCGGCTCGCGCTCACCGGCGCACAGCGCGAGCTGGCGACGCTCGCCGGAAACCTCGCCTCCCGCAGCGGCTTCGATCCGGCGCCGCAGCTCAAGAGGCTCGGGATCGACTTCGTCCTGCTGGCACCCTCGGCAACGGCGATCGCCCAGACCACCGCCGACACGGCGGCCGGGCAGGCGACGCAGAGCCGCACCGCGGTCGCGATCGACGCGAACCCCGTGCTCGCGTCGGTCGGCGAGACTGCGTCCGGCCGGCTGTGGGCGTTCGACCGCGGGACCTCGACGGTGCCGGCCGCAGCGCAGATCCCGGAGAACGCGGGCGGGATCTGGCGACTGCTCGTGCTGCTGGCGCAGGGGATTGTGTTCGGCGCGACACTGCTGATGGCCATCCCCACGGTGCGCTCGGCCGACCGGGTCGCCGAGCTCATCGCCCGGCACTCGAGCGGCCCGGGCGATCAACCGGGCGTGGATGAGCCGGATGCGGTGGAGCCGGACGATGAGCCGGAGCCGGTCGCGGAGGCCGATCCCTCGATCGCCGCCGAGACGCTGGAGGAGTGGGAAGCGGAGCCCGAGGATGAGGCCGTCGTGGAGTCCGCCGACGAGGACGAAGCGCGGGCTGCGTCCGAGCAGGAGGCGCGGGAGCCTGAACCTGCGGTCGACCCGCTGCCGGAGCCGAGCCTCCGCCCCGCTCCGCACACCGGCGGGCGGGCGGACTTCGTCTCCGACGCCCGGGCCGCGTGGGCCGCCGCCGGTCCGGTCACGATGCTCGAAGCCGGACTCGAGGAGACCATCGTCCCAACCCGCCCCGCTCGGGGAGGCGACCGTGGCTGATCGGCGCAGGATCGCGACCATCGGAGGGCGCACGGCGAGCGGCCTCATCGGCCTCGGCGTCGCCGTGTTGGCGGTGGCCGGTGCGACGCTCCTCCCGCTGCCCCAGCTCGCCATCGGCGTGCCCGTGCAGACCGTGCGGCCCGTGCCGGCCGACCAGCAGCGCGTCTGCCCCGGCCCGGCTCTCGAGCTGGCCGCCGACGCGGGCGCGGCCACGGAGGCGAGCGCGATCGGCGAGGCCGCTGTCGCCTACGGGACGGACGGCCCCGGCGCCGAGACCCGGCGACTGAACCCCGACGCCGAGACGAAGCTGTCGTCGCAGGCGCCCCTGGCGGTGGCCGTCTCGACACCGGACGGTTCCACGACGCCGCCGCTCTTCGCCGGCGCGCAAGTGCAGACCGTCTCCTCCCCGGACACCGCCGGGCTCGCCGCGGCGTCCTGCAGCGAGCCGACCGCCGATGCCTGGCTGGTGGGCGGCTCGACCGCCCTGGGGCAGACGAGCCTGGTGCTGCTGTCGAATCCGACCTCGGTCGATGCCGACGTCGCCCTCACGATCTACACCGAGACCGGGCGGGTGGACGCGCCGGGAGCCACCGGTGTCGTCGTTCCGGCCGGCGCGCAGAAGGTCGTCGCGCTCTCGGGCTTCGCCCCCTCGGCCGCTGCCCCGGTCGTCCACGTCACGGCCACGGGCGGTCAGGTCGCTGTCAGCCTGCAGCAGAGCTTCGAGCAGGGCATCCAGCCGCGCGGCGTCGAGCTGACCGGTCCCACCGGCGAGCCGTCGCGGACCCAGCGCATGACCGGCGTGACGATCGCGAGCATCGCTGCGGTCACGGCGGCGCAGTCCGCCGAGAGCGTGGGCGTGGAGTTCCCGGTCGTCCGCATCCTGGTCCCGGGAGACAAAGACGCCAAGCTGACCATCGGCGCGGTCGGGGAGGCCGGGACGGCGGCGGGGAGCTCGTACGCCCGGACCGTGAAGGCCGGGAGCGTCGCCGAGATCCCGCTCGACCACCTCAAAGACGGCAGCTACACCGTGACTGTGCAGTCCGACGTGCCGATCGTGGCCGCGACCCGGACCTCGGTCATCGGGTCGAAGACACGCGACTTCGCCTGGTTCGTCTCGTCCGCGCCCCTCAACGGCTCGCAGTTCGCCGCCATTCCGGGCGGGCCCTCTCCGGTGCTGCACCTCGCGAACCCGGGGGAGGAAGACGTGAAGGTCACCATCCAGGGCGAGAGCGGCGCTCCGATCGCGCTGACGGTTCCGGCCGAGGGCGGAGCGAACCATGTGCTTCCGGCAGGCAAGTACACCCTCGGCGGAGTCGGCGGGCTGACGGCGAGCGTGAGCTTCGCCGCCGATGGGGCGTTGAGCACGTTCCCCCTCAACCCGCCGGGAGCTCTGGCCACGCCGATCGCGGTCTACCCGAACTAGGTGTGCTGCTCAGGGACGTTGGTTGAGGTGTGACGCGATAGATGGGTGAGGACCTCCCGGTCGAGAGTGGGGCTGTCTAGTTTCCCTGCACTCGATGACTTAGGAGGTCCTCGTGACCCACGCTAATGCTGCTTTGACTCCTCGCGAATGCCTCCGCCTGGCCCGCCAAGTCGTCGACGACGGCTGGTCCGTTGCTGCGGCGGCGACCTACTTCCGAGTGTCCTGACGCACCGCGGACCGATGGGCTCGTCGTTACGTGGAGATGGGCGAGGCGGGAATGCTGGACCGTTCGTCACGGCCGCATCACAGCCCGAACAAGACCCCGCGAAGACTGGTCCGCAAGGTCGTGCATCTGCGGTGGAAGAAGCGGCTGGGACCAGTCGGTATCGGCGCCCAGCTCGGCATGCCCGCCTCGACCGTTCACACGGTCCTCTCCCGGTGCCGGATCAATCGGCCCAGCCACGTCGACGTCCGCACCGGCGAACCCGCCCGCCGCTACGAGCACGAGCATCCCGGATCGATGATCCACGTCGACATCAAGAAACTCGGCAACATCCCCGACGGTGGCGGCTGGCGCTACGTCGGACGTCTCCAGGGAGAGCGGAACAAGGCCATCACCGCGAAGCGGACCGGGAAACACGGGATCACCGGCGACATGATCACCGGCACAGCGTTCGTTCATACCGTCATCGACGATCACTCCCGTGTCGCTTACGCCGAGATCCACGACGACGAAACCGCCGCCACTGCAATCGCTGTTCTGCGTCGAGCGGTCGGCTGGTTCGCCAGCCGTGGCGTCACCGTCGAACAGGTGCTCTCCGACAACGGCTCCGCATACCGCTCATACGCCTGGCGCGACGCTTGCGCCGAGCTCAGCATCCAACCGAAACGCACCCGGCCCTACCATCCGCAGACGAACGGCAAGATCGAACGCTTCCACCGCACCCTCGCCGACGGCTGGGCATACGCCCGGCACTACAACTCCGAATCAGCCCGCCGCAACGCACTCCCGGCCTGGCTGCACTCCTACAATCACCACAGGCCCCACACCGCCATCGGCAGCCAGCCACCCATCAGCAGATTGACCAACGTCCCTGAGAAACACAGCTAGCACGCGCTGGTTGAACGCGAGCCAGCTCAGCTCGCGGTCGAGGTAGCGGTTCTCGGCCAGCGTCGAGTCCGGTTCGTACAGGAAGGGCGCGAAATCGTCGTCGAAATCGCCGCCCAGGCTTCCGCCGAGCCCCGTTTCGAGAAGGCTGTTTTCCAGAGTGTACTCGCCGTCCATGCCCCCATCATGTCACTGAGCGGAGGCACCCGTCACGGTGCTGTGCGAACGGTGGAGAACCCCCGTTCAGGGCCGGGTTGTGGAGGGAAGCCGGTCGTTGTCGTCGTCGTACACATTGAACCGGTAGCCCACATTGCGCACCGTCCCGATCAGCGATTCCAGATCGCCGAGCTTTGCGCGGAGGCGCCGCACATGCACATCCACCGTGCGGGTGCCGCCGAAGTAGTCGTAGCCCCACACCTCGCTGAGGAGCTGCTCACGGGTGAAGACCCGCGAGGGATGCGTCGCGAAGAAACGGAGAAGCTCGAACTCCTTGAAGGTCAGGTCGAGCTGGCGGCCGTGCGCCTTCGCCGCGTAGCTGGCCTCGTCGATGGTGATCCCGGAGGCCTGGATCTTGGTTTGGGAGCGCTCCTGGGTCTGGCGTCCGATCGCGAGCCGGATGCGCGCGTCCACCTCGGCGGGGCCGGCGCTGTCCAGGACGACATCGCTCGCCCTCCAGTCCGCGCTGACGGCGGTGAGCCCGCCCTCCGTGAGGACGAGCAGCAGCGGGACCGGGACACCGGTCGTGGTGAGGATCTTGCACAGCGATTTGGCGCTCGCCAGGTCGCGGCGCGCGTCCACGAAGATAAGGTCGCAGCTGGGGGCGCTGAGGAGCGAGGCCGGTTCGGCAGGGATCTGCCGGGTGCGGTGGCTGAGGAGCGCGAGCGACGGGAGCACCTCGGCACCGGGTGTTGAGGTGAGAATCAACAGCTGCGCCACCCGTACCTCCTCGCCCTTTGTGTGTGCGGCCATGCTACCCGAAAGGACCGCGCGAGCCATCGGACGCCGAACCGGGCAGAATGGGGGGGATGAGCGACACGCCTCCCGGCCCGCCGGGCCCTCCCGCCGCGGACGGCCCGCCGCCGCTCTCCCGGTTCGCCGTCGTGCTCAGCGTCGGGGCCGTGTGGGCGCTCGCGCTCGGGTTCGGGCTCCTGATCGGCGCGCTCTCCGAGCCCGAAGACGATGCCTCCTGGCTCTCGCTCGCGCTCGGCGTGTGCGTCCTCGCCTCGTTCGGCGCGCAACTCGCGACGCAGCAGAAGGATGGCTTCGTGAACCGGCTGGCGGCCACGCTGACCGGTAGCTTCGTCATCCTGTGCGCCACCGGCGCGATTCTCGGGCTCACCGCGCTCGGTCACTGAGTAGACTGGGCGTATGCTCGTCGCTCTCGAACTGTTCTTCATCGGCCTGCTGGACCTCGCCACCCTCGCTATCCTGGGTGTCTCCGGTGTCGTGGTCTACAACCTCTTCCGCGGACAGCGCTGATCGCGGACCGTCGCCGAGTATGATCGAGATCCCCACCGACCTCCCGGCCGAACTCGTTCCGCTCTCCTGGCTCATCGGCGTATGGGAGGGCACCGGCGTGCTCGACTATGCGATCGGCGACGAGCACACCGAGCGCGAGTTCGGGCAGCGCATCGGCTTCAGCCACGACGGCCAGGACTACCTCTCTTACTCCTCCACCGCGTGGCTGCTGGACTCCGATCGCACCCCGCTGGCCGTGGAGTCCGGCTATTGGCGGCTCAGCCGAACGCTCATCGAGGGCGACGCCGGCCCGGGGATGCTGCCGGGTGTCGGCCCCCACCCGTTCGGGACGGCGCAGTCGGTGGAGGCGTTGCGTTCTTCGCACGGCGGCTTCGACATCGACGTCTCGATCGTCCACCCGGACGGGGTCAGCGAGCTCTACATCGGCCGAGTGAACGGTCCGCGGATCGATATGGCGACCGATGCCGTCGTGCGCACGGCGGGCGCCAAGGAGTACACTGCCGCCACCCGCCTGTACGGGCTCGTCGAGAACCACTTGCTCTGGGCCTGGGACATCGCCGCGCTCGGCCAGGAGCTGCGCACGCACGCCTCGGCACGCCTCGCCAAGGCCGGATGAGCGACGGGAGCGCCACGATGACGGCCTCGCCGTTCCTCGGTCTGCCGGGCGCCGTCGGCGCTGACGGCGCCGGTGTCCCCGCACACTACGGGAGCCCGCTCGCCGAGCAGCGCTCCCTGGTCGGCTCCGACGCGATCGTGGACCTCTCCGACCGTTCGGTGCTGAGCGTCGCCGGTCCCGACCGGCTGAGCTGGCTCCACTCGCTCACAAGCCAGGCGCTGACCGGCCTGCGGCCGGGAGAGTCGTCGGAGACGCTGCTGCTGGACACCGCCGGCCGCCTCGTGTACGCCGTCCGGCTCATCGAAGACGGCGAGACGCTGTGGCTGCTGGTCGACCGGCCGGAGGCGGAGGGGCTGCGCGTGTGGCTCGACTCGATGCGGTTCTTGCTGCGCGTCGAGGTCGCGGATCGGACGGCCGCATTCGCGACGATCGGCACGCTCGGCGAGCCCCCGCTGCCGGTCGCGGCGCCGAACGGGGTGCCGCTGGTGTGGCACGATCCGTGGCACGCCGTGACGCCCGGCGGACACCAGTACGCGCGGGGCGATCATCCCGGCGCGGGCTGGAGCTGGAGCGAGCGGCTCGTGCCGCGGGAGGCGCTGGCGTCGATCGCCTCTCGGGCCGGGTCGGGCGAGCTGACCGTGGCCGGGACGCTCGCCGCCGATGCGCTGCGGATCGCGGCCTGGCGTCCGCGGTTCGCGACCGAGGCGGACGAGCGGACCATCCCGCACGAGCTGGACTGGCTGCGGACGGCGGTCCATCTGAGCAAAGGCTGCTACCGCGGTCAGGAGACGGTCGCCAAGGTCCACAACCTCGGTCACCCGCCGCGACGCCTCGTCATGCTGCACCTGGACGGCTCGGAGGGAGTGCATCCCGCTCGGGGCGCCGAGGTGAGCCTCGACGGCAAACCGGTCGGGACGGTCACCTCGACCGCTCTGCACTACGAGCTCGGGCCGATCGCGCTCGCGGTGGTGAAGCGCGCCACGCCCACGGCGGCGACGCTGACGGTGGACGCGCTCGGCACTCCGGTGCCGGCTGCTCAGGAGGTCGTCGTGCCGCCGGAGGCCGGCGCGGCGGCGCAGGTGCCGCATCTGCCGCGGCTCGGAGCGGTGACGCGCAGATCGCGCGGCTGAGCCGCCACCTCTTCCGGGGGCGAGTCTCTCACCCCGGCCGCACCGCATCCCACGCCACGGTCAGCTCCCCGAGTCGCCAGCGCGTGCGTCCGCCGAGGATCGGCCAGCCGGACTCCCGCATCCCCTGCGCCACGGCGATCCAGCGCTGGGTCGGTCCGTATGCGGCGAGCGGGGAGTGGACGCGCCACAGCCGGTCGAGCTCACCCAGGAAGGCGTACACGCGCTCACCCGGGATGTTGCGGTGGATGAGCGCCTTCGGCAGGCGTTCGGCGGCGACTCCCGGGGAGTCGAGGCCCGCCAGCCGCAGCGAGACGGTCAGGGAGAGCGGGCCGGCCGCCTCGAGCGCGACCCAGCTGGCGACGCGGCCGACCTCATCGCAGGTGCCCTCGACGAGGAGGCCGCCGGGCTGGAGGCGGGCGAGCATCCGGGACCACGCTCCGGCGACCTCCGGCTCGCCGTACTGGCGCAGGACGTTGAACGCGCGGATCACGGCGGCGCTGCGGCCCTCCGGCAGCGGCACCTCGAAACCGCCGAGGGCGAACCGGATGCGGGCGTCGGCGGCGAAGCCGGTGCGGCCCGCGCGCACCTCGGCGAGCTGCGCGTCCGCCGTCCGGACCCGGCCCGGCTCGATCTCGAGGCCGACGACCTCCACGACCTCCACCTCGGAACGGGCCTTGGCGAGGCGCTGGTGCAGTTCCAGCGCGGTGACGCCGCTCGCGCCGTAGCCGAGGTCCACCACGAGCGGATCGTGGGCGCGCAGCAGGGCGGGCTGTGCGGCGATCCACCGATCCACCCGGCGCAGTCGGTTCGTGCTGGTGGTGCCGCGCGTCACTGTGCCGATCGTGCCCGAAGCCATGTGACAAGATTATTCGCATGTCCGCTCCTCACACTTTGATCCTTCTGCGCCACGGCAACAGCGAGTGGAACCAGCAGAATCTGTTCACCGGCTGGGTGGATGTCCGGCTCAGCGAGCAGGGCGTCGCTGAGGCCAAGCGGGCCGGCGAGCTGCTGGCCGAGTCGGCTCTCGCGCCCGACATCCTGTACACCTCCCTCCTGACCCGCGCCATTCAGACGGCGAACCATGCGCTCGATGTCGCCGACCGGCTCTGGATTCCCGTCGTGCGCTCCTGGCGGCTCAACGAGCGCCACTACGGCGCTTTGCAGGGCCTCGACAAGGCCGAGACGCTCGAGAAGTACGGTCCCGAGCAGTTCCAGCTCTGGCGTCGCTCCTTCGATGTGCCGCCGCCCCCGCTGGCCGACGACAGCGAGTGGTCGCAGGCGAGCGACCCGCGCTACGCGGACCTCGGCGCGGACCTGCCCCGCACCGAGTGCCTCAAGGATGTCATCGCCCGGATGCTGCCTTTCTGGGAGTCGGACATCACCAAGAGCCTCAGCGCGGGGAAGACCGTGCTCGTCACCGCCCACGGGAACTCGCTGCGCGCGCTCGTCAAACATCTCGACGGCGTCTCCGACGAGGACATCGCGGAACTCAACATCCCGACCGGCATCCCGCTCGTCTACAAGCTCGATGGGTCCTTCGCTCCGATCGAGCCCGCCGCCTACCTCGACCCGGAGGCCGCCGCCGCTGGTGCTGCCGCGGTCGCCGCCCAAGGCAAGAGCTGACCCCGTCCCCGCCCCATCAATCGCTTCCTCACTTGTTCCGGCTTTCCCCCGAAAAAGCCGGAACAAGTGAGGAAGCGATGCCTGATGGGGCGGGGGGACGGGCCGGGTCAGGCGGCGTCGGGGGTCCAGTCGCCGGTGGCGAGGTACTGCACCTTCTTGGCGATGGAGACGGCGTGGTCCGCGAAGCGCTCGTGGTAGCGGCTGGCGAGGGTGGCGTCCACGGTGTCGACGGTCTGGCCTTTCCAGGTCTCGCCGAGCACCTTCTCGAAGACGCTGGCGTGCAGTTCGTCGATATCGTCGTCGTCGTTGCGGATCTCATCCGCCAGGCGGATCTCCTGGGTGCGCAGCAGCTCCGCGAGCTTCTCCGCGATGGCCACATCGAGGCGGCCCATCTCCGCGAAGGTGCCGCGGAGGGACTTCGGGACCACCTTGTCCGGGAAGCGGTAGCGGGCGAGCTGGGCGATGTGCTCGGCCATGTCGCCCATCCGCTCCAGCGAGGCGGAGATGCGCAGCGCGCTCACGACGATGCGGAGGTCGCGGGCGACCGGCTGCTGGCGAGCGAGGATCTGGATGGAGAGCTCGTCCAGGACCACCGTCAGCTCGTCGATCTTGTTGTCGTTGGCGATGACCTCCTCGGCGAGCGAGACGTCGGACTCGGTGAAAGCCTCCGTGGCGTAGCGGATCGAACTGACGACCAGCTCGGCGATCTCGACCAGCCTGTCCTGGACGTCGGCCAGCTCCTGCTGGAAAACTTCGCGCATGGCGTGTGGTCCTTTCCTGGGCGTGCGCCTGCACGCGGGATGCGTGGCCTGCCGCCTCTGCTTCGCATGCTTGCCGCGCCAGGTTAACGGTTGGTGCCTTACACCTGAACTCTGTCTAACGTACCCGCGAAAACACGCGGAGCGCAGACACTCTGGTGCTTCGGCGCCGATCCGTATCACCTACGCTGACCGTATGGACTCCACCTGGTTGGTGCTGCTCGCGCTGGGCCTGGGGCTTATCGTCGGCGCTGGATTCGTGTGGACACTGCACGTCGCCGAGCGCCGCGGCAGCCACGCGGCTCGGGTGGTCAGCCCGTCGGTGCCCGATGGTGTCGATCAGGTGCTCGACGCCATGGAGTCGGCCGGTGTCGTCCTGGACCCCTCGAACAACCTCATCAAAGTCTCGCCCGGCGCTCTCGCCATCGGCCTGGTCTGGAACGGCGCCCTCGTGCATGCGCACCTCGTCGAGCTGGCCGACCGCGTGCGACGGACCGGGGAGTCGGTCACGGAGGAGTGCGAACTGCCGCGGGGGCCGTTCGGGGAGGCCAACATCCACCTCTCTGTGCGTGTCGCGCGCCTGGGCTCCCGCTACATCCTGCTGCTCGCGGAGGACCGTACGGAGTCGTTCCGGCTGGATTCGGTCCGCCGCGATTTCGTCGCGAACATCAGCCACGAGCTGAAGACGCCGATCGGCGCGGTCGGATTGCTCGCGGAGGCGCTGGACGAGGCCTCGGACGACCCCGGCCAGGTGCGCCGGTTCGCGCTGCGGCTGAGCGAGGAAGCCTCCCAGCTGGCGCGGATCACGCAGGACATCATCGAACTGAGCCGGTTGCAGGCGGCCGATGCGCTCGGGAACGCCGTGGAGCTGTCCGCCCGGAAGGTCGTCAAAGCGGCGATCGATCAGAACAAGGTCGCCGCGGAGTCCCGCCGGATTCAGATCGCGATGCGCGGCGACAAAGACGCGATGGTGCTCGGCAACGAGCCGCTGCTGGTCACCGCCGTGCATAACCTCATCTCGAACGCGATCCAGTACTCGCCCGGCGACTCCCGCATCGGGATCGGTGTGCGCGCTCTCGACGGCGTCGTGGAGATCGCGGTCACCGACCAGGGCGAGGGCATCCCGGAAGAGGACCTCCACCGGGTGTTCGAGCGCTTCTTCCGCGTCGACCAGGCCCGCTCCCGCAACACCGGCGGCACCGGGCTCGGCCTGTCGATCGTCAAACACGCCGTGGAGAACCACGGCGGCGATGTGCGTGTCTGGTCGCAGCCGGGACGCGGCTCCACCTTCACCATCCGGCTGCCCGAGGCGTCCGCCATCCATCCCCCGATTGGAGAGAACCAGTGACAAGCATCCTGCTCGTCGAGGATGAGGCCGCGTTGAGCGAGCCACTCGCATACCTGCTGAAGCGCGAGGGCTATGAGGTCGCCGTCGCCGAGGACGGCCCGACCGCGCTCGCCGAGTTCGACCGCCTCGGCGCCGACCTCGTCCTGCTCGACCTCATGCTGCCGGGCATCCCGGGCACCGAAGTGTGCCGCGAGATCCGGACGCGCTCGAGCGTGCCGATCATCATGCTCACCGCGAAGGACTCCGAGGTGGACATCGTGGTCGGGCTCGAACTCGGCGCGGACGACTATGTGACCAAGCCGTACTCCTCGCGCGAACTGCTCGCGCGCATCCGGGCGGTGCTGCGACGCCGGGTGGACGAAGCGGAGCGGGAGGATGACGGAGTCCTGGAGGCCGGCACCGTCCGCATGGATGTGGACCGTCATACCGTGGCGGTGAACGGCGCCGAGATCTCCATGCCGCTCAAGGAATTCGAGCTTCTCGAACTGCTGCTGCGCAACGCCGGGCGCGTGCTCACGCGCGGGCAGCTGATCGACCGAGTGTGGGGGAGCGATTACTTCGGCGACACCAAGACGCTGGATGTCCACATCAAGCGCATCCGCTCGCGCATCGAGGAGAGCCCGTCGGACCCGCAGATGCTCGTCACCGTGCGCGGACTGGGCTATCGCTTCAACAGCTGAGGCCTCGCCGGTCGCGGGGAGGCCGGTCGCTAGGAGGCGGGAAGGATCGCCGGCGGCACGAGGTCCTTGTACTCGGACAGGCCGCCGTCGAGGACCGGCACCGTCAGCTGGACGCCGGTTTCGTTGCCGTACTGGAAGTAGACAGGGGAGAGGCTGCCTGGCAGGGCCGTGAAGTTCAGGAGGAAGACGTTGCTCGCGCTTGCTTTGTCCGGCGTGGCGCCGACGATTTTGACCTCGCCCGGCTCGACCGTGACGGAGGAGGCGGGTGTGCGCTGATCGCCGGCGGAGATGGCGACGCGGTGGCTCTTCGTGCCGGTGTTCACGAGCGTGACGACGAGGTTGCCCACTTTGCTGGTGCCGTCGGTGACGATGAGGGCGTTGCGGACGTCGATCTGGCCGAGGGCGCCGCTCACGCCATCGCTGGCGTCGTAGTGCTTGGTGGTGGCCTGTGGAGCGACGAAGCCGCAACCGGCCGTTCCGAAAGCGACCGCCAGGGCGAGGACGACGGACGTCGCGACACGAGCTTTCACTGAGACCCTCCCAATCGTTCCGCTCGACGGCGCTGTGCAGCCAGGTGCGAAAGCGGATTCACACCGTCGAGTTTATCCCATCGGGTGCCTGTCCCCGGCCGCTTGCGCGCGCGAGGGCGAACCCTAGCATGTGCATCGTGTGGTATCCTCTTTGTTGCTGAAGGGACAACATATCTATGCTTTTCGAGGTTGGCGAAACCGTCGTTTACCCGCATCACGGGGCCGCAACGATCACCGAGGTCAAGAAAAGAACCATCAAGGGTGAAGAGAAGCTGTACCTCAAGCTCAATGTGACGCAGGGCGATCTGACCATCGAAGTCCCCGCCGACAATGTCGATCTCGTCGGAGTGCGCGACGTGATCGGCAGAGAAGGTCTCGACCGCGTTTTCGAGGTGCTGCGGGCTCCGTTCACCGAGGAGCCGACCAACTGGTCCCGCCGCTACAAGGCGAACCTGGAGAAGCTGGCGTCGGGCGACGTCATCAAGGTCTCCGAGGTGGTCCGCGATCTGTGGCGTCGCGACCAGGACCGCGGCCTCTCCGCCGGCGAGAAGCGCATGCTCGCCAAGGCGCGCCAGATCCTGATCTCGGAATTGGCCCTCGCGGAGAAGACCGACGACGAGAAAGCGTCGAGTCTGCTCGACGAGGTGCTGGCGTCCTGAGCGACGCCCCTCGATCTCAGCGCCCCGCAGCAACGGCTGCGGGGCGCTTTCCTTCATCCGGGCGGGTCCCGGCTGGCGGTACGCTCAGGGGGTGTCTACCGAATCCCGCCCCCGCATCGCCGTCGTCGTCGTCGCCGCAGGCACCGGCACCCGGCTGGGCGCCGGGCTGCCCAAAGCGTTTGTGAGCCTCGGCGGGCGGACACTGCTGGAACGGTCGCTGCATGCCGTGCGCAGCATGCGGGAACCGGCGCAGGTGGTGGTGGTGGCGCCGGAGGAGCGGCTGGCGGAGGCGGCGGCGCTCGGCGAGGCCGGGTTCGGTGCGGCGGTGGATGTCGTCGCCGGCGGCGAGACCCGGCAGGGCTCGGTCGCCGCCGGCCTGGGGGCGCTGCGCGAGGGCGTGGAGGTCGTGCTGGTGCATGACGCCGCGCGGGCGCTGACGCCGGCTGCGCAGTTCGACGCGGTCGTGGCGGCAGTGGATGCCAGCGGAGCCGGCGTGGTTCCCGGGCTGCCGGTGAGCGACACGATCAAGCGGGTCGGGGCGGAGGGCGAGGTGCGGGAGACGGTGGACCGCTCTGCTCTGTCCGCGGTGCAGACGCCGCAAGGTTTCCCGCGCGATCAGCTGGTGGCGGCGTATGCCGCTGCGACGACGGACGAGACCGATGACGCGGGGCTGGCGGCGGCGGCCGGGCATCCCGTGACGGTGATCCCTGGCGACGCGCGCGCGTTCAAGATCACGACGCCGTGGGACTTGCAGCGGGCCGAAGAGCTGCTGGCCGGCCTCGCCGCCCCACGGATCGGATTCGGGACCGACACGCACGTTTTCGACCCCTCCGCCGAGCTGTGGCTGGCTGGACTTCGCTGGGAGGGTGAGCCGGGCCTGGCCGGGCACAGCGACGGCGACGCGGTGGCGCACGCGATCGTGGACGCCCTGCTGTCGGCGGCGTGCCTCGGCGACATTGGCGGCGTCTTCGGGACCGGGGACCCGCGGTTCGCGGGGGCGCACGGCGAGGTGTTCCTCACGGAGACGAGGCGGCTGGTCGAAGCGGAGGGATTCAGGATCGGGAACGTCTCGGTGCAGATCGTCGGCAACCGGCCGAAGTTCGCTCCGCGGCGGGCCGAGGCGGAGACACTACTCTCCGGCGTCCTGGGCGCGCCGGTGTCGGTGGGCGCGACGACGACCGACGGGCTCGGACTGACGGGACGCGGCGAAGGGGTCGCCGTGTTCGCGACGGCCCTCCTCCTCGCCCCGTAGGCTATGGGCGTGACCCTGCGACTGTACGACACGAAAGCCGGAGCCCTGCGCGATTTCGTCCCTCTCCGTTCCGGCGAGGTGGGGATGTACGTGTGCGGTCCCACGGTGCAGTCGTCGCCGCACATCGGGCATCTGCGCTCCGCTCTCGTGTACGACCAGCTGCGCAGGTGGCTGACGTATCGCGGGCTGGATGTCACGCTCGTCCGCAACGTCACGGACATCGACGACAAGGTCCTGGCCAACGCCGCGGCCGCACAGGCCGAGGGCGGGAGCGAGCAGTGGTGGGCGCTGGCCTACCGGTTCGAGCGGGAGTTCACCGCGGCCTCCGTCGCGCTGGGCGTGCAGGCTCCGACTTATGAGCCGCGGGCGACGGCGAGCATCCCGCAAATGCAGGAGATCATCCAGCGGCTGATCGAACGCGGGCACGCCTACGCGGCGGGCGACGGATCGGGCGATGTGTACTTCGCTGTGCGCAGCTGGCCGGGCTATGGCGAGCTCACGCGGCAGAGCATCGACAGCATGGAGGCCGCTGCCGACGCCGATCCGCGCGCCAAGCGCGACGGACGCGACTTCGCCCTGTGGAAGGGGCGGAAGGCGGACGAGCCGGACTCGGCCGCTTTCCCGTCGCCGTGGGGCGAGGGCCGTCCGGGATGGCATATCGAGTGCTCTGCGATGTCGCGGCGGTACCTGGGTCCGCGCTTCGACATCCACGGCGGTGGGCTCGACCTGCGCTTTCCGCACCACGAGAACGAGCTGGCTCAGTCCGCTGCCGTGGGCGATGCCTTTGCGAACTACTGGGTACACAACGGCCTCGTGAACGTGAACGGCCAGAAGATGAGCAAATCGCTCGGCAACGCGGTGTCCGCGGCCGAGCTGCTGGGCGCAGCGCGCCCTCTGGCCGTTCGCTACTCCCTGGGGTCGGCGCACTACCGGTCGACGATCGACTACCACGACGGCTCGCTCAGCGAGGCGGAGGCCGCGCTCGAACGCATCGCCGGCTTCTTCGAGCGGGTCGATCGCCGGCTCGCCGGGACCCGGTTCGACGGCAGCGGCCCCGAGGTCGTGCCGAGCGCGTTCGCGGAGGCGATGGACGACGACCTCGCCGTGCCGCAGGCGCTCGCGGCGCTGCACGAGACCGTGCGCTCAGGAAACGCCGCACTGGATGCGGAAGACTTGGAGGCGGCCGCCGTCGCGCGTGGGCAGGTGTTCGCCATGACAGAGGTCCTCGGCATCAATCCGCTGTCGCCGCAGTGGCGCCAGACCGGGTCATCCGTCGCCGAGCAGGCGCTCGGGACGCTGGTCGAGAGGTTGCTGCGCAACCGGCAGGAAGCCAGGCAAGCGCGCGATTTCGCCGCTGCCGACCGCATCCGCGAGGAGCTCACCGGAGCGGGAATCACCATCGAAGACACCCCCACGGGGTCGCATTGGAGCATCGAAGCATGAAGAACTCGGGTGGCAAGCCCCGCGCCGGGGCCGTGAGGAAGACCAAGAAGGGCGCCCAGACCGGCACCGGCGGACACGGACGCAAGGCGCTGGAGGGCAAAGGCCCGACGCCGAAGGCAGAAGACCGCGAGTATCACGTCGCCCACAAGAACAAGGTGCTGCGCGAGCGTGCGGCCGCCAAACGCGGCAGTGGACGCGACGCCGCCCCGCGTGGGGCCTCCGGCGCCTCCCGCCGGGCCAAGACCGGCGACGAATCGGAGATCGTGACCGGGCGCAATTCGGTGCTGGAAGCCCTGCGGGCGCGCATCCCGGGCACGACGCTCTACATCGCTGCGCGGGTGGAGCTGGACGATCGGATGAAGGAGATCCTCTCTCTTGCGACCGGTCGCGCCATTCCGGTGCTCGAGGTCATGCGGCCGGAGCTCGACCGGCTCGCCGGCCGGGATGCGGTGCATCAGGGCGTCGCGCTCAAGGTCCCGCCGTACGAGTACGCGCACCCCGGCGAACTGCTCGACCTGACGCTGCGGAAGGGCGGGAAACCGCTGTTCGTCGCGCTCGATGGGATCACCGACCCGCGGAACCTCGGCGCGATCATCCGCTCGACCGCGGCGTTCGGCGGGCAGGGTGTCATCGTCCCGCAGCGCCGCTCGGTCGGGATGACGGCCTCGGCCTGGAAGACCTCGGCCGGCGCCGCCGCTCGCACCCCCGTGGCGATGGCCTCCAACCTGACCCAGACGCTCAAAGCGTTCAAGCAGGCGGGGGTGTTCGTCCTCGGGCTCGACGGCGGCGGCGACACGACGCTACCCGGGCTGTCGTTCGCAGACCGGCCCGTCGTGATTTTGGTCGGCAGCGAGGGCAAAGGCATCTCGCGGCTCGTCGCCGAGACGTGCGACGCCGTGGTGTCCATCCCGATCGCCGCCACGACCGAGTCGCTCAACGCGGGCATCGCCGCGAGTGTCACTCTCTACGAGATCGCGAAGCTGCGGGCTGAGGCACAGCCGCAGTGATCCAGCCGCGGGCGCTCCGACCAGAGGACGCTCCGCGGGTCACAGACGGATCAGTCCCTCTTTCATCGCCCGGGAGACCGCGGCGGCGCGTGTGTCGACGCCGAGCTTCGTGAAGATGTGGTTAACGTGCGTCTTGACGGTCGTCTCGCTGACGAAGAGCTGCTCGCCGACCTTGACGGTTGGTGTGCCCGGTGGCGAGGAGGGTCAGCACATCGATCTCGCGCGGGGTGAGCGACTCCTGCGGCGCGCGTATCCTGTCCATCAGGCGGGAGGCGACGGCAGGGCTGAGCGCGCTCCCACCGTCGCGCGCGGTGCGGATGGCGGCGAACAGCTCCGCCGGGGTGCTGTCTTTGAGCAGGTAGCCGCTCGCGCCCGCGTCGAGCGAGCGCACGAAGTCGGCGTCGGAGTCGTAGGTCGTGAAGACCAGCACGGCCGTCGACGGGCTTGTCGCGCGCGTGTGCGCGGTGAGTGCGACACCGTCGGTGTCCCCGTCGAGGGCGAGGTCCATGAGGACGATATCGGGGCGCGCGCGTGTCAGCAGCAGGCGGTACTCCTCGGGGTCGCCGCAGTCACCGACCACCTCGAAGTCCTCCTGCGTGTCGAGCAGCGTACGCATCCCGTGCCGGAGGATGGGGTGGTCGTCCACGAGCGCGATGCGGATCACGAGGCGTCCACCCGCGGGAGGTGCCCGGCGATCACGGTCCCGGCGCCGGGTTTCGGATTCCACGACCAAGCGGCCGCCCAGCTTCTCGACGCGCAGGCGCATCGCACGCAGGCCGTAGCCGCCGTCCGGACCGGGGGCGGGCACCGCCTCGGGGTCGAAGCCGCAGCCGTCGTCGGCGATGTCCACGCTGATGGAGTGCTCGTAATAGGTGAGTGTGACGATGATGCGGTCCGCATCGGCGTGACGCTGTGCGTTCGCGACGGCGCCCTGCACGACGCGCAGCAGCGCGTGCTCCGTCTCCGGTGGGAGCGGGACCGGCTCTCCGATGAGAGTGGCCCGGCCGCCGGCGTCTGCGGCTACTGTCTCGATGGCCTCGAAGAGGGTTCCGGTGAGGGAGTCGCTCGCGAGCCGGTGGACCAGGCGCCGGGTCTCGGCCAGGTTGTTCCGCAGCATCTGCTGCGCCGAGACGACCGAGCTGCGCGACGCCTCCCGATCTGGCCAGGTCTGTTCGGCGGCCTCCAGCAGCAGGAGGGCGCTCGCGGCGCCCTGTACGACGGTGTCGTGGATCTCAGCCGCCAGCCGGTGCCGCTCGGCGAGGGTCCCCGCCTCGCGCTCGGTGTGCGCGAGTCTGTCCTGCGCGGTCATCAGCGCGTCCACGAGCCGCTGGCGTGCGTCAAGGGCGCGGTTCAGCGCGTCCATGGCGAAGCTGAGGAGGAGGCCGGCGATGAGCGGGCCGAACATCAACCCGAGGTCGGAGGCGCCGGCGAGCAGGTAGACGCTCACGCTCACCGTGATCGTGAGCACTGCTGCGGCCACGAGCGCCGCGGCGCGTGAGAAGGCGTTGTGGAGCAGAACGAACAGCGGGATGGCGCACCAGGCGAACGAGGGGGCGACCATGACCAGGGGCATCCACGCCACGGCGGCGAACACGTCGAGCCAGCGCCGCGGGCCGGAGCGCCGAGCCAGGGCGGCGGCGATGGCGAGCGCCGCGACAAGAGCCGTCGCCGCGAGCACGAGGCCGGACTGGCCGGCGTGGACCGGGATCGCGGCGAAGCGCACGGCGCAGATCGTCAGCAGGACCAGCAGCGCGAATCTGCTCACGCGGTCGAGCAGCGTCAGCTCGGGGGAGAGCACAGGAGAGGCAGGAGAAATCGGCATTTGATGTATCAGTATAAATGACGAGCGCCGGCAGCGCATCCCCTGTTCGGTGGATTCACGGCGGACCGGATGCCCGATGCGCCCGAATACCGCGACGGGGGAGGCTGGGGGCGTCCCCATCGAAAGGAACCCCCATGAAGATCCGTCCCGTCGCCCTCGTCACCGCAGCCGCTGCTGGAGCGCTGCTCCTGGCCGGGTGCAGTGCAGGGTCCGCGCCCTCCTCCGCTCCCGCGACCGCGAACAGCGCCGCGGTCGTCGACCGCTTCGGACAGCTGCAGGCGTTCGTCCGCGGCAACGGCGCGGCCGAGCACACGATCGAGGTCTCGAAGCAGAAGGCGTACACCTCGGCTGCGTTCGGCGCCGACACGGCCACGCTCCTGGAGCGCGCCAGCGGCACCGGGCCGGGCCTCCGCGACCTGCCGGGGACGCTCTTCCTCCCCGGCGGTGTGACCGTCAAATCCGGGGAGTCGTCCATCGCCGGCATCGGCGTGGGCGGCGCGCCGTCGGGCGACGCCGACGCTGTGTGCGCCGCGGCCGGAGCCTCCGCCATCGCCGGCTGAGGCCGCCAGGCGTCACACTTTCGCGCGCCAGTCGGCCTCGTCGTCATCGTCGAGGCCGGCTGCGCGCCGGACGTCCGGAATGCTGAGCGTCTCCGTCGCTGGGCCGACCACGGTCGCCTCGTCGCGGCGGTGGCGCAGGATGTCGTTGATGTACGACCCCAGGGCTTCCGCGAGAGGAACATCCCGGCCCTCGGCCTGTGACATGAACCAGCGGTGCTCGAGCAGCTGGTGGAAGACCTCGGCCGGTTCCAGCTTGCCCTTCAGCTCGGCCGGGATGGCGCGCACGATCGGCTCGAAGACGCGCATCAGCCACTCGTGGGCCATCGCCTCCTCGTCCAGCCCCGCTTTCCCGAGGGTCGCGGAGTACGAATCGAGGTCGTTGAGCAGGCGGCGTGCCTGGTTCTCGCCGGTGTCCAGACCGGTGAGGCGGAGCAGCCGGCGGGAGTGGTGGCCGGCGTCCACGACCTTCGGCTGGATGCGCACGGTCGTGCCCTCGTCGGAGGTCTTGATCGCGAGCTCCTCGATGTCGAAGCCGAGCTCGTTGAGCCGTTCGACCCGCTGGCTGATGCGCCAGCGCTCGGAGGAGGAGAACGACTCGCTGCCGGTCAGCTCTTTCCAGAGGGACCGGTAGGCGGCCACGATGCCATTGGAGACTTTGATCGGGTCGAGCTCTTCGTCGACGCGGCCGCCGGCTTCGAGGTCCATCAGCTCGCCCGCGATGTTCACCCGGGCGATCTCCAGATCGTTCTCGCGCTGGCCGTTCGAGAGGCCCCCGTCGTAGAGCTGACCGGTCTCGGCGTCCACGAGGTAGGCGGCGAAAGCGCCCGCATCGCGGCGGAAGAGTGTGTTCGAGAGGGAGACATCGCCCCAGAAGAAACCGACGATGTGGAGGCGCACCAGCAGAACGGCGAGAGCGTCCACCAGGCGCGTCGCCGTGTCGGGACGCAGGGTCTGCGAGAAGAGGGCGCGGTAGGGGAGCGAGAACTTGAGGTGGCGGGTGACCAGAGCGGCGTTCAACGGGTCGTCGTCGTCGTCGGTGCGGTTCGTGATCACCGCCACCGGGTCCACGCAGGGGATGTCGAGACGTTGCAGCGTGCGGAGCATGTCGTACTCGCGCTGGGCCATCTCCGCGGTCGTCTCTTTGATGGCGATGACGTAGCCCGAGAGGTTCGCGAACCGGACGAGGTGCCTGCTGATGCCTTTCGGCAGCAGGGCGATGTGCTCGTTCGACCACTCCGCCAGGGGGATGTTCCACGGCAGGTCGAGGAGCGCGGGGTCGACCGTCGCCGCGGTGATGTTGACAGATCCGGGCATCGGGGTCCTTCTGGTCGTGGAAAGCACTCTGCCGCAGCCCGATCCGGAATGCGGCAGAGTGAGGGTTCGCTCCTCGGAGACTAGTCGACCACCGCGCCGCCGAGACGCTCGCCCGACTCCGCGTGGAACAGGTGGATGTGGCCCGGCTTCGGGGTGATGTACACGGTGTCACCGGCGTTCGGGTGGACGCGGCCGTCGACGCGGCCGACGATGTCG
This sequence comes from Leifsonia xyli subsp. cynodontis DSM 46306, assembly GCF_000470775.1. Classification (NCBI taxonomy): domain Bacteria; kingdom Bacillati; phylum Actinomycetota; class Actinomycetes; order Micrococcales; family Microbacteriaceae; genus Leifsonia; species Leifsonia xyli. Next base: position 623,022 of record NC_022438.1, read on the forward strand.
GTGCGCTTGCCGTCGACCTCCGAGTGGCCGTAGAGGTAGCCATCGGCGCCAAGCTCCTCGACCAGGTCGACCGTGACCGTGAGGCCGCTGCCCTCGGTGGACGACACGACGACGTCCTCCGGGCGGACACCGATGGTGACGGTGGAGCCGGCGGCGGCGAGGGTGTCGCGCTCGACCGGGACGACCGCGTTGCCGAATTTGATGCCGCCGTCGGTGACGTCGGCCGTGAACAGGTTCATGGCCGGGCTGCCGATGAAACCGGCGACGAAGACGTTCTTCGGCTGCGCGTACAGGTCGCGCGGGGTGCCGACCTGCTGCAGGACGCCGTCCTTGAGAACGGCGATGCGGTCGCCCATGGTGAGCGCCTCGGTCTGGTCGTGGGTGACGTAGACCGTGGTGACGCCGAGGCGGCGGGTCAGCGAAGCGATCTGGGTGCGGGTCTGGACGCGGAGCTTTGCGTCGAGGTTCGACAGCGGTTCGTCCATGAGGAACACCTGGGGCGAGCGGACGATCGCGCGTCCCATCGCGACGCGCTGACGCTGACCGCCGGAGAGGGCCTTGGGCTTCCGGCCGAGATAGGGCTCCAGGTCGAGCAGCTTGGCCGCCTCGAGGACACGCTGTGCGCGCTCCTCTTTGCCGACGCCCGCGATCTTGAGCGCGAAGCCCATGTTCTCGGCGGCGGTCATGTGCGGGTACAGCGCGTAGTTCTGGAACACCATCGCGATGTCGCGGTCCTTCGGCGGCACGTCGGTGACATTGCGCTCGCCGATGAAGATGTTGCCGTCGTTGACCTCTTCCAGACCAGCGAGCATGCGGAGCGAGGTGGACTTGCCGCAGCCCGAGGGGCCCACGAGGACCAGGAACTCGCCGTCCGCGATCTCCAGGTCGAGGGCATCGACCGCGGGGCGGTTCGAGCCGGGGTAGAGCCGGGTCGCTTTGTCATAGGTGACAGTCGCCATGAGCTTTCTTCTCCTTCACCGGCAGGTACGTGCCGGACGATCCGTTGTGATGGATGATGTGGCGTTTCGTCCAAATCGGGCTCCGTCGCCACGCCCCATAGTAGGCCATTTCCGAAGCGCGCTTCGACCAGACCGGAACCGGGCCGAGAGCCGAGGGTGTCTGGTCTATTCCCAGACTGCCGGATTACGATCGACCGGTTGCGTGCGCGCACGCATCCGAAAGACCTGCGTCCCCCGCGCAGCCCAACGAGCCCCGACCCCGAGAGTGACAACCATGACCGATCCCGACGAGAGCCACAGCGGCGACGTCCGCGCGGCCGCCCGGGACAAAGCCCGCCAGCTGCGCAGCACTCAGCAGCGCAAGGACCGCCGCAACCGGGCACTCCTCTCCGGAGGCATCGTGGTCGGCGTGATCGCGATCGCGGCCATCGTGGCCGTCGTCATCGTCTCCGCCATCCGCCCGACGGTTCCCGGCCCCAAGAACATGGCCAGCGACGGCATCGTTATCGGAGCCGGTCTCACGGCGAAGACGACGCCCGCTCTCGCCGCCGACGCGAAGCCGATCGCGAGCAAACCGGCCCCCGCCGGCAGCACGGTGGACATCCGCATCTACTCCGACTACCTCTGCAAGCTCTGCGGCCAGTTCCAGCGCACGAACCTGGCGCAGCTGGAGCCGCTCGTCAAAGACGGCGCGGTCACGGTGGAGCTGCATCCTGTCGCCATCTACACCAGTCAATCGGCCGGCACCCGCTATTCTCTGCGCGCCGCGAACGCCGCCGCCTGCGTGGCGAACTACGACCCGGACGCGTTCTGGCGGTTCAACGAATCCCTCTTCGCCGACCAGCCCAAGGAGGGGGGCCCCGGTCTCAGCGACGATGCGCTGAAGAAGCGCGCGGAGTCCGCCGGGGCCAAACCGGTCGCGGAGGTGGACTCCTGCGTCCATGAGGGCCGCTTCAAGACCTGGGTCGGCAAGGCGAGCGATCGCGCGCTGAGCGGGCCCATCCCGAACTCCGACGTCAAGAAGATGACGAACGCGCTGCTCGTGCTCGTCAACGGCAAGCCATACACCGGATCGCTCACGAGCGCGTCGGACTTCAAGGCGTTCGTGCTGCAGGCCCAGGGCGACGAGTACACCACAGCGACGCCGACGCCGACGCCGGCTGTGGGCTGAGTGCCGCCGACCGTCCCCTAGGATGGTTTCCGACGGATCGCCGTCGTCGCCGACTTAGCTCAGCTGGTAGAGCACTCGCCTTGTAAGCGAGCGGTCGCGGGTTCGAACCCCGCAGTCGGCTCCGCGTCGCTCGCGCCTCCTCCCGGCCGGAATCACTCCCGGCATCACTCGGGGGGAGCGACCCCGACGCTGCCGGAGTTCGGCCTCCAGCTGCCGGATGCGGTCGGCGGCGATCTCACGCTCCAGCGCTTCGAGCTGCTCTTCTGTGGTGGGAGCGCCGGGCATCGGCGCGGACTCGCGGACGATCACGGTCCGCTGCGGCCGGACGGGGCGCGGGGCGCGCATCCCGGAGCGCTCCCTCCCGAGCCCGAACCACAGGACGCTGCCGATCAGGGGCAGCAGGAGCACGACGACGATCCAGGCGAGCTTCGGCAGGTGCCTGATCTGGTCGCCGGTGCGCAGGATGATGTCGATCAGCGCCACCAGGAACAGCGCGAAGACCAGCAGCGGGATAACGGCCATCGCTCGATTCTAAGGTGTCGACCCGAACGGGATCGCGCCCAGCACGACACTCGCCACCAGCATCGTCAGCGCTACCAGCAACGCCCGCCAGAGCACTTTCCGGTGGTGGTCGCCGAGGTTCACGTTCGCGAGCGACACCAGCAGCAGGATGGCGGGCACGAGCGGACTCTGCAGATGCACCGGCTGGCCGACGATGGAGGCGCGCGCCATCTCGACCGGACTGATGCCGTAGGTGGCCGCGGTCTCCGACAGCACGGGCAGGATGCCGTAGTAGAACGCGTCGTTCGACATGAAGAAGGTCATCGGGATGCTGAGCAGTCCCGTGATCACGGCGAGGAACGGCCCGAGCGACGGCGGCACGATGTCGACCACCCATTTCGCCATCGCAGTGACCATCCCCGTGCCGTTCAGCACCCCGACGAGGACGCCGGCGGCCAGCACCATCGAGACCACGCCGACGATGCTCGGCGCGTGCGCGACGATCTCGTCGGCCTGGCCGCGGAGCTTGGGGAAGTTGATCACGAGAGCCAGGGCCGCGCCGACCATGAAGATGTAGGCGAGCGGCAGGATGTCGATCACCAGCAGCACCATGACCACGATCGTCAACGCGAGGTTCACCCAGACCAGCTGTGGCCGGAGGGTCGCCCGCTGAGGGTCGAGCGCGGTGTCGGCCATCGCGGTGTCGGCAGGGTCGGTCAGGGCGGTGCCCGGGCGCACGGCCACCACGCCGCGTGTGTCCACGGAGCCCCGCGCGCCGGGGGCGGCCTGGGCGCCGCGGGCGAGACGCCCGCCCTGGAACAGCGAGAAGCGTTTGGCATCTTGCGGTCGCTCGGCCAGGAACGGCTCGCTGAGGTCGAGAGAGCCGAGACGGTTCCGCTCGCGCACACCGAGCATCCAGACCAGCGCGAACGCGACGGCGAGGCCGATGGCGAGGGAGGGGAGCATGGGCACGAAGATGTCGGTGGGGGAGACCTTGAGCGCGGACGCCGCGCGGGCGGTCGGCCCGCCCCACGGCACGATGTTGAGCGTGCCGTTCACCAGCCCGGCGACGCAGGTGAGGATCACCGGGCTCATCCCGAGCCGCAGATAGATCGGCAGCATGGCCGAGGTCACGATGATGAACGTCGTGGAGCCGTCGCCGTCGAGCGAGACCGCTCCGGACAGCAGTGCTGTGCCGATCACGACCTTCGCCGGGTCGTCGCCGAGGAAGCGCACGATGAAGCGGATGAGCGGATCGAACAGGCCGACATCGATCATGATGCCGAAGAACATGATCGCGAACATCAGCAGCGCCGCTGTCGGCGCGAGGTTCTTCAGCGCGTCCAGGATCATGTCGCCGAGCCCGAGGCCGGCACCCGCGAACAGGCCGAAGACCGTGGGGACGAGGATGAGCGCGACCATCGGCGTCAGCCGTTTGGTCATGATGAGCGCCATGAAGACCAGGATCATGGCGAATCCGAGGATGACGAGCACGTCGACTCCTTCGTCGAAGCGGATAAGGGTACCCCCCCACACCGTAGGGAGCGCGGCAGGCCCCTCCCGGCTATCCCGCATTCGTTCACGATTCGCGCGATCCGCGTGTTCTGTGCATTGTGCTCATTGGAGGCCGGGCCTCCGGGACCTTACGCTGTCGGGATGCGCTTCGCCAGCCATGTCCTCCTTCTCCAGCTCGCAACGGTCTCCGCTGTCGTCGCGGTGTGTACTGGTGTGTCGGTGTGGCTCGGCGTCCAGCAACTGCGCGCTGAGGCGGAGAGCACGGCGCTCGCCATCGCGCGCACGGTGGCGGAGGACCCCGAGGTGCGCGCAGCCGTCGCACGGTACAGCGACGGCTCCGGCGCCCCGGCGGCGGCTGCGCTCGCGCGGGGACCGTTGCAGCCGCTCGCCGAGAGGGTGCGGGAGCGCACCGGCGCGCTCTTCGTGGTGCTGACTGACGACCATGGCATCCGGTTGGCGCATCCCGACCCCGCCCGGCTCGGGCGCGAGGTGAGCACCGACTACCGCGACGCGGTCGCTGGCAAGGAGGTCGTCTCCTGGGAGACGGGAACTCTCGGCGAGTCGGCGCGCGCCAAGGCGCCGGTCTACGGGCCGGGCGGCGTGTCGCCGGTGGGGGAGGTGAGCGTGGGCTTCGCCTCCGTCAGTGCCTTCGAGCAGCTGCCCCAGCTGCTCATCGCTGTCGGCGCGGCCGCGCTCGCCGCGTTGGCGATCGGCGCGGCCGCCTCCGTCCTGCTGCGGCGGCGGCTCGCGCGCCTCACGCTCGGGGTGCAGCCGGAGGAGCTCACCGCGCTCGTGCAGGACAGGGCCGCCGTGCTCGACGGCGTCGGCGAGGGTGTCCTCGCCGCCGATTCCGCCGGCCGGGTGACGGTCTGCAATGGCCGGGCCGCAGAGCTGCTCGGGGTGGAAGGCGCGCTCGGCGCTCCTGTCGCGTCGCTCGGTCTGCCCGCGGAGCTGGCCGCACGGCTCGCGGACCAGCGGACCGGATCGACGGAGATCGTCCATCAGAGCCGCGTCCTCTACGTCGACGTGCGCCGGGTCGAACGGGCCGACCGGGACCTGGGCGCGGTGGTGGTGGTCCGCGACCGCACCGATCTGGTCTCGCTCACCCGGCGCCTGGACGCGGTCGCCACGATGACCAACGCCCTGCGGGCGCAGCGCCACGAATTCGCCAACCGTCTGCACATCGTCTCCGGACTGCTCGACGCGGACCGCTGCGATGAGGCGCGCGTCTATCTCGGCGAGGTGGTCGCACGCGGGCCGCTCAAGTTCCCGGTTCAGCACGCCGACCGGCTGCAGGAGCCCTATCTCCAGGCGCTGCTCGGAGCCAAGGGCGAAGAAGCCGCCGAGCGCGGCGTGCTCCTTTCGCTCGGCGCGGAGACGTTGGTGCGCGGCACGGTGTGCGAGCCGGAGGATGTCGCGACGGTGCTCGGCAACCTGATCGACAATGCGGTGCGCGCGGCGGTGGAGGGAGAGGAGCCGCGCTGGGTCGAAGTCGATGCGCTCGACGATGGCGATACCCTGTATGTGACTGTCAGCGATTCCGGCGACGGGATGCGCGACCCGCTGGCTGCGTTCGGCCCCGCGGCCTCCGCGACGACCGGGCTCGCGGTGGACAGCGTCCACGGCTCGGGGTTCGGCCTGCCGCTCAGCCGCGCCCTCGCCCGGCGGCGCGGCGGTGAGGTGTGGGTCATCGATCCCGGCGGTTCCGGCTCGGGCGCGGTGCTGTGCGCCCGGCTGCCGGGCACCGTCGAGGAAGGAACGGGATGAGCGTGGCGTTGCGGGTCCTGGTGGTGGACGACGATTTCCGCGTCGCGGGACTGCACCGCGACATCGTCGCCGCGCGGCGCGGCTTCACGGCCCTCGAACCGGTCACGACCGCCCGGGCCGCCCGCACAGCCGTGCGCGAGCACGCGCCCGACCTCGTGCTGCTCGACGTGTTCCTGCCGGACGGGGACGGTCTGGCCGTGCTCGCTGAGCTGGACGTCGACGCCTTCGTGGTCAGTGCCGCCTCCGACGGCGCGAGCGTGCGCCGGGCGCTGCGCTCCGGGGCGCTCGCCTACCTCGTCAAACCGTTCGCGGCGCGTCTGCTCGCTGAGCGCCTGGACGCCTACCAGCGTTATCGCAATGTCCTCCGCGACGGCCGCGCCGCTGATCAGGAGGCGATCGAGCGTGCCCTGCGCATCCTGCACTCCGGCGACGCGGTCGCCCCCGCGTCACGGTCGGCGACCGAACAGTTGGTGCTCGCCGAGCTGCGTGCGGGGGAGGTGGCGGCTGCGGACGTGGCTGCCACGATCGGCGTCTCGCGCGCCACCGCGCAGCGCTACCTGGCCGCGCTCGCCGCGCGCGGCGTCGCCGAAGTGGCGCTTCGCTACGGCGCGACAGGCCGCCCGGAGCACCGCTACCGGCTCACTCCCACGTCGTGAACGGGCGGATCTCCAGCCGTCCGTTACGCGCCATCGGGTGCCGGGAGGCGATCTCCACGGCTTCGTCGATGCTCTCGCACTCCAGGATGTCGAAGCCGCAGATCCAGGCCGTCGAATCGGCGCCGCCTCCCTCGGCGACAGAGCGCTCTCCGTCGCGGATGCGGATGACGCGCGCGGATGTCGGCGGCTCGAGCACCTCGCCGATGATTCGCTTGCCGGAGGCGTCCAGATCGTCCACCCACCGCTCGACGTCGGACTCGTCCGGCACAGTGTCCGGCTCCGGATCGGTCATCACGAACATCATGTACTTCACGGTCGTCACTTTCGTCCGTCTCATATCGCACACCGGCCGAGGGAGGCCGGACTCGGCCTGCCGTCGTGCGGATCGGCCGCATGCCCGGAGATCGTCGTCCGCATGGCGATCGTTCAGCGGGTTAGTCTAGCCTTACCTTACTCTCGACCCCCGTCCGGAAGGATCGCCGCGTGACTGTGCTCGCTTCGCCCGTCACGGACCGTCCGGCCTACCGCCCGTATCGCGCCGTTGTGGCCGCGGTCCGCCGGCTCAGCCCGCACTTCACCCGCTTGAGCCTCGCCTGCGACGACTTCGCCACCTTCGGCACCGAACGCCTCGACCAGCGCGTCAAGCTGCTCTTCCCGCTCGACGACGGCAGCTTCTGCGATCTGGGCTCGGGCGATTGGTACGAACGGTGGCGCGCCCTGCCCGGGCACCGCCGCAACCCGTTCCGCACCTATACCGTCCGCGACATCGACCAGCGTGCCCGCCGCCTCGACATCGACTTCGTCGTGCATGCCGAGCCGGGCGAGGGCGCGAGCGGTCCCGCCTCGCGCTGGCTGGCCGCGGCTGGCCCCGGCTCCGAGCTCGTCGTCATCGGCCCGGACGCCCGTAGCCCCCAGAGCGGTGTCGGCATCGACTGGCGGCCCGGAGGCGCCGGCGACCTCCTGCTCGCGGGGGGACGAGACCGCCGCCCCGGCCATCGCCTCCATCCTGGAGACGCTGCCGGAGGGGCTCCGCGCACACGCGTTCATCGAAGTCCCCGCCGCCGCCGACGCTCTGGCGCTCGATCTGCCCGAGGGCGTCGCCGCGACCTGGCTGAGTCGGCAGACCGGCGAGCACGGGTGCGAGCTGATACCCGCCGTGACCGGGTGGCTGGCTGGGCATCTCGAGGTCGTCGCCGCTGCCGCCGCCCCCAGCGGCCGCCGGCAGCGCCTGGCCGATGTCGATGTGGATCGCGAGCTCCTCTGTGAGCGTCCGGAGACCGCCGACGGCGGTTTCTACGCCTGGATCGCCGGTGAGTCGGCCGTGGTGAAGACCCTGCGCCGGCTGCTCGTGCGCGTGTACGGGATCGACCGCGGCCGTGTGGCCTTCATGGGCTATTGGCGGCACGGTCGCGCCGAGCACACCGAGTAGCGTCCTGCTCCTGGCCTACTTGTCCCGGTGCTCTGCTTTGTCTTGGCGCTCGGTGCCCCGGAACGTCTCCGGGTAGTTCGAGAGCCAGGTCCAATGGCTCACCGGCCAGCTGATCACGAAAGCCCGGCCCACGACATCCGAGAGCGGGACGAAACCCTTGCCTGGATCGTCCATGTGGTAACGCGAGTCCGCCGAGTTGTAGCGGTTGTCGCCCATGACCCAGATCTTGCCCTTGGGCACGGTGATGTCGAACGGCTTCGCGGAGACTGCCAGCTGACCGACCGGCAGGAGCACGTACGGCTCCTTCAGCGGGACGCCGTTGACTGACATCTGCCCGAGCGCGTTGCAGCAGGTGATGTGATCGCCGGGCAGACCGATGAGCCGTTTCACGAGATGCTGGTCGCTGTCGGACGCCCCCAGCCCGACGAAGTCGAGGACGCCCCCCACCCCCTGCTGGAGCAGGTTCTGCTGCGGCTGAGGCGCTGGCGCGGGAAGCCATCCCCCCGGGTCCTTGAACACGACCACATCCCCGCGCTGCAACCCGAACACACTCGGCTGCAACTCGTTGACGATGATCCGGTCGTTGATCTGGAGGGTGTTCTCCATGGAGCCTGAGGGAATGTAGAAAGAACGCGCGACGAACGTCTTGATGAGGAAAGACACGAGGACCGCGACCAGGAAGATGACGACGACATCCCGCAGCAGCGTTTTCCACCCGGATTTCCGGGCGGCGCGGCGGGGGTGCGGGTTCTCTGCCGTCTCGGTCACAATCGTTCACGGTAGCGTGCCACGGCTGGGAGGCGCATCAAGACAGGCCGTGTCCTTCCGGCGGGCCCGTGGCTGTTTCCGGGGCGTGGCCGCTGGAACGCGCGGAGGGGTACGGTGCAGGCATGACCGAACTCACAGAGCTCGTCGGCGTGTGGATGCGCCGCCAGCGCTGGTACTCCACCAAAAGCGTCGAGCCGAGGTTGTGTCTGCTGGCGTCGTTCGAGGTGGAGCCGGACGCGGACGCCGTCGACGATGTCCGCATCCTCACCCACCTCTTCTGCGACGACGCCCCGCCCTCTTCTGCGACGACGCCCCGCGCGTCCCGCGCGTGTATCAGGTCCCGCTCGTCGCCCGCCGCCGCCGCGACGGCGATCCGGCCGCGTTCGTGGGCGAGACCGCGGGCCGTCACCTCTACGACGGCCCTGCCGAGGAGGCCTACGTCGCCGCCCTCGCCGCGCTCATGTCGGGCGCGGGCCGGACCGGTGACGGCGAAGCGTTCGCGCAGGGCCGCAGCACGGGCGGCGACCTGCGGGTCGTCTCCTCCCGCCTGCTGTCCGGAGAGCAGTCCAACACCTCCATCGTCGCCGGGCTCGCGGGCGGCGGACGGGCCCTCGTGAAGGTGTTCCGCGTCCTCCAGGAGGGCGAGAACCCCGACATCTCCACTCTCGCCGCCCTGACCCGCGAAGGCTCCGAACGCACGCCCGTCCTGTTCGGCTGGCTGACGGGTTCGTGGCCCGCGCCGGACGGCGGACGGGCCTCCGGCGAGCTCGCTCTCGTTCAGGACTTCGTTCCCGGTGCGGAGAACGGCTGGGAGCTCGCCCTCCGCGCCGCCGAGCGCGGCGAGGACTTCGCCGGGCAGGCTTTCGCTCTCGGTGCCGGCACGGCCGAGCTGCACCGTCTCCTCGCCGTCGCGCTCCCCACCCGTCCCGCCGATCGCCGGGACGTGGCCGAGGCCCTCGACGGAATGTTCCGCCGTCTCGTCGTCACCACTGCCGATGTCCCCGTCGTCGAGGAGCTGCGGCCCAGGATCGCCGCCGTCTATGAGGAGGCCGCGGCTGCGGCGATCCCCACCCTCCAGCGCATCCACGGTGACCTGCACCTCGGCCAGGTGCTGCACTCGCCCGAGCGCGGCTGGCAGTTCATCGACTTCGAGGGCGAACCCCTGCGGCCCCTCGCCGAGCGCGCCCGACCGGACGCCACCATGCGGGAAATCGCCGGGATGCTCCGCAGCTTCGACTATGTGGCCGGGTCGCTGGCTCGCCGGGAACCGCCGATCGACGCCGCTGCGTGGGCGGCGCGCGCGGGAAGCGTACCTCGACGGCTATGCGTCGGTGGTGGGGGAAGAGCTTTCCGCCCACCGCCGGCTGCTCGGCGCGTTCGAGCTGGACAAGGCGGTCTATGAGATCGCGTATGAGGCGCGGCACCGGCCGACGTGGGCGCCCATCCCGCTGGGGGCGGTGGAGCGGCTGCTGGCGGCGCGTTTCCCCTAGTCCGGAACGCTGAGGAAGCGTTCCGGGTCCACCGTCTTGCGGTGCCCCTCTTTGCTGCCTTCCGGTATGCCGCCGACGTAGAGCCAGCCGAGCAGCCGCTCGTTTCGGGCCAGCCCGTGCATCCGGTGTACCGCTTTCGACCGGGTGTGCCGCCCGGTGCGCCAGATCACGCCCCAGCCGGCGTCATGGAGCAGCAGGCTCAGCAGGTGGGCGACGCCTGAGGCCACGGCGTCCTGCTCCCAGCCGGGGACTTTCTCGCTCTTCGTCCGCACCGAGACGATCGCGAGCAGGAGCGACGAGCGGAGCGCTTTCGCGGCGAGCTTGTCGCCCGCCCGCCCGCTCAGCTTCGCATCTTCGGCGAACGCCCGGCCGAGCCGCACGCGGGCCTCGCCACGCAGCTCGATGACCCGCCACGGGCGCAGCGCCGAGTGGTCCGCGACGCGGCCCGCCGCGGCTACGAGCGGCAGCAGTTCCTCGTGGGTCGGCGCGTCCGGGGTCACCCGGGAGTGGGATCGGCGCGCCGCGACGCGCGAGACGAGGTCGCTCATTCGGCCTCCGGCTGGAAGTCCAGCGAGATCGAGTTCATGCAGTAGCGGTCGCCAGTCGGGGTGCCGAAGCCGTCCGGGAAGACGTGGCCGAGGTGGGAGCCGCAGTTCGCGCAGCGGACCTCGGTGCGCGCCATCCCGAGACGGGTGTCCTCGAGCAGTTCGACCGCTTCCGGGCGGACGGACTCGTAGAAGCTCGGCCAGCCGCAGCCGCTGTCGAACTTCGTTCCCGACCGGAAGAGCTCGGCCCCGCACGCGGCACAGGCGTAGACTCCGGCGCGGCTCTCGTCGAGCAGCTCGCCGGTCCACGGCCGTTCGGTGCCAGCCTGCCGCAGCACGCTGTACTGCTCGGGCGTGAGCTCGCGGCGCCACTCCTCGTCGGACTTGGCGATCTGGTACTCGCCCTTGCCAGCGTCCATCGCAGCATCCTCTCGTCTCTCCTCACCCTAAACGGCACGGCCGCACCCGCCGTTGTCCGTTTCGCGCGGCTCCGCTGTTTCGCCGCGCGCCACCGGGCAACACACAGGAGGCGGCCCCTAGGATGTTCCGCGAGCGCGAGAAGAGGGAACAGACGGGCGACGGCGAGGGGAGGCGGTGCGTGTGGCCGAGGCGGCAGACGACCACTGGAACAGGCCGAAGCCGGAGGGGCTCACCGGCAGAGAGACCGACATCCTCGCGTTCGAGCGTCAATGGTCACGGCACGCCGGCGCCAAAGAGCAGGCCATCCGCGAGGAGTTCGGCCTCTCGGCGGCACGGTACTACCAGCTTCTCGGAGCGCTGATCGACCGGCCCGAGGCGCTCCGTCACGATCCCATGCTCGTCAAGCGCCTGCTTCGGCTGCGGGAGACCCGCTTGGCCGCGCGGCAGGCCCGGACGCTCCCGCACCACGACTGAGACCACGAGGAACCAGCGCTAGATGGCACAGAAATATCCGACAGACCGCTTCGATGAGATCCCGGACGACCTCCAGCGTGTCGGCGCGCACCGCGCACCGCGGCCGAAGGGCCGTCGCTGGATCGCGGTCGGCTGGGCTGCCCTCGCCACCGCCGTTCTCGTCGGCGCCGGTATCCTCTCCCTCTCGGTCGTCAGCGGCTCCATCTCCTTCAACGGTTCGCCCCGCTCCGCCGATGCCTCGCCGAGCCCCAGCGCGACCCCCACACCGACGATCGTCCCGACGGTGGACCCGGCCCTGACCGTCAACATCCTCAACGGCACGACGATCTCGGGGCTGGCCGGCCGGGTGGACGAGAAGCTGGCCGCCGCCGGCTGGACGGTCGGCGCCGTCGCGAACGCCTCCCGCACCGATCTGAAGCAGACGATCGTGTACTACTCCGACCCCGCCAACCAGGCCGCGGCGCTCGGGGCCGCCCAGTCCCTGCCGGGAGCGACCATCCAGGAGGCGCAGGATTTCGCGCAGACCGGGGCGCAGCTCACAGTGGTCGTCGGCAGCGACTACACTGGCTGAGCCACTGCGCCGATTGTTTCCAGCAGGTTTAACTTCGGCGGATTTTGTAACGGATTCACAAAGATTCTCCCCATTGCCAGCATTGCAAGCATTAGTATCGGGGTCAACGTGCGGCGCTGGACCGCACGAGCGACACAGCAATGGGAGTAATGCATGGCGAACGGGACCGTGAAGTGGTTCAACGCTGAGAAGGGCTACGGATTCATCACTCTCGAAGATGTGGAGCAGGACGTTTTCGTTCACTACTCCGCAATTGAGATGAGCGGCTACAAGGTCCTCGAAGAGGGCCAGCAGGTGGAATTCGAGGTCGGCACGGGCAACAAAGGCCCGCAAGCCGAGTCGGTGCGCCCGCTGTAACACGCAGCGATCGGCAAGACCACAGAGCGCCGCCCTCCGGGGCGGCGCTCGCATTCTGCCCCCTGTCCGCCTCGCCCCCGCAACAGCCCCTGCCCCCTCCCTGCCCGCTGCAAAGGGAGGACATCACCCTCCCTCTCACCCAGCGATCCCTCCTTTTCCTGCACTGACCGGGCTCCCGCTCCAAAAATCCTCCCTTTCCGTCGCGACGGGTACACCGGGAAGGGAGGGCTTCGTGGTTTCCACGGCGCTCCGGTTTCGCCGCGGGCCGTTCGGCGGTGGACTCGCCTTGCACTCCACCGCGACGAGTGCCAGAATCGCTTTAGCACTCCGCATTATCGAGTGCTAACAAACCGAATCTTTCGCAGACGTCCGGGAGGGACGAGAAACACATGGCAAAGATCATTGCTTTCGACGAGGATGCCCGTCGCGGCCTCGAGCGCGGCCTCAACATCCTGGCTGACACCGTCAAGGTGACGCTTGGCCCGCGCGGGCGCAACGTCGTCCTCGAGAAGAAGTGGGGAGCGCCGACCATCACCAACGACGGCGTCTCCATCGCGAAGGAGATCGAACTCGACGACCCGTACGAGAAGATCGGCGCGGAGCTCGTCAAAGAGGTCGCGAAGAAGACCGACGATGTCGCCGGCGACGGGACCACCACGGCCACCGTGCTCGCCCAGGCGCTCGTCAAGGAAGGTCTGCGCAACGTCGCGGCCGGCGCCGACCCGATCTCGCTGAAGCGCGGCATCGAGAAGGCCGTCGAGGCCGTCACCGCCGAACTGGTCGGCAGTTCCAAGGAGGTCGAGAGCAAGAAGGAGGTCGCGGCCACCGCCTCCATCTCCGCCGGGGACACCACCATCGGCGACATCATCGCCGAGGCGATCGACAAGGTCGGCAAGGAGGGCGTCGTCACCGTCGAGGAGTCGAACACCTTCGGCACCGAGCTGGAGCTGACCGAGGGCATGCGCTTCGACAAGGGCTTCCTGTCGCAGTACTTCGTCACCGACCAGGACCGCCAGGAGGCGGTGTTCGAGGACGCGTACATCCTCATCGCCAACCAGAAGATCTCCTCGATCAAAGACCTGCTCCCGATCGTGGACAAGGTCATCCAGGCCAACAAGCAGCTCCTCATCATCGCTGAGGACGTCGACGGCGAGGCGCTCGCTACCTTGATCGTCAACAAGATCCGCGGCATCTTCAAGTCCGTCGCCGTCAAGGCTCCGGGCTTCGGCGACCGCCGCAAGGCCATGTTGCAGGACATCGCGATCCTCACCGGCGGCCAGGTCATCTCCGAGGAGGTCGGTCTCAAGCTCGAGAACGTCACCCTCGACCTGCTCGGCCAGGCCCGCAAGGTCGTCATCACCAAGGATGAGACCACCATCGTCGAGGGCGCGGGGGACACCGAGCAGATCGCCGGTCGCGTGGCCCAGATCCGCGGCGAGATCGACAACACCGACTCGGACTACGACCGCGAGAAGCTCCAGGAGCGTCTCGCCAAGCTCGCTGGCGGCGTTGCCGTGATCAAGGCGGGCGCGGCCACCGAGGTCGAGCTCAAGGAGCGCAAGCACCGCATCGAGGACGCCGTCCGCAACGCGAAGGCGGCCGTCGAGGAGGGCATCGTGGCCGGTGGGGGCGTCGCCCTCATCCAGGCCGGCAAGCTCGCGTTCGAGAAGCTGAAGCTCGAGGGCGACGAGGCCACCGGCGCCAACATCGTCAAGGTCGCCATCGAAGCCCCGATGAAGCAGATCGCGATCAACGCAGGCATGGAGCCGGGCGTTGTCGTCGCCCGTGTCCGCGAGCTCCCGCTCGGCCACGGTCTCAACGCGGCCACCGGCGACTACGTCGACATGATCATCGCGGGCATCAACGACCCGGTGAAGGTCACCCGCTCGGCGCTGCAGAACGCCGCTTCCATCGCGGGTCTGTTCCTCACCACCGAGGCCGTCGTGGCCGACAAGCCGGAGAAGGCCGCCCCTGTCGCGGCCGACCCGGGTGCGGGCATGGACTTCTAAGAGGTGGTTTCAGTAGTCGGCGTGGCGGTGGTTGTTGTGGCTGGTTAGCGGGGATGCTGGTCGAGTGTCGACGCTTGCTGAGGATCGGTTCATTACGGATATGTTGTGGGAGCGGCTGGAGCCGTTGATTCCGCCTCGGCCGCCTGTGGTCAATGGGCGGGCTGGGCAGCCTCGGGTTCCTGACCGGAAGGTGTTCGCTGGGATCGTGTTCGTGCTGCTGACGGGGATCCCGTGGAGAAGCTCCCGCCCGAGTTGGGGTATGGGTCCGGGGTCACTTGTTGGCGGCGTCTGCGTGAATGGTCCGAAGCGGGCGCGTGGGATGCACTGCGGAAGATCATGCTCGACGAACTCGGCCAGGCTGGCATGATCGACTGGTCAAGAACCTGCCTGGACTCCGTAAGTGTCCGGGCGAAAAGGGGGGCGATCTCACTGGACCTAACCCCACGGATCGTGGGAAACGGGGCACCAAGTACCATGTCCTGACCGACCGCAACGGACTCCCGCTGCATGTGGAGATCTCCGGCGCCAACCGACACGACTCCATGCTCGTGGAACCTGTGTTAGACAACATCACCGCGATCAAGGGCGTCGGCCGCGGTCGGCCCAGACGCCGCCCGGTTATCTTCCACGCCGATAAGGCTTACGACAACCGCCGCGTCCGCTGTTACCTGCGTTGTCGTGGGATCAAGGCACGCATCGCACGAATCGGAGTCGACTCCAAACAGTGACTGGGTAAACACTGTTGGGTAGTCGAACGCACCATGGCCTGGATCCTCGCCTTCCGGAAACTCGCCACTCGCTACGACCGCACCGCCTCAACGATCACGGCGCTCGTCGCTCTAGCAATCGCGATCACCAGCGCCCGCAAACTCACCAAAAACGACTACTGAAACCATCTCTAAGTCCGACGCAGCCGAAGACGACGGAAAGGGCGTCTCCCCTCAGGGAGGCGCCCTTTCCGCCTTTCCGCGCTCGGATTCTCCTGTCCGGGATTTCTCCTGCTCGGTCTCCCTCTCCCCGGTTCCCTCGCCCCGGATGTCCCGCGACACGACGGGACCCGGGCGCGGCGGAGTCCGACCCGGCCGGGCGTCCGTTCGCGGCGAGAAGGTTTCTCTAGCCGCCGACCGGCTTGGGCGCTGCCGTCGAGTCTGCCAGCGGCAGCGACACCCGGAAGGTCGCGCCTCCGCCGGGCGTCTCCACGACATCCACGCTGCCGTTGTGCGCTGCGACGATCGAGGAGACGATCGCCAGGCCGAGCCCGCTGCCTCCGGTCTCGCGGGTGCGTGAGGTGTCCGCGCGCCAGAAACGCTGGAAGATCTTCTCATGGATCTGGGGCGGGATGCCGTCGCCGTGGTCGCGGACCTCCAGCACCGCCCGCTCGGCGCGGTGGTCGATCTGCACTCCGATCTCGATAGGGCTGTCGCTGGCGGTGTAGCGCAGCGCGTTGCCCATCAGGTTGGTCACCACCTGACGGAGCTTGTTCTCCTCGGCCAGGACGAGCGCGGGATGGGCGGGTGGGGACCCCGGCAGGCTGATCAGCTCCTCGCCGGTCGCGATCGCGATGGGGCCGGTGCCGCCGCTGCGGCGGGTGCGTCCGCGGCGCAGGCGGGCCAGCGTCGCGCCCGCGAAGGCGATGGGGCCGGTCGCGCTCGTCGGGCGGCCGGGCTGATCGGCCACGCGCAGCGGAGCCGTTTCGACGCCGGGCTCTTCCGGCTCCGGGGCGACGGCGGCGACAGGGGGCGGGGCGATCACGGTGACGATGCGGCCCGGGGAGCCCGCCATCGCATCCATCGCGGCGTCACGGGCGATGGCGACGAGGTCGACGGCTTTCAGCTCGAGCGGCTTCGTCTCATCCAGGCGGGCGAGCTCGAGGAGGTCTTCGACGAGGATGCCCATCCGGATCGCCTCCTTCTCGATGCGGTCCATTGCCTGCGCGACATCGTCGGAGGTTTGCAGGGCGCCCATCCGGTAGAGCTCGGCGTAGCCGCGCAGCGAGACGAGCGGCGTGCGCAGTTCGTGGGAGGCGTCGCCCACGAACCGGCGCATCTGGTCGATCGTGCGCGCGCGGTCGCTGAAGGCCCGGTCGATCCGGTTGAGCATGGTGTTGAGCGAGCGGTTCAGCCGGCCGACCTCCGTGTTCGGCGTCGCGCCGCCGAGGCGCTGGCTGAAATCGCCGTCGGCGATGGCCGCCGCGGTCTGCTCGACCTCGCGCAGCGGCGAGAAAGTGGTGGTGACCAGCATGCGGGTCAGACCGGCGCCGACGATGATGACGATGACGCCGAAGCCGAGGAAGATGGCCAGAAAGCTCGCCATCACCGTGTCGATCTGGCTGGTGTTCGTCGCGACGATCGCCGTGCCGAGCGCCCCGGCCGGCGAGGTCAGCGTCACGACCTGCGCCATCGCCCGGTAGGCGATGCGGCCGTCGTTGCTCGTGAGCGGGTATCCGCCCTGCGATTGCAGCTGCTTGCCGTCGGTGACCGAGATGTGGTCGGGGACGGCCGGCCGGCTGGAGAACGGGATGTTCGACCAATTGGTTCGCACCAGGTCGCCGGTCGAATCGTACAGTGCCGCGAAGTAGTCCGACGGGCTCGCATCCGTCGCGATCTTCGCGCTGCCCGACGATGTGCCGAACAGGTAGGTGTTGAGATAGTTCGCACCCGATGCCGCCGAGAGCTGTGCGTCCAGCTGGTCGAGCAGCACCGGTTTCAGCATGGACATCGTGCCGATTCCGGTCACGAGGAGCCCGAGCGTCAGCATGAGCACGGTCACCCCGGTGATCTTGGTTCTGAGGGAGATCGCGTTCCAGCGGTCGAGCAGGCGTGAGTGCATGAGGACGTCAGTCTATGCAGGGAAGCTGGCTCCGCAGGGAAAGCGGGGCGCTCCGTCTCACGCCTTGGCGGCTTTCAGCATGTAGCCGAATCCACGCTTGGTCTGGATGAGCGCTTCGCTGGAGTGCGCATCCACCTTGCGGCGCAGGTAGGAGATGTAGGACTCCACGATGCCGGCGTCGCCGTTGAAGTCGTACTCCCACACATGGTCGAGGATCTGCGCCTTCGACAGCACGCGGTTCGGGTTCAGCATGAGGTAGCGCAGCAGTTTGAACTCGGTCGGGCTCAGCTCGATCGGGGTGTCGCCGACGAAGACCTCGTGCGTGTCCTGGTCCATCGTCAGCTCGCCCGCGCGGATCACGGCGTCTTCGTCGGCCTGCATCGTGCGGCGCAGGATAGCTTTGATGCGCGCCACGATCTCGTCGAGGCTGAACGGCTTGGTGACGTAGTCGTCGCCGCCGACGGTGAGGCCGGTGATCTTGTCCTCGGTGTCGTCTTTGGCCGTGAGGAACAGGATGGGCGCGGTGTAGCCGGCCCCGCGCAGCCGCTTGGTGACGCCGAACCCGTTCATGTCCGGGAGCATGACGTCGAGGATGATGATGTCGGGCTCCTCTTCGAGGACCGCGGAGATCGCCTGCGCGCCGTTCCCGACCGCGCGCACGGCGAAGCCGGCGAAGCGGAGGCTGGTGGTGAGCAGATCGCGGATGTTCGGCTCGTCGTCGACGATGAGAATGCGGGGTCCTGCGTTCATGTGAAACATGATCTGCACATTCACTGAATTATTCCTGTGAGCCGACGGTGCGCTGGGGGTGCGAGGGGCTAGCGCTCGTCGTGCGGACAGCGGATGCTGGTGGAGGCGAAAGGGGGCCAGCCCCGTGTCTCAGCGAATCGTCGCGATCGCCGGTGGCACGGCCGTGGCGCGTGTGCTCGTGGCAGAGCGTGCGAGCGATGACACCGCCCCGTTCTCCTCCGGCCTCTACGATCGGGGCATGGAATCTTCGGGAGACGCCCCGCCGGCGGTCGGCGAGAGGCCGGATCGTGCCGGCGTCTGAGATGTATCTGCCCCCGCTTCGCGTCCCCGTCCGCCGCATCGGCGCCCGCACCTTCGACTTCTCCCGGCGCGTGGCCGTCATGGCCGTGGTCAACCGGACGCCCGACTCGTTCTTCGACCAGGGCCGCACCTTCGCCCTCGAGAAGGCGGTCGCCGCCTGCTTCGACGCGGTCGCGGCCGGCGCCGACTGGGTCGACATCGGCGGGGCGCCGTTCGCGCCGGGCGAGGCGATCCCGGTGGAGGCGGAGGCCGGGCGAGTGGTCCCCGTCGTGCGCGAGCTGCGGGCCGGATCGGAGGTGGCGATCTCGGTCGACACCTTCCACTCCGAGGTCGCCCGGCGGGCCATCGCCGCGGGCGCCACCGTCGTCAACGACACCACGGGGCTGAGCGACCCGGAGCTCGCGCGCGTCGTGGCCGACAGCGAGGCGACGCTCGTCCTCACGCACAGTCTCGCCGCACCGCGGACGGTGTACCCGCGGCCGCACTACGCCGACATCGTCGCGGAGGTGTCGGCGTTCCTGCTCGACCGGGTGGAGCGCGCGGCTGCGGCGGGTGTCCCGGAGGAGCGCATCGTGCTCGATCCCGGCCACGACCTCAACAAGAACACCCTGCACTCGCTGGAGCTGACGCGCCGTCTCGCGGAGATCGCCGACCTCGGTTACCCCACGCTGGCCGCCGTCTCCAACAAAGACTTCATCGGTGAGACCCTGGACGCGCCGCGATCCCGGCGTGGAGAGGGATCGCTCGCCGCCGCGGTCGTCTCCATCGTGAACGGCGCGCGGATCATCCGGATGCACGACGTGCGAGCGTCCGTCGCCGCTGCGCGCATGACGGAGGCTGTTCTGGGCCTGCGGGAGCCGGCCTTCCTCAAACACAACATGGGAGATGCCAATGACTGAACCGGCTCTCGCCCGCCTGCGCCCGGCGCCCGGCGTGAGCGGACTCGACGACACCGAGCTCGCTGCGCTCTACACCGCCGGAACCGGCGCCGGTCCGTTCTGGCTGCGCGTGAACTTCGTCGCCAGCCTCGACGGCGCGGGCACCGAGGAAGGTCTCTCCGGCGGTCTCTCGGACGACGCCGACAGGCGGGTGTTCGACATCCTGCGCCGTCTCTGCGATGTCGTGGTCGTGGGGGCGGGGACGATTCGCGCGGAAGGCTACGGCGCGATGCGCGTGGACGCGGCATCGCAACGGGCCCGCCGCGCGGCGGGGCTGACCGAGCATCCTGTCTTCGCCATCGTCAGCGCCGGCCTCGACCTCGACCCGGCCGGTCCGATCTTCCACGAGGCCCCTGAGTGCCCGCTGGTACTCACCTCGGAGCGCTCGCGCGCTTCCGCCCGCGAGGCGCTCGCCGAGGTGGCGGACGTCGTCGTGTGCGGCGCCCAGCGCGTCGAGCCACGGCTGCTGGTGCGGGAGCTGGCCGCACGGGGGCTGCGCCGCATCCACTGCGAGGGCGGCCCGCACCTGTTCGGCGACCTCCTCGCCGGCGGCGTCGTGGACGAGCTGTGCCTCACCCTGAGCCCGCGGCTGGAGGCGGGCTCGGCCACCCGCATCGCGGTCGGTGCTGCGCCGATCGAGCCGGTCGGGATGCGGCTCGCGCACGTTCTGCAGTCGGAGGACACACTGCTCCTGCGGTATGTCCGCGACGGGGCCGCCGCCTGACCTCCGCTACGCCGCCAGCGCGTGCGCGTCCAGGATCGTGTACGAATAGCCCTGCTCTGCCAGGAACCGCTGCCGGTTCTGCGCGAAGTCCTGATCGACGGTATCGCGCGAGACGAGCGTGTAGAAGTTCGCCGAGAGACCCGACTCCTTCGGCCGGAGCAGCCGGCCGAGGCGCTGCGCCTCCTCCTGCCGCGAGCCGTACGATCCGGAGACCTGGATGGCGACGGTCGCCTCCGGGAGGTCCACCGAGAAGTTCGCGACTTTGCTCACCACCAGCACCGGTGTCGTGCCGTCCCGGAACTCCTGGTACAGCCGCTCGCGTTCGTCCACGGGCGTCGCGCCGGTCAGCTGCGGCGCTCCGAGCGCCTCGGCGAGCGCGTCGATCTGATCCAGGTACTGACCGATCACCAGGATGCGCTCCCCGGCATGCCGCTCGACCAGCCGCTGGGCGATCTCCAGCTTCGCGGGCGCGGTCGCGGCGAGGCGGTAGCGCTCGGCATCGGCAGCGGCCGCGTAGCTCAGCCGCTCGCCGGGCGGCAGGTCGATCCGCACCTCGTAGCAGGCGGCCGGGGAGATGAAACCCTGCGCCTCGATCTCCTTCCACGGCGCATCGAAGCGTTTGGGGCCGATCAGGCTGAACACATCGCCCTCGCGGCCGTCCTCGCGCACCAGCGTCGCGGTGAGCCCGAGCCGTCGGCGGGCTTGCAACTCCGCGGTCAGCTTGAAGACGGGGGCGGGCAGCAGATGAACCTCGTCGTAGACGACCAGGCCCCAGTCCAGCGCGTCGAGCAGCGCGAGGTGCGCGTACTCGCCCTTCCGCTTGGCCGTGAGGATCTGGTAGGTCGCGATCGTGACCGGTTTGATCTCCTTGACCTGGCCCGAGTACTCGCCCACCTCCCCGGCGGTCAGCATCGTGCGCTTCAGCAGTTCGTCGCGCCACTGCCGCGCCGACACCGTGTTGGTGACCAGGATGAGGGTCGTCGTCTTCGCCCTGGCCATCGCCCCCGCTCCCACGAGCGTTTTGCCCGCGCCGCACGGCAGCACCACCACGCCGGAGCCGCCGTCGAAGAAGGCTCCGACGGCCTTCCGCTGGTAGTCGCGCAACGTCCAGCCGTCCTCGCGCAGACCGATCTCGTGCGGAGTGCCGGGTGTGTAGCCGGCGAGGTCCTCTGCCGGCCAGCCGAGCTTCACGAGCTCCTGTTTGAGCTGGCCGCGAGCCCAGGCGTCGACCGCGAAGGTCTCGTCGTCGCGGCGTTCCCGCAGCAGTGGCGCGATGCGCTTGGCCCCGGCCACCTCCGTCAGCACCGCGAGGTCGCTCGAGCGCAGCACCAGCGCGCCCTCGCCGTCGCGCTCGATGACCAGCCGGCCGTACCGGGCGACTGTCTCCGCCATATCCACCGACACGGTCTGCGGGACGGGGAACTTGGAGTAGCGCTTGAGCGTCCCGAGCATGTCCTCCGCCGTGTGCCCGGCGGCGCGTGCGTTCCAGAGCCCGAGCCGGGTGATCCGGTAAGTGTGGATGTGCTCGGGCGCGCGCTCCAGCTCGGCGAACACAGCGAGGTCGTGCCGGGCGTCCTCGGCGTCGGGATGGGCGACCTCGAGCAGGACGGTGCGATCGCTCTGGACGATCAGGGGGCCATCGGACATGACCGATCAGTCTACGCTGCGCAGCCCTTTGACGCTGGAGAGCGGCAGTGTGCGTTCGATGTCCGCCGCGCGGTCCCGGCCGCGCAGCCGGCCGCCGCCCACACCGGTCGGCTCCAGCTGGTAGTCCACGATCCGACCGTCGGGCAGGGCGACCTCCACGATGATCGGCTGGCGGGCGCGCACGGCCTGATCGAGCTGGCGCGCGAGCCACTGCTCGGCGGTGACTGCGCCGGTCGTGTCCGCTCCCGCCCCGCCGTCGGCTTCCCGCAGCCGCGCGACGAACTCCGCGTCCGGGTCCCGGGCGGTGGCGACCGGGGGAGGCGCGACCCGCTGCCGCCGCAGGGCCACCGGCGCTCCCGCGTCGTCTTCGGCCACGACCGGATACCGCGCGTCGCTGAGCGCCCAGTAGACGGCGTCCCGGGGGAGAGGGCTCGTCAGGGTGGCGTCGTCACGCACGAGGCGCAGCGCCCGGAGCGAGTGGTCGACCGCGATCGCCTGCACGAGCGTCGCGTCGGCCGTGTACACGAGCGAGCCGCCGTCCTCGCTCGAGCGCACCCGCACCCGGCCGTGCCGTTCGACCGCGTCCGCGATCAGGTAGTCGAGCGGCTGTGGCACACCTGTCAGCGACACCGCCGCGAGGAAGTCGAGGATGCTCGCCGCCGTCTCGCCTGCCGTGACGGCACGGTCGATGCTGGCCGTGGAGAACCGGAATGTGGAGGCCAGCGCCCGGCTCTCCACCTCCGCCATCGTCCGCAGCCGCGTCTCCACGTTCGGGGCGAGCGGGCCGGGGGAGACGACGGTGAGGTCGTGCTGGAGGTAGACGCGGTCCACCTGCGCAGGGAACAGCCCGGCCAGGAGCCCGGCCGCGGTCTCCGGGCCGCTCGTCACGAGGGCGGTCCCCGCGCTGCTCGGCGCCTGCTGCGCCGTCACACCCAGCCACTCGGCCTCCCGGGTGTGTGCCTCCATCCGGCGCTGGGCCTCCGCGGCCGCGGCCGGGTACAGCCAGGCGATGTGCTCGCGCAGGCTCTCTCCCCATGTGGCGCGGTTGCGACGGGCCAGAAGCGAGCGCAGGCCGGCGGGCAGCGCTTCCCACCAGCCGGCGGCGAGGACGCGCCAGCGGTCGGCGGCGGCCGAATGCAGCCAGCCGGAGGCGGCTTCGGTCGGCAGCCAGCTTCCATCGCCCACGGCGGCGAGCCCGGCGCGCCCTGCGATGGAGAGGACCACGGGCACTACGGACGCCTCCACGCTCAGCGCCTCAGCCAGGCGCTTCGTCGCGGGCAGCGCCAGGCCGCCCTTCTGCAGTTCGCGGGCTCCTCCCCGCCCCAGCTCGGCCAGCAGTTCGGAGACCGCGGCGACGGCCTCGAACGCTCGTTCGGCCGCGAGCCGGTCGGTGAAGCGCTGATCGGCGTCCGGCACCAGTGCGAGCGCCGTCGGCGGCGCGGTGGCGAGCAGTTCCTCTGCGCGGGGCTCGATCGTCGCTGTCACGGCCGGGTAGGCCGCGTACTGGCTGTCTCCGGGATGGACGAGGAAGGCTTCGGCCAGGTCGGCCAGCGCTCCGGCCGCTTCCCGCTCGGCGGCCCCCGCCGTCGCGGGGTGCGCGGCGAATCCGCGTGCGAGGGCCGCAGCGTCGAGGGCGCCGCCCGCACGGCCGAGCAGCGCCAGCGCTGCGAGCCGGGTGCGGTCGAGACCGGTGAGCGCGCGCTGCACGGCCTCGGGATCCAGCAGCGCCTCGGCGAGGTCGAAGAAGTCGGAGACGCCCGTGCGGCGAATCGGCCGGGTGCGCAGCGCGGCGACGAGCCCGGCATCCGGCAGCGCACGCAGCCGCGCGGCCAGGGCGAGCGTCGTGGTCATCGCAGGGACCCGGCGCTGACCGTCAGCGCCTGCTCTTCGGCCCGGCCGCTTCCGTCGCCTCCCGGCGGCGCTGGCGCGCTCCGGCGACGATGATCGCGATGATCAGGAGGAACGCGATGGGGAACGCGACGAGCGGGAAAAGGAACACGGTCGGCCACAGCCCCTCACCGGAGCCCTGCTGGGGCATCCCGCCCAGGGCGGAGCCGATCAGGATGGCCGCGATGCACAGGAGCGAGACCGCGACGAGGGCCGCGGCGATGTAAGAGAGTATCCGCTGGAGACAGGAAACCGGCGGCGGGGTCTGCTGGGTCACGGAATCAAGGATAATTGAGGTTGATCATTCGATCCGCCATGTGAAGTGAGGTTCCCATGCCAACCGGCAAGGTCAAGTTCTACGACGACGAGAAAGGCTTCGGCTTCATCAGCTCCGACGACGGTCAGGAAGTCTTCCTGCACGCCTCGGCGCTGCCCGCGGGCGCCGTGGTCAAGGCGGGGAGCCGTCTCGAGTTCGGCATCGCCGACGGCAAGCGCGGCGCCCAGGCGCTCTCCGTGCGGGTGCTCGAGGCCCCGCCGAGCCTGGTCAAACTGAAGCGCAAATCCGCCGACGACATGGCCATCATCGTGGAGGACCTCGTGAAGCTGCTCGACGGCATCGGCGCGAACCTGCGCCGCGGCAAATACCCGGACAGGGCGCACGGCGCCAAGATCGCCGCCGTGCTGCGGCGCGTCGCGGATGACCTGGATGCCTGAGAACCCCGCGGAGCCCGGCGACCTCCGGGAGCTCGTCGCGGCCATCCCCCTCGCCCGGGCGGCTCTGGCCGAGATCACTCCCGAGTCCACGGTCGGCCAGCCGATCGATCACGTCGTCGAGGCCGGCGACGTCGTCTCCCTGCTGTTCGCCTGCATGCTACCCGGCTACCCCGGCTGGCGCTGGACGGTCTCGGTCGGCCGCGCGGAGGACGGCGTCCAGCCGACCGTGCTCGAAGCCGAGCTGATGCCCGGCGAGGAGTCGCTGCTCGCACCCGATTGGGTGCCGTGGTCGGAACGTTTCGCCGAGTACCAGGCGGCGCAGGAGGCCCTCACGGTCGAGGCGGACGACGACGATGAGGACGAGGACGAGACCGGCGACGACCGGCCCGACGAGGATGAGGATGGCGACGACCTCGACGACGAAGACGACCACGACATCCACGATCTGCACGAGGGGGACGATGTGGACGGCGTCGACATCGACAGCGTCGGGGGCGAGACGGACCCCCCGCTGCCGGGCGTCGACGACGAGGCCACGGACGCCGAGGTCAACGCCGAGCCTGTTCTCCCCGCCGGGGAGGGCGCTGCTTCGTGACGCCGGTCGCCGCCGGGCGGCTCAGCGCCGGCGGGCCCGCCCGGCGCTGAGGGAGGCGAGCCCGAGCGCGCCGAGGGCGAGACCGACGACGATCGTCCAGCGCCACCAGCTCTCGTCCACGGCGCTGAGCGGGCCGGCGAAGGCGAATGTCACAGCGAGGGCGGCGGACCACAGGACGAGACCGGTGAGCACGGCCCGCCGGTCGTCCGTCGGGAGGGGCACCGGATCGGGCCGGCGCTCGCTCTCGCGCAGCCAGAGCCGCACGGCTCAGCCCAGCCGCTCGACCACGTACTCGACGCAGTCGATCAGCGCCCGCACGTCCGCGGGCTCGATGGCGGTGAACGTCGCGATGCGCAGCTGGTTGCGCCCGAGCTTGCGGTAGGGCTCGGTGTCCACGATCCCGTTGGCGCGCAGGGTCTTCGCGATCGCTGCGGCGTCGATCGTGTCGGAGAAGTCGATCGTGACGACCACCTGGGAGCGGTGCTCCGAGTCTTGCACGAACGGAGCCGCGTACTCGACCGAATCGGCCCAGGCGTAGAGCGCGTCCGAGGACTCCTTCGTCCGGGCGCTCGCCCAGGCGAGGCCGCCCTTGGCGTTCATCCACGCGATCTGGTTCTCCATCAGCGCCAGGGTCGCCACGGCGGGGGTGTTGAGCGTCTGGTTCAGGCGCGAGTTGTCGACCGCGTTCTTCAGGCTCAGGAACTCCGGGATGTAGCGGTCGCCGGCGGCGATCCGCTCCACCCGCTCGATCGCGGCGGGGGAGAACAGGCCGAACCACAGCCCGCCGTCCGAGGCGAAGTTCTTTTGCGGGGCGAAGTAGTAGACATCGGTCTCGGCCGCATCGAGGTCGGCGCCGCCGGCCGCGCTCGTCGCGTCGACGACGGTCAGCGCGCCCACGTCGCCGTGGATGCGGCGCACCGGGGCCATCACACCGGTCGAGGTCTCATTGTGCGGCCAGGCATACACATCCACCCCGGGCATCGGCTCCGCGTCGGCCCGCGAGCCCGCGGGCGCTTCGACGATGTGCGGCGCCTGCAACCACGGGGCCGCCGCCGCTTTGGCGAATTTGCCGCCGAACTCGCCGAAGACGAGGTTCTGGCTCCGCTTCTCGATGAGCGAGAACGCCGCTGCGTCCCAGAACGCCGTCGAGCCGCCGTTGCCCACCACGACCTCATAGCCCTCCGGCAGCCGGAACAGCTCGCTGAGGCCCTCGCGCACGCGGCCGACCAGGTTCTTCACCGGGGCCTGGCGGTGGGAGGTTCCGAGCAGCTCGGCGCCGTCTCCGGCGAGGGACGCGATCTGTTCGGGGCGGACCTTGGAGGGACCGCATCCGAATCGACCGTCGGCGGGCAGCAGCTCAGTGGGAATCGTCACATCCGGCATGACAGAAGTTTAGGGGCTGCCGCATCCTGCTGACGGCCACTCGGAATGCCGTCACCGGGCTGCCAGCGGCACCAAGTAGGCTCTAGTGCGACATTCGCGCCCGCTAGTGGAGGGGTCCATGACCGATCTGATCGACACGACCGAAATGTACCTTCGCACCATCCTGGAGCTGGAGGAGGACAACATCGTCCCCCTGCGCGCGCGCATCTCCGAGCGTCTCGGGCACTCCGGCCCGACCGTCTCGCAGACCGTCGGCCGTATGGAGCGCGACGGCCTCGTCGTCGTGTCGGGCGACCGCCATCTCGAGCTGACCGACGACGGACGCCGCAAGGCGGTGCATGTCATGCGCAAGCACCGTCTGGCCGAGCGCCTCCTCAGCGACGTCATCGAGCTCGAGTGGGAGTACGTCCACGAGGAGGCCTGCCGCTGGGAGCACGTCATGAGCGAGCAGGTCGAGCGGAAGCTGCTCACCATGCTCGGCAACCCGACGGAGTCGCCCTACGGCAACCCCATCCCGGGCCTTGGCGAACTCGGCGCCGCCGACACCGCCTCCACCGGGAACCTGGTGAACCTCGTGGAGGCCGTGCGCGCCGCCGATTCCGAGGTGACTGCCAGAATCCGCCGCCTCGGGGAGCCGGCGCAGGTTGATCCCGAGCTGCTGCTCCAGCTCAAGCAAGCGGGGGTGATTCCCGGTTCGACCGGCACTTTCTCGGCGAACGGCTCCTCTGTCGCCGTCCAGATCGACGGGGCCGAGACGGGGCTGGAACTGCCCAACGAACTCGCTGCTCACATCTTCGTCGACGCCTGAAATCTGTTACCCGTTCGTTAAGAAGTCCTCGAAAAGATGTGACAAACCAGGAGTCGTCCCGTATTCTCTTACGAGTCCGAACGGGCCAGAAGCCGGCCCACCAGGACCCCGACCAGGACGCTCCACCCCCCGCATCCCGTCTCCCGGCCGGTGAACCGACGCCAATCGCACACAGACGGGGCGGCCCCAATGCCGCAGGAGCGCCAGGAGGTTGCACGTTGGCACACTCTGACACGCCCGGTCTCACCCAGGACGGGGCCTCTCAGGACCCTCGCTCCACCCCCCAGGATTCCGCTCCCCGCTCTGTCTCGCGCCGGTCCCTCCGCGCCGAGTCAGAGACCGGGACGGTCGCCCGCTCGACACCGGGGCCACCTGGGTCCGCGGCCGCCACCTCGGCCGCTGCCGGTCTGGCCGCCACCAAACCGGCCGGCAAGCGCAAGGGCGGTTGGGTTCTCAATGTCGCGGCGATCGGTGTCGCGACCGGCATCGTCGCCACCATGTCCATCCCCGCCTTCGCCTTCAACCCGGACGACGCCGGGAGCTCGGCTTTCGGCCCCACCGCCGCCGACAGCATGAAGAGGGCGCAATCGCAGAGCGTCGAGGTCAGCGATGTCGTCTCCTCGACCGCCGGCCGCGAGGCGGTCAGCGCGACCACCGAGCAGCAGCTCGCCGCCCAGAAGGCCGCCGCCGCCGCCGAGGCCGCCCGTCAGCGCGCCGCGGTCACGCTGACCCGCTACGCGACCAGCTACTCCGGCCCCTCCGTCCAGCAGTTCCTGGCCAACCCGCCGTACCCGGACTTCAGCCTCGACCGGGTGTTCTCGGTCGCCCAGCAGTATATCGGCACGCCTTATGTCTACGGCGGCGACAGCCCTTCCGGCTTCGACTGCTCCGGCTATATCATGTACGTCTATTCGCAGTTCGGCATCTCCATGCAGCACTCTGTGTCCAAACAGGCCGCCAGCGGCAAGGTTATCGCCATTGCGGACGCGCGCCCCGGCGACCTTGTCATCATGCCCGGCCACGACGGTTTCTACGCCGGCAATGGCAACATCCTGGATGCTCCCACCCAGGGCAAGTCGGTCTCCATCCGGCCGATCTGGACCGACAACTACTACATCGTCCGCCTGGGGATCTGAACACCCGGTGAACTCTGCGGACACCCGCTGAGGAACGGCGTGCCTCGAATAGGAGGTGCGCCGTTCATGCGTTACTCTGATCCCCTGAACGCTGTGCTGAGCAGCCGCGCAGATCGGAGAGCCCCGATGGCCGCAAGATCCTCGGTCGGGTCGCTGCAGGCGACCGCCGAGGTCGAGCGCGGCCTCCTGCCGGGCGTCGTATGCACGCTGCCATCGCGCCACCGGGACTTTCTGGCCTGTCGCCACCATGTCGAGGCCTGCCGCCGCCGTCCGCTGGCGTGCCACCACGCCGCCGCCGTCGTGAAGGGCGCTGTCCGCAAGGACAGTGCCCTTTTCTTTTGCCCGGCGTCACGCAGCGCCCACCCCGTCCACTCGAAAGGTCGCAGGTGAAGACTCTGGTCCTCAACGCCGGCTACGAACCCCTCGCGGTCGTCTCCTTCAAACGCGCCATCGTCCTCGTGATGAACCATAAGGCGACCGTCCTCGAAAGCGACCGCGACCACCCTGTCTGGAGCATCGCCGGCAGCTGGGACCGCCCCTCCGTCATCCTCCTCACCCGCTATGTCCGCATCCCTCACGGCCGAGCCGTCCCGGTGAGCCGCCGGGGCGTCCTCCGGCGCGATCTGCACCGCTGCGCCTACTGCGGCAAGTCCGCCACGACCATCGACCACGTCCTGCCCCGCTCCCGCGGAGGCCGCGACTCCTGGGAGAACCTCGTCGCCTGCTGTCTGCGCTGCAACAACGTCAAGAGCGACAAAACCCCCGCGGAGATGGGCTGGATGCTCTCTTTCACCCCCCATGCCCCCCATGACGCCTCCTGGGTCGTGCGCGGAACCGAGGGCGCCCTCGCAGAATGGCAGGGCTACCTCGCTCCCGCCGCGTGAGGACGGGGCTGCGATCGGCGGTTCCGGCTGTGCCCGGTAGACTCGTCCCGTCCGCCTCTGTAGCTCAGTGGAAGAGCGAGTGCGTCCTAAGCACCAGGTCGGGGGTTCGAATCCCTCCAGGGGCACCTCATGTTCGACGTTCGAACCTGCGGCCGTAGGAATGAGTCATTGGTTTCGCCGAGCGACCTCACGGTGGCTTGCTTCGCGGCGGTCTCGTCGAGGTCGAGGCTGAAGGGTTTCGCTGCGGTGGAGTCGGTGTCGCCGTTTTCGCCGATAGGGATTTCGGTGAAGACGGCTTGGTTGGCGAGTCTTCCGGTGTGGTCGTCGGCGCGGGTGTCGATGCCGGCCATGTCGGTGGCGAGGGTGAGACGCGCGTCGATGCGGGTGCGGGCTTCGGCGTAGTCGTTGTGGTGCTCGGCGAGGCGGGGGTCGATGGTGTCGACTTCGTTGCGGAAGCGGTCGTGGAACTTGGCGAACTCGTCGAGGATGAGCCCGTTGGCGAGGCGGGCTTCGATGAGACGGTCCTGCTCGGTTGCAGTCTGGGGGCGCCTACTGGTGAGGGCGTCGGCGGAGGCGCAGACGCAGACGCAGGCGGTGAGTTGGTCGAGCTCGTGGATGAGCATGTTCCGGAGCCCGTCGCGGGCGGCGGGGGTGCTTCGCTCCGGGTTCTGTTTTTCCGTCGGCCACTCGTTTTTGCCCTCCAGCTCGGGGCTGCCACTCATTTTCGGGCGGCCGGAGCACTCAGGGGTGGCACCCGGTTCGATATTTGCTTGTGAACGTCGGCGATTCGCCCTGTTCTGTTTCCAACGCCCCTGATCAAAAGAGAAAAGTATAGTGCAGACGCTCTTTACCCCCCCGACGACGGTGGGTGTGGGTAAGAATCTTCATCCGGCTGGCCGCTAGCCTCTGCGCCCTCGCCGCTCTCGCTCTCGCCGCATCAACCCATGGCGGTCTCCTGGGCCACCTGGAGCGCCACCAGCACCAACACCGGCGACAGCTGGAACGTCAGCACCTTCTGCACCGCCCCCACCCCCCTCCCCGCCACCGGCAGCACCCGCATCGCACTCAACCTCCGCGGGACCGCCGCCATCGCCGGCGGCCAGAATTTCAGCCTGGCGTTGGCGTCGGATGGCACCGCCTGGGCGTGGGGGTACAACGGCTACGGTCAGTTGCGCAACGGCACCACCACCGACTCCATCACCCCGGTGCGGGTGCAGAGGCTTGGCGGGAGGACGATCACCGCGATCGCCGCCGGCGCGTATTACAGTCTCGCTTTCGCGTCGGATGGGACTGTCTGGGCGTGGGGGGGACAACAGCACCGGCCAGCTCGGCAATGGCACCACCACCAATTCCAGCGTCCCGGTGCAGGTGCAGGGGTTGCTCCTCGCTGTGAATATCAAAGCGACGGGGGTGGTGGTGGGTGGTCGTGCGGCTACGGACATTGTGATGGCTGCGTGTTCTATTCCGACGGTGTTGTTTACGATGCCTGCTGGTTCGGTGGGTGTTGTGGATGTTGTGGTCACCACGCAGACGGGTTCTGGTGGGGCTGGTCCGACGTTGACATATAGGGGGGCGTTTACCTATGACTGAGTGACCGATGTGTAGTTCTCTCTACTGCCCATCACGTATAACCCTTATCCCTTTTTTGATATGAAAGAAGTTCGTATTATGACTGTTTTTGCAACGCGTTCTCAGGCTGGTCTTTTCCGGAAGAAGGTTCGTTTGTCGCGGCGTGCGCGTGTTCTTCGTGCTGGTGCGGTTGTGGCGGTGCTTGCGGTGAGTGGGATCGCGGTGTCGCACTCGGCGTTCAGTGCTTCTGTTTCGAACACGGGGAACTCGTGGTCGACGGGGAGCTTGTCGTTGACGTCTAACACGACGACCGCGGTGTTCTCCCCGACGGGTATTGTTCCGGGTCAGTCGGACAGCAAGGTGATCACGATCACGAACAAGGCTGGTCTGGCGGGTGTGGTCAAGGTTTACGCGGCGAACGCGTCGGATGCTTCCTCGATCGCGCAGTACTTCACTGTCACTGTTACGGAGGGGACGTTGTCGGGTGCCACGTTCACTGCTGATAAGAATGGGACGGTTTATAACGGTAGCCTTTCGGATTTCCTGACGAAGGACGTCTCGTATTCGACCGGTGTTGGTAACTGGACGCTGGACGGGACGGTGGATGTGTCGAAGAGTTACCAGATCTCCTGGGCGATGAGCTCGGCCGCGCCGAACAGTTCTCAGGGCAAGAAGGTCTCCACGGACTTCACTTGGGAGATCCAGAACAACAAGGCGAGCTGAGATGACCGCTGCCAGGCATCACACGAGCGCCCGCGGTGTTCGCCGCATGGTTGTTGTCTCCGGTGACAGGCGCGTCTTTCGGGGCGTGGTGGTTGTCTGGGTGGTCACGGCGAATGTGTGCAGAGCGATCGTGTGGTGCCTGGTGGGTTTGCTGGTGTGGGGGATCGCCCCGTTCGCGATCGGTTGGCATGCGACCACGGTGATGTCGGGCTCGATAACACCGGCGATCCGTGCGGGGGACCTCGTCGTCATCCGCCCGGTATCGGCCGGTCAGCTCCGGGCGGGTCAGGTGGTCCAGTTCGATGACCCCGACAATCCCGGCCGGTTGCGGTTGCACCGGTTGGTGAAGATCCAGGGCGACACCCTGACCACCAAAGGCGACGCGAACGCCCACTCCGATTCCTCACCGGTCACCGCGGGCATGGTCCATGGTGTCGGGGTGCTCCGTGTGCCCGGGGTCGGTATTCCGGTGAAAGCGTTCGCCGAACATAACTACCTCCTCCTCGCCGTCCTTGTCCTCGCCGTTCTCGCCCTCCTTGTGGGAACCCGCCTCGATCACGCATACGACTGGCTCCCCACCGATGACGGACCCGAGGAAGAACCGACCCGGGAAACCCCGACACCGGCAACCAACCACAACCACGACCACGACCACGACCACGACGGTCTCGAGGACCTCCTCGAGCTGGTCGATCTGGCCGCCTCCCGCAACACCACCCACGATGCCTCCCCCTAAGCCCGGAGGTGTCTGGTTATCCGGGCGAAGACAGCGACCGCAGCGAAAAAGGGGGGAGATCACGCGAAGTGAGGACGACAATGCTTGGAATTCAGGACTGGATCGCCGTCATCGACGCGGTGTGTCAAGCGACCGAGAGCGGCCACCTGATCTGGACCGCCAGCGATGACGATCCCGGCAACAGCACCCCGTGCTATATCGCGCGGGTGGGAACCCGCATCGAGTACCGGATCACCGCGGGAAAAGACCACCACCAAACCGAACTCGGCGTCGTCATCCTCTCCCGCAAACACGTCGCGGACACCCCCGTCATCCTCGATCGGGTCACGGTCCAACCATTCACACCAGGGAAGCTGACGCTTTACGACCACCTCGCCCAGCTCTACCACGCGGCGATCCGCAGCGCTGCCGGAGCACCACAAACGCTCGGGGCAACTCTCGTCGAGGAGATCAGCAAAATCACCGCAACACCACCCCTCCCACACCGGACAAGGGTGCAGAGGGCTCTGTGGGAGCGGTGGGTGCAGGTCCGGCCCGTTCCGGCAGGAGACGGTCGTAGCTGACGCGACGCCGATTCGCTCTCAGCCCCGCCCTCACCCTGCACCACCGCCGTCACCGTCGATCGACCTAGGTGTGCTGCTCAGGGACGTTGGTTGAGGTGTGACGCGATAGATGGGTGAGGACCTCCCGGTCGAGAGTGGGGCTGTCTAGTTTCCCTGCACTCGATGACTTAGGAGGTCCTCGTGACCCACGCTAATGCTGCTTTGACTCCTCGCGAATGCCTCCGCCTGGCCCGCCAAGTCGTCGACGACGGCTGGTCCGTTGCTGCGGCGGCGACCTACTTCCGAGTGTCCTGACGCACCGCGGACCGATGGGCTCGTCGTTACGTGGAGATGGGCGAGGCGGGAATGCTGGACCGTTCGTCACGGCCGCATCACAGCCCGAACAAGACCCCGCGAAGACTGGTCCGCAAGGTCGTGCATCTGCGGTGGAAGAAGCGGCTGGGACCAGTCGGTATCGGCGCCCAGCTCGGCATGCCCGCCTCGACCGTTCACACGGTCCTCTCCCGGTGCCGGATCAATCGGCCCAGCCACGTCGACGTCCGCACCGGCGAACCCGCCCGCCGCTACGAGCACGAGCATCCCGGATCGATGATCCACGTCGACATCAAGAAACTCGGCAACATCCCCGACGGTGGCGGCTGGCGCTACGTCGGACGTCTCCAGGGAGAGCGGAACAAGGCCATCACCGCGAAGCGGACCGGGAAACACGGGATCACCGGCGACATGATCACCGGCACAGCGTTCGTTCATACCGTCATCGACGATCACTCCCGTGTCGCTTACGCCGAGATCCACGACGACGAAACCGCCGCCACTGCAATCGCTGTTCTGCGTCGAGCGGTCGGCTGGTTCGCCAGCCGTGGCGTCACCGTCGAACAGGTGCTCTCCGACAACGGCTCCGCATACCGCTCATACGCCTGGCGCGACGCTTGCGCCGAGCTCAGCATCCAACCGAAACGCACCCGGCCCTACCATCCGCAGACGAACGGCAAGATCGAACGCTTCCACCGCACCCTCGCCGACGGCTGGGCATACGCCCGGCACTACAACTCCGAATCAGCCCGCCGCAACGCACTCCCGGCCTGGCTGCACTCCTACAATCACCACAGGCCCCACACCGCCATCGGCAGCCAGCCACCCATCAGCAGATTGACCAACGTCCCTGGGCAACACACCTAGGAGGCGCGCCCCGACACCGGTGTAGACGGCCGCGAGCAGGATCTCGAAGTTCGCGAAGATCGCGAAGACGAGGGGGTCCGGGTTGGGGCCGGGCTCCAACCAGCGGACGACTCGGTCGGCGCGGGCGAGAGCGCCGTCGAGCACGGTGGTGTTGCTCTGGGTCGCGCGCATCCCGAGCGTGTCCCAGTCCTCGCGGATCTCGAAACCGCCGCCCGTGCGTTCGATGAAGCCGTAGACGATCTTCGGACCGTCGGCGCTCGTCGTGTCGAGGCCCATCGTGCCGAGCCAGGTCCAGGCGGGGGAGAGGGAGGTGAAGATCTTGGCGCCGAAGAAGCGGTAGCCGCCGTCCGGCTCCGGGCGGGCCTGCGTCCTCGAGCCGAACAGCACGAGGTCGTTGCCCGCTTCGCTCAGGCCGAAGGCGAACACCTCGCCGGCCGCGGCCTCCCGGAGCACGAACTTCAGCGAGTCGTCGCCGCGGTCGCGCAGCGTCTTGGCGATGCCGGTCCAGACGAGGTGCATGTTCACCGCGAGCGCGGTGGCGGGTGCGGCCCCGGCGAGCCGGACCTGGAGCCGCGCGGTCTGCTCCAGGCTCAGCCCCCGGCCGCCCAGCTCGGTCGGGACGAGCGCTGTCAGGTAACCCGCCTCTGTCAGCTCGGCGAGGTCCTCCGCGAAGAAGCGGTTCTCGGCGTCGTACTCGGCGGCGCGGCCGCGGAATCGTTCGAGACGCTCCGGGGTCAGGATGTCCTGCTCGGTTACGCTCCTTAGCTTAAGGGAGGCTCTCCAGCGGAGGGAGTGAGTTTCTTTGGATCGCCTCAGGGCCAGAGTCGAGTGCGCGCGGCATATCGCTGTCCACTGTCGTCATATGGCGATGTCCAGCGCGGCCGTCGCGGCCACCACGCTTTCATCGATGGCCCCCAGTTCCACCAGCGCCGCCATGGCGGCGGCCCCGATCAGCACGCACGTTGTTTCCTGATGCGATCCTGAGAAGCTGGAGGCGGAGTCCGTCTCGAGTTTGGCGGCGATCCGCTTGTTCACGATCTGAGTGGTTCGTTGCAGAGACACTATCGTTTCCTTATTCCTGTCGTTCGGAGGTTCCGCCCGTCACGCGAGGAGAACGCCAGCGGCGAGCTCGGCGTGTCACGTCAGCGCTGTCTGTCGCACGCCGCTGCGCGGAAGACGTCACGCGCTGCCGCCGACGGTGAGGAGAGCGGTCGCGATGGTGCCGTTCGGGGTGTGTCCGAGCATGGTCCCCACGTCGGGAGCGGGACAGACTCCTTATCGTCATCGTTCGGAACACAGCACACGACCCCCCCCGAATTCGAGTTCTGTCCCACCGTCACACGCGGGGGATGCGCTCGACCAGAACCTATCCGTGCCGCGGGCGATCGGGTGCGCAGCTGAGGGTCATCTCCCGGTCGATCTGAGCGGCAGCATCCGGTTAATGAGAAGCCTTCTCGTTGTTTGGCGCTCCCGATGCGCGGGGGCGCGCTCGGCGGCCATCGGCTTCTGCGCAGACACGTGCCGGTGATGCGGGAGAGTCCGCCTCACCGCTGGCGGCCATGGCCGAAGCGACTCAGCCGGCTAGGACGGCTGCACCGGCACCGGCTCGGTGTCCGGGAGGGGCGAGGCGTCGCGTCCCCGCAGGTCCGGGTGGATGCGGTGCGCGAGCGCTGGCACGAGGAAGCCGACGAACGCGAACCCGCCCGCGATCCAGAACGCGCCGACGGGGCCGCTGCTGTCGATGAGGAAGCCCGCGAGCGCCGAGCCGAGAGCGGCTCCGATGAGCTGCCCGGTGCCGACCCAGCCGTAGGCCTCCGCGGTGTCGGAGAACTTCACGCTCGCCGACACGATCGCGAACAGCACCGCCAGGGTGGGCGCGATGCCGAGACCGGCGACGATGAGCGCGAGCGAGAGGCCCCACCACGACCACAGCATGAAAGTGGAGAGCAGCACGCCGACGAACACGATCAGCATCCGGCGGGCCGTCGCCCACGGTCCGATCGGGATGTGCCCGAACGCGAGGCCGCCCACCAGTGAACCGAGCGACCAGATCGCCAGCACGATCCCCGCGAACGGCGACCCCTCGCCGAAGGTCGCCACCACACCGGCTTCGACCGCCGCACAGGAACCGATGAGGAGGAACCCGACGACCGTCGCCAGCAGCACTGGCGGGCGCGAGAGCACCACGCCGAAGCGCCGCTTGCTGCGCGGGATGCGCACCCGCCCGACCTCGGGGGAGGAGATGAACCAGAACCCGCCGAGCAGCATGATCGCCACGGACATCAGGATGCCCTCGACCGTGCCGATCTGAGTCGAGACGAAGGTGATCGCGACGGGACCGGCGATCCAGATGATCTCCTGCGCGGACGCGTCGAGCGAGAACAGCGGGGTCAGCTGCCGCGAGTTGACCATCTTCGGATAGATCGTGCGGACCGCGGGCTGGATGGGCGGCATACTGAGCCCGGCGAAGAACGCGACGGCCATCGTGAGCGGGATCGGCATCAGCAGGAGGCCGATCGCGGCGACGGCCGCCGCGCACAGGAGCAGCGTCGTCCAGAGCACCGCCCGCATGCCCAGCACGCCCATCAGCCGGCTGGTCATCGGTCCGGCGATCGCCTGCCCGACGCTCATCGCGCCGAGCACGAGACCGGCCGCGCCGTAGCTGTGGTGGATGTGTTCGATGTGCAGGAGGAACGCCAGCGAGAGCATGCCGAAAGGGAACCTGGCGGTCAGCTGCGCGGCGATGATGCGCCCGACCCCGGGTGTTCTCAACAGGCTCGAATAGGTGCTCACGATCTCTCCACTGTATCGGTCGCCCGCCTCGATCCGGAGGGTGGAATCGGCGGCACGCCGGGTGTGGAAATGTGCATAACTTGTTCACATCTGTGGACGACACGCCCACTAGATGTGGGGGCATAGAAATGTCGGCCCCCCGCTATATAGTGGTCGAGCGATGAGGCGCCCGGACCTGATCCCCGGAGGGGCCGAGGCTGTTTCGCAGGACTTCGCCGCTCGTCCGAGCGGCACGCACAGAGGAGAGAATGTGGCCATCACTGTCGTGAAGCGCAACGGCGAGCGGGAGCCGTACAACGCCAACAAGATCAACCTCGCGATCGAGCACGCTGCGGCGGGGCTGGACGAGAACATCACCTGGGTCACGCAGATCGCGAGCGAGCTCGAGCTGACCCTGTTCGACGGCATCACCACCCAGCAGCTCGATGAGGCGGTCATCCAGGTCGCGCTCCAGAATGTGAAGGACGACCCCGCCTTCGACATCGTCGCCGCCCGCCTCCTCCTCAAGACCATCTACAAGCGCGTCCTCGGCGACTACGCCGACGCCGCCGAGCTGGTCGAGCTGCACGCCCGTCACTTCCGCGGCTACATCGAGCGCGGGGTCTCCGAGACCCTCCTCGACTCGCGTTTCACCGCCCTCTTCGACCTCGACCGCCTCGCCGGCCACCTCGACCCCTCGCGCGACGAGCTGCTCAAGTACATCGGCGTCGTCACCCTCAACAACCGCTACGGCATCAAGGCGCGCAACGGCGACTCGCTCGAGGTTCCGCAGTACTTCTGGATGCGCATCGCCATGGGCCTCTCCCTCAACGAGACCGACCCGACGAGCCACGCCATCGCCTTCTACCACAAGATGTCGAATCT
This sequence comes from Leifsonia xyli subsp. cynodontis DSM 46306, assembly GCF_000470775.1. Taxonomy (NCBI): domain Bacteria; kingdom Bacillati; phylum Actinomycetota; class Actinomycetes; order Micrococcales; family Microbacteriaceae; genus Leifsonia; species Leifsonia xyli. Next base: position 660,676 of record NC_022438.1, read on the forward strand.
CGAATATCTCGCCGCCGGCTCCACCCTGGTCAACGCCGGCACCGCCTACCCGCAGCTCTCCAACTGCTTCGTCATGGAGATGCAGGACGACATCGAGCACATCGCGAAGTCGGTGCGCGACGTCATGTGGCTGACCAAGGGCACCGGAGGCATCGGCCTCTCCGTCACGAAGCTCCGCTCCCAGGGCTCCCCCATCCGCTCGAACAACACCACCTCGACCGGACCGATCCCGTTCATGCACACGATCGACTCGGTGTTGCGCGCCGTCAGCCGCGGCGGCAAGAAGTTCGGCGCGCTCTGCTTCTACATGGAGAACTGGCACCTGGACTTCCCGGAGTTCCTGGACTTGCGCCAGAACTCCGGCGACCCGTACCGCCGCACCCGCACCGCCAACACCGCGGTCTGGATCAGCGACGAGTTCATGAAGCGCGTCCAGAACGACGAGGACTGGTACCTCTTCGACCCGTTGGAGGTCGCCGACCTCAACGAGCTGTACGGCAAGGCCTTCTCCGCCCGGTACGCCGAGTACGTCGCGCTGGCCGAGGCCGGCGAGCTGCGCATGTTCAAGAAGATCGGCGCGCGCGCGCAGTTCAAGGACATCCTGATGAGCCTCCAGACCACCAGCCACCCGTGGCTGACCTGGAAGGACACCATCAACAACCGTGCCCTCAACAACAACACGGGCACCATCCACCTCTCGAACCTCTGCACCGAGATCACGCTGCCGCAGGATCGCGACAACGTCTCCGTCTGCAACCTGGCTTCGATCAACCTCTCGCGCCACCTGATCGACGGGAAGAGGGCCAATGGGCTCGAGATGGACTGGGCCCGCCTCGAGGAGAGCGCGCGTCAGGCGGTCCGCCAGCTGGACAACCTGATCGACATCACGGTGTCGAGTGTGTCGGAGGCGGACTTCTCGAACCAGCAGAACCGCGCGATCGGCCTCGGCGTCATGGGCTTCACCGATGTGGTGGAGCGTCTGGGCTACAGCTACGAGAGCGAAGAAGCCTACGCCCTCATCGACGAGATCATGGAGCATGTCTCCTACGCCGCTATCGACGAGAGCGCCGACCTCGCCCAGGAGCGCGGCGCGTACCCGAACTTCGAGGGCTCGCGCTGGTCGAAGGGCCTCGTGCCCTACGACTCGATCGCGCTGACCGAGGCCGACCGGGGCACCCCGATCACCGTGGACCGCACCATCCGCCTCGACTGGGACCGCCTGCGCGAGAAGGTCAAGGGCGGGATGCGCAACGCCACGCTCATGGCGATCGCCCCCACCGCCTCCATCGGCCTGGTCGCGGGCACCACGCCCGGGTTCGATCCGCAGTTTTCGCAGATCTTCAGCCGGTCGACCTCCTCGGGCAAGTTCCTCGAGGTCAACCGCAACCTGGTCGAGGCCCTGCAGCAGCGCGGCCTCTGGGCGGAGACCCGGGAGGCGATCCTGCGTTCGCAGGGCGACATCCAGAGCATCCCGGCCATCCCGGACGAGGTCAAGGCGGCGTTCAAGACGAGTTTCCAGCTCTCGCCGCACGCCTTCATCGAGGTCGCCGCGCGTGCCCAGAAATGGATCGACCAGGCCATCAGCCGCAACATGTACCTGGAGACCCGGGACATCGGCGACATGATGGACATCTACTCCGCGGCGTGGGAGAAGGGCGTCAAGACGACGTACTACCTCCACATGAAGCCGCGTCACCAGGCCGAGCAGTCGACCGTCAAAGTTAACAAGGCAGAAGAGATCTCGGGCGGCCGCAAGGGCTTCGCCAGCGTGGGCGCGGGTGCTCCCGCGCCCACCGAGGCCTCACCTGCGCCGGCCCCCGTCGCCCCGGCCCGTCGTGGCTTCGGCTTCGGCGGTCTGGCCTCCGGCAGCGCCGCGGGCGGTGAGAGCGCATGAGCGCCACACCGTCCCAGGAGCCGGGCGTCTTCGAAGGATACTCCGTGCCGGTCGACCCGATGGATGCTCTGCAGTGCGAGTCCTGCCAATAGTCCGCGATATGAACGTCAGCAGCAGTAACAGAGGAGAGTAACGACATGGGCATCCTGGGCACCGGCATCGAAGAGGGTCTCTTGCTCAAGCCGGTCACGTACCAGTGGGCGATGGACCTCTACGACCAGGCCGTCGCGAACACCTGGTTCCCGAACGAGATCCAGCTCGGCGAGGACATCGCGGACTTCAAGAAGATGACCGATGAGGAGCGTCACGCGGTCACCTTCTTGATGAGCTACTTCAACCCGAACGAGCTCTTGGTGAACAAAGCTCTCGCGTTCGGCGTCTACCCCTACATCAACGCGGCCGAGGCGCACCTCTACCTCGCCAAGCAGATGTGGGAGGAGGCCAACCACTGCATGTCGTTCGAGTATGTCCTCGAGACCTTCCCGATCGACCGCGAACAGGCTTACAACTCCCATGTGGACGTGCCCTCGATGGCGCGCAAGGAGGAGTTCGAGGTCCGTTTCATCAAGCGGATGACCGAGCAGGCGCTCGATATCACGACGACCGAAGGCAAGCAGGACTTCATCCGCAACCTCATCGCGTACAACGTGATCCTGGAGGGCATCTGGTTCTACTCGGGCTTCATGGTCGCGCTCTCGTTCCGCCAGCGGAACCTGCTGCGCAACTTCGGCTCGCTCATCGACTGGGTGGTGCGCGACGAGTCGCTGCATCTGAAGTTCGGCATCAACCTCATCCTCGCCGTGCTGGAAGAGAACCCGGATCTGCAGACGCCGGAGTTCGCCACCGAGATCCGCCAGATGATCCTGGACGCGGTGGAAATGGAGGAGCAGTACAACCGCGACCTCCTGCCCGGCGGCATCCTGGGTCTCAACGCCAACTACATCAACCAGTACGTCCGGTACCTGGCCGACCGCCGTCTGGAGGAGCTCGGCTTCGAGGCCGAGTACAAGGTCTCCAACCCGGCCAAATGGATGGCGACCGCCAACGACACCCTGGAACTGGTCAACTTCTTCGAGTCGACCAACACCTCGTACGAGTCGAACGCGAAAGCGTCGACCGGCCGCTGAGCCGGCTCGCTCCCCGTCGACGGCGCCCCGGACCGGCAGGATCCCGGGGCGCCGTCGCGCGTCCTCAGCCGTGGTCGTCCTCGGCTCCGGACGCCGTCTCTTGCGTCACGGCGCCCTCTCTAGGATGAGGGGGTGACCTCTCCACTCGTCTCCGCCTCCGACCTCGCCGTCGCTCTGGCCGGACCCCGCCCGCCCGTCGTCCTCGACGTGCGCTGGAAGCTCGGCGGACCGCCCGGAGCCGGCGAATACGCGAAGGGACACCTCCCCTCCGCGGTCTACGTCGACCTCGACACCGAGCTGGCCGGCCACGGCGCGCCGACCGACGGGCGGCATCCCCTGCCGCCGATCGCGGTGTTCGAGGCGGCGGCGCGCCGCTGGGGAGTGCGCCACGGGGAGGCGGTCGTCGTCTACGACGATGTCTCCGGCCTCTCGGCGGCCCGCGCGTGGTGGCTGCTCCGGCACGCGGGGGTCGAGGACGTCCGCGTGCTCGACGGTGGCCTGCGAGCGTGGGAGGGGGCGCTCTCGACGGAGGACGCGCACCCGGAGCGGGGCGATGTCTCGCTGAGCTACGGCGCGCTCCCGACGCTCGACGCGGACGGCGCGGCCGCGGTCGCCCGCGACGGGGTGCTCCTCGACGCCCGCGCGGGGGAGCGTTACCGGGGAGAGGCCGAACCCGTGGACCCGAGGGCCGGGCACATTCCGGGGGCCGTCAGCGCTCCGACGGCCGGCAATGTCGGGCCGGACGGGCGCATGCTCGCCCCGGCTGCGCTCGCCGAGCGGTTCGCCGCCCTGGGGGTGAGGCCGGAGGCGTCGGTGGGCGTGTACTGCGGGTCGGGCGTCACTGCCGCGCACGAGGCTTTGGCGCTGGAGGCCGCGGGGCTGCCGATGCCGGCGCTGTACCCGGGCTCGTTCTCGGCGTGGTCGAACGACCCGGCGCGGGAGGTCGCGGCTGGAGCCGAGCCGTGAGCCAGCCAAAATAACAGACTTAACAGGTGCCGCTCCGCTTTGGCCCTCACCGGCGCGGTGACCGCGGTCTTCGCCGCGGGCGGAGCCGCCGCGGATGCCGCGACGACCGCGATCCTGGGCGGCGGTATCGGGCTGCTCGCCGTCGCCGGAGCCCTGCTCGGGACAGCCGTCGCGTTCGGGCTGGTTCGCGAGCGGCAGCTGTTCCGGTACTTCGTGGACCGCTGAGCGCTCTCCCGTCTCATACGCGGCAACCTTCGTGCGCCGTCGCCGTCCGAGTGCCTATCGTTCCCCTATGACCGCACTTGCCACTTCGCGCCTTTCGCCGGGCGAGGTCTGCGATTCGGTGGCGGCGCTGATCGGGAACACGCCGCTCGTGGAACTGCGCTCGCTCACCGCCGGTCTGAAGGCGCGCATTCTGGTGAAGCTGGAGGGGCGCAATCCGGGCGGTTTCTCCAAAGACCGAACCGCGCTGAGTATGATCCGCACCGCGGAGGCTTCCGGCGCCCTCGCTCCCGGCGCGACGATCGTGGAGGCGACGAGCGGGAACACCGGGATCGGACTGGCGCTGATCGGGCGGCTGACGGGGTATCCCGTGATCATCGTCCACAGCGCGGACATCTCGAACGAGAAACGGAAGGTGCTCGCCGCGTACGGCGCGCGGCTGGTCGAGGCCGTGTGGGACGCCGCTCCGGACGATCCGGCGAACCCCCGGGCCGTCGCGGATCGGATCGCCCAGGAGATCCCCGGCGCGTGGCGGCCGGCGCAGTTCGCGAACACAGCCAACCCGGCGGCCTAACTTCGACAACCCGGTCCCCGCCAGCCTTGACATAGTCAATCGCCCGGGCCGATGAGTGGGTGGAGGTGGTGCGCAAGCTCTGGCGCAGCTGGGAGAGCGACGCCATCGTCGAGGATGCCGCCACCGGCGTCTACGCCGACTTCCGCAAGGTTCACCCGATCGACCACGAGGGCCGGTTCTTCACGGTGCGCGCTCCGCTCAACACAGCCCCGGCCGCCGAGGAGCCGGTGATGGTGCAGGCGGGGGCGTCCGGCCGTGGGCGCGACTTCGCGGGGAAGAACTCGGATGTGGTGCTCGCGCTCGCCTCGACGCCGGAGCGGATGCGCGAGCACCGCGACAGCATCCGCCGGGTTGCGACCGAGAACGGCCGCGATGCCGACGCGATCACGGTGCTGTTCGTGGTGCAGCCCATCCTGACCGCCAACGCCGAGGAGACCGCGAGCGTGCGCGCCGCCCGCTCCGAGCTGACGCAGGCGGCGATCGATGAGCAGCTGCAGTCCATCTCCTATTTGACCGGCGTCGACTTCAAGAGGTTCGACCTGGACGCCCCGCTGCCCGAGATCACGACCAACAGCAATCGCGGAACGCTCGACGCCTTCCTCTCCTCGGCCCCGGCCGGCTCGACACTGCGCGAGATCCTGCGGAAACGCGCGAACGATGACGGCCTCGCCCTCATTGGCACCGCCGACGAGGTGGCCGACCGCCTGGGCGAGCTGGGGGAAGCGGTCGGCGGTGACGGCTTCCTGTTCACCGGGCAGGTACACCCGGCGAACGTCCACCGTACGCTCGACCCGCTCGTCCCGGTGCTGCGCCGCCGCGGACTTCCTCCGCGCCGAGCTCGGCAATGGCGGCCTGCGCCAGAACCTCGCGGACTTCTGAGGTCTCCCCGATGGTCCGTCTCGGTTCGGCAGCGCCCACGGCCGCGGACATCGTCGCGATCGCCGCGGGGGCTCCTGTCGAGCTGGACGGGGACGCTCGCCGCCTCCCGGGCCGTCGTCGAGCGTGCGATCGACGCGGGAGAAGCGGTCTACGGTCTGAATCGGCGTCTCGGCGCCGGCCGGGACGAAGCGATCGACCCCGCCGAGTTCGCGACCTTCCAGCGCCGGACCGTCGCGAACCACCGCGGCGGCATCGGCGCGGCACTGCCCGCCCTCGAAGCGCGTGCGGTCGTGGCCGCCCGGCTCGCCGGGTTCACGCGGCGGCGCGGGGGTCCGGGTGGAGCTGGCGCGGGCGTACGCGGCGCTGCTGAACGCGCGGGTCACCCCGCGCATCCCTTCACGAGGCTCCGTCGGCGCGGCCGATCTCACCGCGCTCGCGGAGGTCGCTGCGGTGGTGACAGAGGAGGGGCGGGTGCTGCCGGACGCTTTCGCCTCCGACGCCCTCGCCGCCGCGGGCCTGACCCCCGTGGAGCTGGCCCCCCACGAAGCGCTTGCCGCGATCAGCGGCAACACGTATAGCATCGGCGTCGGCGCGCTGCTCGGAGAGGCCGCGGAGGCGGTGGCCGTCGCCGCCGACCGCGCGGTGGCGCTCTCCCTGGAAGCCGTCTCGGGCAACCTCAGTCCCTACTCCGAGATCATCGCCGATGCCCGCGGCGGGTCCGGCCAGCGCGCCTCCGCCGCCGCGATCCGATCCGCGCTCGAAGGCAGCGCCCTCCATCGCCCCGGCCGTGCGGCCAGCGTTCAGGACCCGCTCAGCTTTCGCACCGCTCCGCAATTGCACGGCGCTTTCCGCGAGGCTGTGATCCGCCTCCGGGCCGAGGTGGACGCCGAACTGGCCGCGCGCACGGAGAACCCGGTCGTCGACATTCCGAGCGGCCGCATGGTGTCCGGTGGCAACGTTCAGCCGCTGCCGCTCGCGCTCGCGCTCGCGCTGGAGAGTCTGCGGCTCGCGCTGGCCCATGTCGCGAGCGCATCGGAGCGGCGCACGGCCGCCCTCTCCCTCGCCCTCGCTCCGGCCCGCACGGCCGGTCGCACCCGCATCCCGGGTCTGCTCCTCTACGCGGCGGCCGACACGGCGGCCGAGGCGAAGCAGCTGGCTGCGCCCGCCACCCTCGCCTCGACCACGCTCTCCGGCGTCGAAGACCACGCTTCGTTCGCTCCGCTCGCCCTCCGCCTCGCCCAGCGCTCGCTCGCGCTCGCCGCGGACGCGCTCGCGATCGAGGCTCTGCACGCCTCCGACCTCCTCGGTGTCTCCGCCCTCGCGCCGACCGGCGCTGGGACGGCCCCGCTCGCCCGCGCGCTGGACGCCCTGCTCGCCTCGGCCGCGTCGGCGGACGAGCTTGTGGCGAGGGCGGACGCGGCGTTGAGAAGGGAGGACATCTCATCCGACACGCCGGGCGATGACAGGAAACGGAGGAGCTTCGGCCGCTGAGGGCGAGATTCCCCTCCCCTTTGCGGGCTACAGCTCTCTGCGGAATCGCAAGGAGGACACAGCCTCCCAGTCCCCGTCGAGGTCGAACAGCGGGGCGTAGCCGAGGGAGAGGTACAGCCCCACAGCCTCGGGCTGCCGCGCGCCGGTCGTCAGGACCATCGCCCGCGCGCCGCGCCGCGCCGCCTCCGCTTCCAGCTCCCGCATCATCCGCCGGGCGAGACCCCGGCGGCGGTGCCCCGAGTGCGTCCACACCCGTTTGACCTCGACCGTCTCGTCGTCCTCGCGCAGGAAGGCGCCGCCGGCGACCGTGCGGCCCTCCGCATCCAGCAGCAGGAGGAAAGTCCCGCTCTGCTCGGCGGTGAAGCGTTCGGCCGGATACCGCGACAGCTCGGCCGAGGAAGGGATGCCGTCGTTCAGCCCGTAGCGTTCGTCGTATTCGCGGGACAGCTCCGCCACGAGCGGCGCGGCGAGCGGGTCGTCGGGGCGGGTGACGATCACACGGGTGGGGTGGGCGGTTTGCGCTGTCGGGACGGTTTGCGCTGTCGGGCCGAACGGCGGGCGAGCGGGGGTCACCACCCGACTCTAGCGCGCTGAGACAGGGTCTGCGTTTTCGCAATCATAAGCCGACACGGACAACGGATTTCGCGCAATAAATCGCGAAACAATCTCGAAATGTGCAGGAAACCCGGTGTTTTACTCGCGAATGAGTATCAGCAAAACATCCGGGCTGGGAGTAATCTCATCTCACCATCCTGCAAACAGCACCAGTCACCTCCTGCAAACACCACCAGGAAAAAAGGACAACCACCATCATGCGAACCCGAAACCTCGCACCCGCTGCCGCCCTCGTGGCCGTGGCCGCACTCGCACTCAGCGGATGCGTCGACAACTCGACTCCGTCGGGTGGCTCAGCGTCGAACGCCGCCTCCGACGTGAAGAAGGACGACACGCTCGCGAACCAGCTGCCCGACACGATCAAATCGTCCGGCAGGATCACCGTCGGCATGGACGACACCTACCCGCCGAACGAGTTCAAAGACGACAACGGTCAGCCTGTCGGCTGGGAGGTCGACCTGGCCAACGCGATCGCCGCCAAGCTCGGTGTGAAGGTGAACTTCGCGATCGCCACAAATTCGACAACATCATCCCGAGCATCACCGGAGGCAAGGACGACTTCGGCATGTCGTCGTTCACCGATACGATCGAGCGCGAGCAGCAGGTCGACTTCGTGAACTACTACACCGCGGGCATCTCCTGGGCCTCCGCGAAGGGCAAGGCTGTCGACCCGGAGAACGCCTGCGGTCTCACGGTCGCCGTGCAGTCCACCACCGTCGAGGTTCCCGCGAAGTCGAAGGCATGCACCGATGCGGGCAAGGAGGCTCTCCAGATCCTGCGCTACGACACCCAGGACGATGCGACCAACGCCGTCATCCTTGGCAAGGCCGCCGCGCTCAGCGCCGACTCGCCGGTAACCTCATACGCGATCGCCAAGTCCGACGGCAAGCTCCAGTCCGCGGGCAAAGCGTTCGATGTCGCTTCCTATGGCCTCCCGGTGGCCAAGGGCTCCCCGCTGACCCCGGTGCTGCAGAAGACCGTCCAGGCGCTCATCGACGATGGCGCCTACAAGAAGATCCTCGACAAGTGGGGCGTCGGAGACGGCGCCGTGACCACCGCGGAGATCAACCTGGCCTCGAAAGGCTGAGCCGCATGTCCCATGCCCACTCCCGCGGGTCAGGGCACTCCTGCCGCTCTGGCGACGGGGCCGGTCCCGTCGACGGCCGGCGCCCCGCCGCCGGAACTGATCAAAGCCGTCAAACTCAAGCACCCGTGGCGGATTCTCTTCGCCGTGCTGCTCATCCTGCTGCTGGTCTGGTTCATCGTGGACGCTTCCCAGCGCTCGGCCTACGGCTGGCAGTACGTCGGCAAATACGTCTTCGACAAGCGCATCAGCGCCGCTGCGCTCGTCACTCTCCAGCTGACGGTCTCCTCGATGGTCATCGGCGTCGTCCTGGGCCTTGTGCTCGCCGTGATGCGCCTCTCCCCGAACCCGGTGGTCGCAGCGGTCGCCTGGCTGTACCTGTGGATCTTCCGCGGGACCCCCGTCTACGTGCAGCTGGTCTTCTGGGGCCTGTTCGCGCTGATCTACCCGACGATCGTCCTCGGCGTGCCGTGGACGGACATCGGGTTCGACGTGAGCCTGGGCTTCATGGCCAACGCGTTCGTCATCGCGATCATCGGTCTGGCGCTCAACGAAGCCGCCTATATGGCCGAGATCGTCCGCGCCGGACTCCTCTCTGTCGACGCGGGGCAGGAGGCGGCCAGGGCGCTCGGGATGTCGTGGTGGCAGACCATGACCCGGATCGTCATTCCGCAGGCCATGCGCGTCATCATCCCGCCGACCGGCAATGAGGTCATCTCGATGCTGAAGACCACCTCGCTGGTGGCGGCCATCCCCTTGACGACCGATCTGTACGGTGTCGCGCGGGACATCTCCGCGGTGACGTACACGCCCATCCCGCTGCTGATCGTGGCGTCGCTGTGGTATCTGCTGTTCACCTCGCTGCTGATAGTCGGGCAGCGCTTCCTCGAGAAGCGGTTCTCGCGCGGCGTCAGCGTCCGCCGCCCCGACCGCTCCGAGACCGTCGCCACCGGTGCTGTCCCGGCGGCCGACGCTCCGGCCGGCGACGATCTGGGAGGCAGAGGATGAGCGACCCCGCACCCCTGGTGAAAGCGGAGGGCGTCTCCAAGAGCTTCGGCTCGAACCAGGTGCTCACCTCGATCTCGCTGTCCGTGAATCCGGGCGAGGTGCTCTGCATCATCGGTCCCTCCGGCTCGGGCAAGTCGACCTTCTTGCGCTGCATCAACCATCTGGAGCGTGTGGACGCCGGCCGGCTGTCCGTCGACGGCGAGGTCGTCGGCTACCGCCAGCACGGCGACAAGCTCTACGAGCTGAAGCCGAAGGAAGCGAACCGGCAGCGTCGTGAGATCGGGATGGTGTTCCAGCGCTTCAACCTGTTCCCGCACATGACCGCGCTCGAGAACATCGTCGAGGCGCCGATCCGTGTGAAGGGTCTCCCGAAGGCCCGAGCCGTCGAGCGCGCGAACGAGTTGTTCGCTCGCGTCGGCCTGGCCGAGAAGGGCGGCCACTACCCGTCGCAGCTCTCCGGCGGCCAGCAGCAGCGCGTCGCTATCGCCCGCGCGCTCGCGATGGACCCGAAGCTCATGCTTTTCGACGAGCCCACCTCGGCGCTCGACCCGGAACTCGTGGGCGAAGTGCTGGAGATCATGAAGGGTCTCGCGGCCTCCGGCATGACGATGATCGTCGTCACTCACGAGATGGGCTTCGCCCGCGAGGTCGCGGACGCGCTCGTCTTCATGGACGGCGGTGTCGTCGTCGAGTCCGGCGCCCCGCGCGAGGTGCTGGCGAACCCCCAGCACCAGCGCACCCGCAGCTTCCTCTCCAAAGTCCTCTAACCCCCGGGCTCTCCGCCCCTCTCGACCATCGCTTCCTCACTTATTCAGGCGACACGCCGTGTGCAGGGGTGAATAAGTGAGGAAGCGATGGTCGAGGGGGCGGGAGGGTCAGCTGAGGGCGACGCGGTAGGGGAGGGTCAGCTCGTCGGCGGGGAGGCCGCGGATGAGCCAGTTCTCGCGCGGGGTCTCGGTCAGGGTCACCTCCAGATCGGCCGGTGCGATGCCGAGGGCGCTCACCCGCTCGGAGAGGAGGCGCAGGAAGCGCTTCTTCACATCGGCGCTGCGACCGGCGAATAGGCTGA